>CADAKY010000011.1 GCA_902788575.1 uncultured bacterium | reverse complement strand
CTTTGTTAATCTGCATGTTAGTTTTTTAAAATTTTTGAAAAAAAGTTGAAAAAGAGCTGGCAAGGGTTGATTTTATTGACTTTTTATTTTTGCCGAAGGATGAATTATAGTCATATTGGTTATTATTGGGGTAAAAACCCTAACCTACTTTTACAAAAAAAAACAAAAGAAGTTGAGTTTCATCCAACCTACCTTTAAAATTTCGGTGGGAATGAATATTCAATTATTGAACAATTTAATAATTGTCGCATTTCCCACCATACGACTTAACAATTAAGTACAGATTTTTATTTTTTATGTAAAATAAATATATGTTCAAAAATTATAAAGGAGCAATTCATATACATTCCACTCTGTCTGACGGAACAGGCAAATTAAAAGATATTGTAAAATCCGCAAAATCAGCAGGCTTAGATTTTATAATAATAACTGACCACAACCATTACGATACGAAAGAGGGAATTTTTGACGGAATATATGTCATAAAAGGCGAAGAAATATCGCCTCAAAATTGCAACCACTATCTTGCCCTTGGCATTAATGAAGAAATTTTACCGGAAGAGAATCCGCAAATATACGTTGATAAAGTTCGCGCTCAAGGAGGATTCGGATTTGCCGCACACCCGAATGAAGGAATTAATGAAAACGGAGAAGAACGAAAAAACTCTCACCACTGCATTCCGTGGACTGATAAAAATATTAAGCCTGACGGAGTTGAAATCTGGAACTGGTTTTCAAACTGGGCTGACAATCTGGATGACAGAAATATTTTTAAACTCGCATATTGTTACCTTTTTAAACACTGTATTACTACGAATCCATCAAAACTTACTCTCGAATGGTGGGACAAACTGAATAATGAAACGGATAAAATTGTACCGGCTATTGGCGGAGTAGACGCTCACGCGCTCAAATTTTACAAATATATTTATCCTGTAACGGTTTTTCCTTACAAAACCTGTTTTAATACAGTGACAAACGTAATTCATCTTGAAGAAAAACTTTCGGAAGATTTTTTTGTTGCAAAAAATCAAATTCTTGATGCTCTAAAATCAGGAAATAATACAATCGTAAACAGACATACTCTTAAGAGCATTCCCCTGATTTATATGAAAAACGGAGATAAAAAATATTTTTGCGGACAAAAAACTGAATTAAGTAAAGATTTATGTATAAAAATAAATTCAGAAAAGACATTAGAATTATTATTGGTTTATAATGGAGAAGAAGTTGAAAAATCAACAGGAAAAACTTTTAACATTCCTGTTGAAAAAGCCGGAAAATATCGTATTGAGGCTTCTTATAAAGGGAAAAAATTTCTTTACACAAACCCGTTCTTAGTACAAGGTTAAAAACAATGAGCAACGCTGCAGAAGAACAAATAAAAAGATTTTCGACAATGGATGATAATATTCCCGCCCGTGACAGGATTATTGCATGGCCGAGAATGGGAAGAATTGACATTCCTCTGAAAGCTTTACTCACAAATCTGGGTGCAAAAATTGTTATTCCGCCTGCTAACAGCAATGAAGCATTGGAAATTGGTGTGAAAAACAGTATTGAAGGAATCTGCCTTCCTTATAAATTGAATCTTGCAAATTATATTATGGCATTGAATGCAGGAGCAAATACGCTGATGATGTTTCAGGCTCCGGGGTCATGCAGATTGGGAAATTATACAAAAATGGCGCAAAAAACTCTGAAAACACTTGGGTATGAGTTTGATATGGTCATTTTTGATATGTACAGAAACAAAATGATTCAGACCCTGCACGCATTCTGGCACGTAACAAGATGTTTAAACCCTTGGAAATACTATAAAGCATTCAGTCTCGGGTTCACAAAGTTCTTCGCAATAGACTGCGCCGAAAAAATGCTTCTGTATTATCGCCCAAGAGAAATCAACAAAGGCGATGCGGAAAGATGTTACGAAAAATGGCTTAAAATAATTGATGATTGTAATTCTGTATTTTTGTCAAAATTCTTATGCAGCCGCATCAAAAATGATTTTAAAAAAATACCGACAGATAAGAAAAAAAATGTTCCTGTAATATATTTATTAGGCGAATTTTTTGTGCTTTTAGACCCTTATACAAATCAACATATAGAAAAAGAACTTGGCGATATGGGGGTGGAAGTAAGAAGGCAGATTATGTTCAGCGGATGGCTGGAACACGTTTTAAAGCCTTCTTTGTTTTACAAAAAAGAATCACACAGAGAACGCGCCGTCAGAAATGCCTCTAAATATATGAAGCGCGCAATCGGCGGCGAATGCATTGAAACAATCGGAGATACTGTTTATGCCGCAAAGAATGGAATTGATGGAGTTATTCACCTTATGCCGTTTTCTTGTATGCCGGAAATTGTTTCACAAAATATTTTATCAAAAGTTTCTCGCGAAGAAAATATTCCTGTGTTATCATTAGTATTGGATGAACAAACAGGAAAAGCCGGATACATTACAAGAATTGAAGCTTTTATTGATTTGGTTAAGAGAAGAAAATTGAAGAAGAGGTAAACGATAATGACAGAAACAAAATCAAGAAACAGGATGACATTAGAACGTCTTAAATATTACAGACACTTAGTCGGAGGGGCATTAACCTGCATAAAAAGCCGTTTATCAAAGACTCCGAAACCGTTGTGTTTTTCACTTATGGTAACAAATAAATGCAACTGCAACTGCGATTTTTGCTTCTGGAAACACAAAAATGACCACGAAGATATGCCTTTGGAAGAAATCCAAAGATTAATCAAAGAAGCAGGTGAAATCGGGTACTTGGACAGTATTCTCTGGGGCGGGGAACCCCTTTTGAGGCAGGATTTCACTGAAATTTGCAAAGCATCTCACGATGCCGGATTATACACAAAAATCGCTACAAACGGCTGGTTCCTTCAGGAAAATCCGGGATTTGGCGAGTATACCGATTTGATGTTTGTATCCTTAGATGCAATAGGCAAAGCTCACGATGATATCAGACATCTTCCTGGAATTTGCGACAGAGTGATGAACGGTGTTGAATACCACAAGATTCACTCTCCAAAAATGAGAATTTATGTATGCTGTACAGTTTCAGCGCAAACCGATTTTGAACAAATTAAAGAAGTTGCTCAATACTGCAAAGACGCAGATATTCTTTTGTATTTTACTGTTAATAAATCTAATCAGGCTTTGGAAGAAGCGCAAAACGTAAAAGATACAGAACTTGAAAGCGACCAATTAAAAGAAATATTTATTAAAATTAAAGATTTGAAAAAACAAGGCTTCCCGATTAGAAATTCAGACTACTTTATGGATTATATTATCGAAAAGAAAAATTACTACGAATGCCACTGGCCACGTATATCAACCGTAATTTATTCCAACGGAGATATGCTCCAGTGCTATGACAGACAGCCGTTCATAAGCGTACGCAATCGTTCTTTAAAAGATGTAATTGCTGACCCGAAATTTGTTGAAAGTGTAAACAAATGTAAAGATTGTAAATTAGCTTGTGTCGGAAACTACGCATTGGACGCTTCCGGACTTTGGAAGTTAGAATGGCCTGCAATAAAATCACTCATGCAGATTGCTATTACATAATCAGCATGGCATAATTTTGTTATATAGAATAGCAAAACCCTTGAAAGGATTTTATAATGTTTAAAAAAATATTTACCGCATTTTTATTGATAGCTTTCTGTAACATGCCGACAGTATTTGCAATTGATATGCACGCAATCAACTTGTCAGAAAGCAACGTGTTTGAGGATAACGATCAGGAGCTTGACGTAAGACACTCAGTTCAGGATACACTCAGTCCGATTGAAAAAATATATAACGGAAAAGAAAATGCTCTTACAGGAAATATTCTTTATCAAGCCGGATATGAACAGTTTGGAACGTCTTCCGCAGACAGCAAAGAATCAACCGGAAAATATGACAGCTCATATAAATTGAGTGTCGGCGAAAAAATAGAAATCCTTTCATACGGAGATTCTGTTGATGTCATATCTCTGTCAGGTTCAAATCTTGTAAAACCTAAGGAAACTACAGAAGTAGGCTCTAACGGTTCTCTGTTCATACAGGGAATCGGCGTAGTAAAAGCCGAAGGCAGAACATTAGGTGAAGTCGAAAACGAAATAAATAAAATTGCGAAAAGTAAATATTCAAACATGAAGGTAAAACTTCAGATTCCGTCAGGCAACGGTTTTTCCGTTTTTGTATACGGTGAAGTTGCAAGACCGGGTAAAGTATACGTAAGCAATAATTCCTCCGTTATGGATGCTTTAAGCGCAGCCGGCGGTGTCAAAAAAACAGGTACATTAAGAAATATTAAATATAATAACAAATATGTGGATTTATACAATTTCTTATTTCTCGGAAACGACAACAACATTATTGTAAAAGCAAATGATAAAATTTTTGTTGATAAAATTAAAAATACAATGTCATTCAAAAACGGTGTAAAAGCTCCCGGTATTTATGAATTTAAGACCGGTGAAACAGTCGGAGACTTAATGAAATATGCCGGCGATTTGATGGTAACAACGCAAAGAAACGATGTTGTTATGGAAAGTTTTGATAAAGTATCAAGACAAAAAACCGCAAAAAATATAGCTTATTTAACAGCAAAAACAACCAAACTTGCAGACGGTGATGCAATACAATTTCAGGAAATGTATAACGATGTTGAAAACATTGTAACAATTCAAGGTAACATCAAACACCCTGCAACATACGCATATAAAGAAGGTATGAGACTTTCCGATATTATCAAAGACGAAAAAGAACTGATGGAAGAAACCTTTATTTATCAGGCTGTTATAAGAAGAGTTAGCGGGAAAAACAACGTGGTAGAAACAATTCCGATTTATCTTAAAGATTTCTTTGCCGGACTGAATGACCCGATTCTTCAGCCTCGTGACACAATAACAGTTTATCAGAATACTAACAGAAAATTCATAGATGTATATGGATGTATCAATCTTCCAAAACATATTCCTTATACAACAGATATGAAGCTTGCGGATATAATGTCAGATATTCAGTTTGTAGAATCCGGCATTGTGGATAATCGCTCTGAACTCTCTGATGAAGAAAATTCTAAAGAATCAAATAAGGAACAACTCGTTCAGGAAGGTGAAAAACTTAAAATAACAGCTACGACAGAAAAAGTCAGCAAACTTATACCGACTGAAAATATAGCAGTTGAAATCACGGGTAAAGACGGACGCAGTGTCAGAATGTTCTATTTATATGACATTATGATAAACAGTGATGCAATCAAACAAGTATCACTTTATCCGGAAGAAAAAATATTCTTCAGAACTCTTCGCCCAAATGAAGTTATTAAAAAAGTTAAAATTTCAGGTTTCGTACAAAGACCCGGTGTATACACATTTATTAAAGGTCAAAAACTTACAGACCTTATTCAAGCAGCAGGAGGTTTGAGAGACGAAGCCGATTTAAGAGGTACAGTATTCAAACGTGCTCATTTGAAAACAAAACAAGTAAACCTTGCAAGATACAATACCGAAAGAGATATAAAACTTATTGAAGGAAGACTTGCCGCAGGATATAAGCAGGCAGAAGTTGATAATAACCGAAAAATGTCACTTATTGAACAAATGGAAAAAGATCAGCTTGAATTCGGTAAACAATATACAGGTCAAATAGCATTAAATATTAAATCCAATGATTTAAACAAAATAAGTGACACTGATAATTTGGAAATGCAAGACGGTGACGATGTCTATATACCGAGATTATCATCATATATTGCTGTTCTCGGTGAAGTATACAATGAACAATCATTTATTTATAAGAAACGCTCACACGTAAAAGATTATATTAAAGAAGTCGGCGGATATACTCCAAATGCTAATAAATTCAGAATTTACAAAATCGGTGTAAACGGAAAAGCCGAAAGAGTATGTATGCGCTCAAGGGTTGAAATGGGTGATACTATAGTTGTTCCGAGAAGAATTGCCGGAAACGACTGGATTACTCCTATAGTTCAGACTCTGCAAGGTATAGCATACATCGGTATCACAGCAATAGCTATAAGCAGGTGGAGATAACAATCGGTGTTAAATTTATTTAAAAGAGAAAAGCGTAACTACAACAGAAGATATCCTGAAGATTACGGATTCATAAGAACGACGTATATAACATTGTTTTTATGGTTTGTAGTTTGGCCGGCAGCTTTTTTCTGGTATACAACAAAAATTATCGGCTGGAAAAATGTAGACCGTACTAAACGCTATATGTACACATCAAATCATCAGTCTTATATTGATCCTCCGTTAATTTCGGTTATAGCTAACGCTCCTGTAGCTTATATGGCTAAAAAAGAATTGTATGAACACAAAAATCCGCTCATAAGATTTTTAGTTATAAGTCTCGGAGCTTTTTCGGTAGACAGAGAAAATCCGGAAAAAGCTACGCTTAAAACAATTTTAGATATCGTAAAACATACAAAATGGAATATCGGAATGTTTCCTCAGGGAAGGCAAATCCTTGAAGGAGATAAATTTGATGATATAAAACCGGGATTTGTATCAATTGCAAAATTAGCAAAAATGGATATTGTTCCGATTGCAATATGCGGATTTGACGGATATTCTTGGATTCCGTTCAGAAAGCATTTGACACTGAAAGTCGGGAAACCGATTTCTTACGAACTTCCGGAGGAAGAAATCGTAAAGAAATGGGTTGATTATATGAAACAAAATGTAGAGGGATAAATATAAGAAAATTAGGAGAGAATAATATGAGAGTAGAAAAACAGGCTACTGTTTGGCAGCCCAATTCAATGGGGATTTTAGACGGACTAAAACTTAAGATAAACAATTTTATCATTGACCAAACTATAAATTATTTAGGAAATAATTTTTCCAAACAAAAGCTTGTAAATTTGGCTAAAATATTTGAAAAAATTTCAGGGTCAAAAGGCGGTATAAACCACGCAAGAAGAATGCAATGGCTTTTTGAATCCGAACACGCACACCTTTTTTGGTGGAAAAGAATTTTAACCGAATTAGACCCGAATTGCAGAAATAAATGGATTAAAAACTTTTTTGTAAACGGTTATTACGGTGACAATTTAAGAAAGAGAACAGAGTTTAATAATAAAAACGGATTTTTCCCGCCTACGGTTCTTCTGGCAAGTATCACAAAAAGATGCAACTTTAACTGCAAAGGCTGCTGGGCGCATGAATACTCGGTAGACGAAGATTTATCAAAAGACAAATGGAGAGAAATTTTTACCGAAGCCAGAGACGTTATGGGAATTCATATATTCCCGATTGTTGGCGGTGAACCTTTTGCAAGAAAAGAATTTCTTGAACTTTGTGAAGAATTTAATGACTGCACATTCATAACATTTACAAACGGTTCATTAATTACCGAAAAAACAGTCGAAACATTAAAACGCTTAGGAAATGTCCAGCCGATGTTTTCATTAGGCGGTTTGAAGGAAAACACCGATGCTATCCGCGGTGAAGGCTGTTTTGATATGGTTATGGAAAAGATGGATATGCTGAAAAAAGCCGGTATATTCTTCGGTGCTTCCATAACCGCAACAAGTCAAAACTGTGATGAGGTAACATCGGATGAATTTATGAAAATGCTTTCAGATAAAGGCTGTTTGTGGAGCTGGTTCTTCCATTATGTTCCTGTAGGAGACAGTCCTGATGTCAGTATGACACCGAATGCAGACCAGAGAAGACAAATATTAAAAGCCGTATATAATGCAAGAAACACGCTTCCAATGATGACGGTTGATTTCTGGGGTGACGGTCCGGAAATGATGGGTTGTATTGCAGGCGGAAGACAATATGTTCACGTCAATCCGAGGGGAGATGTTGAACCTTGCACTTTTGTACACCTTGCAACTCATAACGTTAAAAACTGCACTCTTACGGAAGCTCTTGCCTCTCCGTTTATGAGGGCAATCAGAGACGGAATACCTTATGAAGACGGAAATATGTTAAGACCTTGTATGATTGTGGATAGGCCTGATATTTTAAGAAAATATTATCAGGAATTTAAGCCTTATGAAACTCATGAAAACGCTGCAGCATACTTAACAGACCCTAAGATTACATCAGAAATTGATAAATATTCTTCTGAAGTCAAAGAAATACTTGATAAAGATTGGAGAGAAAATCTATGGATGACAATATTCCCTCTAGAGGGTGAATATTATGTAGACAGAGACAATTTCTGTTCAACTGTTAAGCCTGAGGAGAGTGCCGGTTCGCATAAGTGTTCAGGTGAATGTGCCGGATGCGGCTGTCATTAATCATAAATCTAACAAAATATGAAAAAAATCATTACTTTAATTATAATATTTTTGATTTATACAATTCTTATTAAGACTTGTCCTGTGATAACTTCATGGGACGAGTCTGTAATTATTTATGTACAATCACTTCTTAAAGATTTACCTCTGATAATTCCGCTCCTTCCGGATTGTATTTTATACAGCATTATGATTGCTGTACCTATTATTGCTTCCTTTGGGTGGAGCATTTATAAAAAGAATATAGAACCTGCACTATTTATGATTGTGACTCCTTTATTTGCATACTTATGCAAATTTATACTTAAACCTCTAATTCATCGCCCGAGACCGCCAATGGATTTGCAGATAGCAATACATCCTCACAGTTTTAGTTATGTATCAACTCACAGCTTGATAACATTTTGTATTTGGGGGCTGGTTATTTGCTTTTTACACAAATATTGCAGGAACAAATATCTGAAAATTGCGGGTATAACATTTTCCGCATTGTGGATAATTTTTGTGGGACTCAGCAGAGTTTGGCTCGGAGTACATTTCCCTACGGATGTTATCGGTGCATATTTGCTGGGCTTTATTTTCTTAACAATTTATTCTAAAATACGTTTATGATGAATTCTGTATTGATTGTTACAAATTTTAATGCCGGAAGAAAAAAGGCAGTAAAATATAAAAAACGTGTAATTGATTTTGTTTTAAAACATACAAAAACTTTTAAATGTGTTAATATTGATGAGCTAACAACAATTGATGTATCTGAATACGACACAATCTTAACGATGGGCGGAGACGGAACGGTTAATAAGCTTCTTCCTTTTATAATTAATACTGATAAAGTTTTGGGAATAATTCCTACCGGCACCGCAAATTTACTTGCATCAAAACTCGGAATTTCTTCTGACTTAAACAAAGCTCTCAAATGCATCGAATCAGGAAAAATTAAAGAGATAGACTGTTTGAATGTAAATGAGCAAAATTGTATACTAAGATGCGGTTTTGGCTGGGACTCAGACATCATCTGCAAAACTCCTCAATCATTAAAAAACAAATTTGGCTATTTTGCTTATTTCATTGCAGGAATTTTATTTGCTCTGAGACTAAAAACAAAAGAATATGATATAAAATTTGATAACGAACAAACAAAAATCAAGGCATCTTGTATAATCATTGCAAATGCTTCCAACATGTACAAAAACCTTGTCTCTGTTGCTGATAATTCGTATTTGGATGACGGCATAACAGACGTATTTATCCTAAAAACCACAAACCCTGTTTTATTTTTTATTGAATTTATACTAACACTTTTAAAAATCAGAAAGAATTCAACAAGAGCCGAGTACAGACATGCAAAAAATATAATTATAGAAAACAATTGGATAGCATCGCACATTGACGGGGAAAAACATAACATCAAAGAAAATGTTAATATCACCGTAAACCCGAAATCTGTTAAAGTATTCGCCCCGCTTTAATCTCTGAGTTTAACGCCTGTAACCTTAGAAATACCTTTTTCTTTTTGGGTTACGCCAATCGTCCTGTTTGCAGATTCAATCATCGGTTTTCTGTGACTTACGACAATAAACTGCGTTGTCTCAGACTGCGACTGCACGATATGTGCAAGTTTTTCTACGTTAATACCGTCAAGACTTGCATCTACTTCATCAAACGCATAGAAAGGTGCCGGCATGTATTTTTGAATAGAAAATACAAACGCAAGCGCCGTCAAAGCTTTTTCACCGCCTGACATCCCCGCAAGACGCTGTTTTTTCTTATCTCTCGGCTGAGCCTCAATATCAAGTCCGCCTTCAAATGGTTTTTCTTCGTTTTCCAGAATAAGAGTTCCTTCACCGTCAGAAAGCTTATGGAAAATGTCCTTAAAGTTTTCATTTAGTGCATTATAAGTTTTCAGGAATGTCTCTTTTTTCAAATCCTCATACCCTTTCATACGCTCAAGTATCTGCGCTCGTTCATTTGAAAGAGTCTCAATTTTTGTATGCAAATCTGCCTGACGGGCAGAAACTATTTCGTACTCTTCCAGAGCCTTCATATTTACTGCACCCAATTCATCCATTCTTTTTTGAAGGCGCTGAATTTTGTTTGTTATCTCCTCTATTGACATTTCAACAGGTTCTAATGAGTTTACGTTAATACCTGAACCTTCCAAAATATTTTTTGTCTCTTCCAATTGCGGTTCAAGTTCACGTCTTCTTGCCTTAAATGATTCTATCTGTTCAGCAATTTTTTCGATATCAGAAGCTTTCAAATTTCTCTGTGTTTCAATATCAACAAGGTCTTTATTTATATTATCCCGCTGTTGAAGCAGTTCTCCGAGTTTTTCCGTAATCTCTTTAATCTGCTCTTCCAAAACTTCAAGCTGCTCATTCAGCCCTTTAATATCCTCTGTAAATTTTGATTTATCAAGCTCCAAATCTTTATTTGCGGCAAGAGAACGTTCAATAGTTTCGTTGTGAGTTTTTATAGTGGTATGAATAAACTCTATTCGCTGCTTCCAGCCTTCAATATCATTATTGGCATTTGCGAGATTTTTTTCATATCGCTTTATTTCCGCCTCAACACCTGCAGTTTTTTCCTTCAAATCCTTTAAATCTGCATCATTCATCAATTTTTCAATTTCCTGAATCGAAGTCTGAACATCTGTCATTTTCTCTGTTACAAAAACATGCTCTTCTTCCAGCTTATCAAGATTCTTTTCAAGTGCAGAAATTTCAGGAACAGTAACTTTTATAAACTGATTCTTTTCATCAATATTTGACTGATTATTTGCAAAACTTGCCTCCAGAGATGTCAATTCCATCTTGGCTTTGTTAAATTCTGTCGTTGAAGAAGAATACTTACTTCTTATATCCTCCATCTTATTTTCAAGTTCTGTTCTCTTCTTTAATGTCGCATTATATTTTGCTTCCATTTCTTTCAAACGGGCTTTATACATTTCCAGTTCACTATCAGAATTCTGAGCAAATTTAAGACCTGTTTTTTTAATTGCACCGCCTGTAATTGAACCTGATTTTTCAAACAAGTCTCCTGATAATGTTACCATACGATATTTACCGATAAGTTTGTGTGCGACTTCTCTGTCTTCGACAACAAGAGTATCACCAACCGCATAATAAAATGCATTTAAATACTCATCATCAAAATCAATAAGATTAATTGCAAAATCAATAACACCCTTATCCTTAGGCAAATTCAAGCTTTTTGGGCATTTTACAATTTTATTCAAAGGAATAAACGTTGCTCTGCCTGCATTAGCGGATTTCAAAAGTTCAATACAAGTCGCCGCAACATGCTCGTCTTCAACAACAATATTCGCCATTCTGCCGCCAACTGCAATCTCAAGCGCTGTTGAATACTCTTCATCAACTTGTCCTAGCTTCATTAAAGGGGCATGAACTCCTCTGATATTTGCACCCATAACGGTATCAACCGCACGTCCGAGGTTAGCTTCTTCGCTTGCATTCTTAGTTGCCTCAAGCATGAAAATTTTCTTATTTGCCGCCTGAAGTTCAAATTCAGAATCTGTGATTTCACTTTTAATTTTGTCCAACTCATACAATGTATTTTTAAGGATAATTTTAAAATCGTCAAGTTCTTTGCCAAGTTGTTCTATCATCAATTCTTTAGAAGCTTTTGTTTCTGAAAAATTCTTCTTGAATTCTTCCAACTCAGAAAGCTTTGTTTTTGCATCCTCTAGTGCTTTTTTCTTTGCGGATAACTCAGCCTCTAAAGGTGCTTGTTTTTGTATAATCTTAGTTTCTTTATCCTGATATTCTTCCAATTCTTTTCTCAAAGAATTTCTTTTTTCAATATGCTTCTCGGCTGTTTCATTCAAGCCGGACATGTCTTCCAATATTTTGTGAAGAATTCCTCTTTGTTCTTCTATATTCTGTTCTATTCCTTTAATCTCATCCTGCTTTAAAGAAATTTGCAGTTCCGCATCTTTAATTTTGCCCTGCTGAACTTCTATACCGTTTTTTGTATTCTCAACAGTTTTTAAATTGTCCTGAATTTGTTTATCAGCATATACAATTGAAGAATTTTTTCTAGAAATACTTCCCTTAATTTCTTCTGCTTTTTGCTTTAATTCAATTTGATGTGCTTCACCTTTTTCCTTTATCGTAGATGAAATTTCATCATACTTTTCCTTAATTATTTTTAATCGCTCGTCTAAATCCTTTGATTTTAATTCTTCTTCTTTTTTCTTTTTGGTAAACTCCAAAATGTTTTCATGCGCTTTCTCTAAATTGCGTCTTAAATCAAAGAATTTAACGGTATTAATTTGGCTCTCCAAACCAATCTTTTCATCTTTTAATTTCTGATACTTTAACGCAACTTCTCGTTCTTCCTTTAATTGTTCCAAGCGAGTATTTACTTCATTTAGAATTAAATTGGAATTTACAACTCTTTTTTCTACAACCTCTAAATCTGCAGTTGCCTGCTCTATTCTTCTATCAAAATCAGCAACACCGGCTATTTCATCTATTATCTTACGTCTTTCTCCGGGGGTGCAGTTAGTTATGCTCATAACATCACCCTGCATCATCACGTTATAACTATTGGGCGTAATGTTGAATTTCTCAAGTTTTGCATGAACATCAGACAAAGTTGCGATTTTGTCATCCAAATAATAAATACTGTTAAATCCCTGAGAAGATTTGCGAATTCTTCTTGCAACAGAAAAATCACCGCCTTCAGCTTCTCCAAAAGTTACTTTTACATAAGCTTCGTTTCTTTTGTTATATGTAGAAATAAGATGAAATAATTTTTCAGCACGCAAAGTTCTGCTTGTCGAAAGCCCCAGAGCGAAAAGAATACTGTCAATTATGTTACTCTTACCTGAACCATTCGGTCCGGATATTGTTGTAAAACCTTTTAGCATTGGTATCTCTACTTTATTTGCAAAAGATTTAAAATTGTCTACCTCGAGTTGCTTTATATACATCTGTATCCCTTCTTCGCTCCCAATATAATTTAAACATTAAAACAACAGTCATGTCAATGTATTAAGTACTGTAAACGCAATAAAAAAGCCCCTTATAAAGGAGCTCTTTTATCTTTATTAAATTATTTCTACAGTTTCTGCGGATTTCTCAACGGTATGATTCTGTCTAAGTCACCATTAACTGAGAAATAGAATCTCGCCGTATTTTCGTGATAATATTTCTTTCCGAGAGGGAAACCTACACCAATTTGTGTTGTAAGCCAATCGCAGAATGTGATATATGTACCGAAACCGACTGATTGTAAGAAGTGTTTCGGATAATCATATATGTGTCCGTTTTCTCCAATCCAACCGAAATCATAGAATGCAGCAAGCTTGATTCTTTCATCAATCTTAGGAGCAATTCTGTTTAAGAACGGAATCGGGAATCTGTATTCTACAGTACCTGATACACCATAGTCACCGATAAGTTCAGCCGGTTGATAACCTCTTAATGTGTAAGGACCACCAATTTGCATCTGTTCTGCAGCATACAATTTATTAGGTGAGTACATACCGTTTACACGAACAATACCAAAGCTTCTTGCAAACAATCTTTGTACACGTGTAACACCACCTGAAACCTTGAAGAATCTTGCGTCTGAAACATCACTGCTTCCATGACCGCCCATACCAAAGTCAACACCCAAGTTTCCAATCCAACGACCATAGCTGTCGTCTGTCATACCGTACAAACCTGTACGCCATACGTGCAATGTATAATCAGCAAGTCTTGTTTGTCCGCCGTATGCTGTTGTATTTGCACGAACTAAATCATATCCGGTGTATAAATATAAATCAGATTTTGCAGTCTGTACCAACGGATGAGTTAATTTAAAGAAATAACTTTGTGCGTTACCTTTAACATTCATTCCTCTGTACGGTCCGCCTAATCTTACATGAGAATCATTAAAATCAAATGATGCACGAGTTCCGTATGAAGATACCGGAAGTGAATATCCTGCCATCCATCCTGTTGAACCGGATGAAAGAATCGTTCCGCCGTAAATCTTGTCACCAAGACCTGTCAGGTTGTGCATACCAAGCAAGAATGATACTCTTTGTGCACCTGTATAAGAACGACCGTAGTCATCATAAGTTACATCAAAATTAATCGGGAATCTGTCACGTACATTAAGTGTAATTTCTGTGTTTTCATCACCGTCTTTTTGTCTTTCGATTTCAGTCTGAACCTGAACGTAATCTTCTTTATTAATTTCCTTCATTGCTCTTTGAAGGTTTTTAGCGTTGAATACATCGCCTTCTCTTAATCCGGCTTTACCCATAATGATATGTTTCAGATACCATTCACGAGTCCATTTTTCACCTTCAATGTTTAAAGCGCCTACCTTACTTTCAACAATGTTGATTGTTGCAACACCATCTACAATTCTTTGCGGAGGAACTGTTGCATAAGATGTTAAATAACCTTTTGAACGGTACAAGTTTGTAACTTTTGAACAAACTTCTAACAATTCATCAAAATAAACATCTTCACCAAGAACTTCTCTTGCAAGAGCTTCAAGTTCTGCATTTGAGATTTTTGTGTTACCTTCGAAATTGATTTTTTCAAGCAGGAAGTGAGGGTTGTATAAAACACCTTCACGAGCTTGGTTTTCTTCAACCGTAGCATCATAAATCTGTTCATCTTTCGTTACATCATCCAGTGATTGAACATAACTCTTATCTATCTGGTAATTTTTCTGATTTTCCATTTCGGAAGTATTGTATGTTCCCGGATTATATCCTGCTGCGTTTGCAGGGAATACATCCGCTTGTGCCTGTGACATTGATAAAAAACATACTACTGCAATTAAATAACTTAAGTGTTTTTTCATATTTCCATTTCCTAATACTGTATTTAATGGGTTAAAATTTTTTCGTACATTCAACATTATATTTTAAAGAAAAGTTCAAAACAAATTTAATTGCTGAATTGTTACGAAATATTAACTATTATTTTTTAATAATATAACACTTGTTAATTTTTGTAAAGAAAATTATATATTCAATTTATATCTGATAAATACTAACGAATTACATATTATAAGTGATATTCACAAAAATTTACACAAAGAGGGTGCGGAAAAATCCAAAATTTGACAGAATTTTGAGATTTTTCCGCACCCGACCTCGGTGTGTGAGAGTCAATCTCTATGCGGGATAGCATAGGGATTGACTCGAAACCGTTCCTTAGAGTTTGCGGAAAAACTCACGTTTTTCTCGCAAACTCAAAAAGAGATGATAAAAAAAAAGAGTCTAAGTGACTCTAAAAACTTTTAATGTGTGAAGTGTAGTATGTATGTGTATGTATATATTTATTATGTTTCGTCTTAAATCGATACTGAAAATATTTATCTTAATCCCGTTCCTCTTATATATTTAAAGTATTTTCGAATAAAAAAATTGCCTAATTTTACACAATTATTAATTTTTGTAACAATTTATGATTCCAAAATTATAAATAGACATAAACGAATAAAAAATATTGATTATTTAAAATTCATCATTAATAAAAAAACAGTGAGGTAAACAATGTTTTTTACGAATTTATTTAAATTATCAACGAAATGCACACACGAAAAAGTTACACCGAATATGGAGCAAGGGTACTGTCCTGATTGCGGAAAACTAATTAAAAACGAATGGTATATTACAAGATGCTCTTGCTGCGGAGTAAAAATGAAAGCTATGGTAAAAAACGGGGAAATTGTTCCGCAGAATCACTATTGCACAAATTGCGGAAGCAATGAATACACGGTTGAGAAATTAGACCAAATAAATTTTATAGATATAAATTTTGCCGCTCTAATAAAAAAAGAAGTGCAAGAAGAAAAAATTTGTTCAACTACACGATGCTGGCAGGAAAAAATGTCCGAGCAGCCAAAATTGCTAGTACAATACCTGTAACATCAGCAATTATACCTGTTAATATTGCATATCTGAATTTTTTAATCCCGACCGAACCAAAATAAACAGAAAGTACGTAAAATGTTGTTTCCGAACTTCCTACCATAATGGCGGCAAGCTTTGTTACATAGCTGTCCGGTCCGAGAGTATTAGCTATATCGGAAAAAATTCCCAATGTTGCAGAGCCGGAAAGTGAACGGGTAATAATTATCGGTACAATTTCTGTCGGAATACAGAGTTTATTCAAAACACTCCCGCAGCATTGCGTAATCAAATCAATACCGCCGGATGCCTTAAACATTGAAATGCCGACTATTATTGCTACCAAATACGGAATTATGGAAACGGAAACCTTAAAACCGTCTTTTGCACCGTCAATAAATTCTTCATACACCGGAACTTTTCTGAATACAGCAAATGTCAAAATAAACAAAATTATAACCGGAAGAATATAGATTGATATTTTATTAATAATATTAACCATGCTTCCTCCAAATCTTCCTTAATATCAATGCTGTGACTATTGCTGTAGCAAACGCTCCCGTTGTTACAATCAATGTGGGAAGAATAATTTCCGAAGGATTTTTTGCTCCGACTCCGACAAGAACTGCAATAACAGTAGCCGGAATTATCTGAAAGCCTGCTGTATTCATACCAAGAAACATGCACATAGCATCGGATGCAGTATCTTTTTTCTCATTTTCCTCCTGCAAATCCTTCATCACTTTCAAACCGATTGGGGTTGCTGCATTTGTGAGTCCCAATGCATTTGCGGCAACACTCATTGTTATATCTCCGACAGCGGGAGAATCTTCTTTTATATCTTTAAAAATTAACTTTGCTAACGGTTTTAAAATTTTTGCAATAACTTTGACCATGCCGGATTTTTCTGCAATCCTCATTATTCCAAGCCAAAATGTCATTATTCCTATAAGAGAAAATGCTATTTTTACTGCCAAATCACATGACGAAAGCATGGCCGAAACTACTTCAGACATAGTTCCGTTTACAATACCTATTAACAATGAAGCCCCGATTAAGAATAAAAATATATAATTCATAAAAATATATTAGAAAAAAAAATAGTATTTGTCACTATTTTTATATTATTATATAATTATTAACGAAGGTAGTATATTGGGATTATTATAGGATATGGCAGAGATTAACAATTTAGCGGAAATTAACGAGAACTTTGATACAATAAAAACACTCCTTAACTCAATAAGAGCGCAGGGAATCTTAAACACATCAGATGTAGATAAACTTTTGAGCGGAATAAACTCCAAACTGGAAAAAATAAATACCGATGAGGATGTCAATCTGATAAAATTGTTTTTAACGGACTTAAAACAAGGTCTGGAAGAAAGACATAATGTATTAGTTTCAAAATTTGGCGCAATTGAATCATTATTCTCAAATCTTTTGAAAAACAGTTCTGAAATGCTTAAATCAAGCGAAGTAAAAGAACTTTTTGATATTGTTGCAACAAATTTGTCTGTTTTTTCAAGAGAAGTTGTTTCTCAAAAAGAATCCCTTACCGATATAATGCTTCGCCTCGATGCCATTCAATCCGATGATTCCCAAAAGAAAGAAATTATTAAAAGCGTTTCTGTCTTAAAAGGTGATATAGAAAGAATAAGCAACGGATTCGATTCTATAGTATTAAGTCTGAATGAAAATTTCAAAACTGTTATAAAAACAATAAGTGAACTCGACAAAACCGACTCTCTTACAGAATTCGGAACTCAGCTTACAGAAATAATTTCGTCCTCAAACACTATTCTTTCCGCGTTGCAATTAATTGACAAAAAGCAATCCCAGCTCGAGGATTCAATATCATCACTACCTTCAACTGAAGATATGAATGCAGCAAAAAACAGTCTGCTTGATATTTACGAAATTAATAAAAGAGTTGCGGCTTCTGTTGATAACATTACCGACAAAGGATACAAGATTGACAGTTTGTCTGAAAAAATTGACGCATCAGTTAATGTGATAGCAGGATTAAAAGCTGTTATTTCGGAAATTGGTGAAAAAAACTCACTTGCAGTTGTGGACAGACTTAACGAAATTGAAGAATTTATAAAACAATCCTCTTCTAATGATGAATTTGAAACATTAAAAAGCAAACTGGAAATTATAATAAAAGACATTATCAATGAATGTATTCTGCCGTTAAGCGGTTTAAGTTCGGAAATAAAAGAGCATGTCGATAAACATACCGATAAAATTTCACAGCTTTTGGATGCTAATACAGAAAGAACCATTAACGATTTAAAAACTGACGCTAATACAATCAATTCCAGACTTAAAGATACACAAACCGCAATTGCGGAATTATGTTCATCTAATTTCTCTGACATAATTGATGGAATTTCCGGATTAAAAACAGTAATTTCTCAAATTGATGAAAATAATGTTTCCGGAAACAATGCAATTTTTTCAAACATCACAGACCGACTGGCATTGTTTGAAAACAGTCTGAAGAACTCTCTTGAAAAACAGGAAGAATTTGTATCAGGTTCCTCTGATAAAGTGGTTGAACAAATGACAGAGGTAAAGAATCTTTCAGGAACTCTTGATTACAAACTTGACGCATCAATAATCGAAATTAACAACTCAAAAAAAGAATTTGAAGAACTGAAAAATTCTGTTCAGAATCTCCTGAATCTTGATTTTATCAATGTTGTTAAAGATTTGAGAGTAGATTTATATGCGGTGAAACAAGATTTGGCTAACGCTGTGGAAACATCCGCCTCTGATTCATCAGAAAAATTCTCTGACGATTTATTCGGTAAATATGAGCTTTTAATAAGTAAGCTCGACAATCTTGAAGACGAAGTTAAAAAGACACAGCTAAACGCTTTAGAAGGGGTTAAAACATCCTTAGACAATATTTCATCAGGAATTGTAGATATTCTGTCATACGTCAGCGTAAGCCGAGATAATGATAACCAGTTCCTTGACTCCAAGATTGAAGACCTGACAAAAGCTGTAAATGACAGCCACCTAAATTACGTTGAAAACGTCAGAGACGTTGTTGAAATAATTAAGATTCAGGTAGACAGAAGCCTGAGCCAGATTCAAAAAGAAACCGGCGAAAATATAAGCTCTATAAATAAATCAATTGAAACAAGCACACAAGAAATACAAACCGGCATTAAAAATTCTTATGATAAACTGATTGAAGTTCAGGGAAATTTTGATGAAATCAAAGAAAAACTTGATTTAAACCACATAACAAACAAAACAAATCTTGAAAATATTCTGGATTCTGCGGAAAGTCTGAAAGGAGACTTTGAATCAAAACTTTCTGCACTCAAAAACGTGTTGTTAGACAAAGTTTCCGAATACAGAACTGAATTTGCATGCGAAAACGCAGATAAAATCAGTGAGTTGAAATTTAACTCTGAAAATCTGCATTCGCAAGCAATGCAGCAAACTTTGGAAATTAAAAACGAACTTAAAGACGAGATTGAAGCGATTACAGATTCTTTAAAACTGAATGTTTCCAAACTCGCAGAACAAGTCGCAAATACAACATTGAAAGTTGAAGGAACAAATAAAGAGCTTGTAGATTTTGTCAAAAATGATTTCACCACAGGGATAAACAATTCGGTTGATGAAATGACTATGTCTGTATCAGGAACCTTAGAGCAGGTAGATACACGTATAAATGATGTTGTAGACGGATTCTCAAGACTTGGTGATTCCGTTCAAGAGCTTTCAAAAGAAACAACTTCATCATTAACTTCAACATTAGCAAAAATTTTGGACAACTTTGTTTCATTAAAATCGGTAATGGCAAGCCTTAATGAACAGTCGGCACAAACACTGAAAGAAAATACAGAAGAAATTAAAAAAGATTTTGATTCTTTGAAACAAGAATTTCGTTCTGCAGACAGCTCAATAGATGAAGATTTGGCAAGACAAATCAATATAATAGAACAAGGTTTTCAGGCATTAAATTCTCTTGTGTCATCACTGCTGGATGAGAATAAGGCAGCTTTCTCCGAAAAAATTACAAATGAATTTGAAACTGTTTCACAAAAAACAGAAACAATAATCCGCGAAAAATTGGATGAATACAAGTCTCAAATTGAAGCCTCTTTTGACAAATTCAATCAAACATCTGATTCACAGGCAAGATTCATCGGAGAAAAAGCGCTGGAATTAAATAATGTACTTGAAGATACTCTAAAAACACATTATTCCGCAACACAAGCAGAACTCAAAGAAATTTCCGAAAGGTTAAAACAAGCCTTGGATGACAGCTTGGAAGCATCTTCCAATGATTACAATATTCTCGTTGAAGAACTGAATACCTTCTCTAAAAAACTAACAAATGACAATAACATATTTATACAAGAAATAAAAACTCAGCTGGATGATGTTACAAAATTTGTTGATTCAGGTTTATCAGTACAAGCACAAGAAGTGAATAACTCTTTTGAACAAATAAGTACTGGTATAAATAAAATTACCGAATCAATCAGTGATACAAAAAATGAAGTTGAAACTAAAGTATCCGGCATCGAAACAGAATTAGAACAACTCAAAAATGACAACAGAAATGTTTCCGATGAAAAATCCGCAAAAATTATCGAATGTATAGAAACAGCCGTTACAACTTTAAAACAAGATTCAGCAAGAATAATCGACCTGAATTTGAGTGAATTAAAAGATCTTTTAACAAATGCTTCAAATATCACTCAAAATTCAGTTTCCGTTCAGGCAAAATCTATACTGGAAGAGCTTCTGGCACTGCAGGGCAAATCTGCAGAACAGTTCAGTCAGCTTAAAGCTCTGTTAAAGGATGAAGTTGAAACAGAATTATTAAATCTCGGCGACAAAATTCATTCAATGTTTGAAGAAAATTCTTTGAATTATGCGACACAACTCAATAATACAAATTCAAAAATATGCGACGAACTCAGAGCACAGGCTATAGAAATAAAAGCTGCTTTTGAAGCCTTAAATGAAAGAATGGATAAAGATGAACTCTCTCAAATGAGCATTTACCAGAATCAGGTAAAAGGGCTTCATCAAACATTTAACTCTCTGATAAATGAAGCAAAAGATGTTACCAAATCAGAAGTTGCATCTATTTGTGAGACTCTTGTTGCAAACAGCAAAGCCGTTTTTGAAGAAGTTAATCAATCATTTGAAGACAAAATAACATCACTTCTTGCAACAAATGCAGATATTTCAGCCGGAGAACTTCAGACAATTGAATCCTTTGCAACAGATATTCTTGAAAAAATAGAAGGTGCAAAAAATAATACAATTCTTTGTAAAGACATGATTACTTCCATGGTTAAGGAAGAAATTAAGATTATTACAAAAAATATTGAAAAAGAAACTGATGTAATATCCGGCGACATAATTGAACAAATCAGCATGCTTAAAGATGCACAAAAAGACGATTTATCAATTATGACCGACCAAATTGAAGGTTCTGTAGCCGGATACATTATGGATTCTGTTAATGACTTAAAAGCATATCTTGATTTGAAGACTGACACTTCCATAATGAATGACAAAATTGATAATCTGAGAACTCAATTGGATACAATTGCTGATTCTACAACTGAAAATCTTAACAAAATTGTTGAACTGAGTGTATTTTCAGATGCGATTGCCGATTTAAAATCAACAAATGAAGTTCTTGTTAATTCAATGGCAAACAAACTCAATGAACAAGTTGAAACATTCATCAAAACAAATGTAAGTCAGCCTATTAACGAAAAACTGAATCTGTTTGATAAAAAATTTGTTGATATGATTGTTGATAAATATGAAGAAGTTAAGCTTATTTATACAAATACAAACGACTACTTCAATAAATTATCACAAGAAATAAACGAACTTATTTCAGAATTCAAATCTGATAACGGTACTATCAATTCAAAACTTGAACAAATTTCAGAAAACCTTAACGGAAAGATTGATATTCTGAAAGAAAGTTTTGATAACCTGAAAGTTCAGTTGTTTAATCAATCAGAAGAAGACGAACAAACATTACAAGAACAAATTAAGGGAATTGAAAATATCGTAGAAGAGCAAACCGGATATCTGGAAGACATTAGTGAATTATGCTGCAACAACCTTCCGGAAATTTCCGAAATGAGCGCAATTGTAAAGCACGGAATTATGCAATCAATATCAGATTTAGAAACAAAGCTTGATTCCAAAGATTTTGATGTGGAAATGAGTTTGAACAAACTTAAATCTGAAATTATTACGCAATTCCTTAATATATTTAATCAAATTTCATTTGTGACTGAACAGGAAGAAATTCTTGACTTTATTCAGGAAAAACATTCAGAACTCATTACAATTTTAAGTCACATTGTTACAACTTCTGACGGAATCGAGAACGTAAAAGATAACTTATCAGTAGTTGATACAAAAGTTGATTCAATAAAAGAAGATGTAAATCTCCTGAATGAAAAATTAACCGCAATAATGTCTTCAGACGGAAACATTGATTATGTATACAGTCTGCAAGATTTGGAATCTGATATAGCAAACCTGAGACTTGTTCTAAATGAAATGAAAGAAAGTTTGGGTTCAAAAGACGATGCAGAAGACTTCAAACAAAAATTTAATGAAGTTGCGGAAGATATTTTGAGTATCAGTACAAGAACAAATAAATTGATTCTTGCATCCGACGAATCATCAAAATCTCTGCAGGACAATTTAAATGAATTTAAGCTCGTAATAAATGACTTGGATGAAAGAACAAGAAACTTTGCGCAAGAAGTCGGTATGGACAGAATCGACAACAAGCTCGGTGCAATTAATACCATGATTCAAAACGGTGAAAAAACAAACCAAATCTATAATCAAATATTTGAATATCTTGCAGAATGGGTAGATAAAGCCGGAGCGCAAATAAACTCAATTACCGATAAAGTAGAGACTCTTGACGACATCGGGCAAATAAAGGTTATGCTGGAAGACCTTAAAACTGAATCGGAGGACAACTCTGAATCTGATGAACTGGTAGAAGCTTTAAGTAATGTTTTTGATAAACAAGCAAAGAAAATCTCTTCATTGGAAACAAAATTAGACAGACTGATTGTTGATAACACAATTAACAACCGCGCTCCGAAACTTGACGTAACTCCATTTGAAGATACGCTGAATAAATTTTTAGTCGCAATTGATGACAAAATGACTTCTCAACAAAGAAAAATCAATACTCTGGAAGAAAAACTTGAAGAAGTCATGTCGTTGATTGATAATAAAGACACCGCACAATTAACCAAAAAAGTTGGCGGTATGGACAGACAAATAGCAAAATTAAACAAGAGTATTGAAAAAATAGCATCACATGTTACTGAAAAATAGCCTCAAAGATTTAAACAAAATATTAGGTAATAGCGTACTCTCTTCAGAAGAAGAGAGATACTGCTACTCACAGGATTCTGCAAATACTAAAGCAAAATACCCGTCTCCGGATGCTGTTGTCTTTGTTGAAACAATTGAAGAAGTACAAAATATTCTAAAATATGCAAACAAAAACCGTATTCCTGTTATTTCCCGCGGTGCCGGCACCAATATGGTCGGTTCCTGCGTTTGTACACAGGGCGGAATCGTATTAAATTTCTCAAAAATGAATAAAATTCTGGACTTTAATACAGAAAATATGACAATGAAAGTTCAGCCCGGAGTAATTTTATCCGATATAAAAGAGCTTGCCGAATCACAAGGACTTTACTACCCTCCTGATCCTTCAAACTACAAAGTTTCAACAATAGGCGGAAGTATAGCTCAATCTTCCGGTGGAGCAAAATCATTTAAATACGGAACAACAAAAGATTACATTTTAAGTCTGACTGTTGTAATGGCAGACGGAACGCTTATAAAACTTGGTTCAGGAACAATTAAAGATGCAGTCGGATACCATTTAAATCAACTGATAATCGGCAGCGAAGGCACTCTTGCCGTTGTTGTGGAAGCAGAATTAAAACTTATTCCGAAACCTGAGACATCCAGTCTTGTAACAGCTTATTTTGATACAATAGAAGATTCTGTAACAGGGGTGAATAATATTATAAAAGAAAGAATATTCCCTTCTACAATAGAATTTATGGATAATAATGCCATCAACACCGTTGAGAAATTTTACCCTTGTAATTTAAAAACAGATAAAGCCTGTCTGCTGCTGATTGAAACAGATGGTACAAATCTTTCCGTAAAAGAACAAACCGAAAAAATAATAAAAGTTTTAAAAGAAAGCAATGCAAGTTTTATCCAGAGCGCAGAGGATGAAACAACAAAAGAAGCTTTATGGACAGCGCGCCGTTCAAGCTTTGCTGCGACAGCTAAACTCGGATTAGATGTCGTGTCGGATGATATTATTGTCCCCAGAAACGCTATACAAAATATGGTTAAAGGATGCCGCAAAATATGCGATAAATATAACCTGAAACTTTGTATGGTCGGACACATAGGGGATGGAAATCTTCATCCGCAAATAGCTTTAAATTTAGAAAATGAAGAGGAATTTAAGGCTTATACAATGGCAAAATCAGAAATATATTCAATGGCAATCAAACTAGGCGGAACAATTTCCGCAGAACACGGTGTAGGGATAGAAAAATTGTCATATCTGAATCAAACAATAGATGCCGGTGCTATTGAATATATGAAAAGAATAAAAACTTTATTTGACCCGAATAATATTTTAAACCCGGGGAAAATATTCAAACTGTAGAAAGGGAGAAGAGAAATGGATATAATAGTAATTTATTGCACAGTACCTGA
Source organism: uncultured bacterium (assembly GCA_902788575.1). GTDB lineage: Bacteria > Cyanobacteriota > Vampirovibrionia > Gastranaerophilales > Gastranaerophilaceae > CAG-196. Next base: position 19,962 of record CADAKY010000011.1, on the reverse strand, counting down.
TAAAAAAGCGGCAAAAGAAATTACAAAAGTTCTTTTAAAACACAAACTGGCTGCTTGCGTCAGCATGATTGAAAATGTAAAATCTACTTTTTCCTGGGACGGAGAAGTATGCGAAGAAAAAGAAATTCTTCTTATGATAAAAACAAGAAGAGCAAACTACGGGAAAATAAAATTATTTATTGAGGAGGTTCATCCTTATAATGTTCCGGAGGTTATTGCTCTCCCGATAGTAGACTGCAGTGAAGATTATTTAAAATGGTTAATCAAAGAAACAGAATAGAAGAAATAACAAAATATATTGAAAACAAAGGTATTTCTGTAAATATAGGAAAAAACAAAGCCAGAGGGAATAAAGGCATTTTTGTATCATTACAAAAACGTATTGATGTGGCAAAGGGCATGGACGAAAAAAGTGTGCTATCTACGTTAATACATGAGTTTGCACACTTCATTCATTATAAACACGATAAAACTCTTTCCTCACTGAATTTTATTTTTCCGGAAATTACGGACGATATGCAGGAAGAGCTTATCAATGTTTCAGTGCAAGCTATACCAAAAGCAACCGCAACAGAATTATTTCAGAAAAAAGACACTGTTAATAATGAAATCAAAGAGCTTGCTGGAAAAATAAAAAAACTTTATCCGGCTTTTTCTCTTACCAAACCTTGCAAAGAAATTGAAAAAACGCTTACTCTGCCGGAAAAATATTTACTTAAATACGACAAAGTAAAATATTTTGATAATGTTTTTTCCATTGATAAACTGAATTTGTATGACATAAAAAATTCTGCAGCAGATTATTTATTACTAAAATCGAGACAACGTCTTTTGAGAAGGATTAACTCAAGAATTTCGAGACTCAATTCTTACTACAACAAGCCTACTGAACTTATTGCAAGATTTATTGAAATGTATATTACCGATAATAAATCAGCACAAAAAATAGCACCAAATTGCTGCAAAGCATTGGAAAAACAAAACTTTAAAGAAATAAATGACTTAAAACAAATTTTATGTTGTTAAAAAAATAAAAAGATATTATAATAATGGAATAAAAGAAAAAACTATATGATTACCAATTTCACTGAAAAATCAAAAAATGATGATGTTAAATTTGTAACAATACTTATCTTAGGATTTTTGTTCGTTGCATGGTGCTGTACACCGCCTGTAAACAAATTCTTACAGATGTGTTTTTGGGGTAACAACACACAAATGTTTATTGCGCAGTTAATGCATAAGGATACTACAGAATACATTTTTCACAGAAACAATGCAATATATTTAGCAAAAATGTACCCAAAAGAAAAAAAGCATGCTTTAAAAGAAATGGATAAAGCTATTGCTACAATACCGACTTTTGAAAAAGAGGAAAAATTAAAAGCCTTATACAGAGAGCGGGCAGATATTAATATGTATTACGGCAACTACAAGCAGGCTCTTAGTGACTATATTAATTCAGACTCAATAGAATTCAACGACTACCTGAAAATGGCTATGCTTTATAAAACAGTCGGGAACTACAAAGAGGCTTTGTCATATTGCAATGCCATTTTAAACACAGACTCCTCTGCATACGCAGGATTTGCGTGCCTTGCTGATTTGTATGAATCCGCAAATCATCCTGAAATTTCTCTTAGAGTTTGGGATCTGGCAATAGACAGAAAAAGAAATAACGCAAGAGCATACATTAGCAGAGCATTGATAAAGAAAAAGCTTGGCGATAATGAAGGATATGAAAAAGATATAAACACTGCTAAACAATATTCAAACGGCATTAATATGGAAGATTCGCTCATAGAAGAAACTATGCATCCAAAAATTTTGCTGTTAAGTGCTAAATAATTGAATTTATTATTGTTTATCAACTTTCTTGTTATAACTGCCCCGGTTTACGACTTTCCATATAATTGCCTTTATGTTATAGTGTCATTAATTGGAGAGGATATGTTATGATAGACTTTTTACTTAAATTATTGGGCGATCCAAATGAAAAAAAAGTTAAAAAAATATTAGGAATAATAGACCATATAAACGCGCTTGAACCTGAATTTGAAAAGCTTTCAGATGAAGAACTTCGTGCAAAAACAGATGAATTCAAAGAAATTTTAGCAAAGAGACAAAAATCTGATAATGAAAAAGCTGACAGAATCTTAGAAAAAGAAGCTTTGGATAAAATTTTGCCGGAAGCATTTGCGACCGTACGTGAAGCCGGTAAGCGTGTCTTAAATATGCGTCACTTTGATGTTCAGTTGATAGGCGCATATTTCCTGCATAACGGACACATTGCAGAGATGAGAACCGGTGAAGGTAAAACACTTGTTGCAACACTTGCAGCTTATCTTAATGCTCTTACAGGAAAAGGTGTTCACGTTGTAACCGTAAATGACTACCTTGCAAAGCGCGACAGTGAATGGATGGGTAAAATATACAAATTCTTAGGTTTAACAGTTGGTGTAATTCTATCTAATCAACATGATGCAGAAGAGTTTAACCGTAAACGAGCAGCGTACGCTTGCGACATTACTTATGGTACAAATAACGAATTTGGTTTTGATTATCTTAGAGATAATATGGCGGCATCAAAGGAGATGCTTGTCCAAAGACCTTTTAATTACGCTATTATAGATGAAGTCGATAGTATTCTTATTGATGAAGCAAGAACTCCTTTAATTATCAGCGGCAGAGTGGAAAAATCAGCCGATACATATACTCAAATGGCAAAAGTCGCTCCGCAATTAGAAAAAAATAAAGATTACGAAGTCGATGAAAAGAATAAAAACGTAATTTTTACGGAAGACGGTATTGACCGAGCTCAGGAAATCATTGGCTGTAAAGACCTTTTCGACATAAACAATCAGTACGCCCACGATTTATTGAATGCTTTAAAAGCAAAAGAATTATTTATAAAAGATACAGATTACGTCGTTAAAGACGGTGAAGTTATGATTGTTGATGAATTTACAGGAAGATTAATGCCCGGAAGACGCTGGTCTGACGGGCTTCACCAAGCTATTGAAGCAAAAGAAGGTGTAGAAATTCAGGATGAAACCCAAACTTTAGCAAGCATTACTTTCCAAAATCTATTCAGGTTATATCCTAAATTATCCGGTATGACCGGTACAGCTATGACAGAAGAAGCTGAATTCGGCAAGATTTATAATCTGGAAGTCACTGCTATACCGACAAATAAACCTGATATAAGAGTTAATTATCCTGACGTTATTTATAAAACAGAACGCGCAAAATATAATGCTGTTGTAGATGATATTATTGAACAAAATAAAATCGGACGTCCTGTTCTCGTAGGTACTGTAAGTATTGAAAAATCAGAATATATTTCACACCTGCTTAAACAAAAAGGGATTAAGCATAATGTTTTAAACGCGAAACAGCACGAAAAGGAAGCTTACATTATTGCTCAGGCAGGCCGTGTAGGGGCTGTAACAATAGCAACGAATATGGCAGGCAGAGGAACCGATATTCTCTTAGGCGGTAATGCTGAATTCTTGGCAAAAGAAGAACTTGAAAAAAAAGGCATTACAGAAGAAAATGAGAACTATCAAACTCTAAAAGACCAAGCTCTCGCAGATGCTCGCGCCATAACAGAAGCAGAACACGCAAAAGTTGTTGAACTCGGAGGATTGCATGTTATAGGTACAGAAAGACACGAATCCAGAAGAATTGACAACCAGCTCAGAGGTCGTGCCGCACGTCAGGGAGACCCCGGCTCTACAAGGTTCTTCCTTTCTCTTGAAGATAACCTTATGAGAATATTCGGCGGCGATAAGATTACAACGCTTATGAATATGCTTAATGTTGAAGAAGATATGGCGATTGAATCGTCGCTTATCACAAGACAGATTCAGTCAGCGCAAAAGAAAGTTGAAACGTATCACTTTGATATTCGTAAAAATGTACTTCAGTACGATGATGTTATGAATGTTCAGAGAGAAAAATTCTACGCTCAAAGAAGAAAAGTTCTTGAAGGTAAAGACCTCAGAGGTGATATTGAATACATGATAGATAGAGAAGTTGATAGACTTCTTAAGAGTTACATAGCACCTGAAATGAATCCGGAAGAATACATTCAGGAGGATTTGGAAACTCTTATTAAAGAACTTCATTCAACAATTCCGCAGCTTACATATATTACAATTGATGATATTAAGCCATATAGATATACCAGAATTTATGACTCAATTAAAGAAGCTGCTCAAAAAGTATACAAAGAACACGAAGAACAAATTATCGGTTTTTATAATTCAATTTCAGAACAATATGATCCAAACTTTGTACCGCAAGAATTATTTACAGAAGATAATATGATGAGATCTTTGGAAAGAGATATTCTTTTAAGAGTTGTTGATAACCAATGGATTGACCACCTTCATAATATTGATATGCTAAAAGAAGGCATCGGACTTCGTGCTTACGGACAAAAAGATCCTCTTATTGAGTATAAAAAAGAAGCTTATGACCTCTTTAATAAAATGATGTATGAAATTCAGAGTAATACAGTAAGATACTTATTCCGTGCAAAATTCGGAATCCAATTTGTATCTGATGACGGAGTACAAGTCATCGAGGGGTAAAGGAGTAAAGGGGTAAAGAGGTAAAGGGGTAAAGGGGTAAAAAAAGCAACAGAGTAAAGATTGAGTATATTTGTACAAAAAATGTAAAATTATTTCTTTGCCCGTTCATTTTCCCATCTGAAATCATAAACTCTATTATAGAGAAATTCTTTAGCTGCAGTGTGCACCTTTGCATCAGCACGTTCTATTTCTTTATCTGCAAGCAAACGGTCGTACACATCAGTAAATTGCTTTATCAAAATTTCTTCTTTATAATACTTTTCCATCCATTCACGAGAAAATCTTCCGATATCTTCCCGTAATTCTTTGTTGTTAATAAGCTCATTAAGTGCATTTTCAATTTCATCCATATAAACATTTACAAAAGGAATATCTTTTGTCTTAAATGTATTCATAAATGTCATTGCGCTCCTAGCATCAAGATATGTCAGACATGGTTTTCCCTGAGAAAGTGCTTCAAGCTCTGTAAGATGGTAACTTCCTGTAACAGTATCTCCGATTACAATATCGCACTGACGTTTCAGGTTCATGGTTTCATAAAATCCGGTATTACTTATTTCCACATACTCAAAATCCAGTTTTTTACTGAGTTCTTTTAATTTTGCACTGACTTCCGGATATCCTTTTGTTGCCCAGCGTTCTTCCAAACGCGGAGTTTTGCAGGAAGCTGAGTACATAACTTTTAGTTTTTTATTATTTGTTTTTAGCGGTTTACAGTACTCTTCATCAATAGGAATTATATTCGGTACAATATCCAAATTTAGAAATGTTCGCTCTGCGCAATGAGGAATAACAATTTTAGGCAGATTATCCTTTTTATAAGCTTCTTCAAACCTGATTTCTGTTTTATTTATATATTCATAAGGTGAATGAAATTGTCTAATAAATTTACATCCTGATTTTGTTTCTTTATCAAAATAAGTTAAAAACGGATTAATCTGCAAATCCATAAAATGATGAAAATGTATTATATCAGCTTCTTTAATCAGTTTTTTTGCCTCTTCTTTTTCCTCTTCCACATGCCAGTTCAAATCTTCCGGATATTTATATTCTTCACCGGTTTCATCCGTTATCGGCATAAAATCCAAAAGTCTTGCTTCGTAATTTGTATATTTATTCAAAGCATTAACAAGCCTTATAGGTGCTCCCGCAAGTGAAGTTTTTGCTATATGCAGTACTAATTTATCTTTCTCCATACTTTTATCCTTTTTTATTTATTATACCATTTGCGGCAACAAATGCCGTAGACCATGCATTCTGCAAATTAAATCCTCCGCAGAAGCCATCTATGTCAAGAGCTTCACCTATAATGTAAATATTATCATGAAGTTTTGATTCCATTGTTTTTGGATTAATCTGATTCAAATCATATCCGCCCGATGTTACCGTTTCTTCACCCTTATTTGTGCCGGTTATTGTAACGTTAAAATTATGTATTTTTTCTTCTATCAAATCACGCTCTTTTCCGTTAATCTCGAACCCTTTTTTCTCTGCTGTATCGGAAGAAATAAACTCCGAAAATCTGTGAGGAAAGTATTCGGATAAAATATTTTTCATAAGTTTATGTGAATTTTTATCCAACGTTAATTGCAGATTTCCCAAATTCGGACATAAATCAAATGTTAATGTATAAGGAAAATCCTCTCTTGCTTTTATTGAAGATATTTTATACACAAGAGGACCGGAAATACCAAAATGTGTAAATAAAATATTTCCGGTTTCATTTATATCTTTTGAATAAACATCATTCAACACAACACCGCTTAAATTTTTTATATCAGAATTTAATCCGATCAGTGATGGTTTCGGTTGAATAATATTATGTCCTATGCTGCTGAAATAAGTTCCGACTCGGTTTCCGCCAGTCGCAATAACAACATCAGTAAAAAGATATTCTGCTTTTGATGTTTTTATTTCGAACTCTTTATCTAAAGGAATAACATCCAAAACATTTTCTTTTATCATTTTTGCGGATTTAATTTTATTCAGAATCTTTTCTCTTACTTCTTTTGAACTGTTTGATTCCGGGAATATCCTTCCGTCATTTTGCACATAAGTCTTTATTCCCAAATCTTCAAACAGAGATATTGTATCGGAAGTTGAAAATCTTGAGAAAACAGAATATAAAAATTTTTCTCCTCGAGGGTAATTCTTTGCCAATTCTCTAAAATCGTATTCAGCATATGCTAAATTACATCTTCCGCCGCCGGTAGGTAAAATCGTTCTTAAAGGTGATGAATAATCAAAAATTGTGACCTGAAATCCTTGTTTTAACAAATAGTATGTACAAATACAACCTGAAGCACCGGCTCCAATTATTGCAATATTCTTATACTCTTGTCCCATACAAAAATACCTGCTCGGGGTTTTCTAATTCTTCATACAATTCTGCTATTGTTTTTTTAAACAAAGGGTGAATAAAATCCTGAGCGATTTCCAACATTGGAACAAGTACAAATGCGCGCCTTTGAAGTAATCGGTGCGGAATTATCAAATTTTCTGTGCTGATAACGTTATCGTTATAAAATAATATATCAATATCTATTGTTCTGTCGCCATACTGACCATTAGGCAATGTGCGAACTCTGCCCAATTTTTGCTCAATACGCTGACACTCATTTAATAACTCTTCCGGCAAAAGCGATGTTGAAATTTGTATAACTGCGTTTACAAACCAATTTTCTGTCTTCATACACCAAGGCTCAGTTTCATAAAAAGAAGATGAAGCAACAATACTTGTTCCGTCAATCATATTAAACATGCTTGCCGCCTGCTGCAGATAGCTAAGCCTGTCACCAAAATTTGAACCTAATGATAAATAAACTATCGCCATAATTCAATTTTACATTGTGACACCTATTGTTGTCAATAATTCTGAACCCGATTATACAAGCAAGATACACACTTTTATTACACATTTTTGTAAATTTTTGTAACAAATATGATAAAAAAGCTAAAGTTTAAAAAAAAAATGCCGATATATATATCAAGGAAAGCGAAGACAATTTGGAAAGGAAAACGGATATGTTGAAAAAAATTACAACCCCCACAAACAACACATTCGGCGGCGTTGAATTCATATTAAGAGGGGCTAAAAAACGAAGAAATATGGCAGTATCCAGTGCAGCGGCAATTAATGCAGAAAGCGGAATACAGGCAAAATTGCAGGCTGTTAAATAAAAGAACTGTCTGTTTATATTAAGCTGAGAGTATGATAAGGCCCTGATTCCTGATAGAATTGGGGCTTTTGATATCAATACAAAATATCTTTAAAAAAAAATATATTTATGTTATTATAAACGTACCGTCATGGAGACGTGGCCGAGTAGGCTGAAGGCGGCACCCTGCTAAGGTGTTATGTGGGGCAACCTGCATCCAGGGTTCGAATCCCTGCGTCTCCGATTTTTTAAAGCCCCGAAAGGGGCTTTTTTGTTGTGTTTTTTGAGTAGTTTGGTCGGGAAGAAAACAAATGTAGGTTGGGGTTTCTACCCCAACACCACTAAATTCTAGCGGTCGGAACAAGATTGATGATTTAAATTCCAAACTACTCCAAAAGTGACTTTCTTTGCACTTTTTTACTCATTTTTTGCACTATTCTTGCACCCTATTGCACAAAATTGAACCCTAAAGTTTTTGTCGGGTTAAAACCCGACCTATTCACTAAATTACGCAAAGGACAAAAATAGGTAATTTGAGTTTTTGGTGCAAAAAATTGCACCTTACCTGCTACATAACTCCACGTTCTTTAAGTATTTGAAGTGCTTTTTCATAAAAACCATTCATTGTACCAGATTTTGGACGATATTCATTTACTATATTAAATAATGCTTCATCTGTTTGAGCAGAAAATTTAAATGGAGTATAACCTATTTCACTATCATAACCTTTTGTTATGATTTCTTTACGTAACTTTGACATTTCTTCCAATATTTTCTTTTCATCTGTATAGCAACATGCTCTATTAAATTTATTTGATAGCTCTATATTTCGTGCTGTTAGTTTTTGTGCTTCTTCATCTACTACAATGCCAAGTCTTTCAATTTTAGCTTGTGATTCTTCAACAGCTTTCAAAATATCTGGAGCTAATTTTTTATTAGCAATTTTTATTTGTGGAGTAACACTTGCCCTTACAGCATCGCTGGCATTTTTGCTTAATACTTCGTCTGCAATTTGACCTCTGGTTTCTCTTATCAAAATTTCTGTTTTTTCAGCAGTGCCTTTTCCGACAAGTTCTTTCATTAAACGAGCGTTATGACTTAAACTATCGATAATACTTGTAACTTTTGACATAATAAACCTTTCATTAAAATATTACACTAAATATATAAACGTTACGAGCAGATAAAAATTGCTTTTTTTTTTGCAAATATTACAAAATCGTTACAATTCGTGGGTACGAATTCCACATTCTCAAACTCCTTGTTCTTTCTTCTCAAACCGACTGTTCTATTACAGCCTGTAGCTTATAGGTCGGGTTTTAACCCGACAAAAACTTATTGTATAATATTAGAATGAATTATAAGCGCTATTTTATACCAAATTCCATGGTCTTTATAACAATTGTTACATATAATCGAAAAGATTTCCTTTTAGATTATATTGATTTAATAAAATCTTCTTTAAAATACACAAAAACCAAAATTTCATTTAGGCTGTAGGTTGGGTGAAACACAACAATAACAAAGTACATTTTCAGAAAATGTAGAGTGGAAAATGCTTTAACACGTAGATTATTATGAATATTTGTTCACACATTTCCACCATTAAATTTTTGGTGGGAATGAATATTTAATCATTCTAACATTCAATATTTGTCGCATTTTCCACCCTACATACTGTAAATAATAAATATTAAAGGGAATGTGTAAGATCCACTTTTTAAATTGCAAAAAATCAAAAATTCTCAATATCCCCGTTCAAAATTCTCAAACCGACTGTTATTTTACACACATATTTTTTAAGTTTATGACGGGTTAGAACCCGTCCTAATTACTTTTACATTGAAAAAATTACATCTGTTTAAAAATTTAAAATTTGTTCAAAATGTAATCTAAAGTTTGTCGCTTTAATTCATTATTTGTGTCGCTTTGCTCTGCGGTCTTTGGTTTCAGTCTTCCTCCGGCAATTTCCCCGATATCATAATCAAGTGATTTTAATTTTCTTGCCAGTGTTTGAATATTTAGAGATCCGGACTCATTTTCAAGTTCATTTTTTGTTAAATCATATATGGTATCTGCAGATGATTTAACTTCATATTCAATTCTTCCGTTTTTGCTCTTAACTTTTTGCAGTTTTAAAAAATAATCCGAAGTATGTGCAGTTATGGTGTCACCATTTTTTTGAAAATCGGCAAATTTTAAAGCTTTGTCTTCATAGCGGCCGTACTGTGAGCTATTGTTTTTCAAAAGCTGAATTTGTTTTTTATAAAAAGAACCAACAGGAAATTCAAATCCTTCAGGAACAAAGACTCTAAATACCAATTTATCACCAATTTTTTTCAAAGTTCCGTCAAGAAATTTTGTGATTTTTAACATATTTCCTGCATTAACAACTGCATCAAGTGTTTCCTGTGAACACTTTTGTAATGCTGCTCTTGTTTCCGGAGTTTTTGCAATATGCAGTTTGCCAAAATTTGGAGAATAATTGCATTTATTTACTAATAACATTTTACCGCCTTCCGTACGACTTTTAACACACATTCAGTATTTATTTTAAATCTTGTAAATATTATTTTTGCTATATTATTTAAAAAATTTTTACATTAGTTTACATTATTTTGTTATTAAAAATGATATTGTCAATAAAATTTAATGTTTTTATTCCTAAAAGTAACAATCATTTCTCAAACACCTGTTACTTTTTCTTAAACCAACTGTTACTTTACAAATGTCTTGCAAAACAAATCTCTAACCTTATTTGGAAAGTGTTATTTGCTGCTTGATATGTAACAATTTCTTAACAATCAAGAGAAATATCTACAATATCTACAAACTGGGTTATCAACAGAAAATAAAGAAATTTTATAAAATTTAATCAAAACAAATATTTTACTTTATTTCAAAATCTATACTATTATTCTGGTCATTCTCTTTTTTAATGCCGGTTATCAATTCATACACCCAAGCAGTTACAAGTCCTGCAAAACCGTTAAATAATGCACTTATTCCCGCCATAAAAATTATAAGAAAAAACATTACAACCAGCGAGCCAAAACTGTTTAAGAAAAACCTCATAAACCCTTGTGTATATGTCGGAAAAATCCAGCCAAGCAGCATACTTATCGGAGTATAAACAACAGAAAATGCAATAAAGGAAACAAACCCTATAATTGCACCATATATACATCCTTCACGAATATTGAATATACCGATTAAATCATTTTGTTTAAGATAAGCTAAAATAAATGCGGATAAACACAAAATTAAAACCATAAAGCTTATAAAACTGATATAAGGTACAATCGTAACCAGACCTAATATTACCCCCGCAAACGCGCTTAAAATTGCCAACTGTTTTAATATTAACAAATTCATAAACACTCCTTTTATTCTGCGCAAATATATCCTCTTAGTGCAGTATACGCTGCAACATAAGGTGATGCTAAGTATATAAATCCTTTTGTATTACCCATTCTGCCTTGGAAATTTCTGTTCTGTGTAGCAAGGCAAACCTCACCGTCACCTAATATTCCGGCATGAACTCCTACACATGGCCCGCATCCCGGAGGTAGAACCGCTGCATTAGAGTCAACAAATATATCAATTAAACCCTCTTTTAAAGCTTGCTTATACACATCTTTTGATGCCGGACAAATAAGCATTCTTACATCCTCGTTAACGGTTTTACCCTTCAAAATATCCGCAACTATCCTCAAATCTTCTATTCTTCCGTTTGTACAAGTTCCTACATAAACCTGATTTACTTTAACATCCTTAAGTTCTTCTACCGGTTTTGTATTATCTACTGTGTGAGGACAGGAAACTGTATGCGGAACATCCTGAGCATTAATTTCAATAACTCTTTCATAAACAGCATCTTCATCAGGAAGAATTTGTCTGAATTTATCTCCCCTTCCTCTTTCTTCAAGGAAAGCCTTTGTTTTATCGTCTGCAATAAACAATCCGCATTTTGCACCGGCTTCCACCGCCATATTTGCAAGCGTAAATCTTTCAGACATAGACATATTTTCGATTGTACTTCCTGCAAATTCAAGAGCCTTATATGTAGCACCATCAGCGCCTATCATTCCGATAAGATAAAGCATCAAATCTTTTGAACAGATACCTGCTTTAAATTCACCGTTTACGACAATCTTAAATGTAGCCGGAACCTTTAACCAAGTTTTGCCGAGCGCCATTCCGACAGCTATATCGGTTGAGCCCATGCCTGTTGCAAATGCACCTAATGCGCCTGATGTACAAGTATGAGAATCCGCGCCTATAAGTATTTCTCCGGGATTTACAAATGTTTCAACCAATCTTTGGTGGCAAACGCCCGCTCCTACATCTGAAAGAACGGCACCGTATTCCTTATGAAACTCTCTTAACACAATCTGAGTATTTGATAATTCTTTTCTTGGACTGGGAGAAGCATGGTCAATAAATAGTATAGTTCTTTCCGGATTGAATAATTTATCTTTACCCAGTTTTTTAAACTCCTGAACTGTTAATGGCCCTGTTCCGTCCTGAACTGCCGTAACATCAACTTTTGATATAACAAGTTCTCCTGCATGCACTGTTTTACCTGCATGTTCAGAAATAATTTTTTCTGCAAGAGTTAATCCCATAATCCCCTCCCCTTCTTATTAAATTCTACCACGGATATTAAGATTAGGGAATATTTTTGTGATAAAATTAATATGTTGAAGGGAAGAGTATATGAACAAAAGATTCTTTTGGTTTTTTATTGCAGTTTTATGTGTATTTTTATCCTGTCTTTGCGTAAACTACGATTATGATTTTTTCGCAAGACTTATCGTCGGTGAAAGATTTATCGAAGATGGAATACTACCGTTTAAAGACTTTTTATCATTCACTCCGACTCACCCTTGGTATGACCATGAATGGGGTTCAAGTGTTGTTTTTTATGCAATTTTAAAGTTGATTGGACCAATCGGAATATTATTATTCCATTCGATTATGGTTTTTCTAACAACATTTTTTGTCGTAAAAACACAAAGACTGCAAAAACATGCATATCCGGTCTCAATCTTGTTCACAATTACATTCATTCTTCTTTATACAAGGTTAAACTATTCACTGATAAGATGCCACTTGTTTTCATTTTTATTTTTCAGTTTATTTATATACATTCTGGAAAAAGAACGCAAACAAGGGACTAAACTGCTTTGGCTGATTCCTCCTGTTGTTATCATCTGGAATAACTTACATGGCGGTGTTGTTGCAGGTTTAGGATTAATTTTTATGTATCTTTTGGGAGAATTATTAAACGGAAAGCCATGGAAAAAATACTTAGTAATTCTGGCAATTTCCTGTCCGTTACTAATAATAAACCCATACGGCATTAAATATTTAAAATTTTTATTCTCTGCAACAACTATGAACAGAAAATATATAAATGAATGGTTTCCGTTCTTCAGACCTCCATACGTATTCTATTACATATATCCGGCGCTGTTTATAATTTTTGGTTTCTCATTGAATATTATAAATACAATCAAAAAAAGAAATCTTGATTACACAAAATTAATTATACTGCTTGTTTCAGTAGTCCAATCTCTCTGGCACATTAAACTTCTCTCACTGGGTTTAATTGCAGTGTGTGCACTCTGCTACAACGATATTTACAGGATTTTCATAAGGCTCAGAAAATTTCTGAAACCTGTGGAAAAAAGCTGTTACTACGTTATTATACTGCTTGCTTTTTCAATACCGCTATATTCTCCAAATGTTCCGAGGGCTGATTTCAACACTTTCCCGCTTTATGAAGTTGAATTTCTAAAACTAAACAACATCAAAGGTAACATCGTAGTCCCGTTCGGAATGGGTAGTTATGTATCATATAAATTATATCCGGATAACCTTATTTATATGGACGGAAGATATGAAGAAGTTTATTTTGACAAAGAATTTGACCGCCTGAGACTTTATGAATTTGCAGAAAAAGGCTGGTGGACAATGCTGGACGATTACGGTATTGATATATTAATGCCGAATAAAACAAATTTGGTTTATGAAGTTTTAAAAACAGACCCAAACTGGGAACACATATTTGACGGAAGATTATGTGGTATATTTGTACCAAAGAAAAAAGTAAAAAAATCCTACATTGAACCGGATTACCACATTGACTACTACAGAAGAACAATGTTTAAATCCACAACTTTCGGTAAAAAAATAAAATAGAGGTAATTTTTTGTGACAAATCCATTAAAGTATACATGTTTATTCGGCGGAGGAGCAATTAGAGGACTCGCTTACGTAGGTACTATAAGAGCTTTAGAAGAATTAGGCATAGAATATGACATAATAGGAGGCTCTTCCGTCGGCTCAATTATAGCCGCCCTTGTTGCATGCGGATACAAGTCTTATGAAATTGAAAACTTGTTTATGAAAGTAAACTTCGATTTATTCAAAGATATTCATTTGGGAATAGGCAAACCAATAGCCCTAAGCAAAGGAGAAATATTCCTTGACTGGCTGAATGAGCTTCTGAAAAACAAAATCACAACAGGAAGCGGGAAAAGCGTAACGTTTAACAACATTGAGAAACCGCTTGTAATAATAACTACAGACCTTACAAAATTTTGTTCGCACGAATTTTCGACGTTTAAAACACCTGATTTTGAAGTTGCAAGAGCAATAAAAATTTCTTCAAGTATGCCGGGACTCATGGCTCCGTTTGAATACAACGGTTCTTATCTGGTAGACGGAGATTTGCAAAAAGCATCTCCTATGTGGAGACTTTCCGACAATATTAACAACTCAGAAAGCAGAATCCTTGAATTCAGGCTTGAAGGGGATTATAACAAAAACGAAAGCAATCCTATTTCATACATAAATACAATTTACAGCTGCGTAACTGATGTGGCTTCAGAATTTATAACAGAAATTTATGGCAGCAACGATAGGTATGACTGCATTAGCATTAATACCGGTGATATTTTCTTTGCAGATTTTAATCTTAATAAAGATGCAAGAAGAAAAGTAATTAATCTTGGTTATGAACAAACAATGAAATATTTTAAAGAATTTTTACCTGAAAAGAAAAAACGGCTGAGTACGGTTTATTCAAAACTTGTTAAATTCTTAAAAAAAATGAGAAAAGGACTAAATGCCAACAACGTTGAAGATGTTCAATTCTGGCTGGGTGATATTTTCACGCTCCTCTGCGAAAATAAAGAGATAATAGATCCTAACATATACGCTCTTGTTCACGATTTCAAGGAAGAAATTGTAAATCACACTTCTAAAATTTTATTTTTCCATACAGTATTCAAGCATCAAAAAGACCTGGAAAAACAACTTCATACTGTAACAGAAGCCATTGAGCAAAGGGTTGCGGAATTACAGCTCTACATTCAATCTGTCACCGATTTTAATGCTAAACAAGAACAGAATGAATCTGTATAAACAAAAATAACTCAGTTTAATACCTTTCGAACATAGTAATTTTCATCAGACTCCAAAAGTTTTAAAATTTGAGAAAACTTATCAGAAATAACCGCTATCTGAGCAGTTTTTTCCCTTATTGTATATTCTTTTTGGATAGCTGATTTTTTTAATACATCTAAAATATCATTTTCATCTAAAAATTCCCAAAAATATTTTAAAGCTTCCAAACACCAGTATAATTTAAAAACCTGCTTATTTATTACATATTTTTTATCTCTGAATATAAATTTATCAATTTCTCCTAAAGCCTCATTGGTAAATCGGAGAATCTTTTCAGCATAATTATAAGAAAAAATATTATAATTTTTCATTAAAATAGCACTATCAACAACAAGTCTGCATATGTTTGCGTTTATATCAATTGTTGCATCCGCAAAAGTATCCGCCGAAATTTCTGCAAATATTTTACAAACATCAGAATTTCCCTGCAGCAATCTGTTTATAGAAAGTGCAACAGCCTCTCTAATTTTACCGTCACATCCTGTTAAATTATTTAAAAGAACTTTTGCGTCATCCACTGTATTAACGGAATCAAACTCTAATGCAGCAATCTGTTTTTGAGGAATATTGCCTTCTTGAAGCATTAAAACCAATTCTGAATGAGAATATTTTTTCTGACTTAATTCATAAGCCATCTCAAAATTAGTATCCAAATCTTTATAAAAACCGTTATTCAAATTGTTACCTTTATTGTTATCGCTAATTATCTTAACACAGAGCAGAATGTTTTTAAATTTTAAAATAGTTTTAATGAAGGATATAAAAAAATTAAAATACAAATACAATAATATAGGAGAATATTATGAAGATTTTTGAAACTATTATACACAAACTTCTCATTTTTGAAAAAGAGCCGCAAAAAGTTGGACTTTGTCAGTTAAAAGAACCTGTCATTATAAAAAAGGAAGAACCTTCCATAAAAACAAAAGACGTAAAACTTTCTGATTTAATGCGCAGAGCGGGATAAACAAGAGTTTGCTTAATAAAAACTAAGATACTACACATTTAATAAAAAATGTAATTCTGCAAATATTTTACTACTGTTCTGTTACAACAAGCTTTGGAGAAGATTCAAGCAGAGTTTTTGTATAATCTTTTTTGGGAAAATTAAATATTGATATCGTATCATTTTCCTCAATTAATTTACCAAAATACATTACCCCCACCCTATCAGCCAAGTATCTTACCACATTTAAATCATGAGAAATGAATAATATTGTTAAATCTCTCTGTTTTTTTAAATCTTTCATCAAATTTATAATCTGTGCCTGAATACTGGCATCCAGCGCACTCACCGGTTCATCTGCAACCAGAAATTGCGGATTCAATATCAAAGCTCTTGCGATTGCAATTCTCTGTCTCTGCCCGCCTGAAAACTCATGAGGATACAGTTCTAACACTTTATCAGTTAAACCGACATCATTCAAAGTATCTCTTATAATACTCTTTTTTGCATTCTTTGAATAAGAAGTATTTATATCCAGCGGTTCTTTCAAAATATCACCGATTTTCATCTTTGGATTAAAACTTGAATATGGATTTTGAAAAACCATTTGTACCTGAGACGGATACATTTTTGCCTCTTCTTTTGTATGAGTGAGAATATTTTTCCCTTCATACAAAATTTTCCCGCTTTTGGGCTGTACAAGTTTTGTTATAGTTTTTGCCATTGTTGATTTCCCGCATCCGGATTCACCCGCAAGAGCATATATCTCACCACGCTTTATATTTAAACTTACGTCATTAACTGCTAATAGCGAAGAATTGTTTTTATTACTTTTATATTCTACAATCAAATTTTGAATTTCTAATATATTATCCATAAGATTATTCTATCATTCATTTGAAGAGAATTGAATATCTTAACGGGGAATTTTATGATAAAATCATGAAAAATAAAAAGGAAGAATAATGATTGACTTTTTTAAACACCATATAACGGCAAAAAACGTAATATTCGTTATTATAACGATTTTGTTTTTAATTTTTATCACAAAAATTAAAGATATTGCTATTTTATTTTTTGCATCTTATGTAATATCGTGTTCACTAAATCCGCTGGTAGACCTATTTTCTAAAAAAATGAAAAGAAGTATCGCCTCGGCGCTTGTGCTTGGAATCTGTCTGTTAGCTATTACAGCATTTATTATTCCTGTTATTATTATGGGCGGATTTCAAATAAAATCACTAATAAATGTCTTTCCCAGACATTTTGTTCAAATAAAAACATTCTTTATGAATATTCCATTCCTTCCTTCCGGATTAATCGAAAATCTTAATGTCAATGATTTTACATCATCAGCCGGTGAAGTTGCATCAAATATAGTTACTCAGTCAATCAATATCAGTAAAAACCTGTTTGAGGGAATAATTTATTTACTGGCAGGATGTTTAATAATATACTACATGCTTGCAGACAGAGAACTGATAAAAAAAACTTATTTGAGTCTATTTCCGCAAAACATGAAAGCTAAAGCAGATGAAATACTTGTTTCAATATCTCAAAAAATAGGCGGATATGTTGTTGCGCAGATTGTGACAATGACAAGTGTCGGTATAATAATGTTTATCGGTCTTGCAATAATGGGCATAGATTACGCTCTGGTTTTAGGTTTAATCACTGCTGTTTTTGATATAGTTCCGGTTATAGGTCCCACAGCTGCAATTGTTGTCATTATAATTACACTCTTTAAACTCGGATGGATAAAAATCGGAATCGTAATTCTGCTGTTTGGATTCACACAATGGGTGGAAAATAATCTCGTCAGACCCTACATATTCAGTAAATTTATGGATTTACATCCGCTCATTATTTATTTTTTCCTGCTTGTTACAGCACAATTTCTCGGAATTATAGGTGTAATTTTTGCACCGGCTATAGCTGCAACGGTTTGCGTTCTGATAGAAGAACTTTATATCAAGAATATTAACAGTTGAGGTAAATTATGAATCTGGTGATGGCATATCCTGCAATAGAAGAATTTGCGCTCTCGTCGCTGGGATACATGTATCTTTACCAAAAAGCAAAAGAGTTTGACGGAATAAATGTTGAACGGATTTCAACTGATAACATTAATTGTTCTCAAATGAATGCACTCTCTTTTTCAATGTCTTTTGACTTTGATTTTATGGGTGTTTTTGAAATTCTTGAAAAACTAAAAATTCCGTTCTGTGTAAAAGAAAGAACTAAAGATATGCCGCTGGTTTTTGCAGGCGGACCTGTAATTACAACAAACCCGAGACCATACGAGGATTTTTTTGATTTTATGCTAATCGGTGACGGCGAAGAACTTATTGAAAACGTAATTAATATTTTAAAGTCAAATCCTGATAAAAAATCAGCATTAGAAAAAATTAAAAAACTGGAGGGGGTTTATTCTAAAGGTAATAATGCGGTTAAAAAAACCGAAAGATTAAATAATGTTATATACTCTCCGCTAGTAAGTGATAAAAGCTATTTTAAAAACACATTTATAATCGAAGCTGCACGCGGATGTATGAACAGATGTGCATTCTGTACAGCATCATATATAAATTTGCCGTTTAGAAGCTGTGACTATAATCAAATAATTGAAGCAATAGAGCTTGGGCTAACAAAAACAAACAAAATAGCACTACTCGGAGCGCAAATCAGTGCACATCCTGATTTCGAAAAAATAATGAACTACATTAAAGAAAAAATAGAATCAGGTACAAATATAGAACTCGGAATTTCATCTCTCAGAACCGATTCTGTAACAAGAAATATGGTTCAAACTCTTGTTCTTGGAGGACAAAAACATTCTACGATTGCAATTGAAGCAGCAAGCGAAAAACTTAGAAGGTTTATAAACAAAAATCTTAAAGAAGAACAAATTCTTAATGCCGTAAAAATTGCACGTGAAAACGGTTTAAAAGGGTTAAAAATTTATTCAATGATAGGTATCCCAAATGAAGAACAAGAAGATATTGATGAATTTATACAACTTGCCGAAAAATTAAAATCTCAGAATAAAGGGTTCAATCTTGAATTTTCGTTTTCAACATTTGTTCCAAAGCCGCACACTCCTTTGCAATGGGCAAAAAGAGAAGATACTAAAACTCTGGAAAAGAAACAGAAATACTTAGAAAAAGAACTTGCCAAACTCGGAATCAAATCAAAATTCTCAAGCGCGAAGTGGGACTACTGGCAGACTGTATTATCACGTTCGGGAGACGAAATTGCACCTCTGCTTGTATATGTATACCAAAACGGAGGAAATATAAGCTCATATAAAAAAGGGGTAAAAGAATTGAATATAAACATTTCTAAATCCATTGACGGATACAACATAAATGAACCTTTGCCGTGGGATGCAATTTCTATAGAACCCCGTAAAGAACTTTTAAAAAATGAACTCAATCGTCTCTTACATAAAAAAAACTTCTCAAAGGATTGAGAAGCGGGGAAATTAAATTAGGAAGGGATTTGGGATTAAATAAGTCTTTTGTTACATCTTACATATATATAAAGTATTTAAAATTTATCTAATTTCAAGATGCATATTTTTTGTTACAAAACTTAATAATTGATTTTAATGGTAACAGGTCAGCAGAATACAACAAAATATCTCTTTTGTTGAATAAAGCTCAAGCGTGGCTTGAAATTAGTGTTTTCTGTTTTTTGCTTACTTGCAAGTTATTATTTTCCTATTTTGTCTAATCATGCTGTACTTTTCTTTTTCTCTGTTTGCGAGGCAGAGAAAAAGAAA
>CADAKY010000010.1 GCA_902788575.1 uncultured bacterium | reverse complement strand
TTTCAATGCTTCCTGACTCAATATATTGAAAGTCTTAAGCATCTCATCTTCAACAATATTCCCTGTTGCCATTATTTTGCGAAATTCATCTAAATCAACGTTTAGCATGTTCTAATAATAGCATAAACATACATTGCCCACTTAAAATATTTATGCTGCCATTTTGAGTGAAGACATGAGATTACATATCTTTCGGGCAACTGGGGTATCATTCAAGTGTTCGTAAAATTTCTTAAAGAGTTCGAACCTTGCAACGTCAACCCCGCCATTTACAAAAAAACAGACTGTTAGGTCTGTTTTTATATCAACTGCTTTGGTAGACAAAGGACAACCCTATTGGCTATTTAATCAAGAGCCTTTTCAGAAACCATTTTTTTAAATGAATATATTTATTTCTCAACAATCCTAAATAATCTGTCACTCTCTTGTATTATATTAAATTTATCTCTTGTAAAAGCATTTGTATCAAATAGAACCTCGTAGTTATTTGCTCTATACCCGGGGAAATTTTTTACATCAAAAATAACTTTTACACCATTCTTACCCAGTGCAAAACAATTTGCATAATCTGCATTCATTTCAGGGACAACTGAGGTAAAACCTTTGTTATCAAAAATGAATTTAGAAACATCATCTATTGTTTCAAGCTTATTTGTTTTTGTCGAAGATATTCCTCTTACAAATTTACCTGTTACCCTGTTATTAGAAATTGCAAGTTTTAAAGAGTTTAATATCTTTTGCGAATTTTCAGATAAAGCAGTACCTGTTCTCAAAAAATCATTTATATATGGATACTTCGCATATTCCTTATAAGATGTAATTATATCAGATAACAAATTTTTTGTTCTTTGAATATTTGCAGGCTTTAAATGAGTTAACGCATTAGAATATTGAAAAGTGTCTGTAAAATTTGCCGAATGAGCAAGGTCAATTATTTCATTAAAATTTGCTTTGCCGATTTTTGAGACAATTGCTCGACGATTTGCAATTGTCCAACCATTTTTTATTAATGTTCTTAGTGCAGAAACATTATACATAGTTTTTCCCCTATATACATATAAAGTTTTTTCCTTCTCAAAAATTGCCTAAATATTAAAAAAGTTTTACAAAGCCGGTTTGGTAATTCTTCTGCATATATTTTTTTCGTATTATGATGAAATAAATTATATATTGTATGCAATAAAGCGGCATAGTTCTATGAGTTTTTCCGGACAAATTCCTATTAATATAATTATTATTGCACAGGAGACAAGAACAAATTTTTGGGAAAATACAGCTTTCAAAGTGGGAACGTCTGTATTTTTATCGCATTTTTCAAACATTGGTAATAATATTTTTAAATAATAAAACAGAGCAAAAACCATTAGCATCAAAAGGGTAAGTAAAAACGGAACAAATATAAGTCCGGATTTTACAATTGCGGTAAACAGATATATTTTTGCAATAAATCCTGATGTTATCGGAATTCCGGCAAGTCCTAATATAGCAATAGCGTACGCTCCTGTTAATCCATGATTTTTATAAAAAATGCCCGCAAATGAATTTACATCCATAGGATTTTTGTCGTTATAAATATTTAGGTATGCAAAAGCGGCTATATTTATAATCACGTAACAAATCAGGTAAAAGATTACCGTAGAAAGGTTATAAACAGAAACAAGACTTGCCGCGAGCATTATGTAGGAGGAGTTTGCAGCAGAAGAGCAAGCAAGAATTGCTTTAACATTATTTTCTCTAATTGCATAAGTATTTGCCCAGAATGCTGTTATCAAGCTTAATATAGCAATAACAAAAGTGAGTTCAAAGCTGCTTCCCAAAGGAAAAACGAGCAATCTGCACACAATTCCGAAAACAGCAAGTTTTGGGATTGTGGATAAATATGCAAGAGTAGAACTTTCACACCCTTTATAGACATCTACAACCCAATTTGCAAAAGGTAAAATTGCAAGTTTTGATATAAGCCCCAATGCTATTAATATAGAAGAAACTGAATACAAAAGTGATGTTTCGTTTTCTGTTACGTATTCATAAATTACAGAAAAATTTAAAGACCCTGTAATTCCATATAAATATGAGACACCGAATAAGAAAACTCCGGATGAAACGGCAGAAGTTATTAAATATTTAAATGCTGCTTCTTTTGAATAATATCCTTTTGCTGCGGCAATTAAAAAATAAATTGAAAATCCCATTAATTCCATAGATACAAATAGTGTTAAAAAATCGTTTGCTGAGACAATGTTCATTGCTCCGAGTATTCCTGCCAGCAGAATTGCCTGATAGGTATAAGCGTGTCTTTTTATTGAATAAATAATATTTCTGCTTAAAATAGCGCACAAAAATCCGCAAGACAGGATAATAAAGTCAAATAGCAATGTATAACTATCAGACATGACAGAGTTTCTGAATCCAAAATACTGCGGTTCTGTTTGTACGGTAGATAAAAGAACAATTGCCGTAACTATTCCTAAAATTGAAACCAGTCTTGAGTATTTGAATTGTCTTAACGGCATAAATATGCCTAAAATCATCAAAAGGATTATAAATTCTCCGATTGCAATGTGTGGCAGAAGTATATTAAAAATATCATTCAACATAAAGTTATATTCCTATCATTTCTAAAATAACATTCGGGAAAAGTCCGAACAGAACCAGCCCGCCTAAAATGGAGGCAAGTACGATAAATTCATGCACTGAAATATCATTTATTTTTTCATTAATTTCTCCGCCAAAGAATCCGTTATGCAAAAATTTCAGCATATAGCAGGAGCTTAAAATTAATAACGGCAGTGATAATAGTGCCGTACATTTGATTACGAAAGAGAAATCAGAGTTCATTGCACCGATAATGGTTAATATTTCACTCACAAACGGTGCAAACAGCGGTACTCCGATAGATGCCAGAATTATAAGTACGGCAAATCCATACAGCCTTGGCATATTTGCTGCAATGCCGGATAGAGTATTAATATTTCTATCTTTGTATCTCAAATAAATTATTCCCGCAATCATAAATAAACCGCAGGTTACAAGTCCGTGTGATACCATGTGGAATATTGATGCAGAAAGTCCGATTTTGTTGATAGCGCATAATCCCAAAAGCACAAGTCCCATATTTGAAATACTTGAATAAGCTATGATACGTTTAATATCAATTTGTGCGTATGCAACAAAAGCTGTATAAATTATATTAATCAAAGCTAATATTGCCAGAACAGGTACGATAACTTTAAATGCATCCGGCATGAGTTGATAATTAAATCTGAAAATACCATAACCGCCTGTTTTGAGAAGAATTCCCGCAAGAACCATGCTCACTGGGGTGGCGGCGTTTGTATGTGCATCCGGAAGCCAGCTGTGCAGAGGAATTATAGGAAGTTTTACTCCGAATCCGATAAGCAGGCATGTTGAAATCAGTATTTGTATTTTTAAAGGAATTCCGTTAGCAAATATATCTGAAAAGCTTGCAGAAAGTGTTCCTCCGGAAGACATATTATAATAATGAAGAAGAAGTATGCCCAAAAGCATTACCATACTTCCAAAGAAGGTAAATAAAATAAATTTTATTGCAGATTTTTTGTTGTCATTATAAAATTCAATATTCGCAGGTTCTGACCACTTTTCGGCTATTAAAAAATATGCAGGTATCATTTCTAATTCCCAGAACAAGAAAAATAAAAACATATCGCCTGCCGTAAAGATTCCTAAAATTGCTGACATTAGTAAAAATTGCATAGAATAATAAAATTTGTGATTTGTTCTGATGTTAAATTTGCTTGCAATAATTGCGACAAAAAACACAAATGAAGTAAGTGCGCATAATATCATTGATACAGAATCTGCTTTAAAAATAAATTTGATTCCGAGAGATTGTATCCAGTCCATTCCCATAAAGTGAATTTCGCTTATATATGGGTTTTGAGCATTAAAAAATCCGAGCATTAAAATGGTGTATAGAAAGTGAAATGCGCAAACACCTTTTGCAAATCTTCTTACCACAATTTCGTTTGAAGTAAATATTGGTGAGATTATAAGTGCCGATATTATTAACGGAAGAAAAACCAAAAACGGAATTGATAAAATTATACTCATATTATTTTTCTTCTCCTTCTTTTTTATTTATTATATATAACATTATTTTCTCCTAATATACTCTCATATATGTAACAATTATCATATATCCGACGATTACAAGTATAGCAACAGCTGTTATTAAAATAAATGCGTAGGCATTATAAGTTTGAACGTTTTTGCTCTGCATAATCATATCTTTTTCTGAAATTAACTTAGCACCTTCAGCCAGAGATTTTACTGATTTTTCCATAATATTTTTTTCTAAAAAATTCACAAATTTTACGCATAATTTTGCTGAATTTATCAACGGTTTATAGTTAGCAAAAATCTTTTTTTCAATTTTATTTGAAACTAATGCAAACCAATTATAAAAATTTGAAAAACTTGTATAAATCAGACTTTTTGCGGGAAGTTTCCCTAATTTTTCCAGTAAATTAAACTTAAATAAAATAAATGCAAAAATTATTCCCAATAGTGCAGTTAAATAAGGAACAGTAATATAAAACCGCCCTTTTGTTAAAATTATGCATAAACCTGTATTCAAAACCAGAAGAATCAATGAGGATATGAATTCCAGATCTTTTATTTCCCTTTTTAAATCTGTATTTTTATATATTATTAAAGACAATCTTGCGATGTAAAAAGCTGATACGAAAATGAAAAACAACATTAATTTTAATAAAATTGGGTTGAATTTTATTGACAAATACAGGATTTCTTTAATCGGGATTCCTGCAAAAATTACACCGGCAAGGCTGAGTGAAGCCAAAACCGATAAAATATATTCCGCATAAGATAATTGACCGTTTTCTTTTGGTAAAGTTAAAAACAGCATTGATTTAATAAAAGCGTGTGCTATCAAAAATACAATAGCACCCTTAAAGTTTCCGAGTCCAAGCAGCATAAACATTATGCCCAGATTTGCCGATGTAGAATATGCAAGAACTTTCTTTGGATGGATTTCAATTGAGGCAAGAATTACACAAATTAACGCGGTTAAAATTCCGATAATTGTAATTGTTTTCATCAAATAAGCATTCAGTGTGAAAAAGGGCATCAGCCTAAGAATTAAATAAATTCCTGCCGTAACCATAGTTGCAGAATGTAAAAGCGCACTCACCGGTATTTTTGCCTCCATAGCATCCTGAAGCCAAATGTGAAACGGAAACTGAGCAGATTTTACCATCGCGCTCAAAATAAACAACCCGCAAATAATATAAAATTCTGCGGAAGATGTGTATCCCATAAGCAAGGTTGAAACAGAATTAAAATCGCTGATTGACAGTTCTGCTAAAGCAGTGCTGCCGACTCTTTCAAGCATTACATAAGTTGTCAGAATAATTCCTGAAATCAAGGCTGTATCGCCAATACGATTTACAATAAAGACTCTTTTTGATGCATCGGATTTTATTAAGTTTTTATAATCAAAACCAATTAAAAGGTATGATACAATTCCTATTAATTCCCAAAATACATACAATTGATAAAGATTTGGGCTGAATAATAGTAATAACATTCCAAAATTAAACAGATTCAGAAGTGCAAAAAATCTGTAGTATTTTTTTTCTTCTTTCATATATGAAGCAGAAAAAAGTTGTACTGCAAAACTAATTAATAAAAGTACAGTAGCAAATATTAAAGACATTTTATCAACATGTATTCCGAAAAACAGAGAAAAATCCTGAATTCTCAGAAACTGATGAGTCCATTCTATAGTTTCACTAAAATGTCTAAGTTCGTATCCGCAGACAAAAATTCCCAATCCGGAAGATAATATTGTGATTACATTTATTATGTTTCTATTCACATAAACGCTAAAAAATCGTCCGCACATTATCACGAGAAATATCCAGAACGGAAGAAATATTATTAATGATATATTATCTAAGCTTTGCAAATTTTCTCCTACAAATCCGTATATTTTTGTATGTTGTCACTGTCTTTTTTCTGAAACATAAGGTAAAAAAGATAAAGCGCAACAGCAAATTCTACGGCACCTATACCAATATAAAAAAGCGACATTATGTAACCTTCAAAATCCAATCCGTCACAGTATGTTCCGAAGGTTACAAAATTTATATTTATACCCAAAAGCATAAATTCTATTGAAATTAAAACTTTAATAATATTTTTGGCAAAAACAGAACCGAAAAATCCCGTCAAAAACATAAACAGTCCTATAAATAAATAGTGATACATAGTAATATTATTCATCATGAGTCTCTCCGTCTGTTAAATAATGTAAAACCGGCTATGACTATTGTTAAAAGTAATGATAAAAGTTCAAATGCCCAAACATAGTCAATAAATATTCCTTTTGCAAAAGCTGAAATGACGTCGTAAGAGGTTGTCTGTGCAATTTCTTTTATACAAAAAGTATCCGGTAAAATTGAAACAGAAATCATTATTACGTAAACTAGCGCGAGAACAAAAATTCCTCCGGAAAGAAGTGTAAAATATGAAAGTTTGAATTCTCTTTTATTTTCTGTTTCTGTAGAATTTTTACAAGAAACGTTACCGCTGAACATAATCGAAAGTCCTATTATTACAGGAACAGCCACTCCGTATACCGCGGCTTGAATTATTGCATTGTATTCTGAGCCTAACAGATAGAAAAACAAAGCGCCGCAGAAGAATACCATAACAGCAGCAAGTAAAGAGTTGATGATGTTTTTGTTTATTAAAGAAATTATAGTAAAAAATATAATTATTGCAGACGCTATATAGAAAAATATCGGATTTTCCAACATTATCTGCCTCCTTTGTAGTTTAATTTTAAATCATCTTTTTCGGTTGTTGCAAGTTCGTAATCTTTTGTCATTTTTATTGCGGAAACAGGGCAATAATACTTACAATTACCGCAGAAAATACATTTTTTTAAATCAAAAGTATAAGAATTAATCTTTCCGTTTTCATTCTTAGTAAAATTTATTGCTCCTGATGGGCAGACTTTTTTACACACACCGCAGCCGATACATCCGTCAACTTCAGGTTTACCTCTGAATTCATCATTCAAAGTTCGTTTTTTTTCAGGATATTCGAGCGTAACGGGGCGCTTAAATAAATGCTTTAGAACTGTCAAATGACCATCAAGAAGTGCCCATAGACCTTTAATCATAATGCACCTCCCAACTTATAAACAGAAATAATAAAAAAGTTGATAACAGAAATCGGTAACAGCCATTTCCATGAAAATTTCAGCAGGTCAAAAGATGCAAGCCTCGGAAGCGTAGCTCTAACCCATATTATACAAAATATTATTAATCCCGATTTCAGAAACAGCCAAAATGCTTGCTCAAAATACACTAAAATGTTTGCAATTTGCGTATCTCTCCAAATCATGTGACTTAAATATCCGCCAAACGGAGACAAATACCCTCCGAGGAACAGAATAGATAAAAAGATTGAGTTTGCAAAAAGCATTGCATATTCGCTCAGATAAAAAACAGCAAACCTCATTCCGGAATACTCTGTATTATATCCGCATATTAATTCACTTTCAGCTTCCGGTAAATCAAACGGACATCTGTTTAATTCTGCAATTATGCAAATAAACATTATTGCAAACCCTATAAAACAAGGAATTCCGAACCATCCTGTTATTCCAAATCTTGAATATTGTGCAAGTGTAATATCCGTTAAGTTCATGGAAGATGCTAATACAACAATTGACAGTATAACAAATGTCATAGGAACTTCATAACTCAAAACCTGTGCTACAGCGCGCATTGCTCCCATAAGTGAATATTTGTTATTACTCGCCCATCCTCCTAAAAATATGCTTAATACAGGGAACATTGCAAGTACAAGGTAAAGAATTATATTTGTGGAGGTGTTTACAAAAGTAAACTCCGAACTATACGGAATGATTCCCAAAACAGTCATTACAGGAACAAATACAAGAATCGGCGCTAAATTAAATAAAAATTTGTCAGCATTTTGGGGGGTTATGTTTTCTTTGAACAAGAGCTTAAATGCATCTGCGAGAGTCTGTAAAATCCCCCACAATCCGACTCTGTTCGGGCCTTTTCTTTGAGTAAAAAATCCGAGTAGTTTTCTTTCTGCAAGTACAAGGATTAATACAACAACTAAAAGTACGGCAGCTATTATGCAAAACGGAATTATATAGAACGTTATATCGCCTGCCAGCTTTGGAATTCCATATTTTTGTAAAAATTCTATGTATAAATGGTAAAGGTAGTTCATTACTTATCCACCTCCGGCAAAATTATGTCCAAAGAACCTGCAATTGCAATTGCATCGTTTAAATAATTTCCGACCAGTAATTCTCTTAAAAGGTTTACCGAATAATATGAGCCGGTTCTCCATTTCAAACGATACGGGTTTTCTTTTCCGTCAGAAACTATATAACAGGATGCAAGTCCTCTTGGTGCTTCAATTTCGCTATAATATTCACCCTCGGGGAGTATTATGCCTATAGGTTTTATAAGATTTTGTTTTAATTTTTCGCTTTTTTTAAGGTACTCTAAAACTTCTTTTACTATTTTTAGACTTTCTTTAATTTCTAAAATTCTTGCTTTGTATCTTGCCCAGCAATCGCCATCTTCCATAATTACAGGGTTAAAGTCGATTTCTTCGTATAAATAATCTGACTTTCTTATGTCATAATTAACACCGGAAGCTCTTAAATTTACACCTGTTATAGCATAATTTATGGCTGTTTTTTGAGTTAAAACACCTTTGTTTTTGGTTCTTGTTAAGAATATCGGATTGTCAGTAATAATACGTTCATAATCTTTTATTTTCTCCGGCAGGATATTTAAGATTTCTTCAATATCTTCAAGAAAATCAATATCGTGTCTAACTCCGCCAAAAACAAAATAGTTGTACATCATTCTTTGACCCGTAAGTTTTTCAAAGTATCTAAGAATCATTTCGCGCTCTCTAAAGGCATAGAAAAATGGTGAAATCGCGCCTAAATCCATCAAAAAAGCTCCAATCCATAAAAGGTGAGAAGAAATTCTGTTTAATTCCAGCAAAAGTGCGCGAATTTTTTTTGCTTTTTCCGGAATTTCAATATTCAAAGCTTTTTCAATTGTTCTTATATAGAGTTCTGAGTAGAAAAATCCTGCAAGGTAGTCAATTCTGTCTACTGTGGGCAGATATTGAATATAGCTCATTTTTTCAGCCATTTTTTCCATTCCGCGGTGAAGATACCCGACATCAGGCTCGCAGGAGGTTATTTGTTCTCCCGTAAGCTCCAAAATAAGTCTTAGCACTCCGTGTGTAGATGGGTGTTGCGGACCAAGGTTTAGTTTAAGCGTTGTCTTCATTGTCATTCCAAGCAAGCCTGCTGTCTTTCTCTACATAATCTTTTCTCAAAGGAAATCCTTCCCAGTCTTGAGGCATGTATAGCCTTTTAAGTCTTTCATTTCCGGAAAAATGAATACCAAACATGTCATAAATTTCATTTTCATCGGCAATTGCAGATTTAAATAAATCTATAACACTTTCCGCTTCATCTTTTACGCAGATTGATATTAGCACATCTTCATTATCAATCTGAGAATATAAATGGTAGATTAATTCGATTCCTTTTTCACTTCTATCAATTGCAGAAATATCTTTAAGTATGCAAAATGTTGATTGCTCACGAAGAAATTTTAATGCATCGTGCAATCCTGATTTAAGGATAATTTTGTCACCGGAAAGTTGTGCATCCTGAAAAATTTGCAAAAATTTTTCTGTATTCATGATTGTTGTTCCTTTTGTTTTAATACTAATATGTCTTTTGACTCCATCAAATTAGAAGTATGTGAGTCTACAAATTTTTTTCTGTCTAAAATTGTTTCAGATTTAATTTTTTTCTGCAATTTTCTTATTGCATCCAATAACGCTTCCGGTCTTGGCGGACACATAGGCAGATAAATGTCTACAGGAATTATTTTGTCGATACCTTTTATTACGGAATAAGATGTGTCGCAAAACATCCCGCCTCCGCAAGTGCATGCGCCCATTGCGATTACATATTTTGGTTCTGCCATTTGTTCATAAAGTCTTAAGAGTACCGGTGCCATTTTGTGTGTAATAGTTCCTGCACAAATTAATAAATCTGCCTGCCTAGGTGAACCCCTGAAGACTTCTGAACCGAATCTTGCTATATCGTTATCGGAAGCAACTGTCTGCATCATTTCTATACCGCAGCACGAAGTTGCAAATGTTAGAGGCCAAAGAGAGTTTGCTCTTGCATTGTTCAGTATGTAATCTATTGAAGAAACAATAATTCCCATTAGATCCACCTCAGCATTTTTTTGTTAATTGCATAAAACAGTCCGAATAAAAGCATAAATACAAAAACAAATGCTTCAATAAGAGCAAAAAGCCCTAGTGCGTTCATAAATACTGCAAACGGATAAAGAAAAATTGTTTCTATATCAAAAATCAGAAACATTATTGCATAGTTAAAATACTTTATATCAAACGAAATTCTTGCATCATCAGCAGGTATCATTCCGCATTCATAAGTAGAATTTTTCACAGAGTTTTCTTTTTTATATTGGCATACAAATCCTGCAACTATCATTGCTCCCGCAAACAGTGCTGATAATATTATAAATAAAGCTAAACAGACTAACTCTTTCACAAATTATAAAACCCTTCTATATTATTGTACAAGAAAATTTCTGATATAATATAAATTGTTATACAATGTTAAGCAAAAAAAATGCGACAATATACTAATCTGATTACAATACTGTTTTTAATATTTATATCTGTTCAGAGTTCTTTTGGTGCAATAAAAGGCGGTCTGACATACAGCATTCCGATTGAATATAAGAATCTTAATGAGACAGAATTAAGTGAAAAAGCTGAATTTTTCTATAATAAAGCCGGAAAAACAATGAATGATGATATGACATCAGCCCTAAATTTGTATTCAATACTTTCTCAAAAAAATCCTGAAAATATTACTTATACATTGCGCCTTGGGTATTTGTACAGCCTTATAGGTAAAGATCGTTACGCAAAAGGAAGTTTTTACAAAGCAATTTCTATTGCTCCTCAGAAACCGGAGCCGTATTTTTATTTGGGAGAATATTATTTTTCAAGAAGTCAGTACAGAAAAGCATTGAAATTCTATAAAGAAGCTTATTCAAAAGGATACAACACTCATCCGCAGACTATTGTCAGACTGAAACAAATATACAGAAAATTAGGTGATACAAAGTCATTAAACGCTCTTAACGGCTAAGTCGTAATAAAAAGTCTTTAAAATGCATTTTACATTCATATATGTTTTTGTTAGAATTTAAAACGCAAACACTATTAATAGGGAGATAAAAAATTGAAAACCAGTATGAAAACAAACAATTGCGGAGAATTAAACCTTAGCAATTTAGATGAAGAAATCACACTTTGCGGCTGGGTATCTACAGTAAGAGACCTAGGCGGTATTTTATTTATAGAACTTCGTGACAGAAGCGGATTTTTCCAGCTTGTAGCTAACCCTCAGATAAATCCAAGTGTTCATGAAATATTTTCAAAATTGAGAAGTGAATACGTGATTCAAGTAAACGGCAAGGTTTCAAGAAGACCGGAAGAAACGTATAACGAAAAATATCCGACAGGACAAGTTGAAATGTACCCTGTTGAGGTTAAAATTCTTTCCGAATCAAAAGTTTTGCCGTTTGTTCTTGGTGATGAAAACGTTTCTGAAGATGTCCGGCTCAAATATCGTTATCTTGATATAAGAAACGAAAAAATGCTTAATAATTTAAAAGTAAGACACAATATTGTTCAAGCAGTAAGAAATTATTTAAATGGCAAAGACTTTTTGGAAGTTGAAACACCGATTTTGATTAAAACAACTCCGGAAGGTGCGCGTGACTATCTTGTACCTTCAAGAGTTCAGCCTGGGAAATTCTTTGCACTTCCTCAATCACCTCAAATTTTCAAACAATTGTTGATGGTTGGCGGAATCGAAAGATATTATCAAATTGCAAAATGCTTCCGCGATGAAGACTTGCGTGCAGACAGACAGCCTGAATTTACACAGATTGATATGGAATTATCATTTGTAAAACAACAAGATGTTATTGAAACTGTTGAAGGACTTTTGGTTGATGCATTTAAGGCTGCAGGAGTTGATATTAAGCCTCCGTTCATTCAAATGCCTTGGCAGGAAGCAATGGACAGATATGGTTCTGACAAACCGGATACAAGATTTGGTCTTGAATTGTTTGACATTGGTGACATAATATTAGAATCAAACTTTGATATAGTTAAGAACACTCTTCTGAATGGCGGTATCGTTCGCGGTATTAAGATTGATGGCGGTGCAAAATATTCAAGAAAAGATATTGATGATATTACAAAACTTGCCGTATCATTCGGCGCAAAAGCTCTTGCTAATATTATTTATCAGGAAGACGGAACTGCAAAATCTCCTGTTCTTAAGTTTGTTACAGAAGAACAAGCTAAAGCTATTCAAGAAAGAGCAGGCGCAAAAGCAGGCGATATAATCTTCTTTGTAGCAGATAAGCCAAAACTTGTTTATGATGTTATGGGCAGATTGAGATTGCATTTTGGTAAATCTTTGAATCTTATTGATGAAAGTAAACACAACCTTCTTTGGGTTGTAGATTTCCCAATGTTTGAATGGTCTGATGAAGAAGGCAGGTATCTAGCAATGCATCACCCATTCACATCTCCTAACTTGGAAGATTTGGACAAATTGGACAGCGGAGATTTGGGCAACGTTAAATCAATCGCTTATGATATCGTTTATAACGGAACAGAATTGGGCGGTGGTTCTGTAAGAATCCACTCATCAGAAGTTCAGAAGAAAATATTTAAGGCATTGGGCTTAACTGAAGAAGAAGCAACCGAAAAATTCGGATTCATGGTCAATGCTCTTCAATACGGTACTCCGCCGCATGCAGGTCTTGCAATTGGTTTGGACAGATTGGTTGCGCTATTATGCAGAACAGATTCAATTCGTGATGTTATTGCATTTCCGAAAAATGCAAGTGCTAAATGTTTGATGTCAGATGCTCCAGGGGAAGCTTCTTTACAGCAAATGAGAGAATTGCATATCAAAAGTACGGTACAAAAGTAAAAACACATATAATAAAACAAAGCCCGCAAATGTTTGCGGGCTTTGTTTTTATTAATTACTTTTATTATGAGCTTCCCCAATCAAATACTGTTTGAATGTTATCATCAATCAAAGATTTGACTGACTGAATTTCTGTATTAATTGCTTCCAGTTCTGTTGAAAGGTCGCTCATTTCAATATCGAGATAGTTTTCTTTTTCTGTGATTCTTTCTTTTTCAGAATTGTACCATGCTGTAATTTCTTCTCTTGTATCTGAATTTTGTCTGTCAAAAACAAGTCCTTCAAGAACAAAAAACGTAAGAGATGCATCCGGATCATATCCGCCGAATTCGTTCACTTGTGCGAGCTGGAATGTTCCTGAAACAAGAGCATCGCTGATATAATCATCGTTATGTCCCATATCATTGTTGTATTCTGCAGTCCATCCGTTTGCAGAAGCAGCAATAAATATCGGATAATAAAAATCAATTACTTTTTGCAAATCTTCAGTTGATTTATTGCTGTTATCAACAACTGTTTTTCCAGTTGCCTGTTGAGTTAAGTCATTGATTGTTGTTGCATCATAACTTGTTGTTTCTTTTCCGCCATTTATAGCATTATTAATTTGTTCTTCTGAATAATTCGGAAGTAATGCTGCTAAAATAGCGGGTATTTTATCTTTAGAGAAAGTTGAACCTTGTCCTTGAGCGTTTACACAATCTGCACCAAGAACTTTTGAGATTGCATTTTTGTAATCGTTATTCAGAACAACAAGACCTTTATAGTCAGTTAAAATCATGGAATTATCATCTTTAAGAGGATGAGTGCCATCTTGAATGCATTTATAATTAGAGCCGCGCCCCATTAAATATTGATAAGTCATTTTGTTATACTGACCGTTAGCGTAATATGAAATATTTTTATTTTTTAGTTTTGCATAATATTGTTTGGAAAGCTCAGACTGCTCGCGGGTAAGAGCCATTTTTTCCATTGAGTCAATAGATATATTGTACTCGCAGTCGGCTTTGCGGGCAGTTAATGTTAATAGTCTAATGTTTGAGCAGGCTAATCCCATTTTTCTTTCCTTTATTGTCCCTTTTTTGAATTTTCCGCCCTTTTGTGGGTGGAGTGAGGTGGTGTGACTTTACCTCTTTTACATGTATATCGGCATTTTTTTCAAAAACTTTAGTAAAAAAGCTCATTTTTTTAAAAATTGTTACATTTCTTTACAAACCACGTTATAACAGGCAATTTTTTCTCTCGTTTTGTTTTATACATGTTAAGAACAAGTATGTGTGTAGTTAAATTTAAGGAGTTCTTGTATGAACACAGTAACCGGTGTAGGCTTAGATACAACTAATATTAAAAAATCTTTAATGTCTCGAAATGTTAATTTTAAAGCAGAAGAGGCTTTAACAGAAAATGATAATGAATATGATTCATTTATAAAAGAGCAAGAAAAAGCAAAAAAACAGGCAAAAAGAGATAAAAATTTGTCATTAGGAATGCAAGTCGGTACATTTCTTGCATTTGTTGCATTAGCAGCGGTTTCAATAGCAGCATATTTGGGAAAATTTAATCCTGCAGGATTTAAAAAGGGTAGTGTAGAATTTAAAAAATATGTTAATGACAGTACTTTAGGAGATTTGAAAACTACAAAAACATTGCAAGATGATGTCAGAACAATGTTGTTAGACATGGTAAATTCAAAATCAATAAAGCCGGAATATCTTGAACTTGCAGGCGGAACACAACAAGCATCACCAAATGCTGCAATTTTGCTAGGCAGAAGTGGTACCGGTAAAACAGAATCGATTAAAATGAAAGCGAAAGCTGATGGTAGCGAACTCGCAATAGTAAAAATGTCATCTTTTGGAAACTCATACTTGAATGGTAACGCAATAAGTATGGCAGAAATGTTTAAAGAGTTTGGAAGAATATTTGAAAAGAACCCGAATAAAAAATATACGATTCTATTTGATGAAGGTGATGCACTAGCAAGAAAATTTAAAAATGTAGATGCAAATAATAACTATTTGGATAAAGATAGACAATCATTTATTACCGGATTGGAAGACATTTTAAAACATAAAAATGTAGATGTATTTATGGCAACGAATGTACCTTTAGAAGAAATAGATGAAGCTGTAATAACAAGATTTGGCAGAAATATTCAATATAATTTGCCAAATGAGGATCAACTATTTGAAGGCTTAAAATTCCATTTAAGAAATATAAAAGGTTGTTCTTTTGAAGGACTTAATTTCTTTGAAGATAAAAAAGATGAAATCCTTAATTTTATAAAAAGTATGACAGATAAAAAATGTGCATATCGTGATTTGAAAAATATAACAACACAAGCTATAGAAAATTATAAAAAAGATATGAAAGCTCAAGATAAAAAATTGCCGTTTAGTGTTAAATATTTGGAAGATGCGATGAGTGTAATGGGCAAATCTGCCGGAGAAATAACCGAAAGCTCTGAAAGGCAATATAATCTGTTAGATATTCTTTCATTACTAAATAAATAAAAAATCAGACAAGGAAAAACAATGTTAAACACCATCAATTTTAAATCAACCCCGAATACAATTAATTTTAATAATCCTAAGCCGAGAAAGCGCGAAGAGATGCCTGTGGACATGAGTATGCCGGAGGATATTGTCATTCTCAATGATATTAATAATGCTCAAAAAAAGGAAAAATCGAAAGAAAAATGGCAAAAGGCAGGAGTTGCTGCACAGGTAGGACTAGCTGCTGCATTTTTAGGACTTTTTGTGATGGAAATTATAAAACATGGTTTTAACAAAAAGGTGCAAAAAATTCAGGAAGAGCAGTTTAGAATTCAGGCAGAACAATTTAAACGACAATTTCCGGATATGGCGAATGATATTGCAAGCAGTCTTGAAAAGTTGAAAGAAGTTTTCAAAGATTTTTCTAAAGATAAGAGTATTCCTGAATTGTCAGGAAAAAGTATAAACCCGAAAGTCAAAAAATTTATAAAAGAAGTGATTGAAGCCTTGAATGTAAAACCTGAAATTGCGGAATATACCGGCTCTGAACTTCCGCCAAGAATGCTTCTTCTCTATGGTCCTACCGGTACAGGTAAAACATTTACTGCAAAAGTGTTTGCAAAAGCGCAAGGGGCAGAATATACAGAGGTTCAATTTTCTGATGTTTCTTCAAAATACGTAGGTGAAACAGCGGTATTTATTACAAGAAAATTCAAGGAATTTGCTGAACTTGCAAAAGCTAATCCTGATAAAAAATATGTTGTTGCATTTAATGAAATAGATTCTCTTATTAATAATGTTGAAAAACTCGGAGAGAACAATCTTCATTTGGGACAAAACAGAACGTCATTCCTGAATGGTTTGGATTCAATCAAAGATATACCGAATTTAACAATTGTAGGTACAACAAACATTAATCCGAATACAGCAAATCTTGATGCTGCGACATTGGGTCGTTTCGGTAATATTTTTGAAATCCCTCTTCCCAACAAAGAAGAATTGAAAGCTTCTCTCATTTGGCAGTTGAAGGATTGTATGGCTGCTCAAAAACACCACTTCCTTGAACTTAATGAAAATGCTATTGATGAATTTTTAGATCAAATGGTCGCAAGAAAATGTGCACACCGTGATATGGAAACTATTGTAAAAGGTGCTTTGAACAAGTTTAAACTGGCAATCAAGGATATGCCTGACGCACTTGAACAAAAATTTGATATTAAATTTTTGCAGGAAGCTTTGGATGAAAAAGAAGTTATCGCAAGCGGAATAGGTAACGGTAAGCCGGCTTTTCTTCCTGAAATCTCACAGAAAAAAACCGGAGGTTTCTGGAAAAGATTGTTTAATTTAAATAACTAATATATATTTCTTGCATGTTCAATGTATACAGTTTTAAGTTGTGTAACAAAATTGAAAATTTTTCTTTCCCAAAAGGCAATTTTTTAAAATAAAAAAACTTTATATATATGTAAAACAAAAGTAAGAACAAGGCGGAAAAACAAAACTAAAAAATATTTCTATAATACTCTCTCTTAATATCCTCGTGTTTATTTAATGTTGCTGATTTTTTTTCAGCAACTTTTTATTTTTTATAACTAAATTCTCTTTACAAAATTAAATGTTTTGACTACGATTACATTAATAAAGAGAGGATTTTTTGATGGCAAATAAGTATAAAAGAGTTTTGTTAAAAATCAGCGGAGAAGCGCTTTTGGGCGAGCAGCAATTTGGTATAGATTACGCTCCTGTAGAAATGATTGCAAATGAGATTAAGTCGATTTGTTCAAGAGGTGTTCAGGTTGCAGTTGTTGTCGGAGGCGGTAATATTTTCCGCGGAATGAAGAATAGCGCACGTTTAGGTATGGATCAGGCTTCCGGAGATTATGTCGGTATGCTTGCAACTGTTATGAATGCGGTTGCTCTGCAGTGTGCTTTAAAAAAGATTGACGTAGAATGCAGAGTTCAGACAGCGATTGCAATGAATCAGATTGCAGAACCTTATGTAAGACACAGAGCAATCCGCCATCTTGAAAAAGGCAGAGTTGTTATTTTTGCGGCAGGAACAGGAAATCCGTTCTTTACAACAGATACGGCGTCTGCTCTCAGAGCATCCGAAATTGATGCAGAAGTCATGCTTATGGCTAAAAACGGAGTAGACGGTGTTTATAATGACGACCCGAGAACTAATCCGAATGCTAAAAAATTGGATAATATTTCTTATGATGATATAATAAAGGATGATTTGAAGGTTATGGACACTTCAGCTTGCGCGTTATGTAAACAAAATCATATTCCTATTATTGTTTTTGATTTCAAGGCAAAGGGCAGTCTTGTAAAAATCATGGACGGCGAATCTGTCGGTACTTATGTAAGTTAGGACACTGTGCTTATTAGTTATGGATAATTATTTTGAATTAAAAATATCAATTAATCCAAATATGGAAGACATTGTGTCCGATATTTGCTTTACAAATTTTAACTGCGAAGGTGTTGTACTTGCGGAAGAAACTTATAAAGACCTTGTTATGACTGCTACAACAGAAGGTACTTTGCGTGTATTCTTAACATCTATGGACAAAAATCCGATTGAAGTTTTGAAAACTGAAAGGGAAATTCTGAAAGAACGCGGTTTTTCTGATGAAGAGCTTGGCACTTGGGAAGTTCAGCTTGATGAAAAAGAGAATCAGGATTGGTCTAAAAAATGGAAAGAAAAATGGACAGTAACACATGTTACGGACAAAATCGCGGTTGTTCCAAGCTGGCTTGAATACAACCCTAAACCAAGTGAAATTACCATAACACTTGACCCCGGATGTGCATTTGGAACTGGAACACACCAGACAACACAGTTGTGCATGAAAGCCCTTGAAAAGTATCTTAAACCAAATGGTAGTGTTGCTGATATCGGTACAGGCTCGGGGATTTTGGCAATATTAGCTAAAAAATTGGGTGCAAAAGAGGTTTATGGCTGTGATAATGATGAAACCGTTATTGATGTTGCAATAGAAAATGCACAGAAAAATGGTATTTTAGTTTACCCTCCCCTTGAGGGAAGGTCGAAATCTTTGATTTCGGGGTGTGGAGAACATCCTCGCAAATACTCTCAAAATGCTAAACTAAATGCAAAAGAATTACTGAAAAATCCTACAAAACAAGAACAAAAATTGTGGAAACATCTTAACAAAAGTCAATTGTTGGGATATAAATTTCGACGTCAGCAGCCGATTGGTAACTATATTGTTGATTTTTTCTGTCCCGAATTAAGGTTAGTTGTTGAATTAGATGGCGGACAGCATAATGAACTTCAAAATATAGAATATGATAAACTGCGTGATGATTTTTTAAAGAATCAAGAATTAACAGTTGTAAGAATCTGGAATAATGATATTGATAATAATATTGATGGTGTTATTGAATACTTAAAAAATACAATGCAAAATTGTGTAAAAATGCCAAAGTGGATTTACCCCACCCCGAAATCAAAGATTTCGACCCTCCCTCAAGGGGAGGGTGGTTCCCTTACATTTGAACTTAATACAGCTGATAAACTAACAAAAAAATATGATTTTGTTTGTGCAAACATTTTGCATAATGTTCTTTTTGAAATTATGGGTGATTTGAAAAACATTATGGCGGATGACGGAATTCTTTCTCTGAGCGGGATTTTGGATGAAAAGAAGGATATCGTATTAGAAGCAATTAAACGTGAAAATTTAAAAATTATGGATACACTTACTCAAGACCAATGGGTATCTTATGTTGTTAAAAAGTAATTCATTTTAAGTTTTTTTAGCGGGAGAATTTTCCAGAAATGAAAATTCATTTCCCAGTTCTTTTTCTATTTCTGCCATCATTTCAGATGGTTTAATATCAAATCCTTCTGCAATTCTCCAAAAGGTAGACAAATTTATGTCTTTTTCACCTTTTTCTAATACAGACCATAATGATTTGCTCATATCAATTTCCAAGCAGCTTCTTGAAATAGAATATTTTCTATTTCTTTTTATAACCTGAGCGATTGCTTTTTGTAATTCTAATTTTCGTTCTTGCATATTTAAAATTATTGTTCTAGAATAGGAACAGTTGTTCAACTTCTTGAACGAATTTAAAAAAGGAGTCTTATGGATATAGATTTAGTTTATTTGTGGGTAGATGATACTGACTGGGATTGGAAGAAAAAGAGAAACAAATATCTTCATAATCTATCAGAATATGATGAAGATGCTGTGGATAATTGTCGTTTTTACAATAACAATGAATTAGTGTATTCTTTGCGTTCTGTTGAAAAATATGCATCTTGGATTAATAAAATTTTTATTGTTACTGACAATCAAGTTCCGGAGTGGTTAAATACAAAAAATGAAAAAATTAGAATTGTTGATCACAGGGAAATTATTTCAGAAAAATATTTACCGGTGTTTAATTCTAATGTCATAGAATCAGGAATCCCCTTTATACCGAATTTGTCAGAATATTTTTTATATGCAAATGATGACATGTTTTTCTGGAATTATGTAGAGCCGGAATTCTTTTTTAAAGATGATAAAATTATTTGTCGCATGAAAGAAAAAATAAATAAAAATAAAAATTATAAACATATATATGGATATACGGTAAAACGTGCTTATAACTTAATAAAAGAACGATATGGATATTGTACACCTTATTTTATGCATCATTCAATAGACGGATATAAAAAATCTGTTTGTTTAGAGTGTATGCAAGAGTTTAAAACAGAATACAAAGAAATGTTAAATAATAGATTTCGTAATTATTCAGATGTTCAGCGCTCGTTAATAAGTTACTATGCTTTATGTAAGAATGTTGGAATATTTAAACAAGTGCGCCAAAATATGTTTAAAAAATATATTTTAAACGAAATGGAAGATTCACATTTTTATAATATTTCTTCCAAAATTATTAATAAAATAAAGGATAGAAATACAAAGCTGATGTGTTTGAATGATTGCAGAAAAACTAAAGATAAAGATAGAGAAAATGTTCGTACAATCCTTGAAGAAAAATTTACAAAAAAATCACAATTTGAAATATAGAAGGAAGTTACAATGACAAAATATATAGCGTATTCTGTTGATACTAATCAATACTTACTTACAATAGTTTCTATGAGTTCAATATTAATAAATTCACAAGATGAAATTTTTGAATTTATAATTTTATATGATAACTTAACTAAAAAAATAATAGAAGAATTAAAATCGGTCACAGCAATAAAGTTTTGTAAGTTTAGATTTATAAAAGTAAATCCGGAGATTTTCAAACAATTTCCGCTTGCAGGATGGGTAACAGTACAAGCCTGGTATCGAATATTAATTCCGAGTCTTTGTAAAGATTTGGATAAATGTTTATATTTAGATAATGATACTTTGATTTTAAAATCTTTAGATGAGTTGTATGAAACTGATATTTCAAGATATTTAGCAGGATGTGTTGAGGATTGTTGTCAAAAACGATGGAAAAAAAATTTGTCAATGGAGAATGAAATATATTTTAATTCCGGTATTATATTGATAAATGCAAAAAAATGGAGAGAAGTTAATCTTTTTGAAAAAATAAAACAATTTGCAATAGAAAATAAACAAAATATTAAGGCGTCTGATCAAGATTGTTTAAATGTTATTATAAATAAAGATAAAGTAATTCTAAGTCCTAAATATAATCTTATGGAAAATGAATGGAGAGGGTATGATATTGAATATGAAGGTGAAATGTTGAAAGAATATTATGAAGCGCTTGAGAATCCTGTAATTATTCATTTTACAGGTGCGAAACCATTTACACTTCAATCCGGTCATAAGTATAAAAAGATTTGGTGGCAATATGCATCAAAAACGAAAGTTTTTCATAAAATTATGTATTATTTCTTTTTATCTATTTTAGAATTGTTGTTTTGTGTAAAAATTAATTCCGGTAAAAATGTTTATATAAAAATATTTGGAATTAAAATTAAATTTAAAATAAATAATTAAATATATCTTTGTTTTAGTCTAAAAGTAGGATTAAATTTTATTAAAAAAATACATAATTATGTTATGTACAATTCAGTTTGGTATGACAGTTTAACAAAACCTTTTTTGAATCCGCCGGCGTGGGTGTTTCCTCCTGTTTGGATATTTTTGTATGCGACTTTGCTTTTTGCACTTATTTTGTTTGCAGCAAAATTTACGATTAGGAGTAAAATTCGAGGCGGAATATTTTTTGTAATCCAGCTTATTTTGAATCTGCTGTGGAGTCCGGCTTTTTTCGGGATGAAAAATATCGGTCTTGCGCTCGGGATAATAATTTTGCTTGATATTTTTGTTCTTTTTACAATAATAGAATTCTTTAAAGTTTCAAAAGTGTCAGCGTATTTACTCGCTCCGTATTTTGTGTGGATACTTTTTGCTACATACTTAAATATTTCGTTCTTTGTTCTGAATTAAATATTTTAAGCAAAAAAAGAGAGGTGTTTGACCTCTCTTTTTTTAATATTGTTTATTAATTTATTTTCTCAAGAAATCCGGAATTTGAATATCTGAGAAGTTAGACATAGTTGGTGCTTTCGGTTGTTGAGTATTGCTGAATGCACCTGAGAAAAATTCTGCTGCACTTATTGAACGGCTTTCAACCTTTTCATTTACAGGCATTTGTGATTTTAGTTCAAAACCTGTTGCAATAACAGTGATTTGAATTTCGCCTTGAATATTGTCATCAACAACAGCACCAATGATAACTCTTGCATCGTCAAGAACGGCATCATTAATGATGTTTGTAGCATCTGTAACTTCGTGTAATGTCATATCCGGTCCGCCTGTGATGTTTACAATAACACCGCTTGCACCGTTAATTGAAGTTTCCAAAAGTTGAGAATTGATAGCGATTTTAGCAGCTTCTATTGCTCTGCCTTCGCCTGTACCGCGACCGATACCCATTAATGCTGAACCTGATGCAGCCATTACAGATTTAACATCCGCAAAGTCTACGTTGATTAATCCGGGGATTGTGATAATATCAGAGATACCTTGAACACCTCTCATAAGAACTTCATCAACAACAAGGAATGACTCTTGAAGTGATACTCTTCTATCAACTACATCAAGAAGTTTATCGTTAGGGATAACAATAAGAGCATCAACAGATTCTCTTAGTTTTTCCAAACCTTGAAGAGCTTGATTTTGTCTTCTTTTACCTTCAAAAG
Organism: uncultured bacterium; assembly: GCA_902788575.1. Classification (GTDB taxonomy): domain Bacteria; phylum Cyanobacteriota; class Vampirovibrionia; order Gastranaerophilales; family Gastranaerophilaceae; genus CAG-196. The sequence goes on along the minus strand of CADAKY010000010.1, from coordinate 23,859 downwards.
AGAACGGTTTTGTAACGACACCTATTGTAAGAATTCCCAAATCTTTTGCAATTTTAGCAACGATAGGAGCTGCGCCTGTACCTGTTCCGCCGCCCATACCTGCCGTTACGAATACCATATCTGCGCCTTCGATTGCGCTTGTAATTTCTTGTTGTGCTTCTTCTGCAGCCTTTTCACCGATTTGGGGCTCGCCGCCGGCACCAAGCCCGTTTGTTAATTTAGCACCCAATTGAATTCTGTTTTTGCAGGTTGATGTGTTTAAAATTTGTAAGTCCGTGTTCATCAACCAGAATTCTACACCAGTTAAACCGTTTTTAATCATTCTGTTTACAGCGTTTCCGCCGCCACCGCCTACACCGATTACTTTAATCTTTGCAGGGCTTACAGTTGATGAAGGTGTTTGTTCATAATTATCGGATGATTGAATACTTTCAACATCCTTTCTTCCAAAAATATCAGGTCCTAAATTATCCACGACTATTCCTCTTTTTTATCTATTTAATACTATACCACTATATTAACATACTATTTTAAATAGAAAAAAAAGTAAAGTTTTGTCAAAAATTTTTGACTGCAAATTTAATATAAGTTAACATGAATTCCATGTATTGCAAGGATAGCAGGGGGCTAATATGTTTTATCGTTTGTCGAATGAGTTTTTGAAGGAAAATAAAATTGATTTTAAATTCTGGTTGTGATTAAATATAAATATCGGGATGTAGCAGGTTCCCTGTGCAGAAGGTGACTAAACGTCACGTTCGAAACAGGGCAGGCGAATGGAGAACCGAAAGGTTCGATGGAGCCGAATGATAGAAATACCAAGCTGCGCTCGATAGTAATTGAAAATTTAATAAAGTCTGTCGGGATGTAGCGCAGCTTGGTAGCGCACCGTGTTCGGGTCGCGGGGGTCGCAAGTTCGAATCTTGTCATCCCGATTTTTATTGAATACTATAATATTCGGCTGTACATTTGCCGGATTGTCGGGAGGGGAAAATGAGTGTTTTTGAAGCCGGAATGATGATTTGTTTCGGAGCTAGCTGGCCTGTTGCGGCATATAAAACATATAAAGCAAAGAATGTAAGCGGAAAGAGTTTAACTTTTTCAAGTCTGATAATTGTTGGATATATTTGCGGATTGATACATAAGATTTTTTTCTATTTTGACTGGGTATTATGGTTATATTTGTTAAATATGTTGTTTGTGTGTTTGGATATGGGATTATGTATTAAATATCGTTTTTTCAGTAAAAACGTGAAAAATAAATAATGTTGTATTTTTTGATATCTGCAAAACTGTTTTATAATAAAAATTCAAAACTTTTATTTATTCTTCTTTTATTTTATAATCTTTTCATAAATAGATTAAAAGAGAGGATATGATAAATGCAAGTTTCATTAAATTGGTTAAATGAATTGGTTGATTTAAAAGATATTTCGGTTGAACAAATCGCACATGAGCTTACTATGAGCGGTTTAGAAGTTGAAGAAATTGAAGAAGTGAGACCGAAATTTACGAATATAATAACAGCAAAAATTGAGAAGATTGAGAATCACCCGAACAGCGACCACTTACATTTGGTTACTGTTAATACAGGTTCGGCTTTTAAGACAGTTGTTTGCGGTGCACAAAACATTGAAGTGGGGCAGGTTATACCTTATGCATCAGTAGGAAGCAAAGTTCTTGACCGAAAAACAGGCGAACAATTTGAACTAACTCCTGCAGTTATAAGAGGAGTTGAGTCTCAGGGAATGCTTTGTTCAGATGATGAGCTTGGTGTAGCTGACAGAAACTATCAGGAAGAAGACGGAATTCTTGTATTAAACAGAATATTTCCGAATGTTGGTTTGGGATTGAATGTAGAAGATGTTTTGGGATTTGAAAAAGACTATATTCTGCACACAGCGCCGACTGCAAACAGAGGCGACCAAATGTCAGTTATCGGTATTGCTAGAGAATTAAGCGCATTATTTGACAGACCGATGAGCATTACTTCACCTTCTATTTCTCAGGGGGCGGGGGAACAAACAGTTCCTTTCAAAGTTGAAATCAAAGACAATGACGTATGTAAATATTATTCAATCGGTGTTTTAAAGGGTATTAATATTAAGCCGTCTCCGGATTGGATGCAAAAAAGACTTACAGCTTCAGGAATAAGAGCAATTAATAATGTTGTTGATATTACAAACTACGTTATGCTTGAATTTGGGACACCTCTTCACGCATTTGATTTTGATAAACTTGACGGATATCTTTGTGTGAGACGTGCAAAAGAAGGTGAAAAGCTTACTACGCTTGATGAAGTAGAAAGAACTTTAACCCATGATACAGTTGTAATTGCAACAGAAAAAGAACCTGTTTGTTTAGGCGGTGTATTTGGCGGGAACAATTCCGAGATTGATGAAAATACGCAGAACATTGCTTTAGAGGCAGCATACTTCACTCCTCAATCAAACAGAAAAAGTGCAAGAAGTGTTGGATATCGTTCGGATGCGTGTGCAAGATTTGAACGCGGAATAGATATTGAGGCTGTCAAATTGGGACTTCTAAGAGCGGTTGAACTTATGGAAAAATACGCTGATGCTAAGTTTGAAGGAATGGTAGAAACAGGGAAAAATAAATTAGAGCCGATTAATATAACACTCCGATACGCACAAATCAAGCGTATTCTCGGATGTGAGATTGAAACAGAAAAATGTCTTACGATATTGGAAAGACTTGGTTTTACAATTCAAGGCAAGAACGAAGCTGCATGCAGAGTTTTGGTTCCATCATACAGAGCGGATGATGTTACACGAGAAGTTGATTTGATAGAAGAAATTGCACGTATTAACGGGTATGATCAAATTACTCCGACTCTTCCGAACAGAGCCGGAACAGCGGATGTTTCGCCTGCGGAAAGAGTTATGGGAAAAGTTCATTCTCTAATGAGGGCTTCCGGACTGAATGAACTTCAAACATCATCATTGATTGGCGAACCGCTTTTGAAACAGTTTAATATGACTTATGATAAAGAAAAAGCAGTATTTGTTGAAAATCCTGCGTCAGAAGAGTTTGCAATGCTTAGACAAACTCTTGCTGCAAGCCTTTTGAACTGTATGAAATATAATTACGACAACGGTCAAAAGGATTTCTGGGGATATGAAATCGGCAGAAGCTACCTAAAAGTTTCTGAGACAAACGAAAAATCTTCAGGTGTGAAAGAAACTTTGACACTTGCCGGCGTGATTACGGGCAATATTCAGAATTCATTGTGGCAATGCACTGGTAAAGTTGATTTTTATACAGTAAAAGGTATTGTGGATAAACTTCTTGAAGAATTGGGACTCTCAAGGCGTATTAAATATGCGCTTCTTGCGGATTCTCCGCTTGCAGAATCTCACAAATGTCTTCACCCATACAAGACGGCCGTATTAACAATTTTGGGCAAACAGCCTCAGGTGGTAGGATATTATGGTGAAATTCATCCGGAATTGCAGTCAAAGCTTAAAATGAATCAGCCTGCATACTTCTTCAAGCTAGATTTGAACCTGATTATTGAAGCTGTAAATGAAACGGTTCCGCGATTTAAGAAACTTCCGCAATTTCCTGAAGTTCAGCGTGATTTGGCGGTGATTGTTCCAAACACAACGAGCTGGGATGAGTTGGAAAAAGTTGTCAAAAAGGGTATTGCAAACAATATTTTCCAAGGATGTGAAGTGTTTGATATATATGAAGGTGAACACGTTCAAGACGGATTCAAATCTGTTGCATTCAGAATCAGAATGCAGGATTCTAATTCAACAATGACTGATGATGCCATTGAAACTCAGATGGCAAATGTTAGGGCAACACTAAAGAAAGCATTGCCGGATTTGAGTTTTAGAGAATAAAACGGAATACTTAAGCAATAGGTTCAGGCTGTTTGGAAGTGTCGAATTCCCAAGCATTCGGGCTTGTCATATATTCCATAGTTTTGGATTGCATTGATTTAATCATCATTGCAAAAGCTTTTTCATCCTCAAAAGTGTCAAAATGTTCAGATGTCATAATTTCACTCCTTAAATAAATAAACACACATTAACCATGAACATTATAGCATTATTTCTAAGTTTGTAAATCCTATGAATTAATTTCACATAAAAATTTGCTGAACATAAGTTCTGTCAGCTTTTCGTTTTTAGTATTTACATATTGTCCGCGGAATTGTTTTGCGTATGTCAAAACTGCTTGTTTAACTTCTTCACTCTGCATTTGTGCGTCAAAAGTTTTGTATAACATCTTCAGAACTTTGAACATATCTTCCAGTTTTTTATATGAAGTATTTTTGTTTTTTGTTATAGAATTCTCTCTTTGCCTGTAATAGTAGAGCATTTCATTTATAATGTAAGTTTTGGGGTGATTAATCAGATAGTTGAAGTAGAAAAATACATCTTCGTAAAAAACTCCTTCCATCCATTGATAGTAATTTTCTCTTATAATTTCTGTTTTGTATGCTTTGTTCCACGCATAAGACGGGTGGTTTGTTATGTTATTTGGTGTAAATAAGTAGTTTCCGCCCAGAAAATGAGCAAAAGCAGGGAATAAAGTTGAAATATGAGCATAATCGATTAATTCTTCGTAAACCCAATATTTAACCATTACAGAATCAACATCATTTTCTTCAAAAGCTTGATGAATTTTTTCTAAAAAATTATTTTCAACCCAATCATCCGAGTCGACACAAACAATATATTTTCCGCTAGCTTCCTTTAAAGCTGTGTTGCGCGCGGCACCCAGACCTTTGTTTTCAGAATGGTGAATAATTTTGATTCTGGAGTCATTTTTTGCAAATTTTTCAATAATTTGCATACTGTTATCCTGCGTACAATCATTCACACAAATAAGTTCAAAATCCTGAAAAGTTTGTTTCAGAATGCTTTTTAATGATTTTTCGACATATTTTTCGACATTATATATTGGAAAAATTACTGTAAACTCAGGCATTATTTTTCATCCTTAAAATAAAACTTGCAAGCTGAATTTTCTTGACACACTCGTCCCAAGGGGTTGAATCAAGCTCTTTAATAATGTCATCAAATTTTTTGTTAAAAAACTCTTCCAAGAGCGGAATCTGCTCTGCTGTGAAACAGTATTTTGTATATAATTTTTGATAATTCATTGATTAAATTGTATCAAAATTTCAAAATGACGTCCAGTAAAAGTGAGTATTGTTTAAAAAAGTCTTAATTTTTTCCCATGTAAAATATGTTTTGCCGTATTTTTCATATGTGTAGGAACATCTGATACATCACGGGTACGTGCTAATCTTCTTAAATCCTCTTCTGATAAATTTAGAGGGTTGCTGTATTGAGTTGTTTGAACTAACTCATTATATAATTCTTCTCGTCTTCTCTTTTCTTCCGCTTTTGGCATAATTTGAAAAAAAGCGTATTCTTTTTCAGCTTGCTTTTTTGCTTCCTTTTTTGAAAGTGAAGGATCTTGCATCCGTCTTTGCTTTGCATCAGCTTTTGTTAGCAGTTTGTAGTCTTTTTTTGTTATGTATCTAGTACTATCAGGACTTTCAACTCGTAATGTCATAATTTCTCCTTTTAATATATCTCTATATATATAAAGTATTTAGAAGTGAAATAATTGCTTGTTTTTTTTGTAAATTTTACAAAAATTTACATTTGTAATTTAGTAATAAATTGCACAGAATTTTGAAATTCTAAATATATTTATATTTTTATATAAATATTCGATTAAAAATTTAAAAATCTGAAAGTGTCAGAAAAGTAATCATCAGGACTCATACCATCGATATCATAAGCTCCGCCATCATGTTTTAGTTCATTCATTCTGTGAAAAGCTTGATCTTCTTGTGCCCGATATGCATCATAAGCAGACATGTCGCCAAATTCAGCAAGACTGAGATTATAAAGCATTTGCGCTTCTCTATCTGCAGCACCGGCTTCCCAATTCCACCTGAATATTTCAGCTTTTGTTTCTTTTTGTTTTTGCAGATAAGCTTCATAAGTAGGAGTTATAGGAGTCTTGTACCAAAGCTTGTCACCGTATGCAACTTGAAGTGTTCCTGATTGCATCAAGTCCAGTGCTTGATTCGGAGTATAACCTTTTTTTATTAACAGTTCATAGATTTCGATTGTTTTTTCAGCTGTACAGTCCATAGATTTTGCAGCTTTTGACATTTCATCAAACATATCAGCATCATAGCATGGAACTTCTTCATTATTACCATTTTTCATTGATGTTACACCAATACCATGTTTGCGTAATAATTCCATAAATTCCATATCTTCATCTGTGTAATGATCAACATAACCTTTTCTTATTGTGTTTTTATCAGTTGTATTAGTGTCTGCAGAATCGTTTTTATTTTCACTGTTTGTATTTTTTCTATATACCATAAATGATTCAGAGTTTGTTATTTCTCCTTCTTCGTCGTATGAATAATGCTCTGCAAAGTGTCCGCATTCAGTCATAGAAGGTAATGCATTAATTCTTTCCTCCTCTTTAGCGATTAGTGCTGCTGTTTGTTGTTCTAAATATTTTTCATGTACTTCTTCTGACATATAGCCTTCTGCATACATTTGAGCCATAATATCTTCAATATATATTTTGGCATCAGAACTACGTTGGATACTATAATAAGCTATATATCCGGCCTCAATTTCAAGTCCTTTTTTACATTGTTCATACGCAGCATCAAAGGAACCTTCACCATGTTTTTTATCGTATTTTTTTCTTGCATCGTCTAATGTTATTTTTCCGTTTTCTATTTTTCTTGTCAGTTTCATTGCATCTTTGTCCAATGCTGCAGGATATAATGATGCAGTTGCCAAGCGAAGTATAGCTTCAACACCATATGAAGTCTTACGAGAGTTTTCTTGTTTAAACAGATTGTATACGCTGCTTACTGTTTCTGAGATTTTATGTAATGCTTCTTCAGGATTTTTAATGGTTTCGTATATGTTATATATTTTTTTAGTAAAAATTTTTAATATGAGTTTTTCCGGTTTAAAAAATGTAGAAAGAATTGTTCCTCCGGTTTTTAATAAAATTTGAGGGAGATTGTTTCCAACATTTTTTAAATTCCATTTACACGGTTCCCCGTCCGGTCCAATTTTTCCGAATTTAATAATATTTTTGGCTAAACTAACTGCTACACCTGCCGGTGGACAAACAAATGTTAAAACACCTGCTCCTTTAAGAATATTATCTAACGTGAGTGCTTTTTTAACTTTGTCCCAGCTTTTTATATTGCTAAGATTTGTATCCAACCAAGAATCTACATCTTGAAATTTAGATTTAGTAGAAGTACTTTCCAAGTATATTTGTCTTTCTAATACATCAGACCAATTTACAGAATTCTGTGATACAAAATTTCCAACTATTTCATTTGCGGCTTCATCGCTGATATTTGAATCTATTCCTATATAATTACGCATTAATTCTGTATAAAAGCTGCTTGCAAGAGTTGATGATATATAGTCTGAATATTCAGCATCCTCTCCTGCAACATTTTTGTATGCATCTGAAAATATATTGCTAAAATCTTCATAGGATACATTTGTTTTGTCATTTTTATGCATCCTCATTTGCTGAGCAACATATTTCATCATATCTGTTTTGAAGGATTCATCATCACATAAATTAACAAGTCTTTGCGCGGCTTTTGCCATTCCTTCCGCACTAGCGTTAATAATACCGTCTTCTTGGTAATATGCATCCATAAGAGAATTTAGCGGGCTGAATATTGACTCTGATCCGTCTTGTTGATAGTTATTAATATGTTTTATTAAAATTTCTCTGTTTGCAAAAGGTTCACTTCTGTCATTTGAACTCAAATTACTTATAAAAGTATCAATTTCCAGCATAGAAGCATTATTATTTCCTGATAACTTTGTCATTGTTACAAGGAGTTGAAGTGTACCGTTTTCAAGTAGCCCGTTTTCTCCATATAAATCATCTTTTGTATAACCGTTATCATTAAGAACTTCTAATACATCTAAGGTAATCAGACCAATATCAAGAGCGTCTTGTACGCTTTGGAAAGAACCGTCTACTTCTCCAATCATTGATTCAATGAATTTAGTCATTTCATTATAATCATATAGCGCATAACCACCATGACTATAATCAATATCATCTAAGGCACTTATAATATCTTGAATGTTATAATTTGAATCTGGATATCTCAATAAATTAATAACGGTAGTCATACCCAATTTCCAATCAGAGAAATAGTCCATCGCTTCTTGTGGTTCATCTTGTTCCAGATGTTTTTCTAATTCGCAAAACTTTTGTGTAATAGAGTCCGGAATTTGAAGTTCTTCAGACAAGCTCTTCATTATAGAAATAAACATTCGTACTTTTGGAATATCTTCTTCACTATCGGGCTCGCAAATTTTTTCAAATAATATACTTTGCACATATTGACATGATTGGTCATCAAGTATTCCGGTGACATTTGAAAAGAGTTCTGTTGCGAGACTCCTATCTTCAGCAGAGATACTTTCCCGATTTTCACTAATTATCTGATTAGTATCATAGCTTTTTAAGAAGAAAGCAGCTCTTTTAATTATTGAGTTATATGAGGATTCTGCGTATTTATGTTCTTCATCAATTTGTGATATTATAGTCATTGCATTAACGATTAAAGATGTAAGTTCTTCTTTTGGAATTTTGTAACCATTTGATTGGTATAATAAGTTAATGTCTTCTTTATACTTTGTTTTAAATTCTTCGTCCATAGACTCAAAATTATAGACTTTCACATCATCCACACCGGATTTTGCTGCAGCTTCGTTACAGGTGATTGAGTAATGTTCGCCTTCAAAGTCAAATGAGAGGTTGTAGTTACCGTTTTCCAGTTTATGAGTATAATTTTTTACACCAATAGCATTCAAAATTGTGGATGCTTGGTTGTATGCAACATTACCCATCGCAAAATCTTTTACAAATTTTTGCAAAGCTTCTTTTCTTAGCTTTTCTGCGCTTCCGTCTGTTGCCTTTGAAATTTCATCTGCATATTGTTCATAATTTTTACTGGAAATTGTTGTTCCATCAGAGGTTCTCTTTAGTGCTGTCGCGTTTTCAAATTGTTTGTTAGTGTATTCTGATTTATACGTAACTTTTCCGTTAATAAAATTTTGCATTATCAGGTTACTTTGTGCTTCTTGGAATTCTTTTTTGTGTATCTGTTTTACTGCCTTTGCCAAATCTGCAATTGTTTTATATCCGCAATCCGGCTTTAAAGCATATTTTTCGGTACCATAGTCAGATGCTTTTATAAAATATTTTGATAAGTCCGCTTGCGTAAATCCCAGATTTTCAAGTTCTGTTTTTGTTTTTAATTCTTGTTTTTTATTATCTGTTTGAGATGCAGCTGCATCCTTTGAGCAAGCTATTGTATATTGTTTATTGTTATATTTAAAACTGAATGTTACAACATTATTTTTTGTCTCAGTTTTTAAATCAGTAACTTTTGATTTGTTTTTAGGGTCATTAAGCCATTTTTGAAGTTCCGAGGCTGTTAAATTTCCTGTAGTAAACAATTCTGTAATTTCAGATAAATTTAAATCTGCCAATTTTACAGTTTTAACTGAGTAAACCCCTGAAGCTCCCGATATCCCCGAAACTCCGGAAACCCCAGAAGCTCCCGATGTCCCTGAAACTCCGGAAACACCGGAAGCTCCTGATGCTTCAAAAACGGTTTTTTGGTATATATAGTTTTTTGTTTGGTTGTTGTAGTAACTTGAAATGTTAGACAATTCTATACTCCTCTATTTCGCTTAATAATTTTTATTCAAAATCGTAAGCAATAAACTCTTCTCCCGTATCAAAGCATATTCTAAGCTGCTCGGGTTTATTAACAATTACACATTTTGCATTTCCTACTCTGAACTTATTCAATTCTTGAGCGACAGGCAAAATTCTTTCTGCCAGTTCGCGGGCATCTTTAAGGGTTGTAATATCTTTGAATGCAGATATTCTTTCTTTAAACTTAGCTTCTTTTTCTTTATTTTGCTTTTCAATATTCTGCAGCATATCCATTTGAGCAGGATTTAAGCCCTGTGCAGAATATCTTTTAATATCTTCATTTTGTACCATTTTTACTCCGATATATTTGAGTTATACATGAGTATTTACGGCATAATTTCAGAAAACTTTAATAAATTTCGGGAAATTGTTACAAAAATTTACATTATATACAGGATGAAAATGCGGGGTAAGGAAAGTTTTAATAATCACTCTGTTCATAATCATCTTCATCTTGAAGAGACGATAAATCATTTGAGCAGGTGCTGTCAAAGTCTTCCGGTAAGTTTTCATTATCCGGCCATACAGTTTCTTCGTCAAAACGTGACGCATTGAGGTTTTCTGCCATTGAAAAATCTGAGTTTGTAAGGTCTGCCCCTTGAAATATCGCGCCTGCCATATCAGAGTCTGAAAAATTTCCGTAATTTACTGTTGCGTAGCTAAAATCTGTGCCATTCAAAACAGAGTCAACAAATGAACATTCTACTAAATTTGCTCTTGTAAAATCGACAGAAGTTAAATCACATCCGTCAAATTTTACTTCTGTCAGATGCGAATCCGCAAAAGAAGACGAAGTTAAATCCGCATTAACAAACTCTGCACCTTCTAAATTTATATTAGAAAAGTCGGTTTCACTTAAATCTGCTCCGCCTTTTATGTTTTTTATTTCTTGGTTAAATGATTCAACGTCTGTTGTTATCAAATCTGCCAATTCTTCTTTTGATAGCATTATTTTCTCCTAATTTACTAAATCTATTTGCATTGCAAGCAAAACCGCCTGCGTTCTGTTTGTTACTTTAAGTTTCTTAAATATACTGTTAAGGTGCGTTTTTACTGTAACATCTTGTACACAGAGTTTGTCTGCAATTTCTTTATTGCTTGCACCTTTAGCAAGAAGTCCTAAAACTTCTTTTTCCTTTGATGTTAATATGCCGATGTCAGCATTTTTATTAATATTTTTTTCTGTTTTTTGGCTGCTCCAGTTACTGCGCCTTAAAACAGCTTCAATTCTTGCCAAAAGATTCGGAAGAATAAACGGTTTGACAATGTAGTCATCTGCTCCTATTCTCAGACCGGACACAACTTTTTGATCTTCACTTACCGCTGTAATCATAATTACAGGTGTGTGCTCAGTTTTTGAATTTTTTCTTATTGCCTTGAGTGTATCCCATCCGTCCATATTGGGCATCATTACATCAAGAAGAATAAGATCAAATTCTTTGTCAGCAAGAATTTTAAGAGCTTCTATTCCGTCCTCAGCAACTGTGACTTCATATCCGTACATAGGAAGTGCATCTTTCAGGAATTTTGGATTATCATCTACAACAAGTATCGAAGCTATGCCGTCCATTTTACACCAATCTTTCTTTCAGCGCTTTTAGTGCTGCTTGTAGTCTATCATCTACTTCCAGTTTTTGCAATATGCTTGCAACATGTGCTTTAGTTGTATTAATACTTACAAAAAGCTCTTTTGCAATTTCTATATTGCTGTATCCTTCTGTTATAAGTTTTAAAATTTGTGTTTCGCGTGATGTTAAACCATAGTCTTTTTCCGGTTTTACTGTTCCTTGAGGTTCATTTATTTTGGAAGCTGCATTTAAAACTATATGTGATATTGAGGGGTCAAACCACGCAGCTCCGTCAAGAACGGATTGAACAACCTGTATAAGCCTTTTGGGATTGATTTCCTTGGAACAATATGCGTTTGCTCCCGCCTTTAGGCTGTTTAAAACTTCTTGTTCATCATTATGCGAGGTTAAAACAACTATTTTAACATCATTATTTTTTGCTTTAATTTCTCTTGTGGCATCTATTCCGTTCATTCCCGGAAGTCCTAAATCCATTATAATAAGGTCTGTCTGATGTTCAGAAACCAATTCAATTCCTTTTTCGGCTGAATCTGCCTCATAAATATTTTCAACAAAATCACAAGCCTCAAAAGCTGTTTTTAAGCCAAATCTTGTTAATTCATGATCTTCTACGATTAAAATGTTACTTTTCATATAAACCTCTCGGATGCACTTTTGGGGAGTTTATCTGTCAGGCCCTAATGCTGCATTATAGTCTGCATTGATATTTGAACACCTGATTAGCGATTGATCCGCAAGTGCATTTTCTCCCTTTGCCCTCAGCACTAAACTGAGATAATAATAATATTTAAAGTTGTTTTCGTCAATATAATATGAATTGTTAAGGTATGTGGTTGCCATTGGGAAGTTTCCGTCTTTTATTGCGTGATAAGCAAGTGCAAGCCAAATATCGTTATTTGAAACATCAATTCCTGCAACGCGCGGCAGATAATAATCTACGCGTTGAGGAATAACTTTTAAAGATTCAACAAGCAGGTCTTCGTTAAACAGATTTTTCTTTAAAAGTTTTTCATAAATTTTCTTTGATTTTTTGTCTTGTTCCAATGCCACATAAGTCTTTGCTATTCCTACCTGCGGGGCAACTTCTTTTTTCTTTAGACGTTTTGCCTTTTTGTAATATCCTAAAGCTTCTTCGTATCTTCTGCTGTCATAATTTATATCAGCAAGCGTAAGAGTTGCTATATAATTATTTTTATCTTCCCTGTATGCGCGGGAAGCAAATTCTTCTGCTTTGGCGGTCTCATCATTTTCATAATAAATTTTTCCTAAAAGTGCGAAAATTTTTGACGCATATTGTTTTGAGGTTAAAATAGCACCTTGCAAAACTTTTGATGCAAGAAGGCTTTTATTTTGTATGTGATAATAATATGCAAGGTGGTAATCTTTTAATGGTTCAGTCTTTGAAGTTTTATATAAAACATATTCTTCAATTGAGCGGACTTTATTTTGGAATTCCAATGTTAAAAACGGAGTTTTTTTAATTTGCGATAACACTTTCAATGCTTGTGAAGATTTGTTTGAATCAGCGAGTATTCTGGCTTTTAATCCCAAATAATTTATATTTGTATCATTTTCTTTAAGAGCGTTGTTAATGTATTTTAATGCCATTGGTAAATTATTGGACTTATAATAACCAAGAGAAATTAAGTAATTTTTATAATCGCTTTCTTCTGCACGTGCTGAATTTAACAATTCTGATGTGGTTTCTAATGCCATATTATTGTAAACAATGTTTGAATAGGCATCTGCATAATATAAAACATCTTTTTGTTTAAGCATAGCGGACGGATAATAAAAACGTTTCATATCTTTTACATAAGCGGCTGTAAAATGGTTATTATCCAGCTTTTCAACCAATTCATCCGATAAATCAAAGAATCCGTATTCTGCCATTTTTAAGCCATACAGCATGAATACATAATCGTCGTGCGCCGTTTTTTGAATTAAGTCTGAAAAGTCGTCATAAGAAGCTTTTACGTTACTTTGAATAAAACGGTTTTCCGCAGAAGCGTACTTTCCTTTGATAAAGTTATCTTTCACAACCATATCCATATTGGCAACAGTTGTTTCCGCTTTGATGTTTAAAGGCTTCATTGCTGTTTCGGCCTGAACCGAACCAAATGAAGAAAGTACTATGCCTGTAATTATTAGTTTTATTAGTTTATTCATGCTCTGTATCCACACCTACGTAATATTTGTTAAATACTTCAAGAAGCTTGTTACTGCAATTATTTACTATTGAATAATATAAATCAAGAAGGTTATATTTTTGTAACGTTTCTAAATCTTGTTTTTCAATTTTTAAGCAGTTTTCAGTACAAAAAACTTCTACTATTTTATTAAGTTTTATTGCAAGAAATTTTTCCACGACAAGCGGGTCAAAATGAGTCCCAGCTCCTTCTTTTATTATATCAATAACTTTTGCAATCGGCATCTTGTCACGATAGTGACGCTTGGAAGTTATTGCGTCAAAGACATCTGAAACGGCTAAAATTCGTCCGCCAAACGGAATTTCTTCTCCTTTAAGATGTCTGTAATAACCTGTTCCGTCAAATTTTTCGTGGTGCGAACAGGCAATTTCCGTAATTTGTTGAAAATCTTTGGACATATGAATTTTTTCCAGAATGTGATGTGTAATTTCAACGTGCTGCTGAATATGTTTATATTCTTCCGGTGTCAGTTTTCCTTCTTTTTGGAGAACCGCATCACAAATTCCGATTTTTCCTATATCATGGAGAGCTGCTGCTTTTTCTAAAATGTTTAAGTCATTTTGCTCCATACCGAATTCCTGAGCTATGAGTGAGGAATAGAGTTTAACTCTTGTTGAGTGACCTGAAGTAATTTTGTCTCGTGCGTCTATAGAAGTTGAAAGAGTTTCGATGAAACTATCCAAAACAATCCTTTGTTCTTCCAATAGTTTTCTCTGACGTTCAAATAATCTTGCATTTTCCAGTGAAATTCCGGCGCTGGATGCTATCGCAACGAGCAAATCTTCGTCATCCGGAGTAAAGTATTCATCAAATTTATTCAGAACCTGAAAAACACCGATAATTTCCTGATTAAAATTTTTGATAGGCATGCAGAGCATATTTTTTGTTCTGTAACCGGTTTTTTTATCAACTTCCGGATTAAAACGGTTATCTTTATAAGCATCTTTTATATTTATAGTTTCGCCTGTTTTAAGAACATGTCCTGCAAAACCTTTGTCTGCCGGAATTCTAAGTTCTCTTGTATCAAGTCCGGTTGCGACTTTGGAATAGAGCTCATTGTTTTCTTTGTCATACAAATAAACCGTACAACGGTCTGCATTCATTGCCGTTTTTGTTTCTTCTGCAATAGTTTTTATTAAAAGGTCAATGTTTTTTTCTGCCGCTACTGCCTGACCGATTTTTACAAGAGCAATCAGCGGGTCTTTTGTTTGAGAATACTTATTTGTATAATGGCTGATTGGCGGGCATTTGAGAATAGAGTTTAGATGTTCAAAAAATTCTGTTTTTTGAAATTTTATAGAGATTTTACGAGCTTTATTATAGTTGATTGAATAGAGTGATGAATTTTTTTCACTGAAATTCACGTATCCCATAACCATTTCATGCAAAATTTGGGTGATAATATCAGGGGTTTGGTCAGTTAGGAATGTCGCATCATTCATTAATTGGTAGAATGTATTGTAATCTTTTTTGACAAATGAGCCAAGAGCAAGCAAACTGAAGCATATTGCACTATCGTTATGATAAATATCTTTATGCTTTTCAATTCGTTCCTTAACTTCATCATATCGTCCGTCAAGAATTTCTTTGACGGATTCATAAATAAAGTTTTCTTTGGTCATTTCTGCTCTTTCTCTATTCCTATGGTATAATCATATAATATAATGAACAAAATATCAATTCTTATACCGGTTTATAATGAGAAGGAATTTCTTTTTGACGTTTTACATCGTCTGGAAAGTGTTGATTTTGGCTTAGAAAAAGAGATTATTTTGATAGATGACTGTTCAACAGACGGAACGAAAGAACTGTATTATCAGATAAATCATAAAGTGATTTTTCATGACAAAAATATCGGCAAGGGCGGGTCGCTTCGAGATGGAATTAAAGAAGCAACAGGTGATATTATAATTATTCAGGATGCTGATTTGGAATATAATCCAACAGATTACGTTCCGCTTGTTGAAGAAGTTAAAAATGGGAGTGCTGATGTAGTATATGGTTCCCGTTTTTTAAATAAGAGGGATAATAGATTTTTATTTCTGAGTTATACAGCGAATAAATTTTTGACGTTTTTAACAAAAATGTTGTATGGTCAAAATGTTACTGATATGGAAACTTGTTATAAGGTGTTTAGGTCGGACTTAATTAAAAATATTGAAATTAAAGCAAACCGGTTTGACTTTGAACCGGAAATTACCTCAAAACTTTTTAAGAACAAAAACATTCGTTTCAAAGAATTTCCGATTACATACGATGCAAGAGGAAGAGATAAGGGGAAAAAAATCAACTGGATTGACGGAGTGCAGGCTATTCTAACCCTTATTAAATATCGTTTTTGATTTTTTAGACTTCAATGTTTTCCAGCGTTTTATTTAAATTTGAAACGGAATATCTTGATTTGTAATCCTGATATTTGCTGACAAATTCAATATCTTCATCCTTGTTTCTGTGGTTGTATTCGTGTTTGTCAAGGCTTTTGTCCTGAAGCTGAATAACACTTGTTGCAATGTTTCCGCAGTGTGCTGCAACTCTTCTGAAA
This sequence comes from uncultured bacterium, assembly GCA_902788575.1. Lineage (GTDB taxonomy): Bacteria > Cyanobacteriota > Vampirovibrionia > Gastranaerophilales > Gastranaerophilaceae > CAG-196. The sequence continues at coordinate 7,717 of CADAKY010000010.1, read as the reverse complement.
TCGTTAAGCAAATCAGAGAACATAAAACTCAATTCTGCAGTACATTGTCCGTCTTTTAGTCTTTGTATATGGCGGGTTTTTACTTTGCGAACCAGTTTTTTAATAACAGCTTCAAGAGGTTCAACTTCTTGTGCAAGCTTCACATTATCGGTTTTGTATGCTTCAAGTGAAATTGTAAAAATCTCAGAAACTGCATGTACAATTACTTTCAATTCTTCAACCGCTTCTGAAGATAATTTTCTTTCACTTTCTTTAAGTTTTTCTGCAATCTTTAAAATATATGATGCGTGGTCTCCGATTCTTTCATAATCTCCGATTGCAAGAAGTAGTTGCGAAATCTTATTATTGTCTTCTTCTGACAATTCTTTGCCTGATAGCTTAATCAGGAAAGAATCCAACTTGTCTTCATAAGTATCAATCTTGATTTCGTTATCCCTGATTTGGTCAGCTTTTTTTTGATGATAACTTTTGAGCATTTTTGTAGAACTTATCAAATTAAATCCTACGAGGTCTGCCATTTTAATAGTTTGTCTGTAGCATTCCGATACGGCAAATGTCGGAGCAAGAAGAAGTCTTTCGTCCAAGAGTACGCTTTTCTTGTGCTCATCTTTACTCTCCGGAATAAACCTGATTGCAAGGCTTTCAATATGCTTGCAGAAAGGAAGCAGCATAAATGCCGTAAAAATATTATATATTGTGTGGAAAGCTGCAACGCCAAACGCGTTAATATTTTGAGACATTAATGGTATTTCAAAAATGGCATTTATTATCATAAACGCAGGGAAGCAAATACCGACACTAAGAATATTATATATAACATGAATACCTGCAACCCTTTTAGCGTTAGTATTAACACCAATGCTTGCTAAAACGGCAGAAATACAAGTTCCTAAATTTTGACCTAAAATAATCGGAATTGCAACTTCCCAAGATACACCGGCAACAAGTGTTAATGCCTGTAAAATACCGATTGAAGCAGAGGAGCTTTGGATAATCATGGTTATAACCATACCAACCAAAAATCCTAATATCGGATTTGTAAATGCTATCATTGTATTTCTGAAACTTGGCATATCCGCCAGCGGCGCCATAGCTCCTGACATCAAGCCCATACCGAACATTAAAATAGCAAAACCTATAAATATTGAACCTACGTTTTTGCGCCTGTTTGTCTTCGCCGCAAGCATCATAACTATACCAACAAAAGCAAGCAGCGGAGAAAAAGATTCCGGTTTAAGCAGTTTGAACAGGAATCCCGCATTTGCTTGTATAGCCGTTAAACTCAGCATCCAAGCCGTAATTGTAGTTCCGAGGTTCGCACCTATAATGACGGTAACAGTTCTTGAAAGTGTCATAATTCCTGAGTTAACAAGACCGATTAACATAACTGTGACAGCAGATGATGATTGAATTATTGCTGTAATCACAGCGCCGAGAAGAAAACTTTTTGCAGGATTAGAAGTCATTTTTTTGAGCATCATTTCCAGCTTTCCGCCCGCAACCTTCTCTAAACCGGATGACATAAGGTTAATTCCGTAAAGGAAAAACGCCAATCCGCCGAGAAGAGTAAATATTGAAAATATATCCATAATTAGCTATTCCTTTCACCCATTATAAGGGCATATAGCTACAGTGTAGCATAAGAATATTTTTTGTACGAACATGTAATCTCAATTGTTTAGAAATATTTACAAAATTGAAAATTTTTAAATTCAATGTTACAATTCTTAACAATTCGTCTTAAAAAAGGCAATTTTTAAAAAGTTAAATACTTTATATATACATAAGAGATATTTAATAATAAGAGAGAGAAAATTTATGACAGAAGAAAAACGCAGATTTACGGTTATCAGTAACGAAGAATTGACTGAAAAAGAAGATGAAAAAAAATATAGAAAAGCCCGACAGAATTCGTATTTGACAAATCCTCTAAAAGAGCAGTTTGCTCGATTTACAAACGAAGAGGCGGGACGAAGATTTACTGTTGAAGATTTACTCAAGTGGTGATGTGAATAATTTTGTACAATAAAAAACCTCGGTTTTTACCGAGGTTTTTTATTTTTAGATTAATGTATTTCCAGTTTTTTTCTACTGTCATCTTTGTGTTCAATCTTTGGTGCCGTAATGCACAGGATTCCGTGTTCCAGTTTCGCAGACGTAGAATCGACATCAATTTCTTGCGGGAAATAAACGGTTCTTGAAAATTCGCCGTACTTAAATTCGGATTTTCTGAATCCTTTAGTATCTTCTTTGTGCTCTTCTTCCTTCTTGGCATTAATAGTAATGTGATTTTTATCAATATCAATGTCCAAATCTTCTTTTTTAACCCCCGGAAGCTCTGCTTTTACGCTGTATTCGTTGTCTTTTTCGTGCAGTTCTACAGGCATTGCATACTTATCTTCGCATCCCAAATCTTCATTATAGATGTACTCCGGGAAAAAGCTATCAAAATTCCTGTTCAAAATAGAAGCGATTTCGTCGTTTACTGACTTAATGAATCCGTCCGGTGACTTTTTAATTAAGAATTTCATAAAAACCATCCTTTCTTTTTCTTACAGGCGGAACAACCGTTCCGTAGTTCTTATCTCTTTTAACACTATTATTATCACACCATTTTTGTGGTTTTTTGGATTTTTTAACCAAAATTTAACAATTCAAATGAATTGAAGCTTAAAGTGCTAAAAAGAGGAGTGCGGTTAAAAAGTCAGAAAATAGTTTGCATGGAGAATACGTGCAAAACTTTTGATTTTTTGTCGTCATCTTAATTATTCTTTTAATAAACTCTTTACAACATTGTATAAAATGTCTAATTTTTCAGTGTTTTGGGAAATATATTCTATATCATGTAAAATTTCTTCAACTTTTTTGTCATCATCTTTCAAATGATCTATTGCAAAAAGTTCATCAGATGTAGTATTGAGAGCTTTTATAATATTATCCAATGTTTCAGCGGTCATAAAGTTTTCGCCGATTTCTATTCCGCTCAATGTTCTTTGGGAAACATCTATTGCTTCCGCAAGCTGCTCCTGCGTAAGTCCACGGTTTAATCTCATTCGTTTAATTTTTTTACCAAGTTCTTTTTTTATTCCCATAATTTTTAATACATTTTATACATTAAACTTCATAAAATCATAAAAAGCTGTAACTAAAAGTATTTTATATTAAGTTTTGTAAAGCCGTAATGAGCCTTTATTTCTGCATTTTAATGTCTTAGAAGTTTTGTTTCATAAAATTAGGTAATTTTTTGAAAGTGAAAAACTTTATATATATACAAACACACGGGGAATCGATTCTGATATGAGGTAAGCACAAGGATATTCGGAAAAGAGTATTCAAAGAATAAGTTAAAGGAAAAGGAGGATAAATTATGTCATAACAAGGAATTAAGATTACGGATTTGAGACCGGAAATTCAAACACTGGTAAATTCTGACCCGACAAAGTATGACCCTAATAAAAACGGGGTTATTGATGACGGTGATGAATTGAGTCAATTGCTGTCAGAATACCAATGTACAAGAGGAGACTTAAATAAGCAGGGTGGTGAAACCATGCTGACTTGTTCTGAAAAGTTAGAAGTAAACGATTATGTAAGTTCTCATAATGAATTCTCAAAAATAGCGACGGGGACTATTTTGGGAGGTGGCGCTTTACTGTCCGGCTTCGCAGGCGTTGTCGAGATAGCCGAATCTACTGATAAAGGTTTTTTTTCAGTAACTAAAAAACTGGGAAAAGTAACAAAAACGCTTTCACCGTATTTTAAATCTGCTTTATTTGGACTAGGTTTAGCTGCTGTACTAGGAACAGCTGCTACAGCGATTATAAAAGGTATTGATAACAGTGCAGAAAAAGAATCAATTAACAAAATAAAAGCACAGCAGGCTGCAGACGGTGAAAGAATAATGGCTCAAAGAAGGCAGGAAGAAGCTGAAAGAGTTCAGCGTGAAGAAGCTCTCAGGCAGGAAGAACTTGAATATAGGGAACGCATGAATACTGCAACAAGCAGTATTGAGCAAAATATTTCCACTGCGGATAAAAAAGCAAAAAGTGTAAATAGAGAGCTTGATAAAATTAAAAAAGAAGTAACTGCGAAAAATGACTCGACAGCAGTTGCAGGTTAATATATGAAGTTATAAGGTGCGCCGTTCCGGCGCACCTTATTGTATAAAAAATGTAGAATACATTCAAAAAAATATTACAACTTGTCGTAATCCCTCAGCGGAGGGCGGGTTACGTCATAATCTTGATATAAATTGTTTTTTCTGTGTTTTTTAATGTAAACAGGGTCGAACAATGATTGATCTTCAAAATCAAGTGGTTGAATAATTTTTGTAGGATCTTGAATTTTTGTTTGAGGTTGAACAGTTTTTTGTTGCTTAATTTCTGCCTGTACTTGTTTTTGTACCTGTTTTTGTGCTTGTTTTTCTATGCGTCTTTCGGTTCTGCGTGCTTTTCCTTTTTTAAACTTGCCTTTTAGCGCATTAAAATCTTTTTTGCCTTCTCTGCTCCATCTTCTGTGTTTTTTAGTGAAGATGTTATCAAAGTTGCCCATATCGTAGTAAATTTTATAAGATTCTTTTGCATATTCACCGGAAGTAAGTACGTTAAGCTGTACGTTTTGAGCGATTTCCGGACAAAGCATTCTTGAATAATCTCTGATTTTTTCAAGCTGTTGTGTTTGCGGGGACGGACCTCTTGTGAGTATACGGCTTTCTACAGCGCTAATTGTTTTGTAGAAGGTATTTGACCATAATACTGAATTATTCTGAGTATCAACCAAAACCGCATAAGTGTTAATTTTGTATGCCGGATCAACGACTGTTGCACCTGCAATGTTTAAGAAATCCCACAAAGTTCTTCTTAAAATATAGTTTTCGGCATCAAGAGTTGATGTCAGTAAAAGAACATATCTGGATTTAGTGACTTTTGCAACTTTTGTAAGTTTGTTGTAATCAATGTTATAAGTTGATTTGAATCTGTTTGTCAAATCTCTTGCCGGAATCATAAAAGAGGGCGTAGATTTTAACAAAGAACGTTCATCACTGACAGTCGGACATTTTATGTAATCAGTTCTGTTGAGGAGAGTTATTATTTCGTTAGAGAAAAATTCTGCTGTTTGATTATAAATATAAGAATCTAAAGCTGCATCTTCTGTTACAACATTGTCCGGAAGAATAAGCACGGTTTTCTTTTCCGCCGCATAAGTAAACGGAATAAAAAATAAAACAGCCCCAATTAAAAATAATTTTATTAAATCTCTCACGCCAAAATTATATCATAATTTTTTCAGTGTTGCAAAATAGTTCATAGCAGGGTTTTTTGTAAAGAATTTATGAGTTTTTTTCAGCTCCCAAATATTACTTTCAATTTCATTAAAATAATCTTGTAATGCTTGTTTTATAGCAGGCTCTTTTGTATCATAGCCGCCGGATATAAAAAGACTTTTTCCTTTAAGGGTTTTTGCAGCTTGTTTTATTATTTTGGTGAAACTATTGTCGGTAAAGCTTTGTTTCAGACAATTTCTTATAAAAATAACAGAGTTTCCTTTATCTTCAAATTCATTAAGCCGTTGTTGCAAATCAATTATTTTAAAGTCAAAATGCTTTGTGTATTCGGGGTTCAGCCTGTATAATTTGTCAGGGAAGTTAGTTTGAAAAAGGACATAATTTTTGTAATCATCTTTTATGCTTTCTTCAAGAATATTTATTTCCAGTCCTTTAAATAGTTCAATTTCGTCATAATAGAGATGTAAAATTCCTTTTTGTGGGTATTTTTCTATAATATTGCGTGAAATGTCTGAAGCATTGACGGGTGCGTATTTTTTCTTAAAAGTGTTCCATCCTTCGTTTCGGATAATAGCATTTGCGACACAGTATGCTTCTGTTCCGTCAGAAACGTTCATTGGACAAATATTAACAGTATCAAAGCTTTTAAATCTTGTTTCCAGAATTTTTGCAAGCTTATCATAATCCAAATCATTTCGTTTTTCGGTAGTGTTTTGAGTTGTACGTACAACTCCGTAGATGTCAGTATATAAATCCGGAATATAACTCAGACTTTTGAATGTATTATTATGCGTAGTATTTTGTAATGAGATAGGGCTGATTTTCATTTGAAATTCCTGATAGAATAATAAAAACGTATAAAAAATAATTTTGCTATTAAATGAATTATTTTTTAATTTTTATGTTCCCTCTTTACAAAAAAAAATCACCATGTATGATTAATAATGTTGAAGAACTCCGTGGGGGTTTAGCTCAGCTGGTAGAGCATCTGCTTTGCACGCAGAGGGTCAGGAGTTCGAATCTCCTAACCTCCACCATAAAATACAGAACGACATTTGTTGTTCTGTATTTTATTTTGCAGAGTTAGGGTGTTTTGTATCAGGAATTTTGACATAAAAGAATGCGAGTTTGATATATTTAGTCGGAAGTTAGGTCAAATGTAGTTTGACGAGTAGTACGGTTTTGTCAATTTGGCTATTTTATTTCCTAAAACTCGCTCGTTGTATGGGTTTTGGCGGTCGGAAGTACAACTTTACCCCAAAACCGATTTACTCATATTTACTCATTATTTACTCACACCGGTCGGCTACTTTCCAATAATAGTAATAAATTTTTTAAAGCGGTTTTTGGGTATAGAACGCTTATTTTGGTAAGGTATAGTTTATTTGGTAAAGATAATTATTATAAGATTGTTAATATTAAAAATTAAATTAATATTATGACTTAGGCAAGATGTATTCCAAAGCTACTTCTATATCGCCATTAGGAGCTATCTTTTTATCAAGGACTTTGTATTGCGCACCACGAGGCATAAGGACTTCGCCATAGTGTTCCCCGTTTCTTGAAACTTTTGCCCCTTTTGGTAAATGTATTTCACACATCATTACTCTGAGTGGTTTTCCTGCTAAATCTGTCATTCTTGCACCTTCACCACCCCAATTTTCAGCCATAGAACGTTCAAATGCAGTGTATGTATAAGCTGTGTCAGGAATAACAACATCTCCAACTTTAGCTTTATCTATCACTTCAAGAATTTTATTATTACTTTTGATTACAGGATTTTCTGCTGCACCTTTGTAAACTATACAATCATGGCTTAATGGTGGTAATTGCTCAAAATTTTTATCTATCCTTGACATTAACTTCTCGGTTGCTAATACTTCTTTAACTTCATCCTCTGCTAACCCTTTCATATTATTGGTACGGGCTTCTACAGCATTACGTATATCTTGGTTGAAACCATTTGCTTCATGATGTTTAGAAATTGCAGAAGTATCTGTTACGGTATCTCCAGGATGAAATGGTTGCAGTGCTTTTTCAATTTCTCTTTCACGTTGATTGACTAACTTTAACTTGTCTTGAAGATGTGTAAGTCTTAATTGTTCAGCTTTAGAAAGACCTTTTTCTTTAGCTAGCTTTTCAAGGTCTTTAATTTCTCCACCCCATGAATTTAGTTCATATCTTAATTTAGCAAGTTCAGAACGGGACAAATTAGGGATAGTTTCAGCAAAAGCATTTAACTCTGAGTCTAACTGTTTCTTTAGTGCATCTGTATTGACTTCAGGTTTGATTTCTGACTTTACCTCAGGTTTCACCTCTGGTTTGACTTCAGGTTTAACTTCTGGCTTAACCTCTGGCTTAACTTCTGGTTTGACTTCAGGTTTAACTTCTGACTTAACCTCTGGCTTAACTTCTGGCTTAACCTCTGGCTTA
>CADAKY010000009.1 GCA_902788575.1 uncultured bacterium | reverse complement strand
GTAGAAGAAAGATTCTCTCATAACTTGCTGAAGATTTCTTCTTCTTACAACTTTGTTGCCGATTTTAGTGTTAGCGATATCTTCAACAGACTTAGCGTAGCATCCTGTAACAAGAGATGAAACATATTTAGAAGCGGTTGATTGTTCTTTTGCTTCTTCCGGAGTTACTGTTTCAACTTCTTTTTCAAATTGTTCGAAAAAGTTATTGATTGATTTAAGTTCGTCGTTTGAAATTGTAGAAGTTGTGAATAACATTTTGTTTCTCTCTCTTTAAATATCTCTTACATATATATAAAGTATTTAACTTTTAAAAAATTGCCTTTTTTGATGTTAATTGTTAAGAAATGTAACATTGAGTTTAAAAAAATGGAAATTTCGCAATAAAACTTCATTTTAAATTCAATATTAATTTGGGGGTGAAGGATCTCTTAAGCTGAACACGAACTTTTTTTTTATAAATTTTTGTTATAAATAAAGAAAAGTATAGAGATTCAAAAATTTACTCTTGTTAAAAAATATTTATTTGTTATACTCAATATTGACGGAGCTATGGCGAGTATCGTCAAGCGGTTAAGACCTCGGATTGTGGTTCCGATATGCGTGGGTTCGAATCCCACTACTCGCCCCATAAAAAAGACTTTGGCTTTAGCTAAGGTCTTTTTTATTAGAGCAAGTGAGGGTGAGAACTACCTTTTTTCAGGACATTTGGTCGGAAGGGGTAAATATTTTAATTCGGCACAAGTGCCAAGTTTAGTAAGTTTTAGCGATTTTATATGGTCGGAAATAAAAGTTTCAAACTACCTCAAAGTATCATTTTCGGGCATCAAAATTCCACAATAGGAATTTTGAAAGGATAAAAATTAGGCTCAAATATTGATATAATCTAAATTATACAAAAGGACGAAAATAGGTAATTTGAATTTTTGGTGCAAAAAATTGCATCCTACCTGCTTATTTGGAAATTATTATTTACCGATTGATTTGTAAAAATTTTGTAACAATCAAGAGAAATATCTACATATTATAGGATTCTTAGAAGATTTATGTTATTATTAGGAAAAATTTAAGGAGGCTAAAATGCAGGTACAAAGAATTGAGAACAACGAGAGATATAGCAATTTTGGTTCTACATATACAAAAGGTTCTATAAAATTTTTGAAAAAGTGCTTACCAGATATGTTAGAGGGTAATTCATTTAATCATTCAAAAAAGGCATTGGAAAATTTATTAGAAACGAAAAAACGTGATGATAATTTACTAATCAGAATTTATGATGATTATGGTTCATCACTTGATCCATTCTTAGATGGTGTAACCTTTTCAGTTAGAGATGCAAGAGATAAAAATGGCATTTTTCAACATATTGAAACTAGATCGGATTTTGAAAGAGCAAAACAAAATACAACTCCTGCAGAAATATTTTTATCTGCAACTGAACAAGTTAAATCAGATAATTTTGTAAAACACGCTCTCAATGGTATAAAGAACAGTAATAAATTTAAAAATCACACATTATGGGATAGAATAAAAGAAAAATTTAAAATAAATGAAGATTTTAAAGAAAATGTTGGAGAAGTTTTGTCATTAGCCTTTTCAAAAGTCGAAATTCCTAATCCTCAGGGGCAATCTAAGTGTGAATCAGGTCTCGTATATATGGCAAAAGAATTGTTAAAAAACAAGAAAGAAATAAACAATAAAAATTTAGCAGAAACAAATAAACAAGAACAATTATTAAATTTAATAAACAAACTCGCTGAATAAAGAGTGGGTAGGTTGGTTTTTTTGAAGAGCACCCCTAAAACAGGACAATAGTGGTAGGCAAAAAAAAGAGTTTGTAGGTCGGTTTTACTAAACCGACAATAATGTTTTTGTTGGCATAGTAATGCCAACCTACATTTTTCTATTACTCAATCTCTTTGTTCTTTCTTCTCAAACCGACTGTTCTTTAACAAGAACCCACAAAATGCGTAAGATTGTAGGTTGGGTAAAACCCAACAATAACAAGACAAAGTGATGTTCTTATATTAGAAATTCTCAAAATCCCTGTTCTTTCTTCTCAAACCGAATGTTATTATACATATTTCAGTTAGATTGATTATTTATAATTTTACAACACAACACAAATTTTGGTTGTACAATAAAAGATGATGTTTGGATTTAACAAAAGGAGTTTTTTATGGGAATTAATAAAAAAGCGTTAATTATATTGATGATATCTTTAGTATTTGCTATAAATACAGCTTATTCTGCGCAAAAAGAAACTTTATTACAAACAACTTCAACTTGGGATAACTGTGCATACAAAAAGATAAAGATTAAAAAACCGGAAGTAACTGTTTTGAAAATAACAATAGGTATCGGTGAAAAACTTCCAATGCATAAGCATGATTTAGTTAATATTGCTTATGTAAAAAAAGGTATTTTGATTGTTATTACTGATAAAAATGAACAAATAACCGTAAAAGAGGGTGAATGTTTGCCGGAAATTATAGGAAAATATCATTACGGTAAAAATGCGGGAGCAGAACCGGTAGAACTTATCGTTTTTTATATCGGACAACAAGGTACACCGTTATCTGTTAATAAATAATTTTATTATTTATAAATTTATTTATTACAAAATTAATATTATTTTGATGTAAAATAGTAAAAACATAATTCGGATAATGCGTTTGCAGAAAAATTTTCTGTATTCAGTTAATTCCGTTAAATTTATACAGGAAAAAACATGAAAAAGATTTTTATAATTACAGGTGAATACTCAGGTGACATGCATGGGGCGCGTGTCGCTGAAATATTAAAACAAAAAAATCCTGATATTGAAATAGAAGCAATCGGTGGAGAAAACCTCAAAAAAGCAGGAGTAAAATTATTTTGTGACCATTCCAAAATGTCAGGGTTCGGTTTTAGTTTAAAGATGGCATTGGACCATTTGCAGCTGGAAACAAAAGTCGTAAAATATTTACTTGAAGATTACAAACCCGATTTAGTTTTATTAATAGATTACGGAACTTTTAATTTAAGAGTTGCCAAAAGGTTAAAAGGTCACGGAATAAAGGTTTTTGATTATATTCCGCCTCAGGTTTGGGCATCAAGGAAATGGCGGATAAAAGGAATAAAAAAATATGTAGACAAAGTTCTTTGTATTTTTCCTTTTGAAGAACAAATGTACAAAGAATACGGAATAGATGTACATTATTGCGGGCATCCTTTAATAAAACAATTGCCCCCAAAAGCAGACAGAGAAGAATTTTTCTCCCGTCACAGACTGGATATAACAAAACCGCTTGTTTCAGTATTCCCCGGCTCGCGCCCATTAGAACTGCAATTTTTGGCAAATATATTGATAAGCGGTGCGAAAAAACTTCAAAAGCATCATCCTGAGATACAGTTTTGTATTTCTCACGCTCCGAGTTTAAAAGATGATGTTTTTGACAAATTTGTACATGATACCGATTTTAAGGTAATAAAAGGTGAGAATCAGGCGCTTCTAAGTGTATCTGATGCATTGATTCTGGCATCCGGAACAGTGGCATTAGAGGCAAGTTTGTATCAGGTGCCTATGATAATAGGGTACAAAGGTCCTTGGATTCTTTATTTGGCGTATTTAATTTTTAGATGTATAAAAAAAGTTTCTTTGCCCAATATTGTAACAGGAGAAGATATTGTTCCGGAATTGATTCAGGCAAAATTTACACCTGATAATATTTACTATGAGACAGAAAAACTTTTATATAATACAGACTACCGTAAAGAAACAATAGAAAAACTCGGACACGTAAGTTCAAAACTTTCTGATAAATACTCAGCGGAAGAAGTCTCTAATTCTGTTTTGGAAGCATTAATTTAATTCCGGTATAATTGCAGATATTTTTTTATTATTTATATATTTGTGATAAAATATTTATGTAACATTGTGGAGCAGATAGTGTCAAATCTATCAATCATAAATAAAAATTTAATAATATTTTTATTGGCATTAGGCGCCCTAATAATGCCAAATTTGTCGTGTTTTGCCGATGAAATAGTTAGTGATAATGAATTAGACTATATTGAAGAAACTACGCATGATGAAAACACAGCATACATCAGTGATATACAAATTTTGGGCGCAAATATTATTAAGGCTGACTACGTTTTGTCAAAAATGTCACTTAAAAAAGGCAGTTTGTATGATAAAGACGCTATGCAGCAGGATTTGAAAAAAATATATAAACTGGGATATTTTACAGAAAGAATGAAAGCTATACCGGTTAAAAATTCAAACGGTACAATTTCTTTAAAAATAATACTTGAAGAAAATATTCCTATAACCGATTTCACAATAGAAGGTAATACTGTTGTTTCAACAGAAGAAATAATGCGCTATCTGCTCCCGCTGAAGGGCAAACCCCAAAATATTGCCGCAATAAATCAGGCAATGGAACAAATTAATCAATGTTACTATGATAAAGGATACATTTTATCAAAAATAGATTCAATCTATGATGACCCCGACGGAACCTTAAACCTTAGTATTACCGAAGGAAAGATTAACAAAATTCTGATTTCCGGAAATGAAAAAACAAAAGACTTTGTTATTGAACGTAATATCATGACAGAGCCCGGGACTGTCTACAATGAGAATCAAATGAAGCAGGATTTGGTTAGGCTTTATTCAACACAAGCTTTTAAGGATGTAAACAGGACAATAGAACCAACAGAGGAGAATCCGGATTTATTTAATGTTACAATCGAACTTAAAGAACAAAGAACAGCATCTGTTTCAATAGGTGGAGGTTTGGATTCTGCAACCGGTGCATTTGGTTCTGTAGGAATTTCTGATAACAACTTTAGAGGCAGAAACCAAAGGGTTTCTTTAACGGGTATGGTCGGTTCAGGTATTTTGATGAGCGACTCTTCAATAAAAAACAACATGAACTATCAAGCTGAATTGAGCTTTTTTGAACCTCATTTCTTAAATTCCGATAATTCATTAATGAGCAGAATATATTTTAGAGAACTCGGCAGCTATCAGATTCCGCTTGCTATAGAAAGACGAATCGGGCTTGAAGGAACAATTGCCCACAGGTTAAAGGTAAACCCGAAATTATCTTCAACATTAACAATCGGCGGAGAATATATTCACCTTAAAGAAGGTGACTGGAATCGAATTTCAAAACAATACACAAGTCACGGTTTGAGTATTTCTGACCGTGCAAAACAGCTTCAGGGCGGATATTTCTTAAGAATAGCACCGGGACTTTCTTATGATTCAAGAGATTCTGCCGTAAATCCGCGTCACGGTGCTTTGGCATCTATCAGATATGAAGAAGCTTTCGGGCTTGATAAATTCGGTCAGACAAACGGACGTTTAACAGGTATGGCAAAAAAATACTATCCTGTAGCTAAAAAATCTTCTTTAACCTTTACCGGACGCGGAGGTTTGAAGATTCACGGAGACAATATGCCTGAAGTTATGGCATATCGTTTAGGCGGTCCATACACTATCAGAGGTTACAAGGTTAATGGTGTAGGTACCGGTACTTCATTTATTATGGGTTCTGCAGAATTGGCAACACCAATACCTTTTGTAGACAGGTTAAAAGTTAATTTCTTACAAAACCTAAGACTAACATTCTGGGTTGATGCCGGTACTGTATTCAATCCTACAATATCAAGCACTTTGTATGACAGACCGATACACGCAATTACAGCCGGTGTTGGCTTGAAGATAAATATGCCGGGAGTCGGACCGTTATCAGTTGACTATGGTTTCCCGCTTACAAATCCCGGACCAAACGGTTCTCGTCACGGTTACTTCACATTTGGTGCCGGCGACATGATGTACTAAAATATAAATTGTTAAGTATAATAAAAATGAAAACTATGAAAGGAGTTAATAAAATGAAAGGTATTAAATTAGGACTTGCGATTTTGGGTATTTTTGCAGTTATTGGTACAGCAAACGCTGCAGGGGTTGGATACATTGATTATGCAAAAATCATTGATAACTATGATTATGCAAAACAAGTTACAAAAGAAATTGATGCTAAGGGGCTTGAAATGCAACAATTCTTAGTTGATAAAGAAAAAGAATATAAATCTCTTGATACTCCGTTAAAAAAACAAACTTTTGAAGAAAGAATTTCTCAGGAATTTAAACAAAAAGAAACAGCTTATCTTACTTTAAAAGAAAAAAGAGAACAAGAAGTTTATAATAAAATCAAAGATGCCGCAAAAGCAGTAATGATTGAACAAAAACTTGATGCAATTATGGATGTAAGAGGTGTTTTTGTCGGTGGTGTTGATGTTACAAACAGTGTAATTACAAAACTTAAAACTTCAAAATAAGAGTTTAAAAAGCACAGTTAAAAAGAATTGAGGAAGAACATGTACAACAAAAAAATGCAGTATGTAATAAAATCAGTTCCTACAGACGATAAACAGGCATTGGAAAATTTATTAAATGAAATGTCTGAAGAAGGTTGGGATTTGTATACAATGCATGAAATTGAGACAGGTTCTTCCTTTAATTTTGACTGTATATTTATGCGTGAGAAACAGGAAGAAACAACAACTGATTTGGATGATATTGTAAATATTACAAGTTTTAAATACAGAATGGAAAAAATGCTTGCGGCACCTTCCAGCCCGTATGCTTCTTGTAAAGAAATTCAGCTAAAGATTGCAAACCAAAAAGAAAGAATAAAAAAAATAAAATCGCAGCTTGAAAGCGAAACTCTTTCGCCTGATAAAAAGAATCAGTTAAATAATCAAATGTCTGATGAATTAAAACAACTTGAAGATTTAAAACATGCACTTGTAAATGAAATTTCTCCTGATACTATGTACACAAATATTAAAGAAGAAAAATTTGTTGTTAATTTATCTGAGGAAATTTTAGAAGTTATATCAATGGAAGAAAATGACAATTTACTTGCAGAAACGGTTAAAATCAGACAGGAGCTTGCGGATAGATTGGGATATGTAATTCCTCATGTACATTTCCATAATAGTGATGAACTCGGACAAAATGAATTCAGTATAAAAGTTCACGATATTGAGTTATTCAGAGGTATTGTATTCCCACGTTATTTGGCTTTTTATAAGGATGATATTAAGGGTTATAAATCTTCTGAAGATGATATTACCATTACAGACGATATAACAGGCAAGAAACTTATATGGATACCGCAGGAAAAAGTCAAAGATTTTTGGGCAAAAGGAATGAGCGCATCTGAATATATAGGAAAAGCTATAGAACATATTTCTGTAAAAGAAGTTTCTGACATAATGGATTATAATGATGTAAACAAATATGTCGAAAAAGTTATGGAAACTAATTCTTTTCTAGTAGATAACATTTTACCGGACTTTTTAACAGCTGCCGATTTGAAATATTTACTGACATGTCTTATACAGGAGAATGTTTCAGTTAAAAATATTGTTTATATATTTGAAAAAATTAATGACTATGCAAATGAACCTACCAAGGATGATTTGCTTGACAAAGTAAGATTGGCGCTTTCTCGTCATATTATCAAGGATTTGGCAGTAGATGGTGAATTAAAAGTTATGGAATTTTCGGATGAAATATTGGAAAAAATATATTCATTCTTTGAAGAAGACGAAGAAGACCCTGTTATCAGAATACAAGCTTCCGATTTAGAAGAAATAGGTGACAAGATTATTAAATTTGCAAAATCAAAAAAAATAACAAAACCAATACTTGTTGTTCCAATGGATATAAGGCACATGATTTTTGTGGTACTTTCAGAATTTGTACCAAACTTAACCGTATTAGCTCATGAAGAGCTTGTAAGTCAGTGTGACATAAAATTTGTCGGGAAAATCTAATTGAAAACTTTAACATTTTTAAAAACACATTTTGTAAATGATTTTATTTTATCAGAATATAAAAAAATGAAAGCTTGTGATAATGAAAATCATAAGACACTTTTATTTATAGATAATCATACTAACTTTTTAAATACAAAACTAAATGGTGTTCAAAAATTATCATTTGGAGACGATTTAGTAGATTGCTTTATCTTAGATGAAATAAATTATAAAGAAACAGGTTTACCATATTACACAAATGATAAATTAAACAAAGATTTTTCTTCTTTAATGTGGTACTGTTGCGATTATCCGCTTTATATTATACGGAACCAATACCCTGAATACGATTATTACTGGCAGATAGAATCAGATGTATATATGAATAACGATAGTTATACTGCATTTTACGAAAAATATGAAAATAATAACAGCGATTTAATTATGGCACTATTTAAATCAATAAATGGTTCAGATAAAATTGAAGATGATTGGGTATATCAAGGACAATTGAAATATTCCGGAATTTTTCCTGTTGTAAGAATTTCTAATAAAGCTTCTGATTTTTGCTATAAACGCAGATTAGAATTGGCAAAAATATTCAAGAAAATTTCAGATAAAAAAACATATTGGTGGACATATTGTGAATATTTTGTGCCAACGGAATGTACATTAAATGGATTTGAATGTGAACCGCTAACAGAGGAGTTCATAAGAATTTTTCCAAATTATAATTTGGAAAAAGATATTCTTACTGAGTCGCCAAATAATAAGTTGTACCATCCGGTTAAATTAAATATAAAAAGGTAAAAATGAAAACTTTAGTATTTTTAAAAACACATTTTATAAATGATTTTGTATTAAGTGAATTAGAAAAAATAAGAGCATGTGATACAGATAATCAAAAAACTGTACTTTTTATACATAATCATTTAAATTTTTTGAAAACTGAAAAAAATGGCAAGCAAATACTAAACTTTAATAATAAAGAGCAAGAATGTTTCATTTTTGACGAGAATTTGTTTAGCGAGTTTAAATTGCCTGTATATTCTGATAAGTTAAACAATATTTCATTTTCAAGAATGATGTGGTACTGTTGTGATTATCCGTTTTATATAATGCAAAAATATTATCCTGATTATGATTATTATTGGCAAATAGAATCTGATGTGTATTGTAACGGAGAAAGTTACAAACCTTTTTTTGAAAAATTTGAAAATGATACAAATGATTTGCTTGTGACAAATTGTATTAAAATTGATAATTTTAAATTACCAAACGGGCAAAAACAGTCTGATGAATGGGTATACACTACACCTAAAAGAGCTGTAGGTATGTTTATGGTTGTAAGAATGTCAAATAGAGCAGCAAGCTTGTGTTACAGACGGAGATTGGAGCATGCTGAATTGTTTGAAAAAGTTAAAGACGATGCTAATAATAAATGGGTATATTGTGAATATTTTTGTGCAACAGAGTGCTTAAATCAAGGCTACACTTGTGATTCAGTAAAAGAATCAAATCTTCGTTTTCTGCCGGAATATGATATAAAAAAAGATATTCCAAAACAGTATGACAACATGTTGTATCATCCTATAAAATCGTAAACTTTTAAATAAAAACTAATAACAAATATTTTTAGCAAAATTTTAAAACTTAATATTTTTTAATAATTTGGCAATTTCTCCTTTTTAAAAAACTTTAATATAATGTAAATTAATTTTATAAGGGGAAAATATGGGTGATATTAATTCAATCGGAATAAAAATTAGTGCAGGTATGACACCTGATGATATCTTGAGTTCAAATGATGCTACTAAAGAACAAAAAGCAACAGCTTTTCTTTTTGATACTGACGGACAATATGGATATAGTGAGGCAGAAGCAGAAGCTTTCAATAATGCACAAATTGAATTGAAGGGGAAAAAGTATTCAATTTGGACAACAACTCCGGAGGGTAATGAACGAAAAATTGAATACAAGGATGATAAATATATAAAAACATTTGATTATTTTGAAAATCAAAAATTAGAGAATTTTACAAAACAAGTATGGGATAAAAAACATTTTGAATGGCGGCTTGTTGATGATTTTTCTTTTAACAAGGAAGGATACTTTACTCATTCCTATTATGCGCATAAGGATGGAAAGAAAGAGGTCATAACAAACTATCAGGGTGCATGCGCGACAAAAGATGAAACGGTTATAAAGTATAAAAAAGGAAAAATGATAACAAAATATACTGAATTTGACACAAAAGGGAAGAAAATAAAAGATATAAAAACAAAAGAATAAAACAGTGTTAATAAAGTTTTTGTATCAGTCATTGCTTGGTAATAATTAAGATTTTGTGGTGCATTGATTTTATTGTAAAAATAAGGTGCATCATTTGATGCACCTTACATTTTTTGTTATTTGCTTATGTTGTCAATTACTCAGTAATTTTGTCAACAACACCTGCACCAACTGTTCTGCCACCTTCACGGATAGCGAATCTCATACCTTGTTCGATAGCTACCGGAGCGATAAGTTCAACGTCCATAACTACGTTATCACCAGGCATTACCATTTCGCCGTCAAATTTGATAGAACCTGTAACGTCAGTTGTTCTGATATAGAATTGTGGTCTGTAACCAGGGAAGAATGGAGTGTGACGTCCGCCTTCTTCTTTTGTCAAAACGTAAACGTTAGCAGTAAATTTAGTGTGCGGGTGAATTGAACCAGGTTTTGCAAGAACTTGACCACGTTGGATTTCAGTCTTATCAATACCTCTTAACAAAGCACCAATGTTATCACCTGCTTGACCTTGGTCAAGAGATTTTCTGAACATTTCAACACCGGTTACTGTAGTTTTCTTAGTTTCGCCTAAACCAACCAATTCAACTTCATCACCAACTTTAACAACACCACGTTCTACTCTACCTGTAGCAACTGTACCACGACCTGTGATAGAGAATACGTCTTCAACCGGCATCAAGAACGGTTTGTCTAAATCACGTTCAGGAGTCGGGATGTAGCTGTCGATAGCATCCATCAATTCCCAAATCTTATCAACCCATTTGTCAGCACCTCTCTGTATTGAAGGGTTAGCTTGAACAGCTTCCAAAGCTTTAAGAGCTGAACCGTGGATGAACGGAATGTTGTCACCGTCGAATTCGTAAGAAGAAAGAAGTTCTCTAACTTCCATTTCAACCAATTCTAACAATTCTGGATCATCAACCATATCACACTTGTTCAAGAATACAACTAATTTAGGAACACCAACTTGTCTTGCAAGAAGAATGTGTTCACGAGTTTGAGGCATTGCACCGTCTGTAGCAGCAACAACAAGAATTGCGCCGTCCATTTGTGCAGCACCTGTAATCATGTTCTTAACATAGTCTGCGTGGCCTGGGCAGTCTACGTGAGCATAGTGTCTTGCATCAGTTTCATATTCAATGTGAGCTGTAGAGATGGTTATACCTCTTGCTCTTTCTTCCGGAGCAGCGTCGATTTCATCGAACTTTTTAGCATCTTAATGTTGTTTTACCGTGGTCAACGTGGCCTATTGTACCTACGTTAACGTGTGGTTTCGTACGTTCATACTTTTCACGTGCCATGAGATTAATCTCCTTCTTTGATTAAATATACTACGTTAACTTATACCTTACTAAGTTATAATACAATTTTACATTGTAAAGATGTGTTGTCAATCAGTCATTGCATGACGATTATTTAACATCATCTTTGATAACAATTAAATTTTTAACAATTTTCATTGCTGTTGTAGGAAGAACAACTTCATCCAAACCGTCAGCAATACTCAAAATTCCGCCGGCTTTCAGAGTTACATCTTCTCCTTTATATTGAAATACATATTCAGTTTTTCTGTCTGATCTGATTGTAATTTGTGACATATTTTCTCCTGTCTTTTTAATCGAAAATTGAAAATGGAGAATGGAAAATTGTATTAATAACTTTCCATTTTCAACTTTCCATTTTCAATTCTTAATCCAATTTAGAACTCCGCATTTGTCATTAATCAAATACGTAATTAATAATTGCAGCTTCTCTGGCTCTTTTGATAGCTGTTGTAATCATTCTTTGGTGTCTTGCACAGTTTCCTGTAACACGTCTCGGAATAATTTTTCCGGCTTCTGTTAAGTATCTTTTGAGTTTTGCTGCGTCTTTGTAATCGATAGAATCAACATGTTCAGCGCAGAAACTGCATGTTTTCTTTTTCTTTCTATCTGCTGTGTCTTGTTTTGCCATTGTTTTAGTTTGCCTTTCTAGCCTTGTTATTGTTTGTATTATTAATTGCAGATTTTACCAGTTCACCTGTTTACTTGGTTAGAACGGAATTTCGTCTTCACCAATTAATTCATCGGAAAATTCTTCCTGATTGAATTTTGTAATATCTTCGCTTGCAGAAGAACTTGTTTGAGTGCTTCCGGCTCCGGAAACTGCACCCATAGGTTCTACTGTGTTTGCATCGATTTCAAAAATTCTTCTTTCTGCTCCGCTTTCATTTTTTACGGTTGTAACCTGTAACCTGCCTTCTACAAGAACTTTATCGTCTTTCCCTAATGATGAAACGACTTCATCAAGAGCCGTACGCCTTGCAACAACTCTTAAAAGCATTTCTTCTCTGTCACCGATATTCAGCACAAAAGATGAAACCGGAATATTATTTTGAGTAAATCTTTTTTCCGGAGCTCTGAATACTGTCCCTGTTACAACTGCTTTTGCTAATGTCATAAAATTTACCTCTTAGTTATTAAACTTCTTGAGCTTTTTTTGAAACTTCCATAAACATAAATCTTAAAACATTATCGTTCAATTTAAGATTTCTCTTAAATTCAACAATAGCTTCCGGCGGAAGAGAAACGATTAGAGTTGTAAAATAAGCATCTCTATAGCCCTGCAAATCATAAGCAAGTTTTTTTCTGCCCATTTTGTCTACAGATGACACTTCGCCTTTTGCTGCTTTGATATCAGATGAAATTTTATCTACAGCTTTGTCTAATTCTTCAGAATCAAGACTTGGTTTAAAAATTGTTAATAATTCGTAATTTTTCATAATATATCTCCTTATAAAGCCATGCTAACATAAACAGAGGGGATGTAAAGAGGCTTTATATAAGTAGCAAAAATTTTTTTTATGCGTTTTCATTTATTATATAAAAAGGAGAAAAAGATGTCAGTCTATTTTACACCACAAGTTCCAAAAAATAATTTACAGGTTGAATTAAAGCAAAATGCACAAAAAATATCAAATAATATCGTTAAAGATATAGCTGATATAGCTAATACAGACCTAAATTGCTTATTGAAATCATCAATTTCGGTTGCAGAATCTATAAAAGTAAATATGCAGCATATTTGTGAATCTATTCAGCAACTTGGAATAAAAGATATAAAAGTTGTCAATGATAATATTTATATTCAAACAAAAAAAGGTAATACAGCCAGACTAAAACCTCCTGTTAAATTGCATGAAGAAGCCGCACGTATATTTGTATTGGGCGAACTTGAAAGCTCACAAAACTTTTACGGTATTAGTGCTTTTTTAAATATGTCGGATGCTTTCAGAAGATTTGATATTATAAAAAAAGGATTAAGACTTAACAGTAATGAACTTTTGTATGCATCAAGAGAAAAAAAACAGGAAATGGCTGAAAAAATGTCAGAAAAGCTGAATAAGCATATATCTCCGCGAGATATTTTTTACACATCAAATGAATTTTATTATCCTGACGTACATAACAAAATTGTTTATGGTGCACGTAACAGAAAAGGTGCTTTAAATGATAATGATATTTCTACATGCAAATTTATGACAGATAGTGATTCAAACATAATTGGTTATGAGCAAACAACGTATGATGTGCTGAAAGAAGGACTTGTTACAAAAACATACAAAGAGCAGCAGGCTCCGACATATGTCTTACCGGATATAGTTGAAAAAGAAAATCCATCTGCTTTTGCCCAAGCTTGCCGTTTTGGAAACTGTAAACTTACTGACAGATATTCGGAAGCTTTATTGAATATAAAAAACAAATTAAACACAATTGGTGTCAAAGATATTAATACAGATAAACTTCAGGGAATTAAGTTCACAGATGGTGACAAAAAGGGAATGTATATTGGCTATTACAGCCCAAACAACGGACGTTCGATTATTTTTGACAGAGAAGGAAAGTTTGTTTGCCAACTAGGATATCTTAAAAATGAAGATGGTGAAATTATTGACATTTCCGAAAAATTATAATTTTACAAATCAATGCTTGCAAAATGATTTTTGTAATCATTGATTAAATTCATAATTTCCTTAAACTCTGCATATTTTGGTGTGTGCAGAGTTTTTGATAATTCTATTGCAGAAATGAATTCTATCTTAAAATCTTCTTCGGAACGATTTAAAATATTTATCATACCTGCATCTTCAAACATTTCAAGTAAAATTTCAATACTGTCATTTGTTATGCCTAGTGCAGATGCGGCCCGATTAAGAGAAAAAACTCCTTCTAAATTATTACAAGTATATTTTATCATTCCTGAAAATGTCTTTAAAATATTTTCTTCATTTTGCTCAGCATTCTGCACCGAATCATAATGCATATAATGAATAGCACCGGCTGAAGCATCTGTAAGGACTTTGTTATAGATATCCTCATCTGCCGGATAATCAAAAAACATTAATACATCTGTTTTTTTTACGGTATTTCTGTTTACTTCCGCCAGTGCTATGTTTTCATAAGGTTTAAGTGCATTCAATATATTTCTGTCTTCAGCAAAAACAGAAATTTCAAGTTTTGAATTTTTAATATAATCGTTTACAAGAGAAAGAATTCCTGTTTTTTTTCTTTGGTCATAAATTTTTTGCTCAGCTTCAACGTCTTCTTTTAAAGCATCTGAATGCACATCTTTTAAAACTAATTGTACTGAAGTTACCCCGTTAAATTCATTTTTTTGAGGAGCAAACGCAATATCCAATTTATCTCCTGCGATAAGCGGAACATCTCCTCTTGACCACCAAACACAATCAATTAATCCGTTTGGCCCTTCTACAGAAAGCTTTAAATGTTCTTTTGTTGAACCCATCAATTTTTTTTGTTTTAAAGTTAAATTATTTATTACAAAAGTCGGGCTGGGGTTTGATGCTCCAAAAGGTTCAAGTTTTGATATTTCTTCACACAGAGAAATATCAATATCATTAACGGAAAGCTCCATATCAATGTCCAGTGACGGTTTTAAAGTTTGTCCGTTAAGCATTTCATCAACAGTTTTATTTAAGGCTTTTTTAACTTCTTCAAAACTCGCTTTTTCTGAATTGAAAGCAAATCCTGCCGCAAGTTTATGACCGCCGTATCCTTCAAGCCTCTCGGAAATATTTGTTATTATATCATACAGGTTTAATTCTTTTACTCCTCTTGCCGAACAGCGGAACATTTTCGTTTCTTCGTTATAATTCATTATAAAAGTGGGTTTATAATACTTTTCAACAAACTTGGAAGCTACAATTCCTATTATGCCTATATGCCAGTCTTTTGAATACAGGACTATTGCGTTATTTTTACCTCCCGAAGCTCTCCACATATTATCGGCTTCTTCAAAAATACTTGAACACATCTCCTGTCTGAGCTTATTCAAATTTTCCAACTGCATTATTGCAAGTTCAATTTCCTGCTTGTTTTCCGATATCATAACTTTTACAGCTGATTCAACTGTGTCAAGTCTTCCTGATGCGTTGATTCTTGGTGCAATTGAAAATGCTACCTGTTCAGCTGTAAGTCCGTTTTCCGGATTAATTCCCGCAACATCAAGCATCCTTTTTAACCCATAGTGCTTGCCCTGCGCAATTAATTCCAAACCTTTTGTTACAAAATATCTGTTCTCACCAATCAACGGAACAATATCTGCTATAGTACCCACTGTTACAAAAGGCAGAATCTCATAACAGAAACTCAGTTTGTCATACTTTTCAAGTACAGCCTGTGCAAGTTTGAACGCTACGCCTACTCCGGCAAGCGAAGTCATTGATTCAATTTGAGCGGGTGTTAGTTTTTCGTCTAAAGCATTCATTGCTTTCGGATTGATTATCGCAAGCGCATCCGGAACCTCTTCCGGTGCTTCGTGGTGATCGGTAATAATAACATCACGCCCAAAACTTTTTATAAATTTGACCTCTTCAACGCTGCTTATGCCGTTATCTACAGTTATTATCAGTTTTGGTTTCTTTTTTGTTAAAAGCTGTACAAGAGCTTTGGTATTAAGTCCATGCCCTTCAGTATCTCTGTCAGGAATATAAAAATCCACATTTGCCCCTAAGTATGAAAAAGTTTTCATCAAAACAGAAACAGATGTAACACCATCGGCATCAAAGTCTCCATATATCAAAATATTTTCTTTTTCATCAATAGCTTTACAGATTCTCTCAACTGCTTTTGGCATTTCACAAAAAGCATTAGGGTGCATCAAGGTTATGCCCAGAGGATTTAAAAATTCTTCTTTTGCCTCCGGAGTCTTAATGCCCCTAATTTCTAATAATGTATCAAGTACGGATTTCTTATTATCCTTACTGTTTACCCCAACTATCCATTCTTTTGTACAAGACATGTCATATTTTCCAAAATTTCTATTGCTTTCTTAAGCTGAACGTCATCTTTTGCGTCCGCATTCTCCTTTGTTAATTCTACCACAACATCCGGTGTAATTCCTTTTTTGTGAATATCCGTTCCTGATGGTGTTAAATATCGTTGTATTGTTATATTTAAACCGGCTTCATCGGGAAGTTTATTAATTTCTTGTACAAGTCCTTTTCCGAAAGACTGTTCTCCAACGATTGTAGCTCTATTGTTGTCTTTTAAAGCACCCGATAAAATTTCACTTGCGGAAGCGGAACCTTTGTTTATGAGAACAACTATCGGTTTATCCGTAACTTGCTGATATCTTGCTCTGGTCGTTGATTTGTAGCTGTCTCTGTCTACAGTGCTGACTATAACACCGCCTCTTAAGAGCATATCAGATATATAAATTGCGTTTGTCAAAAGTCCGCCGGGGTTTGAACGAAGGTCAATAATAAATCCCTTTGCATCTTTTGATTCATTTAGAATTGTTTCAATTTCGCCGGCTGCATTTTTACTGATAAATGAACTTAGTCTTATATACTTGATTCCGTCAGGTATTTTTGTCTCAAACGGCGGCTTTACGGAAACGGATTTGACCTCGATTTCATCTCGGACAATTGAATAAGTTTTATTCGGGACGCCTTTTCTCTGTATTAAAAGAGTAACGGTCGTTCCTTTTTCACCTCTGATTTTGTCCGCCGCGGCATCAATATTAATTCCTTTCGTGCTTTCACCGTTGATTTCAAGAATATAATCATCTGCCATCAAGCCTGCACGTTCGGCAGGAGAATCCTCTAGCGGTGCAATAATAACAAGCTGGCCGTCTCTTAGACCAATTTGAGTTCCAATACCTTTCAGAGAACCTTTTATAGATTGGTTTTCTTCCGAAAATTCTTTCGGGTCAAGAAATCTTGTATACGGGTCATTAAGACTTGCAAGCATTGTTTCGATTGCAACATAAGCGTCTTCTTTTGTTTTAAGTTTATTTTCGTATCTGTAACGCCATTTTTTCCAGTCTTGACAGTTATCAGACGGGTCATAGTATTTTTTATTAACAATCATCCAAACATTATCGTACAGTTCTGCCGGAGATGCCGAATACGCACTGCTTATAGTAGTTAATACAGCAGTCATTATAACTAAACTTGTGGTTAAAAATCTTTTTTTCATTAAACTCACTCCCTATAAATAAAAAGCGCTCTTTATATTATAGTACACAATTATTTATTTTATTTCAAATTTTATATTCTAATTTTTCCAAAACTGCTCTTACTGACTCTGAACATAATCCTACAATATTCTCAAAACTACCTTCGTATTTGTCCAAATAACCATCTGGAAGCTCTTGTATCCCATAGCTTCCTGCTTTATCGAGCGGATTAAAATTGTCAATATAATAGTGAATCATTTCGTCCGACCACTTCGTAAATCTGACATAACTTGTGGTAGAAAGTGTTACAGCACGATTTGTTTTTGTGTTAATTGCGCAAATTGCTGTAACAACGGAATGTGTTGCACCGGATAAAGATTTCAGCATTTGATAAGCATTTTCTTTTGTGTGAGGTTTTCCGAGGATTTTGTTATGCAATACAACAACAGTATCAGCAGCAAGTATAAGCGAATCTTTATCTGAACGTCTTACGACATTCAAACATTTTTGAGTCGCTAAATCCTCTATTTTTTCATAATCAAATTCATCAGATTCAAGCTTCTCATCATAGTTTGAAGGAACAACCTGAAAATTTAATCCCATTTGTGTAAGGATTTGTTTTCTTCTCGGAGAGTTAGAAGCAAGGATTAATTGCACTGTTCCAGCTCCTTAGTAATGTTTTCCAAGCGTTCTTTTTCTACTTTTAAAATGTATTTTTGTATCTTTTTCCATCCATCCGGAGTAAGACTTCTGATTGCCATCTTTTCCTGCATTACTTTTGAAGAGTTAGTATAAAATTTATTCAGATTTTCCAATATTTTTTCGGCTTTTTTTGCAAAAATGAACCACGGCATGTAAAACGGTTTTGAATAATCTACAATTTTTGATGTTTCATTATCAAAATCCATCCATGAATCACCCATTTTTAAAGAAGAAAACCCTTGCATTTGTTTTTTTGAAGGAAATTTTTCCAAAAGACGTCTTGAATCTTCAAAAACATTATTATTGTTGTCATACAACTTTTTAATAATGAGAAATTCATAACTGTCACCGTGCTGAGCGCATTCAAGGGAGTAGTTCATTTTTAATAAAAGTTTTTCAATATTATTCCGCATACCCAAAGTCATATTATGCGGTTTTGCAGTATAAGAAATATTTGGCTGAATATTCTGAACTTTCATTTTATTCTCCTGTTTTATTGCTGCTTTCCTGCTCAAACCCTTTTTGCGTAAATCCCGCTACAGAGATACGTTTCTTTTTTACTATATCTGCATTTTCATAATTATCGTTCATTTTTACAAGGTATTCATCAAGAGTTTGCATTATTTTTTTCCATCTTGTAAAAAACGGTTTTTTAAAATCTTTAATCTCTCCTGTAACATTATCAATAATGAGTTTTATATTATCAAAAAATACATGAGTTTCTTTTTTCATTTGATCTTTTTGTTTAATTTTACCGACATTTATTCGCCCGTCAATTAATTTAAAATCATCTTTGTATTTCAGTCCCTTTATTAATGTTGATTGAAAATAATACTCACCTTTGTCAGAAATTCCTTCGTCATTCATTTTATTGAGCAATATTTCTATATTTTTTTTTGCTTTCGGAGTTACAAATCTTTGTTTTTTTTCAAAATTAACTGATTGTATATTATGTACTTGCATTGTTGCTGTTTCCTTAATTAACTGTTAATAACCGTGCGAGATAAATTCTCTGTTTCTGAAATTTGCGCCTAATGATTTTGCAATTTCTTCACATTTTTCTACATTAATGTTGTGAACTTTATCAAAACCTGTCACGACACTCATTGAAACATCCATGCCTGCTTTCACACAAGATTTTGCAAAATCCTGCATTGCCTGATATGCATTCGGAATCTTCGGCTTGCAAATTTCATCGTATTCATCTTCGGAAGAAGCATTAAGACTAACTGATACTGCATCAATCAAACCTTTAAACTCATCGGGAATATCGGTTTTATAAATAGCACTGGCATGACCGTTTGTATTTACACGAATTTTTATATTCGGATAATTTTTTCTTAAATATTTGCAAAAACTTTTCATCATCTCTTTTCTGAGAAAGGGTTCGCCATAACCGCAGAATACAACTTCTTTTGCGGAATTTTCAAAATTTTTAAACTGTTCAATTATATCTTCCAATTCATATTCATCATCGTGCCACATTTCTTTTCCGCAAACATCATCTTTTTGAGTTCTAAGACAAAAAATGCAAGCATTAGTGCATGAATTTGTAAGATTTATATATACAGTTGATGGGTTATCGTCTTTGTTAATTGAATAGACCAGTGTATACATTAGCCGTCCTCCGCATGAAATTATAACACAAACTATATATTGACTTGAGTTTCCGAAACATTTGTAAAGTTTTGTAACAATATTAACAGGAGTGCGCAATTTTTAAAATTAAATATACTTTATATATATGTAAGACATAAATAACAAGCATTAAATACCACAGGATATTAAAAGAAACACATAACACAAACCTTTCATACAACCTACACACTAACCTTCTACACATGAGGAATTATTAAAAAGAATTCCGAAGCCTTTCTTTCAAGAAAGGTTTTTTTTTTGCAAATTTTTATTTACAATCACAATTTTCATTGCAATTGCAGTTAATGCATTCGCATTTAGGTGCAGTATTTTCAATATTTTTATCTGTTGTTTCGATTGCTTTTTCTGCAGAAGATTGAAGTTTTTCACCTGCTTTTTTCAAACCTTTTGCGGTTGTGTTTCCGACTTGATTAACCCCTCTTATTGTTGCGTTTTTAGCTTTTTTTGCGCCTTTTTTAGCGTGTTTTGCGGTTGTTTCACCTACCATTATAGATTTTTCTTTAATAAAAATTCCTGTTTTTTGTGCTCCTGTTTTTACATTATCAACAGCGGTTTCTGCCATATCCTGAGCTTGAAATGTAATATTCTCCATTATTCCTTCATTTTTAACATTTGATTCTGTTGCAAAAACAGCACCAGTTGATATTATAACTGCGACTAATATTACAAAACTTTTATTCATACAATCCCCCTTTAACAACTAAATACTATAACATTTCAAAATTTCTGTCAAACAAAAAGAGCGCTATATAAAGCGCTCTTTAATTATATCATATACATTCCGGATTCGTGAACATCCATTCTTCTGTTATATATTTCATATTCTGCATGGTTACGTTTCTGAACACTTTTGATATCTTCTTCTTTAACTTCACGTTCTTCGGTGAGTCTGTTATTTTCATCATATTCTTTTGTCTTTATATTATCATCATATCCGTCACCATCATAATCAGTATATGTTTTCATTGTCGTGGTACCATCTATTCTGTAGTATTGAGTAACCTGATACAAATCTTCTTTTCCGTCACCATTAACATCTTTGAAGATTGATATCTGACTTATCTTGCCGTCTTTGTCATATTTTTTAACTACTCTTTCTTGTGAAGATTGTGCTAATCCTGATATATTATTTAGTTCCATAAATTTTCTCCTATTTATTTAAAAATTGTATCTTATTCCAATTTCACGTTGTGTTAAAGAAGCATCTGCAAACGCTTCAAACTGATTCTTTTTACCTATTTTCCAATCAGCTGTAATAACAGGAGACAGATTAATTTTTGTTCTTTTATCATTATATTTTTGTACTAATTCAGAATGATTTTCGAATGGAGTTGTTTCACCATTTATGGTCACACTGCCCGCAATATTATTTGTTGAAGTAAAAGTCAATTCAGGGTTTGTAGAATGTCTTACTGCACATTCAATACCGGCGCCAAATGTAAGTTTGCTTGTCGGTTTATATTTAAGCTGCGCTCTTGCTGCGGCTCTCAAATCGGTTGGTCTCCAGCTTGATTTCAATAATTCATTTTGTGAATTATTTATCAAAACATCACCGAATGGAGTTGCAACATTCATATCAGTATTCAAGCCGTCATTAACTGTTATAGAATTTTTGCTAAATGATTTTGATGCTTGAACATTAGCAGATAAATCCAAGCCCATATTTTTTGCTATACCAAATTCGTGACCTGCCTCAATTTTTGCTGTTAAAGCTGTTCCGGCACCAACTTCTGCTTTTAAATATGTACCGTTCTTTTCAACTTGCGCTCCTAATATTGCAACGTTTGTGTTAAATGTTCCACCGGCAGAAGGTGTCATTGAACCTGCTTTTACTCCTGCATAACCTGTAAATGTTGTTTGTTTTACTGAAAAATCTTGTACCATAATATTTCTCCTCTTTTTTGTGTTTTAGTATTCTCTTTTTGTATCCTCGTAATTGCAATCTCGTGTTATGTATATATAAAAACATTTACTTTCTAAAAATTGCCTAATTTTTACCATTAAAAATTCTAAATTGACGAATTGTAGTATTGACAATAGGTACAGAGTTTACAAAACTTAACATATAATACTTATGAATACTAAACTAATAGTTTTTAGAATTAAAAGTTGTAAATTATGGGAATAAAAAAAGAATTAGGAAAAAAAATAAAGAAACTTAGGCTTTCTATGGGATATACTCAAGAAAGATTATCAGAAATGGCAGACATTTCTCAAAAAGCTTTGAGTAGCATTGAAGTAGGAGAAAATTTTGTTACGGCAGAAACTCTGGATAAACTATTGAATGCACTTGATGTTACACCGGAAGAATTATTTGCGACTAATGATGTAAAAGATTCTGCAGAACTCATCAAAATGATTAATCAAAATCTTGCCTCTATAGGAAATAATCCGGAAAAGCTCGAAATTATTTACAATTTAACAAAAAGTCTTAATAAATCAGAATAAACGAATTATTTTCTGTATTCCAGAACAACCTGTGCCAAAACGCCATCCTTGTTCGGATAAGATGCCGGAAGCGGTTGATACGGAGCACCGTTTTTAACAGCATTTAAAACAGAAGAGTTTGCATCTTTATTTGTTGATTTTACGATTTTTGTCTCACTTATCGTTCCGTCTCTGTGCACTCTAAATTGAACAGTAACTTCATACCCTGTGTTTGATTTATACGGTATCCAATTCCTGTGAACTTCTGCCGGAAGATATTTAAAATACTCGGCTAAGTTTTTAATCTCACGCATTTCAGGCTGTGCCGCCTGTTCCGTTTTTTGATTATTCTTTACTTTATTCGCAAACGGATTTGAATTTACATCTTTTGGAATATAATCAAATGCGAAAGTCGGCAGACAAATTAAAGCCATAACAATTATTAATAATTTTTTATTTTCCATTGCTTAATATTTCCCCCTCATCCATACCCTCTCCCGCAGGGCGAGGGATATCAGGTTTTATCTGACATACACTCTCGGCAATCTTACTTTGAGCCTGCAAGTTAGTTCGTAATTAATAGTATGCAATATTTCTGCCCAATTATCAAGAGATAAATCATTGTCATCCAGTAATGTAACAACGTCACCGACTTGAGCATCAATATCTCCAATGTCAAACATCATCTGATCCATTGTAATATTTCCGACCTGTCTGACTTTTTGTCCGTTAATTATTCCGTATATTTTGTTAGAAAGTCCTCTTGCGACGCCATCAGCGTATCCGATAGGGATTGTGGCAACTCTTGTCGGTTCATAGGCAATAAAAGTATGCGCATAGCTTACACCTTCTCCGGTTTTAACTTCATGAATATTTGTAATTCGGCCTTTTAAGCCCATAATTTGCTTTAATTTAGGTTTGTAATTAATTTTATCGGGCAAATCCGGATATAGTCCGTACAAAGAAATTCCCACACGAACCATATTTGATTTTATATCATAAGCAAACGTTGCTGCTGTATTCTGAATATGAATTAAAAGTCCTGTTGTATCAATGTTTTCAATAACGCTGTTCCATCTTGAAATTTGTTTATACGTTTCTTCCGGTTCTTCCGCTGCCGCAAGATGGGTAAATACACCTTCAAATTTTAAATACTTTGCGCTGCGGACTTTTTCTATATATTTTACCGCGTATTCAGCTCTCACACCTATTCTGTTCATGCCGGTATCGAGTTTTACATGAACCTTAGGCTTTATTCCGGTTCTTTCATAGACATCTTTGCAAGCTTCAAGGTGATCATCATTGAATATTGAAAATGCAATATCATTTTTTGCGGCAGTTTCAACAGCCCAAACAGGAATTGCTCCTACAACTAAGACAGGAGCTTTAATTTTTACATTCCTTAAATCTAATCCTTCATCAACAGAGGAAACTCCAAACATATCAACTCCTGACGCGAGCATTGTTTGAGCAATCATCTGGGAGCCATGTCCGTATGCGTCAGCCTTAACTATTCCAAGCATTTTTTTGTTCTTTGGTATACCTTTTTTTATTTCAATAATATTCTGAGCTAAAGATTCAAGATTAATCTCAACCCAGGCGTCTTTGTGTGTATTTACATTAGATTGCCGTATGTTTTTCATTTGTTTCCTTTTATTTACTAATTAACCCTCACCAAGAATTTCTAAAGTTCTGACGAACTTTGAAATTCTATCCTCTCCCGATGGAGAGGGGTTTATTTGTTTTAAATTAACTCTCCATTTAGATACCACGTTCTTGCGTTTGTAATTTTTACATTCACAAATTCACCTGTTAAATCTCTGTCGCAAGGTATGTGGACAATTTTATTGTTTCTTGTTCTTCCCGTAATTACTTTATCACCGTTTTTACGAATTTCAAAGTTTTCTACCAAAACCTCCATTTCTCGTCCCAGATATTTTTTATTCGATTTTAAACAGCATTCACGGTTATGTTCATTCAAACGAGCAAGTCTTTCTGTCTTAATTTCTTCAGGTACATACAAATCCACCCACTTTGCGGCAACAGTTTTTTCTCTGGGAGAATAAGCCGCAGTATTGGAATAATCCAATTCTAACTCTGTCATAGCCTTAAGTGTGTTTTCAAACTGTTCTTCCGTCTCACCGGGGAAACCTGCAATAAAGTCGCTAGTTATTGTTACATCAGGGATTCTGCTTCTTATATGGTCGCAAATCTTTTTATAAGTTGCATAATCGTACCTTCTGTTCATTTTTTTTAATACATAGTCATCACCTGATTGCATCGGAATGTGGAAATACTCGCAAACTTTATCCAATTCTATAACCGTATCAATAACTTCATCCGTAATATCAGTAGGATAATTTGTTACAAACCTGATTCTGAATTTACCCTCAAGCGCATTCAATTGTCTTAAAAGCCAAGATAGATTTATTATATTACCTGCTAAATCATTGCCGTACTCTTTTGTTTCCGATATCTCAAACCCGTTCAGAGTTTCATTTACCCCCTTACCGTAGGAGTCGACATTTTGTCCTAAAAGGGTAATCTCCTTAAACCCTTCCGCAAGAGCTTTTCGGACTTCCGCTAATATAAGCTCAGGTTTTCTTGAACGCTCGCGCCCTCTTGTATAAGGAACTATACAATAAGTACAGAAATTATTACAACCCTCCATAATCGGAATCCAAGCATTAATACCTTTTACTCTGTTTATTTTAATTTCGGATTCCTCAAAAGGCTTTTCATCAACAGAAACAACTTTTTCTCCTGATTCAATTCTTTTAACGAGGTTTGGAAGCTCATATAGTCTTTGTGTTCCAAGGACTAAATCAACATAAGGTGCACGTTTAATAATATTTTTACCCCCTTGTTGTGCAACACATCCGGCAAAGACAATTTTTAAATCCGGTTTAGATTTCTTCATCTTTCCCCATACACCGATTTGACTGTAAGCTTTATCTTCAGACAATTGTCTTATTGAACAAGTGTTAATAATAAGCATATCAGCTTCTTTTGGGTTAGTTGTTTGGGTATAACCGCAATATTCAAGCATGCCGTACATTCTCTCGGCATCAGATTTGTTCATCTGGCATCCCAATGTTTCTATATAAACCTTTTTCATCAGAATTTTCCTTATAAAATAACTAACGGACAAATGTGCCCATTTCTGTATTCTTAATTTATTTTATCATAGAAGTTAAAATATAAATGCCTGATTATTCTTCTTCATTAAAAATTTCTTCAAAAGATGTGATTGCTTCACCCATTTCTTTTTCTTTTTTGCGTTTTTCTTCGGCTCTTTCTTCTATCAAATCTTTTATATCTTTTTTATGCTTGTTTGCGTTTAAAACGGAAGCTACATTAGACATAGCCAGTGAATTCAATGTTGCTCTGAGAAGAGCACTTCTGTCTACATAAGGTTGATTATAGAATTCATCTCCATCCTCTTCACCTTCAGCAGGAGGCATATACATAGCCTCAGAACCGTATTTTTCCTGACTCATTTTCGCAGCAGTTCCTGACGGATCACCGCTT
Organism: uncultured bacterium; assembly: GCA_902788575.1. GTDB lineage: Bacteria > Cyanobacteriota > Vampirovibrionia > Gastranaerophilales > Gastranaerophilaceae > CAG-196. The sequence continues at coordinate 43,053 of CADAKY010000009.1, read as the reverse complement.
TTGAAATTAAAAGCACCGCCAATACCGTAAAAACCTGCTGAGCGATTGTCTACCACTAATTTACCTCATGTGTCAAGGGTATTTTCTTCCTTTAATACCCTCACCTTTTATATATAACGCGTAAAAATATTTTTTGCCAGTTTGTGACAAAATTGTTACAATTGGTAAAACTGTTTTATTCAGAGACTTTTACACCATCACTGATAAAGCATAAATCTGTAAAAATTTCATAATCATCTGAAAATTTCAAATCTTTAAGATTCTTAAGTACAAAATATGTTGAACCCGAGCCTGACATAACAGCATCAGGAATTTTTGATTTGATATATTGAAGCTCTTTATAATCATCAAAAACTGCGTATTCCAAATCGTTATACAAAAATTCACCGATATCTTCTCCGTTATTTAACGCTTCTGTCATTTTTTCAGTCATATTATTTTGTGGTTTATATTGTTTGTTTGAATATTTTGTATAAGCTTCTTTTGCACTAATTCCGAGGTTTTTCGGCTTTATTAGCGTGACAGAATTGCACGACACCGGAAGTTTTTTTGTATTTTCGCCTCTTGATGTTGCCAGCAGACATCCGCCGTTTAGACAAACATTCAAGTCAGAGCCTAAATGTGCACAAAGGTTTTCAAGCTGTTCTTGTGTTAAAGGATTGCTATATAATTTGTTTAACCCAAACAAAGTTCCTGCAGCATCAGTACTTCCGCCTGCAAGCCCTGCTGCAATCGGAATGTTTTTTGTTATAAAAATTTTAGTGCAAAATCCGGTTATTTGGGTTTGTTTATAAAATAAGTCTGCGGCTTTATAAACGAGATTTTTTTCATTATAAGGGATTTCGTTACTTGTACCGGAAAGCAAAATTTCATTTTTGTCAGATTCTGATATTTCAATATCCAAAAAATCATACAAACTTATAAGCTGCATAATACTTTTAATATTATGAAATCCGTCTTCACGTTTGTTTACAACTTCAAGCGTTAAATTAATTTTCGCGGGGCATTGAATTTTTATACTTTTCATATTTCTTAACTGTTTTGCAAACCGCGTTTAAATTCTTCCGGACGGCTTGAACGTGAAAGAGCATCCTCCAGAGTAATTTTCTTTTTGGTATACAAATCTCTTAATGCCATTTCCAAAGTCTGCATTCCGAAACCGGAGTTTGTCTGCATTGTAGAATAAATTTGTGCTGCTTTAGCTTCACGTATAAGGTTAGCAATAGCCGGAATTACAAGCATAGCTTCCTGTGCCATAACACGACCGCTCTTTGTACCGTCAGCCTGAAGCAATGGTAACAATGTTTGAGAAAATACAGCTACCAGAGAGTTCGAAAGCTGTACACGAACCTGTTGCTGCTGACCTTCCGGAAATACGTCAATAATACGGTCAATTGTTTGAGAAGCGGAAGAGGTGTGTAATGTTCCGAATACCAAGTGACCTGTTTCAGCGGCTGTAAGTGCCAGTCTTATTGTATCCAAATCTCTCATCTCACCGACCATGATGATATCAGGGTCTTCACGAAGAGCTGCTTTAAGAGCGTTTGCAAAACTTCTTGTATCTTGCCCCAACTCTCTTTGGTGTATAATTGAACGTTTTGACGGATGAATAAATTCGATAGGATCTTCAATCGTCAAAATGTGTTCTGAACGTGTTTCGTTGATATAGTTAATCATTGCGGCAAGGGTTGTTGATTTACCGGAACCTGTAGGACCGGTTACAAGAACAAGTCCTCTCGGCTTTTCTGCAATTTTTCTGACTGTATCAGAAAGCCCTAATTCTTTAAAAGTAGGAATCTTTGATGCAATTACACGGAAAGCTGCCGCATAGTTTCCTCTGTCTTTATAAATATTAACCCTGAATCGGCTAAGTCCCTGAATACCATAAGAAAAATCAAGTTCCCAGTCTTGTTCCAGTTTACGTCGCTGCTCCTTGTTCAGCATAGGAAATAAAAGAAGTTCAACTTCTTCCGGCTTGAGTGCAGGAACATCCATTCTTTGCAAATTACCATCTATACGTACTACAGGAGGAAGTCCTGCAGATATATGTAAATCGGAACCTCTTTGTTTTACAACAACTTCCAGATATTTCTCTATAAGCATTCTAATTAGCCCTCATAAATTAGCACTTAACACTGTAAAATATATCATGAATTAAAAAAAATGTAAATGTTTAACCCGCCAAATATTCATTTATCGCTTTTGCAGCTTTTTTACCGGCACCCATCGCATTTATTGCATTTGAAGCTCCTACAGGTGCAACATCACCACCGGCAAATACATGAGGTATTGAAGTTTCTCTTGTCTCGGGGTTTACAGTAAAATACCCTTTTCTGTCTGTCTCAAACTCAATTCCGTCTGCGGCTGCTGATTTTTGTATAATTGGGTTCGGGCCTGTACCAAGTGCAACAATAACAGTATCTACATCCAGATCTATATAATTCCCTGTTCCTACCGGAGAGCGCCTTCCTGATTCATCAGGCTCGCCCAGTTCCATAACTTCAAACTTCATGCCATTAACATAACCGTCTTTTTCGTATATTTCATTTGGAGCACACAAGAATTTGAATACAACACCTTCTTCTTTTGCGTGTCTGATTTCTTCTAAACGAGCAGGAAGTTCTTTTTCTGTTCTTCTGTACACGATATATACATTTTCAAATCCAACTCTCAACGCTGTTCTGGCGGCATCCATTGCAACATTTCCGCCTCCTATGACGGCAACTGACTTTCCTATCCTGAGCGGTGTGGGAGATTTTTCATCATTTGCCTGCATTAAATTTACTCTCGTAAGAAATTCGTTAGCGGAATATACACCGTTAAGGTTTTCACCTTTTATATTCATCATTTTTGGAAGACCGGCACCCGAGCAGATAAATATTGCATCATATCCGTCTTCTTCAAGCTGTTTGAGCGTAATAGACTTTCCTACAACAACATTTTTTTCAAATTTTACACCCATTTTTTTTAAGTTATCAATTTCTCTGTCCAAAACTGTTCTTGGAAGTCTGAAAGGAGGAATTCCATACCTTAGAACGCCGCCAAATTTGTGTAACGCTTCAAAAACAGTAACTTCATGACCGGCTTTTCTCAAATCTGATGCAGCAGTAATTCCTGCACATCCGGAACCAATTACTGCAACTTTTTTCCCGCTGGGTTTAATTTCTGTTTCTTTTGCGCTTGTATTGTCGCCTACGTATCTTTCCAGAGCACCTATTGCAACTGCTTCACCTTTTATTCCGAGAACACAATTACCCTCGCATTGTCTTTCCTGAGGGCAGACTCTTCCGCAGACGGAAGGAAGCATGCTGGTTTCACGAATTATATCTCCGGCTTCATCAAGCTTATCTTCTTTCAAAGCCTTTATAAATTTTGGAATTTGTATATTCACCGGACATCCCTGAACGCATCTCGGGTTTTTACAATTTAAGCATCTTGATGCTTCTTCTTTTACTTGCTCCGGTGTGAAATTTTCTTCTACAGCTTTAAAATTTGTTTTTCTTATATTTGGATCTTGTTCTATCGGTCTTTGACGCATAATTAAATACTCCTCTTTAAAAAATTATATCAGAAAAAATTTTTATTAAGCACTAGCAAAAAAATATTTTATGAGTTTTAATATATCAAAAGGAGTTTGATATATGTACATAAATAAAATTCAAAATCAGTCGACATTCGGAGCAAAAATAGGTTTGAGCGGAGATACAACAATTATCAAGCCTCAGGAACTAAAAAAACTGGCTAAAAAAGCGGAAAAAATTGCCGGAAAAAATGATATGGTAAATTTTCATATACAATATCTTGATTGGGAAGCAAAAAGCGTACCGTTAAAAAACGGAGGAAATGATGTTATAACAACTTTCTCCAGAGATATACTTGCAAATCATACAATAAACGGAATTGAATCAAAACAAAAAAACATCATTCCTTTTTTAACTGATACTACGCACAATTGCAAATGGCTTTCAGAAAAAAGTATTTTAAACAGACCTTTTGAATATTTAGACAAATATCTTGATAAATTAGCAGAAAAATTTCCGCATGTATAAAAATATTTTTATATTATAATTCATAATATGAAAAACATAGCTTTTGTATTCGGAACACGTCCGGAGATTATTAAACTTGCACCTGTGATACTTGAATTAAAAAAGTATCCCGAGAATTACAATGTTCTTGTTGTAAATACAGAACAACAGAAAGAGTTATCTAACCAAACTCTTGCATACTTTGGTTTAAAGGCGGATGAGAATCTTGACTGTATGAGAGAAAATCAGTCTCTTTCAGGAGTTCAGGCAAGAATTTTAACCTCTCTGGAAAAAGTTTATTCAGACAATCACATAGATGCAACTATTGTTCAGGGTGATACAATGACTGTTTTGTGCGGAGCTTTAACAAGTTTTTACCACAAAATTCCGGTATTCCATGTAGAAGCGGGGCTTCGTTCATACGATATTTACGAGCCTTTTCCGGAAGAAGTTATGCGCCAGATGACATCAAGAGTCGCACAGCTTCATTTTGCGCCAACAGGAGTAAATGAAGAAGCACTTTTGAAGGAGGGAATATCACAAGATAAAATTCATGTTGTGGGGAATACTGTAATAGATGCGCTTTTCTGCTTGTCAGATGAGGTCGTTGAAAATTCAAGAAAATTTTATGAAGATAAAAATATTCCGATTGATGACAAACTTGTACTAATAACGGCACACAGGCGCGAAAACCATGGTGAGAGAATAAACAGAATAATTGATGCGATTTCTTATCTTGCAAAAAAATACAGCGATCATACATTTGTAATTCCGGTTCATCCGAATCCGAATGTACACGACAAAATTCATACACGACTCGGAAATTTCAAAAATATTCATTTGCTTACTCCGCTGGATTATCCGTATTTGGTATATTTGATGAAAAATGCTAAACTTATTTTGACAGATTCAGGCGGAATTCAGGAAGAGGCTCCATCTTTTGCATGCCCGACTCTTGTAATGAGATATGAAACAGAACGTCAAGAAGGAATAGAAGCAGGCGTTTCTAAACTTGTCGGTGCGGATTATGACAAAATTGTCGGAGAAAGTGAAAAAATCTTATCTTTAACAAAAGATGCAACTCGTCTTGTTGTTAAAAATCCATACGGAGACGGAACTTCTTCTATCAGAATCGAAAAAATTATCAGAAATTACTTTTTATAAATTTCTTTAAAAGGATCTATAGGAACGTCCGTTGTTGCATTTTTAATACTTTTTTCAGGTATTGAATACGTTGCAACAAGAGTCTTAAATTTTTCATCTTTGTATAAATAAATTTCTATTTTGTACTGTTGAAGTTCTTTTCTTGTGAATATATTTTTATTGAACGTAATCTCAAAGCGGTCGGTAATATCACCATTAGAGAAAAGCGGTTCTTCTTTGTTTACACATTTTACTGTTTTTGTTTCTTTTATTGTATCACCCTGTTTAAGAACAAACTCTGCAAACATTCTGAAAATATCATTCTGAGATACGTTCTTAAACCGGTATCTGCCTATCAGATTGTATCGGAAAAACCTTTTTTTAATATCAAAAGATTCCATAATAACTTCAATATCATTTTTGTAGATAACTTTTCCGTTCAGCATCAAATCCAGAGAATGACTTTTATACCTGTAGTATTTTGCCTTTGTGTGATTACCTTCCAAGTCAGCAATATTCGATGCTTTTAGAAGAGCCTTATTATATGTGCTGTAATCTATGTATTGAGGCATTTTCTTTAAAAGCGGGTCAAAATATTCAATTGATTTCTCCGGATCTAAATCGGAATAAATAATTGCAAGTTTGTATTTTATGTGAAAATCTTTTGGTGCATATTGTTCCGCACGCTTCAAAAATGTTACGGCATCAGAATTGTATCCCTGTTGTACCACAACCGTTGCCGCTTCCGAATATGCATTTACAATTCTTTTCTTAATTGATTCATCTATAATATTGTCTTTTTTTACAAATCTGTCGTAATAATATTTAGCTCTTTCATAACTCCGTGCAGCTTTTAAGAATTTTCCGAGTGAATAATACTTATCTCCGGCATCTATGTAAGTTCTGGTTTTGAATTTTATTAAACCTTTATCTTTTATGTCTGTAACCGAATTTACAAGTTTTTCTGCATCATCGAATTTTTCCTGTGCAATAAGTACACGTGACAATTTATAATAAGGAGTGTATACGCCCTGTTTTGCTCTGTCGATTGCTGCAGCATAAGCAAATTCAGCATTAGGGTAATCTTTTGCCGCTTCATACAAGTTTCCTACCTGCAGACATACTGCATAATTTTTTGTAGCTAAATCTTTCATTAAATCGGACTTCGCAACAATCTGTTTTGCAATCTGTTCATCAATTTTCTGAGTATTTGTTTTTACTGCGTGAAGATTTTTTATCATATCTTCTCTTGCTTTTACAGAAAGACCGACTGTAATAACTAAAGCAACGCAGAATGAAATTCCGACAGTGCGAACGTATTCCATCACTATCTGAGATAAAGTTTTTGTTTTTCTCTTTTTTTTGTCGTTATCTTTAATCATTTAATTCCTGCAAACTTACCGCATCCGGAGAAGTCATTTGATTTAGTTTTTCATAGATTTCATTGATTGCTTTTTTATTACATAATTCAAAAGTAGACGTTATCTTAGTTTTATTAGGATTTTCCAAAAGTTTTTTAGATGAAAAATCTCTCATATCATCAACATTTGATGTTAAATATTCGTATATTTTTTTTGTATCTTCTTCATTACAATATATTGTAATTTTAAATCTTTTAGATTGTTTAAAGCTTGAAGGAAGAAAACGTTGTTCAAAAACTCTTATTATTGTTAAAACTGCAACGCTTATTAATGTTGAAACAATTGCAATATCATACAAACCGGTTCCGCAAGCCATACCGATACTGGCGGCAATCCATAATGTTGCGGCAGTTGTCAGTCCCATTATAATAGGTCCGTTTCTTAATACTGTGCCGGCACCAATAAAACCGATACCTGTTACAATTTGTGCCGCAATTCTGGCAGTATCTCTGATGCCTGTAGCCTGAGTGACAACAACGTTATCGCCGTCAGCAAAGGTTGGAAATCCGTATATAGAAAGTAATGTGAATACGCATGCTCCCAAACATACCAAAATATGAGTTCTCAGACCTGCATATTTGTTTGTCAGTTCTCTTTCCAGCCCAAGTGCAAAGCCCAAAACCAGAGCAAGAAGCAGTCTTATTATAAAATCTGTATTTATATAGTCCATTAGTTCTCTCCCGTAATATACATTTCATAATACAATATTGAGCGGAAAAATACAACATTTGTAGTGTTGAAAAGAACTTTTTAATAATCTATAATCCGATTATGGCGACAAAAAATAAAACAATTAAAGAACAACTTGAAGAAAGAGAGATGCAAATACTCTCACCTTATGCAACAAAATGTCTTGAATCAAAAGGCAGAAAACGTCCGAGAAATGAAGTTTTTGAAATAAGAACCTCTTTTCAAAGAGACAGAGATAAAATTTTGCACTCAAAATCCTTTAGAAGACTTAAACACAAAACTCAAGTTTTTCTGTCACCATACAATGACCATTTCAGAACCCGCCTTACTCACACTCTTGAAGTTTCGCAAATCGGAAGAACAATGGCAAAAGCTTTGAGGCTTAATGAAGATTTGGTAGAAGCAATTTCACTTGGGCACGATTTGGGACATACCCCATTTGGACATTGCGGTGAAAACACACTTGATGCACTATTGCCGAATGGATTTCATCACAATCTTCAATCTGTAAGAGTTGTAGAAGTTCTTGAAGACATGAATCTTTGTCAGGAAACTATTGACGGAATTTTAACACACACTTGGGGATATAAACCAAAAACTCCGGAGGCGCAAGTTGTTCAATATGCCGATAAAATTGCATATATAAATCATGATATTGAGGATTCTGTGCGTGCAGGAATAATTTCCGAATCTGATTTGCCGCAGGATTGCGTAAAATATTTTTCTTCAAATCAATCAACAAGGTTGGGCAAAATGATAACCGATGTTATAACAAGCTCCGAAGACAGCCCGAAAGTTACAATGTCAGAAGAGGGCTGGTTCTATGTTACAAAACTCAGAACTTGGATGTTTGATAATGTTTATCTTGACCCTGTTGCAAAAGCAGAAGAAAAGAAAGCCAAAAATATTATACAATCTCTGTTTGAGTATTACACCGAAACACTAAAATCATATTATGCAGAAGAAGAAATACCTCAGATTGTAACGGATTATATTTCCGGAATGACAGACCAATATGCAATAAGAAGATATTTAGATTTATTTGTGCCGTCTCCGCTTGCAGAACACGCAAATGATGATGCTCTTTTGAAAAAAGCAATAAGATAAAAATAAATTTATTTTTTTACCAAACAACTTAATTCTGTATTGCCTATTATAATACAATAGTTGTAGATTGTGGTAAATCACAACCTACACACTTACATGTTAGATATAGTTTTAACGTAAAATTAACAACAAAAAATCGGAACGACAGGACACGGTGAGCGTAATTTTTGCGAGAGCAAAAATAGTGAAACGGTACAGATACAGAGTTCAAATCCTGTCCATAAAGCTAATAATCATAAAAATAAAATCGGAACGACAGGATTTGAACCTGCGACCCCCACCACCCCAAGGTGGTACGCTACCAAGCTGCGCTACGTCCCGATTTTATATTTAATTGTTAAATTTATTGTGCTTGCTTTACCAAGCTGCTACCTCTCGAAAAACGTGACGTTTAGTCACCTTTTTCTCGGCAGAGTGTCCCGATTTTATATTTAATTTTCATTATAGGTCGCAGCTTGCTAGCTTACGCTACCAATTCCCTCCTCCTCACAACGTGACATTTAGTCACCTTGCTCGGGGAGTCCTTGCTACGTCCCGATTTTATATTTAATTGTCAAAATTTATTGTGCTTGCTTTACCAAGCTATATCTCCATAATATCGCCTACAAAAAAAATTACAATAATTATATATTAAGTTTACCAAAAACTTTTTTCAAATCTTTGCAACATCTTATCCAGCCTTGAACCTTTTCCGCCGAATAAACCGTTAAAAGGATTGTCATTTAGCGCCTTGCGAACAATTTTTGTGGCAGCAGCCTGTTCATCCATAAAATTTCTGCTCCACTTTCTGTAGTGAACACGACGGCTTAATTCATTTATACCCGTTACACGCAATGCCAAAATTATTCCTCCTCAGAAAAATATAATTCCTGAACGATTCCGATAATTTTATTTAAGAAGTTTTTGTATTTTATTCTGTCAGCAGCACCGGATAACACTATATCAGCTTTTTCTTTGCATGGTCTTATATGGATTTCCGCTTTTTCATTTGCATTTGCGTAAATGTGGTCTGCCGAATCCCCCAAGCCTCTTTCATTTGCTCTTATATAAAATCTTTCTTTTTTAAGATCTTCTTCTATATCGACATAAATTTTAAAATTAAACGCATCTATGACTTTTTCTGTCAAAGTAAACAAACCTTCCGAAATAATTATTTTAGACGGTTTCGCCAGTGTATAATTGTCGTGTCTTATTGCTGTTCCCGACATATCGTATTTAGGTAGATATGTGGATTTACCTGATAATAATTCCATAATATGTTTGCTCATAAGCTCTAATTCCAAAGCTTGAGGTACATCTAAATCATAATTTTTGGCAAATTCCGCAAAACTTCCTGCTGATTTTACCATTTCTGAACGATCATAGTAATAATCATCCGTATTAACTCTTGTGATTACATCCGGAATGTTAAATTCTGTAGCGAAAGATTCTATTGTATCAATTAGATCCATTGTAATTGTTGATTTTCCGCTTGCAGTTTCACCGGCTATACCGATTGATGCAGGCATTTTTATTCTGCCGGATAAATATCCCGCAATTTTCTTTATCACAAAAGGATTATAACTTACCAGGATTGAACCTTTTTCGTTTAATTCTTTTTCAAATATATTTGTTAAATAACGCTCTATTTCATCACAAACAGTTGTTGGTCTTGATACATTTTGTGATTTAGACGGACTTTTTTGATTTGTGTGGATGTTTTGTATCATAAAACTATTCTTTCTTTGTTCTATTATACACAAATGAAAACTAAAAAAAAGTTTTTTTTGCTAATTATTTTTAAATTCTTTACATAACTTAAAATCTGTTAATTTATACAAAAAAAAAGAGGCAATGCCTCTTTTTATTATTAATGAACAATTCCGAATCCAAGAAGGAATACACAAACTACAAATACCAGTGCCACAATAGCGGTTAATTTATTCAAACCCTTTTCTGCACTTTTTTGCGATGTAAACATTTGTGCCGCATTCCCTATCCCTGCGATTCCGTCACCTTTTGGTGAATGCATCAGAATTAAAACTATCAGTAAAAGTGCTGAGAGCACCATTAATACCCATAAAAAACCTAACATTTCGTCTCCTTTTTAATAAAGTGTGCGCGTTTCGAATTCAATTTAATATTATCAAACGTGTACAATCTTGCCGGACGTTTTGATGAAGATTTTGAAAATTCATTCAATTCTCTCAAACCGTCTGTTGTAATAACCTTTTTCCTGAAATTGCGTTTATCCAGCTTTTTCTGCATTATCATTTCATAAGCTTTTTGCATTTCAGTGAGTGTAAATTTTTGATTCAAAAGCTGATATGCTACAGGACACATTTCCAATCTTTCTCTTGTTCTTTTCAAAGAGTATTCAATAATTTCTTTGTGGTCAAATGCAAGAGGAGGAAGGTCAAAAACCTTATGCCATGCAAGATCTTCTGTCGTTTCTACCTGAATATCTTCTGCTCTTACAAGTGCAAAATATGCACATGTTATAACTCTTGATACAGGGTGGCGAAGCGGGTCGCCAAATGTATAAAGTTGTTCAAGATAGATATTTTCAACATTTGTTTTTTCTTTTAAAACACGTATTGCAGCTTCATCAAGATTTTCTGACATTCTTACATAACCGCCGGGGATTGCCCATTTATTCTTAAAAGGTTCATTATTACGTTTTACAAGCAAAACTTGTAATGCACTCTCTTTGATTGTCAGAATTACAATATCGACTGTTATTTCATGTGTTTTAACTTCATTGAACATTATACTCTACCTCTGGGGTTTGTTCCTATATATTTATATTAATATAAATAACAAAAAAATGTAACATTAAAAAGTATTATTTGTTACATTTGTTTATTCTAAGACCTGTATTATCTTACAAGAATTATAAACCAAGGGTTTTCTGGTGTATTTTCTTCTTTCTTAGAAAACTGTATCATTCCGGGTTTTGTTACATATATTATTCCCGCGGCTTTGTTTGTTTTGAATTTGGCATTTCCAGAAGAAAATTCATATTCACTAAAATCCTTGTTTATATCATTCAATAATAATATTTTTAAATCACCCATTCTTTTTTTTATTTTTACGGAATTTGTATATTTGCTGAATGCAGACAACGGAATAATTCTGTAATCAGGCAGCAAAGCTTGTATTTCTTCTTTAGAAAGAATTTCTTTTTCTAAAACACCATCTTTGAAATAAAACATGTAAAAATTTAAATCTTTATTTGAGTATCCGATAAAACGCCCGTTTGACAAAAATTCCAATTCACAGTCTGTTGTGAACGCAAAATCGCCGCTTGGATACAAATATTCAGAAAATTCTTCATTAGTCTTTTTAAAATAGGTATCAGTTTTTTTACCTGTTTGCCAGAGCATAGAATCATTGTCATATGAAAGAACAGAATTTGATTTTATACTATTTCCTTTTAGTCCTTGAATCTCATACGCTGAGGTATAATTAACAGATAAAAATAATACAAATATTGCTGTAATAAATTTTTTCATAAATTCACCTACACAGATTATACAAAATTACTTACAAGAGTTCAACTTTTTGAAGGATGAACGGGCAGAATAAATTTTGTACAATCCAAGTATGAGTATAGTATCAAACACAATAGGTTCAGTTTTAAACACTGTTAAACAAGCAGCAGAAACCAAATCAGATTATGATTTGGACGATAAAACCTTTTCAAATTTGCTTGATAAACAAATGCAGGCTTCGCCTGAAAAAAATTGGTTTGATCAATTTCATCCGTCACCTCAAATCTCAGGAATAGACGGAATTGATATACAAGATTTGATAACATCTTCGCACCAGCAAAAACAAACAATTTCAGATAAAAACAAGACAGAAGAAATAGGTTCTGCCGAAATGGTTGCGTTTCTTTCCAAACCGTTTGATTCATTTTCGGTTTCCGGAAACAATACAGGGCTTATGAATTTTGCAAAAAAACATGCTGCAAACTTCTACAACAAATGTGCATCTAATGTTGTTACAGACCTTACGGAATTTGTAGAAGATACTCTTTCTCTGTCATAAATTTAATAAACTTTATTAAGAGTGAAGAATTTTTTATAAGATAAGATTTGTCGGAATTATAAAAAGGAGTTTTATGAATATTACGGAACGCAATAAACAATTAATGAAAAAATTCGAACAAATGATAAATACAGCAGATGAAAAACTTGCAGAGGAACTTGTTTCACCGGATGCACCTTTTTATACACCTGCTAGTCCGGAACCATTATATGGAGGTAAAGGATATCTTTCTGTTGTGCACTGGATGAGAACGGGGTTTTCCGATGTTCAGTGGAAAATTCAGGACATGGCTGCTGATGAAGAAAAAACTGCCGTGCATTGGATTTTGACCGGAACGCATGATGGTGAATTTATGGGAATAAAACCTACCGGAAATAAAATTTCTGTCAGTGTTATGAATTTTTATTATTTTGATTCTAAAGGAAAAGTTATAAAAGATGTTGCGGCAGAAGGTATGATTGGAATTTTGCGGGGAATAGGTGCTGTAAACTAATTAAGAGTAGTTTTCCAACAACTCTTTGGGAGATGTTTTATATACTTCAGAAACCAGAAATTCATCTATTTCAACTCCGGAATCTGATTTCTGTTCAGATAAGCCGTAAGAACTTAATTTGCCATTAATTGCTCTAATTTTATTATTGCCGTTTTTTCCCCAGACTTTTGCAATGTTTTTGAGTTTTTGATTATCATTTTTGCTTTCGTTTTTTATTATTTCCTTAATTATTTCCTTAAAATACAATGAAGAATCAATATTTGATAAAGATTTTCCTTCAATAAAATATACGATATCGTGCGTAACTTTTATTAAAGAAGTTGCTTCTTTAAATGTAAGACCGTCTTTTTTTTCAAAATGTTCAAGTAATTTTGTTGCATCTAAATGACGGAAGTTATCACATAACCATTGAGAATTATCAAGAATAATTTTTTTGTAACCATGTTCCAGTTGATTGTCACATTCACTATGAATAATTCGGTTTCTCCAAGTGATTAATAAGATTCCTAATGCATGTAATTTGCTATCAATCTTGTATTCATCGCATATGAAATTAAATTTCTTAGTTATGCTTTTACTATTGTCTTTTATTCCTTGCTTTAAACTTTCGGATTGAAACAAAAAAGGAGCATTATTGGAATGATCAATGTATATTTCTAATGCATCAACTGCCCTTGATAAAGACATTTCCAATATAAACTTTCTGGTTCTGTTTATAGAATTTAATTTATTTTGCGGATTCCAGGATGTATGAAAATCTTCAGAAATTTTATAATCTTCGTTTTCTTGCAATGCATCCAGACCGACAAGCGCTGTAATTAAGAAATGATTGGCATTGCCCAGAACTTTTTTGAAATGTTTTAATGCTTTACTATGATTAATATAAAGTTTCATAATGCTCCGCTTACAAAATGTGATAGACACGATTTGAACATGTACCTCCACTTTGAAAAAAACAGTGTATGTTTTTAAAGGTGGCCGCTCTACCAGTTAAGCTACTATCACATGATTGTTTTTTATATTTTGAAATATTCTTCCTGCTGATAGATATATATTATATCTTTTAGCAAATATTTACAATTAGCTATTTTTCTAAGTTTAAATGTGTAATAACAGTTGGTTTGAGAAAAAAGAACAATAAAATTGAGAATTTTTAATATGAAAATAGTACTTTGTCCTATTATTGTTGGGTTTCACCCAACCTATAAACTAATATTATACAATAATTATTTGTCGGGTTGAAACCCGACCTATAAACTAGCAAAAAATTTTTTTTACAAGTTTTAATACAAGTATCAATCAATTAGCAACAACGAAAGGAATACAAAATGAACAATTCAATCAACAATTCACCAATCAGCTTTCAAGCAAAATATGGAACTCATTTAAGAACTTTAAAAGATGTTAGAAAAAATTCTTTAAGATTACTAAAAGAAAAACAAATCATTAATAAAGAGATAAAAGCTACAGATAAAGAATTAAGTGATACTATAAGAAAGTCTTTAAATGGTCAAATATCAGACAAAGAATCTTTTGATATGGTCGTAAAATTGTCTATGAGATTACAAGAATTAAATTGTAAAAAATAAGATTTAGTTTGTAGCGTGCATTTTAATGCACGAAATATTTCAAATTACCTATTTTTGTCCTTTTGTGTGATTTAGTCGGTAGGTTGGGCATACTTGCCCAACAATAACTTTTTAGTGCAATTTTATGCAAAAGTGTGCAAGAATCGTGCAAAAAATGCGTAAATAAGTGCAAGAAAAGTTACATTTCGTCCGGTTTGAGATTAAGATTATCAAATAACTTCCTACTGTAAAATAACAATCGGTTTGAGAAGAAAGAACAGAGATTTTGAGAATTTTATATTGACATATTGTATGGCATAGCATACAATATAATTATGAAACAAATTATTTATTACACGACAACCGATAATAAATGTCCTTACCTTGATTGGTACAATTCTCTTGATAGAAGCATTAGAAAAAGAATAGATATGAGGATTGATAAACTAGAAGAAGGTCACTATGGTGATTATAAATGTATATCAAATGATTTGTTTGAACTTCGATGTAAATTTGGTTCAGGTTATAGAATTTATTTTACTGAAGAAGAAAATATAATAATTCTTATTTTGTGTGCAGGTGATAAATCAACACAAAAGAAGGATATACAAAAAGCTAAAGATATTATTAGAGAAATAAAGGAATAACATATGAAAATTAAACAAGAAATATTAAATAGAGGTATTACTCATGAACAGCACATGCAAGAAGTGCTTAAAGATGATGAATATCAAAAGGACTATTTGCGTTTGAATATTGAAGAATACGCAAAAAATGGAGATTATGCGTTATTTTTCAAATCGCTTGAAAGGGTTGTAAAAGTACGTACAACAATAAGCCAGCTTGCAAAAGATTTATCAATGAATCGTTCAAATTTATCTAATATCTTGAAAGGCAAAGTTCAGCCGAGTTTTGATACAACAATAAAAATTCTGCGAGGCTTGGGTGCTGAGATAGAAGTAAAGTTTGCATAGGAGCAGATATATGAATTTTAGAATAGTTTTATTACTGCTTATTTTATTATCCGTAATAACATTTGTAGAATCAAAAGAGTATTCATGCAAATGGAAAGATAAAAACGGTATTCCTTATTCAATGAACTATTCAACAGAAGTTTCTTTTAGCGAATATGTTGATAATAAATGTGAATGGCTAAAAAAATATAGTACAAATGAATATGACAAATGTATAAATGATTGTAAAGAAGTACAAAAAATATTCAAAAAAGGTGGTTGTAAAGAAATTAATTATTAATAATTCTCAAATTACCTATTTTTGTCCTTTTATGTGATTTAGTTTTTGTCTATATATGAGCCGAGTATTTATTATTTTAAAATTCTTTTTGCGAACATTTTAGTTCCCAAAATCGGACATTTCGGACATTTTAACTCAACCGACTTCCGACCTTAACGAATTGGCAAAAGTCTTATTGCTTCGGGCTTTCGCCTCAGCAAAGACATAAAACACTCTCGACCAAAAGTCCTGAAAAAATGTACCTACCGCTATGATTTAATGTTGTTGGGCAAGTATGCCCAACCTACATTTGTTTACTTATTGTCAAAACGGACAAAAAAATACAACACCTGCTATTGTCGGGAAACATTGGTAACAAAAAAAGGACTTTATTGAAAAGTCCTTTTAAATGGTGGGCAGGGGTAAGGACTCCGTTGGCGCGCAGGAAAAGGTGACTAAATGTCACGTTTTCCGTATAGTTTTAGAACAGGTAATGAGTGATAATCAAAAGCCAATGGAGGGGAGAACCCATTGCAGAAGGCAATGCGTGAGAATCCACCCAACAAAAAAACTCCCGAAGGAGTTATAAAAATTTGGGCAGGGGTGGATTCGAACCACCGTACCCTCTCGGGAACAGATTTACAGTCTGTCGCCTTTAGCCACTCGGCCACCTACCCATATTAAATTTTAAATTTGCCCTTGACGAGACTTGAACTCGTGACCTCTCCCTTACCAAGGGAGTGCTCTACCTCTGAGCCACAAGGGCACAATTCCCGTTCAGGGTGATTCAGTTTTCAACGGAGAGAAAATTAGCTTACGTAATTTACCCCTCTATAAAAAAAGCCGGTAATAGGAATCGAACCTACAACCTACGGTTTACAAAACCGTTGCTCTACCGTTGAGCTATACCGGCAACAGAATCTATGATATAGGAAACAAAAATTGTTGTCAATAAGAATTGTTGTTTTGTTTATAATATATTGTATGGAATTCAATGGGACGGATAAAAGGTATAATCAATTTAGTGAGCATTTGAAGAATAAATTCGGTGCAAAAGTGTACAAAATAACTTTAGATGCGGGGTTTTCATGTCCAAATAGAGACGGAACCATTTCTAAGGACGGGTGTATTTTTTGTGATGACGGCGGGAGTTTTTCTCAGGCGCATTCAAACCTTTTATCTATTGAAGAACAGGTTAATACAGGTGCTGAAACTTTAAAAAGAAGATTTAAGGCACAAAAATTCATGTCCTATTTTCAGGCTTTTTCTAATACTTATAAACCTGTTAAAGAACTCGAAAAAATATACGCCTCTTCACTTTGCAGGGATGATATTGTAGGAATTTCAATCGGTACGCGCCCCGATTGTATAGATAGTGACAAGCTTAATTTAATTTCAACATTTACACCGGATTATTACACATGGATTGAATACGGGCTGCAATCAGTACATGATAAGACACTCAAAAAAATTAATCGCGGGCATGACTATGATTGTTTTTTGAAATCTTATACAAAAACAAAAGAAAAAGGGATAAATGTTTGCCTGCACGTTATTCTAAACCTGTTTGAGACTTATGAAGAAATGATGCAGACCGCAAAAACCATTGCTAAACTTGAACCGGACGGAGTAAAAATCCACATGCTTTGCGCTTTAAACGGAACAAAGCTTGCCGAGATGTATAAAAAAGGTGAAATAGAATTCATGAGCGAAGAAGAATATGTAAATACCGTTTGTGATTTTTTGGAATATTTACCTCCGAAAACAACCATTCACCGTCTTGCCGGTAACGGATTAAGAACAGAACTTGTTGCCCCGAGATGGATTGGAAAAAAATTAGACTGCCTTAATAAAATTGACAGAGAATTTTTGTGTCGTAATTCTTGGCAAGGACAAAAATTTGAATTATAATCAAAATATGGATAAAAAAGTCGTTTCTACAAACAGAAAAGCGTTTCATGATTTTCTGATTTTTGATAAATTTATTGCAGGGATTGTGTTAACCGGAACTGAGATAAAATCTATACGTAAAGGTACAATTAACCTAAAAGATTCGTTTGCAAAAATTGAAGATAACGAAGCTTTTTTGTATGGAATGCATATTTCTCCTTACGAACAGGGAAATCGTTACAATCATAAACCTGACCGAATTCGCAAATTATTGCTCAACAAGCGCGAAATACTTAAGATTCAGGATAAAGTAAAAAAAGATGGTGTAACAATTATTCCTTTGGAATTGTTTTTATCTAATGGTTTTGCTAAACTGGAAATAGGATTGGCAAAAGGTAAAAAGATTTACGATAAGCGTGATGCTATCACAAAGAAAACGCAAGAGCGTGACATAGCTCGGCTTATGAAAAGATGAGGATTAGCGGATGTATAACAAAGAGTCTATTCTAAAGAATTTAAATGCAGAAAATTATTACATAGATACTCATTCTTTGGATTTATTTCTTGAAGACTGGAAAGTTGAATCTATTTATGAAGATGAAGACGGTTTGGAATTTTTTGACGATTTGGCTTTGGAAAAAATTAAAAAAGGAATTTCATTAAAGGCTCAAGGGTATAGTGATGAGCAAATAATTTCAAAGCTTTCCAGAGTGGAAGCAAAAGTTGAAGAGTATGAAGAATCAAAGAATCCTGTGCAGCCAATGATTATAAATCCGGAAGCACCTCAGACTGAGGAACAAAATGCAATAGTTGCGCAGCAAGAAGAAAGTGAAATCATTCCTCAGGGCAAAAATTTTACACTTGATGTTTCAAGTCAGACCCTGCAAATGCTTGCAGAAGCTGTCGCAAAAAAAATAAGCGATGATATTACAAACTCTGATATGTCTAAAAAGCTTATCGAAGCTGGTGGATACAAAAGAGACAATGAAATTTTGGCACGTCAGGTTAAGGAACTTTTGGAACATAATCAAGAATTATCTCAAAGAATAGAACAATTAGAAAGCAAAGCTTCCAAAAATTTTTGGGGAAGATTTTGGGGTCGGGGTAAATAGGGGTAAATAGGGGTAAATAAAGGTAATCTGTAATTAGTGAATTATTGCGACTTTATAAAGGCATTAGATAAAAAGCTTGAACAATATTTTTTAGAACAAAAGGAGAACATTCTGTGTAGAGAGGGATGTTCTTTTTGTTGTGAAAAAGGGGATTATCCGCTTTCCGAGACAGAGCTGGAGTATCTTATGCAGGGGTATATTGCGCTCAATAGTGAAACAAAAAGGATTGTGCAAAAAAATATAAAAGAAATGGTAAAAGGCGGTAAATGTCCTTTTCTTATTGAAGGCAAATGTTCTGTGTATTTTTATAGACCAATTATTTGCCGTACTCACGGGCTTGCGTATATTTGCGGTGATAATGTTGTAAAACTTCCTTATTGTGCGAACATGGGGATGAATTATAAAAATTGTTATTCTGACGGAGAATTTACCGGCGTACCGGTAAAAGAGAATTTGGACAGACTTTTGCCGAATGGCGGCGAGGTCAGAAATTTGTATGATTGGCTGAAAACTACGGAAAATTTCGTTTAATAAGCAAAAAAAAGCCATTCTTTTGAGAACGGCTACCAGACTTGGGGAGGAGGTATGAAAAACCATTCGGTTTTCCATACTACTTGTATCGGCAATTTTAATTTTTTCTTTAACAATATGTTTCATTTTTCCTCCATACGTAGTAGCAAAAAAATTTTTTTAGAGATTTTAGAATAAATATACTTAATATTTTTTAAAAAACACTTTTAATGTTTTTAACTTAGGTGTAAAATAAAGACCTATCACAAAGTATGAAAGGATTTAGCAAATGGTACTTGAAATGACTTATCCTCAGCTGGAAAGAGCTGTGAGCCCGACTCACGATATAAGACTGTTTTCAGGACGTTCCAATCCTAAACTAGCACAGGAGATTGCGGAATATTTGGGAACAACAGTCGGACCTATGGTTATAAAAAATTTCTCTGACGGAGAAATATATGTTCAGGTCAAAGAAAGTATCCGCGGTGATGATGTATTTTTAGTACAACCTTTATGCAATCCTGTTAATGAAAATCTTATGGAACTTCTTATTATGATTGATGCTTTTAAACGCGCAAGTGCAAAATCAATCACAGCGGTTATTCCATATTACGGATATGCCCGTCAGGACAGAAAGACGTCCGGAAGAGAAGCTATTACGGCAAAATTAGTCGCAGATTTGCTGACTACTGCCGGTGTGGACAGAGTTCTTGCAATGGATTTACATACAGGACAAATTCAGGGCTTTTTTAATATTCTTGTGGATCATATTTTTGCAGCTCCGATTATTGTAGATTATGTAAAAAGTCTTGGTATAAATCCGGATGACATGGTTGCAGTCAGTCCTGATATGGGCGGCGCAAACAGAACAAGATATTTTGCAAAAAAACTTGATTGCCCGATGGCGATTATTGATAAACGCCGTGACAAACATAATGAAGCTATTGCGGCACACATTATCGGTGACGTTGAAAATAAAGTTTGTCTTATGTTTGATGATATAATTGATACTGCAGGAACTATTTGTGAAGCCTCAAAACTTCTTAAACAAAAAGGTGCGAAAGCAGTTTATGTAGGCGCAACTCATGCTGTATTTTCGGGTCCTGCAATAGAAAGACTTAAAGCTGCACCAATCGAGGAATGTATTGTAACAAATACAATTCCATGGGATGAAAAAGATTTGCCGAAAAATGTTAAACAACTTTCTGTAGCACCACTTTTGGGTCAGGCTATATCAAGAATACATGATGATGAATCGGTAAGTTCTTTGTTTGGTTTTGAAAAAGAAATGAAAGTTTAGCGGGTTGTGTTTATACACATTGAAATTGATTGACCCTCGTTCAAATTTGTAATTTTAAATAATAAAACAGGAAGTGAATATCGCTTCCTGTTTTTATTATTTATTTTTTCTTAAAAGTTTTATGCCATAGCTTTTTCAACAGCAACTGCAACTGCAACTGTAGCACCTACCATAGGGTTGTTACTTTCTGAATATACCGTTTAAATTTGCACAAAAAGGTAATTCTATTTTGGCAAATTTCGGCACAAAAACAAAAGTATTTTCAAATAGAGCCTCTGCAGATGATGTTAAAAAAGTTGTAGATGAACTTATAGATAACGCAGTAAAATTGTTGTAAAAGAACAGTCGGTCTAAGAAGAATGAACAGAGATTTTGATATTTTTTAATACGAAAATATCACTTTGGCTTGTTATTGTTGGGTTTCACCCAACCTACTAGCTCTGTGATCGAAATAAGAAGAATTTTTAGAACAGATGTTAATAATTGTAACATTTTTCCATTTAGATAACAATTTTTTTTCTCTTAAATACTTTATATATATAAGATATATTAAACAAAAGTATAAAATAGGAGATTTTTTTATGGTACAAGTTAATTCTACAAATCAATCTAAAGCTGTAGCTGCAAATCAGAAGAGCATAATTGATACCTACTCCCAACATTCTCAAACATTAAATTCTATTTTTCACCAAGCTGATGCAAAGGGTAATAATAATGGAAAAATAGATACAAACGTAGAACGAAACGAAGTAAATAGATTACAAAAAGAAAACAAAGAGCAACTAGAAAAAGAAGGTGTAACTATTAACTGGTGTAACGACCATTGTACATCAATAGAATTTAAAACTAATGATAACACTTATCATTTAGGTTTTAATGGTGGTGGCTATGTATCACAACTGATTGCTCATAGAAAAAATGGCACACCCGTGACAAAAGAAGCATTAGCAAAATTTTTTGGATTAACAAAACTTGAAAAGACTTACACGACTTTAGAAGAAATAAAAATTCGTTTAGGATTAGCAAAACGAGAAGAAAGCAAGAAGTATCAAGATCAAAATGGCTCAATTTTAGAATTATACGGGGAAGATAGTAACACAGTTACTTTCTGGAATGAAAAATTTGTGCCAGGTCGTCCTCAATATTAATATAAATTATTTACTTTATTAATCAAAAAAGCAGAAATTCATTTAAGTTTCTGCTTTTTTATTAGAATAAATTTGTTCGAGTTCCAACTCTATTTTTTGCATATTTTGACGGTTTTTGAGATTGTAGGTTGGGTGAAACCCAACAATAACAAGCCAGTAGGTTGGGCATACTTGCCCAACCATAACTTTTGTGTCCTAATATGTGCAAAAGAGACCGTAAGTTAGGTGAAACTCAACAAAAATTGCTTACAAAAAAAAGTAAGTAGGTTGGGTGAAACCCAACAATAATTATTTACAAAAAACAGGAAGTGAAAATCATCACTTCCTGTTTTATTTTATTTGAAAATAATCAACTATTATGCCATAGCTTTTTCAACAGCAACTGCAACTGCAACTGTAGCACCTACCATCGGGTTGTTGCCCATACCGATAACGCCCATCATTTCTACGTGAGCAGGAACAGATGATGAACCTGCAAATTGAGTATTATAAAAGAACATTCGGTTTGATAATACAGAATTCGAACCAAAAAACTTTGTGATAGAATCATAGCATGAGAGAAATTAATACTTTTGACGAATTATACAAAACCAGTATTTCAATAATTGAGGATAAAAATAATTTTTATGATAATTATTCTGTTACTGAAATTATTAATTTTATAAGATTTAATTCTGACAAAGATATTTTAAACAATTATTTCGTTGTAGGTAATCTTTCAAATTATGTTGCAAATAAAATTCAAGCAAATACTACAATGATAAAATTTTCTGTTGATAGTTTAATTAAAAATATAATTGAACATCCTGAACTGACATTAGGCGAATATAAAAATCTTACAAAATATTTGTATAATGCAGAATATATTTTACTCAAAAGCAACAAAAATTTGATTTATTTTAAAATTGATAATAAAATATACCAATTTGTAATTAAAAAAACACAAAATAATGAAGAATTGTTTATAACAACATTCCATAAAGCAAGTATTAATCAATTAAATAAAGATATTCAACGATATGAACAAATAAAAAGATAGTCTTGATTATGAGGACTCGAAATATCCCTCTGTGACCTAAAGTCTCGGTATCGAGATTTACCGTATCAAAACTATCTACTTATATTATATAAGATTTTTAAATGTTTTCAATGTTTGAATCAATATAATAGGGTAAATGTAACAAAATATTACAAATTGTTAAACAAAAATAAAAATTTTTACAATTGGCTCAAAACCAATCATAATGCCCTATAAAATAGAATAGAATAGAATAGAATAGAATAGAAAAACTCTGCGCAAATTCTGACAGCATAGATACTTTATATATTTGTAAGCTTTTGATTTATGGGAATAAAGTTAAAAAAGGAGATTTAAATTATGTTGAACATTTCAGGTTTTACAAGTTTGGCTGCAGAGGCTGTAGCACGTGCAAGCAGAAGTAAATGGTTAAAAAGCATTGAAAATATTGGCAGTGATACCGTTTTAGCTATCTTTGAAAGGAATGGTAAGAAAGTTGAAAGATTTATTGAAAGCAGTGGAAGATTTTGTAACAATACTTATGAATTAGCCCCTTATACAAAACGTACCAAAACTGTATTTTCAACACTTAATTATTTTGGTGATAGAAAAACTCATATAAGTTGTCATGATTTTGTATCAGGTAAATATAAAGAAATCATAAAATAACTTTAGGGCATCTCTAAAAACTAAATTTTTAAGCAAGGGTGCAATTATTTGCACCAAAACAAATATTTTAAAATGGACAGGTTAATCCTGTCCATTTTAATTTGCGCCTGGCGCGATTTGTCTTGTATTATTGGCAGCCAGTAGGTTGGGCATACTTGCCCAACAATAACTTTTGTGTCCTAATATGTGCAAAAGAGACCGTAAGTTAGGTGAAACTCAACAAAAATTGCTTACAAAAAAAAGGAAATGAAAAACATCACTTCCTTTTTTTATATATTTTGAATTTTTTCTCAAAAATTTTATGCCATAGCTTTTTCAACTGCAACAGCAACAGCAACTGTAGCACCTACCATAGGGTTGTTGCCCATACCTATTACGCCCATCATTTCTACGTGAGCAGGAACAGATGATGAACCTGCAAATTGAGCATCACCGTGCATTCTGCCCATAGTATCTGTCATACCGTAAGAAGCAGGACCTGCCGCAACGTTATCAGGGTGAAGTGTACGACCTGTACCGCCGCCTGATGCTACTGAGAAGTATTTTCTTCCGTTTTCCCAGCACCATTTTTTGTATGTACCTGCTACAGGGTGCTGGAATCTTGTCGGGTTAGTTGAGTTACCTGTGATAGAAACATCAACGCCTTCTTTAATCATAATAGCAACACCTTCGTTTACGTCATCAGCGCCGTAGCAGCGAACTTTTGCTCTTTCACCTTCTGAGAAAGCTGTTTCCTTAACGATTTTTAATTCGCCTGTTTTGTAATCGTATTCTGTTTCAACAGAAGTGAATCCGTTTATACGAGCAATAATGTGAGCGGCATCTTTACCAAGACCGTTCAAGATAACTCTTAAAGGTTCTTTTCTTACTTTGTTAGCATTTCTTGCAATACCAATTGCACCTTCTGCAGCTGCAAATGATTCGTGACCTGCAAGGAAGCAGAAGCATTTTGTTTCTTCTCTTAATAACATAGCGCCCAAGTTACCGTGACCGATACCAACTTGACGTCTGTCACCAACGGAACCAGGAACTGCAAATGCTTGCAAGCCTAAACCGATTGCTTCAGCCGCTTCAGCAGCTGTTTTGATTCCTTTTTTAATAGCGATAGCGCAGCCGAGAGTGTATGCCCAAGATGCGTTATCAAATGCGATTGGCTGAATGCCTTTAACGATAGCATCTACATCGATGCCTTTAGATAAACATAAGTCGCGAGCTTCTTCCAAAGATTTGAAACCGTATTCCGGTAAAACTTTAGCCAGAGTAGCTTCACGTCTGTCTTGTCCTTCAAATTTTACTGTCATTTTTTTTATTCCTTATTTATTGTAATATTTCTAAAATTATTTTATTAGTGATTAAGTGAGCATGCGAACAGGTGATTAAGAAATTTTATATATACTAAGTTTGAACTGTTTAATCTTGAATTTTTTTGTGAGCTATAGCGAACTAAAATCACTTGTTCACTTAATTACTTGCTCACCTGTTCACGTGTCCTTATTCTTCTCTCGGGTCAATATACTTAACCGCATCAGCAAATCTGCCGTAAGTACCTACGTTTTTGTCAAATGCTTCCTGAGGGTTTACACCTTTCTTAATAGCATCCATAAATTTGCCCATGTTGATGAACTGATATCCGATAACTTCATCGTTTTTGTCTAAACCGAGTTTAAGGATGTAACCTTCTGTTAATTGAAGGTAACGAACACCTTTTTGTTTGGTAGAGTGAATTGTACCACACATAGAGCAAAGACCTTTACCTAAATCTTCAAGTCCTGCGCCAACAGGCAAGCCGTTTTCAGAGAATGCTGACTGAGTTCTTCCGTAAACGATTTGAAGGAATAATTCTCTCATTGCAACGTTGATTGCGTCACAAACAAGGTCAGTATTCAAAGCTTCCAAAATAGTTTTACCCGGAAGGATTTCACCTGCCATTGCTGCTGAGTGTGTCATACCTGAACATCCGATTGTTTCAACAAGTGCTTCTTGAATAACGCCTTCTTTAACGTTAAGAGTTAATTTGCAAGTACCTTGTTGAGGTGCGCAGCATCCGCATCCGTGAGTAAGACCTGATATGTCTTTGATTTCTTTACATTTTGTCCACTCTCCTTCTTGAGGAATAGGAGCTGGAGTTCCTTTAACACCGCGGTGTACGCAGCATTTTTCTTCAATTTCTTTTGTAATTTCTATAGTGCCCATTTGACCTCCTTATAATCAAAAATAAAGCTATATCCTCTAATAGATTTATTATACAACAAACATTTTTTATGCAAAAACAGAGATTATGCTTAAGACAAATTATTTTAATAAAACGCTATTATACAATATTTATAGTATGAAAAAGTTATGATATATGGTATAATTTGAAAAAGTACATATTATATTTTATTAAAATTTTTGGGAGAGAAAATGTTACAGGAAGCAACAAGAGCGATAAATTCGGCATTTAATAACAGCTTTATTAAAAAATTAAGCCAATATCTTCACGATTGTGTAAGGGAAGAAGTAAAAAGTTCTACTTTCAGAAACCTAAAGGCTGATAAAGACAACAAATGGATTTTCTTAAATGAAGACGATACCCTTTTTACGCAAGGGCTTGAATATTTACGTCTTGACGGTTCAGACCCGAAAATTACAGAGCTTATGATTCAGTCCGAAACAAGCCAGAAAGACAAGTATCTGATTTACGGATATCTTTTCCTTACAGGGAAAAGCAAAACCGGAAGAAAGACTGAATTTCTTACACCGCTTCTGTATGCGCCTTGTCATCTTGAAAGAAACGGTGTAAATATAAACTGTATGCTTACAGATGAATTTATTTCTCTCAACACCGGTGCTTTGACTGCTTTAATGAAAAAAAGTGACGATGAAGATGAGACGGAATCCCTCTTAGAAGGTTTACTGGAAGTAGTTCCGTCTGCGCCAATTACTCAGGAAAAGCTGGATATATTTTTAACAACGCTTAAATCAATTATTCCGGACATTGATATTTCGCTTAATTCCGGAGTTAAAATTGAAGAAGATAATATTACAAAAGATTTTTACAGCGGAAAAATTGATTCCGAGAATATTGATGAACTTATAGAAGAGGAAGAAGCGCAGAAAAAACAAGCTATCAAACTTGAAAAAATAAATATTACTAACCAGTGCGCAATTATTCTTACAAAGCGTCCGTCTGCAACCGCAGGTGTTCTGCATGAATTAACCCAAATTGCCGAAAAACCGAGCGGAATCTACAGAGAAACCGTTTTGAGCCTTATAAACGAAGAGTACACACAGGCAAAACCTACAGATACTCAGCAAAAGACTCTTGAAAACTTTTTCCCTGTAACACCTTTATCACTTTCAGATGCACAGTTGAATGTAGTTAAGAATGTTGAAAACGCAAGGCTTGTATCAGTTTTCGGACCTCCGGGGACAGGTAAATCACAAACAATTGTAAACCTTGCCGCACATCTGATTGCAAACGGAAAAACCGTTCTCGTAGCTTCCCGTATGGATAAAGCTGTTGATGTTGTTGCAGAAAGGCTTAACGAGCTTGGCGCACCGTTCCTTGCTTTGAGAGCGGGAAGGCTGAATTATCAGCGGGAACTTTCAATGAAGCTTCAAGACTTGCTTGCAAACAAGGTTGATTTAAACGAAGGTCTGGAAAAATCAATTCTTTGCGATGTTTCAGACATGGAAGAATTATTAAAGGCAATTAATGATTTAGAGAAAAAGTCTGAAAAAATAATTTCGCTTGAAGGCGAGTGGACACAAATTAATGAACAAATCAAACTTGAAGAGCCACAGCACCAAAATGATATTTATATAAAAAGAGTTTTGAAAGGTGATGAAATTTCAACAATTGAAAACATAATAAAAACTCTTTCAGAAAATATTGAAAAATCGGGTTTTTGGGCAGGTTTAAAGAATCATTCATCACTTTCAAATCTTAAAAAAATTCTTAAACTCAAAACTTTTGATGTTACAAATGAAAATCTTTCGATTCTTCAGGTTGAACTTGAATATGCAAAACTGATTTATAACGCGAGAAAAATAGAAACAGAAATTCAAAAAATCGGAAATATTCACGTATTCTCTGAACAAATCCGAAACATGAAACGCAAGCAGAAACGACTTGCAATAGATATTCTAAAAACAAAAAGAAGAGCGGCTTTAAAAGGTTTAATGCAGGACCCTGTAAAAAGACAGCGGCTTTTTGTTCACTCAAAATCGCTTGTTGAAAGACGTCAAAATCTTCAAAACAGACTTCTTGAAACAGAAGATTTTAAACCGCTATTGGAAGCTTTCCCCTGCTGGTGTGTAACAACTTATGCAGCATCAGGTTCACTTCCTCTGAAACCGGGGCTTTTTGATGTTGTAATTATTGATGAAGCATCTCAATGCGATATTGCAAGCTGTTTCCCGATTCTGTTCAGGGCGAAAAAAGCTGTTGTAGTAGGTGATGATAAACAGCTTCCGCATTTATCATTCCTTGAAAAAGCGAAAGAGCAGTCTTTTCTTTCGCAATATGGGATTACTGACAGATATCAGCTTATGTGGCGGTTCAGAACAAACTCAATGTTTGACCTTGCAAATTATTATTCTATGCACCCTGTGCTTTTGGACGAACATTTCAGAAGTCTTCCGCCGATTATTAATTTCTCAAACAAAGAATTTTACGGCAACAGAATCAGAGTAATGCGCAGAAATGACGATACTGAAAAAGTGCTTGAAACTGTTGTTGTTCCGGACGGAAAGGTCGATTTTGATGCAACAAGAAATCTGCCTGAAATCGAGGCATTAGTTAAGCGTCTTCATGAAATAGTTGTTGAAGATGAACGTAAGAACCCCGAAAAACCGGTATCTATAGGGATTATTTCTCCATTCAGAGCGCAGGTGGAACAGCTTAAAATTTCTGTAGCAAAAGTACTTTCAGAACACATGATAGAAAAGCACCAAATTGAAATCGGTACAGCACATACATTCCAAGGTGATGAAAGAGATATAATCTTGATTTCATGGGCTTATGCAAACAACAGTTTTCCGCAAAGCCTTATATTCCTGCAAAAGCCGAACTTGTTTAATGTTGCAATAACAAGAGCAAGATACAAAATGATTAATTTCATATCAAAAGACCCGCGCGAGCTTCCGGAGGGACTTTTAAGAAGTTATCTGGGCTATGTTCAGGAATACGAAGACAGATTTACATTAAAATCTTCTGATGATTTTGACGAAAATATCTATAAAAATTCTTTTGAAAGAGAAGTGGCGGATGCCTTCCGTCAAATCGGACACGAAGTAACCTGCGGGGTAGAAATAGCAGGTTTGAGCGCAGACCTTCTTGTGGATAATAAGTTTGTTATAGAATGCGATGGAGTAGAGGATAAAGTGTCTTCAAAAGTTTCAAACATGAAAAAGCAGACCATTATTGAAAGAAGCGGACTTAAGGTTTCAAGAATTTCGCAAAGAGAGTGGCAGTATTCACCAAAGGCTTGTATAGACAGAGTTATAAACAGTAATTTATGATTGATGAACTGGTAGAAAAACTAAAAAGTGCAAACCAAAAAAAGAGCGAATTTGTTCAGCTTATGGATTCGTTTAAAGACCCGTATCTTGTTTTGATAGCCTGCATTTTGAGCCTTAGGACAAATGACAGAACTACTTATCCTGCGACTTTGAGGATGCTTGAATTAGCTAAAACTCCGCATGATATGAAATCCGTTCCCAAGGAAACTCTTGCCAAAGCGATTTATCCTGTCGGATTTTATGAAAATAAAGCTGCACAAATTATTGAGCTTTCACGTCAGATTGATGAGGAATTAGGCGGTAAGGTTCCGGATGAAATTGAAGAGTTGTGCAAATTTAAAGGTGTCGGACGAAAGACGGCAAACCTTGTATTATCACTAGGGTTTAACAAACCTGCAATTTGTGTGGATGTTCATGTCCACAGAATTTTTAACCGCCTTGGATATGTCAAAACAAAAACACCTGAGGAAACAGAATTTGCGCTCAGAGAAAAACTTCCCGTAAAACATTGGATAGATATAAATTCTCTCCTTGTAACCCACGGGCAGAATGTTTGCAAGCCAATTAAACCAAATTGCAAAGAATGTCCGATTGAAGAATTTTGTGAAAAGAATATTTAGTGCTTTTGTTTTGGGAAAAAGGAAACAAATCACCGGCGGAAAATTCTTTTAGTCTTTACATTCTTTCCGGAGCTGAGACTGCAAGAATATCAAGTGCATTTTTTAATGTAATTTTAATTGCTACCATCAGCGCAAGTCTTGCATTCATTAGTTCTCTGTCTTCACCGATTACACGGTTTGAATTGTAGAAAGAATGGAACTCTTGTGCAAGCTCCTGAACGTATCTGCATATTGTATAAACCGTTCTGTTTTGTGCAGATAATGAAATTACAGATTTAAACTCTTCCAGTTTTAATATCAAACTTTTTGCGGTATCTGTAGTTTTTAAAACGCTTAATTTATCAAAATTATTAATTAAATCATTTAATTCTTCTTGAGTCATCGGAGCCGGTAATTTTTCTCCTGTTTCCTGATTAACCCTTTCGCTTACTGCATTTCTTAATATTGAACAGACTCTTGCATAAGCGTACTGGACATAGAATACCGGATTTTCGTCGGTTGAGCGTTTCGCAAGTTCTATGTCGAAATCAAGAGTTATATCAATATTTCTCATACACATCCAGTAACGCGTAGCATCAACTCCGACTTCTTCAATCAAATCATCAAGCGTAACCATATTTTTACGTTTGCCCATTCTGACTTCGTTTCCGTCAATAAGAAGGTTTACAAGCTGTCCCAACAGCACTTCCAGCTTATCAGGGTCATATCCGAGAGCTTCAAGAGAAGCTTTTACTCTGGCAATATAACCGTGGTGGTCAGCCCCCCAGATATCAATTAATCTGTCAAATCCTCTGTCAAATTTATCTGCGTGATATGCGATATCCGCGGTCAGATAAGTGTTTGAGCCGTCAGCTTTTTTTATTACGCGGTCTTGGTCGTCACCAAATTGAGTAGACCTAAACCACATCGCGCCTTCCTGCTCATACAAAAATCCTTTATCCATAAGCTCTTGATATCTTTTATTAACTTTGCCGGATTTATGCAAATCAAGTTCCGAATAAAATTTATCAAAATGAACCCTGAAACCTTCCAAAAGTTTTTTCTGGCAAGCTTCCATTTCGGCTTTTGCAAAATCACAAAGCGTTTGAAGCTCTACAGTATTAATATCTGTATTTGGATTTTCTGCAAGGAATTTCTTTGCAACAGGAATCAAATAATCTCCGGGGTAGTAATTTTTTCTCTCTGTTTCATCAGTCGGGAAATCAACTTTTTCGCCAAGTTCCTGACGAATCCTTATCCTGAGAGAATTTCCAAGCTTTTGAATCTGACTTCCGGCATCATTTATATAGAATTCCTGATAAACTTCGTGTCCGTAGAAGTTAAGAAGATTAGCAAGTGCACTTCCCATAGCTGCCCAGCGTCCGTGTCCGATATGGAAAGGACCTGTAGGATTAGCGGAAACGTATTCCAGTAAGATTTTCTCTTTATTTATATTTTCACCTTTACCATAGTTTTCTTTTTTTCTGAGGATTTCTTCAATCGTATCAGCAAGAAGTGAATTGCTGACTTTAAAATTTATAAATCCGCCGACAACATTTACAGTATATTTACCATCAGGATTTAGACCATCTACAACAGCCTGTGCAATCATCGGAGGTGCAATGCGTGCTGAGCGGGCAAGAGAAGAAACATTGATTGCAAAGTCGCCAAATTCAACATTCTTCGGTTTTTCAACCAGCAGGCTTCCTTCTTTATATTCTGTCATTTGTCCTATTTTGTTATTTTTTATACCATCTGATATTGACTGCTCAACTTCTTTTAAGAAAAACTCTTTTAACATATAATCCTCTGTTTTTATCACTACTCAACAAGACACATAAATATGTGCCTTTCTAATTATAAAATAAACATAAATATTTAAGCATCAATTGCAAATTTTTTAAGGTTATCGAATCCTATAGGAGAGTTATTTTGCATTTTTTTGCTGTATTCTTCAATAGATAGCATTCTTTTTGTAAAAAGATTTTTTAAAGCTTCCGTAAAACTTATTGCACTTCCGCCTGCCTTTTTTCCGTCCAAAATTAGGTTAAACTTTGATGCAGGCAATTCTGTTTTATACATTAACTTTGCTTCGCTTTCCGGCATTGCTTTCATTGCTGACAACAGAGCAAAAAGTTCATTCATTGCTGCTTTGGGGTCTGTTGTTCGTTTTGCCTCATTAGCAAGCACTGAAATGTCACCCGAATATAGTCTGGCTTTAAATTGTGGTTGAGCTTGGTTGATTGGTGTTATCATCTTTTTCTCCTTGATGGTTTTATACTAGCATGAAAACACGTAAAAATATTTTTTGCTAGTTTTTTAATCTATTTCGTTTAGATTTGTAACAATTTTTTTCAATGCACCCTCAACCGAATCTTTGTTCAAAAGAATCATTTGCACAGCAGTATTGATTTGAGTATTTATTTCTTTTTGATTTCTTTTTTGTCTTAATTGGGGGGTAATTTTATTTATCTGCTTTGCACTTAAAGAGCGTGCTTTTGAAGTCAAATCAGAAGTGTCGTTATAAAAAGAGTCCCTGAGAGCGTCAGAATTCGTTGATATTACATTTGTCATTTTTGCAAGTTCAAGTTGATTCTCTCCGTTTGTCAGATATAGACAAAAATCCAAAGCTTCTTTTTTGTTTTTCGCTTTTTTAGGAATTACAAAATTCATAACCGAAAAATCATTTTGACCGACAGGTCCTTTTATTTGTTCCGTAACATCAGTCTGTTCATATATTGAAGGAGCGTTTTCTTTAATCATATTAAGAAAATTAGCTCCGCCTGAGAAGAAAATAACTTTTCCTGCCATATATTGTTCGAGAGCTTCTCTATGGGTATAAGTTATGCTTTCCGGAGGTATAAGTTCTTTTTGATACAGATTTTTAAACATTTCAAAAACTTTTTGACTTTTCATTGATGAAAAATCCTGTGTTTCTGAAATTCCGTATTTGTTTAGAATTTTTACCATTGTATCATTTTCCGTAATAGTCGGAATGTATGCATACGCGCCGGTATTTGTTTTAATTTTTTCGGAAATTGCCGCAAGTTCATTGTATGTTTTAGGAAGTCTTAAGATTCCGGATTTTGCAAATAAATCTTTGTTGTATATTGTAATAGCGCTTGTTGCATACCAAGGTATAGAATACAGCTTATCATTGTACATAAGTGCTTTGATTATCTCCTGATTGAATGAAGCCGTATCCTCCATAGATATTTCTTCCAGCGTTCCTTTTTGTGCCAAAAGAGCCGAAAAATCCGGATTAAGGTTAATCAAATCCGGCGGATTATCTGTCATAACAGCAGCAAGCGTTCTTTTTTCACCTTCTGAAAACGGAACATCGACCCACTTGATTTGAATGTTCGGGTGGTCTTTTTCGTAATTGCGTATAACTTTGTACATATAATCAGAAAAATCGCCCATCTGCAAAGTCCAGAATGTAATTTCTTTTTGGCTCGCCTCTTTTCTTATAGAGCAGGCTGTAAAAAGAAGTATGGCTGAAATTGTTAAAAATAATGCTAAAAATTTTTTCATATTTACCCTAAATGTTTTTTAAATTCAAATCAATATATTTATAGATATTCGTAATAATTCCCGGCGGAAAATTGTAAACATTGCTGCAGGGTGTTATTTTCAGTATTGAATTAGCATTATCGACTTTTGCAATCGTTGCAAGATATTTATTCCTATTTACACTAAAAATAACATACCCGTCAGATGTCTGAATTTCTTCAGGCTTAAAACGGTTTGCACTTATTGACGCAAGTGTCAGATAAAAAAGTTTTTCCGCTGGAATATTAAATATTTTTGTGCATTGTTCAAAGTTTATGTTTTGCGGAACTGTCATCGGATTTTGAGCAGCAGGAGTTTGTTCCGCAAATGCAGGAATACAAATAAACAAAAATAATATTGCTAAAATTTGTTTCATAAAATTCCCCGTCTGAATTTATTTTATCATGCAAAAATATTGTTTTGTTCATTCATTAAGTTGAGATTTCGCTTATTCGTTGTTTTTGCGCCTTTAAGAACACCTGTCGCTATTTAAAAATCGGATTTATTATTTTTTGAATTTTGTTTTATAAAAATAATTTTTTGTAAGGTGAAAGCTTCGGGTTTGTTCTTTCTTTGGGGTTTTTGTTTAAAAATTCTCTGAGAACATTTCTTGCCTGAATGTGTTTTTTCTTTCTTACATATATATTGGCAAGATTAATTGCATAATCTATATTTTCAGGCTCCTGCGCAATAAGATATCTGTATTCTTCAATGGCTTTTTCTTCTTGTTTTTGTTTAAGATAAATTTCTGCCGCGAGAATATGAAGTTCATTTTCGTCTTTTATTTCTTTTGCATTGTTCAGATAATCCAATGCCAGAATATATGCATCCTGATAATAATAAGCAACCGCAAGATTATAGAAAACTATATATCTTGTATCTTTTGATTTTGCGAGTCTGTATGCTTTTTCAAGGTTTTCAACCGCTTCCTTGTATTTTTTCTCCGAGACAAGAGCATCCGCCAAATCAATATATCCGTTTGGCAGAGATGGTGCTTTTCTGATGTAATTTTTCGCTTCATTAATCTTTATATAATTAACATCTTCTTTTCCGCCTACAACAAGATATGGAATGTACTTATATTCAAGATTTTCCGCATTTGTTATATCCGGCTTTATTTTGTACAGTAAATCAAGTGTAATTTTGTCTGCGTATGTCAAATTAACCCTTGTATCATTTAGAACTGAATCGTTATCTTTTGTCATGTGCATTATATTTTCTTTTTCATCACAGTGTCCCATTAAACCGAGTGCGTGAAAAATTTCGTGCAAAGCTGTATTGTATATCTGATTTGGAGAATACATTTTTCCTTCGATATTTATTATGTTAAATTTTATAACCATATTTTCCAGCATTCTCTGGTTTATTATTGGGGTTGTATACGCAACAATATATTTTTGCCCGTATTGTATTTGCTGAGGGGATTCCTGAATAAATTCCACCCAAATATCCGGATTAATTTTCACCTGTGAAAACTTTATTCTGCATGAACTTGCTCTTTCCCATTCATTAAAGGCATCGTTTACAGCCTTAATAATCTCATCCGGTACAGTATATTGATTTTTGAATCCGTATGTAATCGGCATTTTCCCCCAGTGGAGAATTTTTTGATTGTAAGGTGCCTGAAGAATATAATTGTGAGGATATTTGTTATGTATTTCCCGTTTTAGATTGTATAAAAAATATTCGGCATTCATTGATGCGCTGTCTTTGATTCCATCCTGAACTATATTTGCAAGCCTTTGCTGAGATTCAACGGTTAATGGAGAATTGATTATAGAATTAACATATTTTTCTCTGATTGAATAATTATTTTGGTTTTGCAGCAGTGATTCTTCATAAAAGAACTGTGCTTTTTGCTGGTTGTTATTTCTATAATAATAATCGCCGATTGCACCATATATTTCAGCTGTATTGTTCCTGAGAATAAAAGCTATAATTAATAATAAAACAAGAAAAGGATATAAGAAAAATCTGTATCCCTTATTTTTCATCAGGATTCCTCTGCTCTTCATCATCCTTTACGCCGTTATCTATATTAAGAGTTTTTACAAGTGCGCGAATATCACCTTTCAGTTTAAAGTATTCAGCGAATTTTGGTGTGGTTTTAAGATTGAATGAACGTCCGTTTTTGTCTTTATGTTTTGAAACAAGCCCTTTTTCAACCAGTTCCTGAACATGCTCGTATGCGTTTGAACCTCTAAGATCCTTTAGGTACGTCTGTCTTATAGGCTCTTTTAGCGCAATAACTGTCAATGTTTTTAAAACGGGTGGCTTTAATTCAACGGGACAAAGTTTTTCGACTATATCAAGATGCTCTTGCTTAACCTGTAAAATATAACCGTTTTCATCATCTATTTCCAGCGCACCTTCTCTTGATGCGTAATCCATAATTAATTCCAAAAGAGCCTCTTCCACATCTTCCGGATTTTCTTCAAGAATTTCCGCGATATCATTTATCTGAAGAACTTTTGCTGTTACAAACAGAACAGCTTCAATTCTGGATTTTAGCTGTTCCATCTTCTACCTCTTCTTTTAAAACACTTTGGACATTTTCTATCTGTTCATCAAGTTCATTTTTTTCTTCGTGCGGACGTTTTACGACATACAAGTCGGAATAAAATTCGTCCTGCTCTAAATCGTAGTCGCTGTCAGCAGTTAAGAACAGTAAGGAAATGTATGCACTGATTCTATCCATGCCAAGCAAAGTGAGTTCGTTTAATTCGATTTTATCCTGCCTGTTTAAAATTTCTTCAAGGTTTGCTTTTAACCTTTGTACACCATTTTCGATATATTCGTCATGCGGAAGGTTTATTATATCTTCAACAGAGAGACGTGCATAATTCTGAACCCGTCTTTTAGCTCTTTCGTGCGCATTTTTGAGTGACTGCTTTCTGTCTAATTGTTCATAAAATTCCAATTGACGGATTAAATCTCTCAAAGTCACAACTCTGTTATGGTTAAGCCTTACGGAAGTACGTCTCTGTAAAACTTCATCAATTGAGATTACATTATTTGTCGGAATGTATTCTTCCGTTGTGTAGTCAAGCTGCTCGTCGTCAGAATAATCAAGTTCGTCTTCTCTCGGGGGCTCAAAATCCATAATATCAATGCCCTCAAGGACATTTGATTTAAGCTTTAAAAGTATTGCTGCAAATAATAGAGTTCTTCCGGTTAATCTAAGGTTCTGAGCCTTGGATTGAAACAGGTGCATAAGATATTTATCTGTAACATCAACAATATTGACATTCCAAGGGTCAATTTTCCCCTGTTTTGCCATGTTTACAAGAATCTCAATTCCGTCCACTTCTGCTTCGCGGACAAAATTCTCCTGTTTTTGCATGTTTATACTGTCGATACTGTTAGCCACCATACCCTAATTCTATAATTAATCTTTTCTTCTTAACTCCTCTATATTGAGGAATTTTTAAATATTTGAGCAGTTTTTGCTCCTCCCTTGGGTTATTATACCACAGAATCGGTTGTTTACAAAGTACTTGTTTATATGAAAATAAAAACTTAAAATTAACTTTTGTATTAAATTTGCGTCGCATACGAATGTTTTGCTTCGGATTGATTACATTCCCAGCATAAAACCTATAGGGTCATTCATTTGCATTTTAAATAGGTTTGACATTACCTTTATTCTTGTTTTAATTTGCAATAACTCATCATTTATTTTTTGTTTTAAAGTCTTTTTTACTGATGCTGAAACTTTCGCTCCATCAAAGACAACAAGTTGTGACTGTGCTCTGCCCAGCCATTCGTCAGCTTTTTTTGCGAACAATCCGGAAGCCATTCCTTCTGTCGTGTAAACGCTATCAAAACCTGCTTTATTGAATATTTTTTTCATTAGAAGCTCAGCAACAACATTTCCCTCTTTTGTTCCGGTTTGGTAGCCAATAGAATTCAACAGACGTGATAATTCCATTGATATTGTTCTAAACTGAGCTGAATTAACAGCTGCGGTATTATGAACATCAGCTTTAACGTGCATTATACGTCCGATTATACCAGCAAAATGGGATGCGACAGTTCTGTCCGGAGTCAAATATACTCCCGCTCCAAATTCTCTCGGGGCTTTGCTTACTTGGTTACTGCGAACTTCCGAGAATCCTGTTTTTAGGATTGTTCTGGGCTGTGTTGTACCGTGATAGAATATACCGTCTTCCGGCAGGACTCCTTCTGCCAAATCTCCAATTCTTGTATCAAATGGTGACTGGTATCTTATATTGTCAGTCGTTTTTGCAGAATTTAAAAAATCATAAAATTTTTCTGAATTTCCTAAATTATTCTCAGCTTCTGTTCTAAAAAAGTTTTGGATGACGTCATAATCATGTGTAACGTCATCTTTATATTGCTGTACTTTTTGAACTTTAACTGATAATGCACCTTTTTCGCACTCATTAATATAAGAGGCTGCTTTTTCGGTAATATTTTCTATTGCTTGATTTACTTCTTTTGGTGCTTTTGCTTTTTTAGCCGCTGCCCTGATTTTTTCCAAATCTTCAAGGTATGTGTTCACTGTACCTTTGGGCTTAAATAAAGCATTAATAGTCTTTTGTAATGTTTCTTCAGGTATTGAATCAATAATAGTACCTGCTTTTTTGTACAACTCGTTTGTTTTAGACGGCTTAGAAAATTTAAATGCTTTTATTACCCAGTTTACGTATTTCATATTTGTCTGATTTCCCTTAATTCCCTTATATATAAAAAGTATTTTTAGTTTGTAAAATTGCTGAATAATAAATAAATGTAAACTTTTGTAACAAAATTATAAAAAATCCTAAAGTTTTTAAAATTTGTGCCGATATATATTTTGTAAGGTTAAGTGAGTAACTGAATCTTGAAAAACACAGAAAGGAGTATTCGATATGTACGCAATGTGGCCCGGATGTTACAGTTTTAGAGAAGAAATAAAAATGTTTGCACTCTGGTTTAAAGAACAAACAGAAGCTCTTGTTTTAAAGATTTATGAACTCGATAGGCTTATAAACGGATAAATAATAAAACTAAAATATTAATTATTCATAGTTTATTACTTACTCCCCTATTTACCCCTCTATTTACCCCCCCCATTATTTACCCCAAAAGATATTTTCTCCACTCTCTCTATATAACGTACTAAGCATCTTCACAAAAGGTGCTTTTATTTTGGCTTTTCTTAGGTTATTATATAGAAAAAGAGGTTAAAAATGAGCGTAAATCAACATATCAGACCGATTACGGCAGAACGAAAAGACGGAAAACTTTTTGTAGGAGGGTGCTGTTTGTCTGAACTTGCAGAAAAATACGGAACACCTTTGTATGTAATAGATGAAGCGACATTGAGAGGTATTGCAAGAGAATATAAAGAAGCTTTCAAAGAGTATAAAAATATTCATCTTATGTATGCTTCAAAAGCACTCTGCACATCAGCAGTGAGTAAAATCCTCTATGAAGAAGGCTTTGGGTTTGATACGGTATCAGCAGGCGAAATTTACACCGTTTACAAGTCCGGTGCTGATATGAAAAACGTTCTTTTTAACGGGAGCAATAAGTCTCAAAGAGAAATAGAGCTGGCATTGGAATTGGGTGTAGGAAGATTTTCCGTTGATAATTTTTATGAGGCTGAATTGTTGAATAAAATTGCGGGAGAAAAAGGAAAATGTGCGGATATACTTTTGAGAATAACTCCCGGAATAGAGTGTCATACACATGATTACATTCAGACAGGACAAACAGATTCAAAGTTCGGTTTTGACTTAACCCAGATTGATAAAATAATTACGCTTATAAAAAACAACTATAAAAATCTTAATTTAAAAGGTCTGCACGCTCATATCGGGTCTCAGATTTTTGAACTGAGGTCTTATTCGGACGAAGTTGAAATCTTGATAAAAGAAACATTGCGTATAAATAAAGTTCACAATTTGCATTTGGATGAGATGAATATCGGAGGCGGTCTCGGGGTTAAATATACAGATGCTGACAATCCGCCTTCCGTAAAAGAACTTGCACAAGCTGTTTCTTGTGCTATGAACAAATTTACAAATGATATTCCGTCAATTTATCTTGAACCCGGAAGGAGTATCATTTCGACATCCGGAATAACATTATATACAATAGGAAGTTCAAAACAGGTTCCAAACGGAAGAAAGTATGTTGCGATAGATGGCGGTATGTCTGACAATCCGCGCCCGAGCATGTATCAGGCAAAATATGTTGCAGAGGTTGCCGGTGAGACTGCGGGAAGAGCGGAAGAAGAAGTCACTATTGCGGGAAGATTCTGCGAAAGCGGTGATGTTTTAATAGAGAATATTAAATTGCCTAAGCTTGAAGCCGGTGATATTTTATGTGTATTTAACACAGGTTCATACAATTATTCAATGGCTTCAAACTATAACAGGGTGGAAAAACCTGCAATGGTACTTGTAAATAATTCACAATCTGATATTATAGTAAATAGAGAAAGTTTAGAGGATTTAATCTCTCACGACCGCATTCCTGATAGGTTAAAATAAAGAATATGGACGAAATTGTTTCACTTTTCAAAAATATCATATCTCCGATACATGGCTCATTGGGCTGGGTTAATTTTGTTGAAATCGGAATAATTGTTATTTTTTTGTTTGTAATGTACAAAAAGTTTATACAGAATACACAGTCTGAAAAATTGTTTAAGGGATTGTTTTTCCTTGTTATAACTTGGTTGTTTAGTGAAATTCTTGTACTTATTGATTTAAAAATTTTAGGTGTATTCCTAAAATCTCTCGTAACAATGATTGCTTTGAGCTTGATTGTAATTTTTCAGCCGGAATTAAGACGATTTCTGGGTTATCTTGGACAGCCGGGGTTTATCAGAAATACATTCTTTTCATCAGGAAGTGTTGCAAAAAAACGGGAAGACGATGTTGATATCATAAAAGAAATTATAGAAGCCGTAAAATATTTAACAAAGACAAAAACGGGAGCTTTGGTTGTTTTTCAAAAGGGTATGACATCAGGTTTATACTCAGATGTCGGAACAAAAATAGATGCAATAATTTCAACAGAATTAATTTTAACGATATTCCATCCGAATACACCTTTGCATGATGGTGCTATGGTTATAGACGGAAATAAAATTCATTCTGCCGGAGTGCTTTTGCCTTTGACAGAAGACCCAAAATTAAGCTGGAAATACGGTACACGGCACAGAGCAGCTCTCGGAATGTCAGAAGTCTCGGATGCTGCGTGTCTTGTCGTTTCGGAAGAAACGGGAGATGTTTCTGTTTGCATGGATGGTATGCTTAAAAAATATGAAGATTTAATGACTTTGAAAGCTGATTTGGAATCAATTTTGGGACTGAAGCCTATTGAAGAAAATTCTTTGAAACACAGAAATATTTTCGATATTTTGCTGGGGAAGAAATAGGTTTCAGAATATTAAGATTTTATATAATAAAAGCACCAGCTATGGCGGAAATCAGAATGTAAAAAAGCGGATCTTTCTTTGATTTTATGCTAAGTAATAAAAGCACTGAAAGTAAAATCAAACTTTTTATATTGCCGATTTCAGGTTTAATAAGCCCGATTGCGACAGAAGTCAGAAGAGCACAGCTTATCGGTTTAAGAGTTGATATCAGAGACTTTACATAAAAATTCCCGCTAAAGTTTTTTAACAGCTTTGCGGTTATAAGTACTAAAATTAATGACGGAATAATTTCTGCTGTTGTAGCGAGGATTGAACCTGCCAGCCCTGCTGTTTTCAGTCCTGCATACGTTGCGGCATTTATTCCGACCGGTCCCGGAGTAATTGAAGCTAATGCCGTTATTTGAGTAAGTTCTTTTAAAGTGTACCACCCGTATACTTCCGAAATATGAAATAAAAACGGAATTGTTGCATATCCTCCTCCGAATGAGAATAAACCGATTTTAAAGAATTCTGATAAAAGTTGTAAATATATCATGCTTTTTTCACACTCCTTTTAATCAGAATTCCTATCACGGAAAATATTATTATAGTTTGGATTGGAGACAGCTCAAAATATAGCATTGAAACCAGTGACAAAATAAAAATAAAATAAAAAAACTTGTCTTTATCCGATTTTTGCCAAATCTCTCTTATTGTCAGCGTTATAAGTGCAATTACCGCAATTCCTACTCCCCACATAGCTGATTGCACAAAATTATTATTGACCAATCTGTCTAAAAATGATGCAAGAAAAACAATTGTCCAAAACGGAATGAAAGTCACTCCAATAACTGCAGTGATTGCACCTTTGATACCATTCAATTTATATCCGGCAAACATGGAAATATTTGCGGCAATTATTCCCGGAAGAGACTGTGAAAGTGCAAAATAATCAACAAGTTCTTCGTTTGTGAGAAGTTTTCTTTTCTCGCATAATTCATCCGTAAGAATCGGAAGAATTACATACCCTCCTCCGAGAAGAATTGCACCGATTTTTGTAAAAATTAGAAATAACTTGAATAGGGACATTTTAGCACCCGACACTCAATCCTGCGCAAAGGTTGATTGATTGACCCGTAACTCCTTTTGCTTCGTCAGATATCAAATATTTAACCATTCCCGCAACTTCTTTAGGAGTTACAAACCTGCGCTGCGGAATACATTCAAGCAGTTCTTCTTTTGTCCAGTCTCCTTCTTCGGCGGATTCGTTACCCATCTGCGTATCAACCCAGCCGGGGTTTATCGTATTAACGGTTATTCCGAATTCAGCAAGCTCAAGTGCCAAAGCTTTTGTTCCACCGATTAATCCTGCTTTCGATGCGGAGTATAGACTTGCGCCTGCCTCTCCCATAACTCCGCTTATTGAACCGATATTAATAATTCTGCCCCATTTCTTTTCCTTCATGTATGGAATTGCTTTTGAAGTTAAAAAGAGCGGTGCTTTTAGGTTTACAGAAATAATTTCTTCTATTTGAGAATAATTTATTTCGTCAATTTTAGAATAAATGTATTCTCCGGCATTATTTATTAAGATGTCAATTTTGTTTTGGCTAATGTATTCACCGAGTTTTTCAAGTTCTTCCTGTTTAGAAAGGTCGCAGACAAAATAATTTTCGTAAGAACTCAAAAGTTTTTGATTTCTGCCGGTTGCAAAAATTGTGTTTGTGTCTGAAAGAGACTCGGCAATTGCTTTTCCGATTCCTTTAGTTGCGCCTGTAATCAATATATTCATATCAATAATTATACACAAAAAAAAGCCTGATTCTATGCAAGAGTCAGGCGCTAATAGATAAGTAAGTTTTGGGGAATTAAAATTAGTAAGATGTAAGATTAGTATTATTTCTTTACTCTGGATATAAATGTTACTCTCGAT
This sequence comes from uncultured bacterium, assembly GCA_902788575.1. Taxonomy (GTDB): domain Bacteria; phylum Cyanobacteriota; class Vampirovibrionia; order Gastranaerophilales; family Gastranaerophilaceae; genus CAG-196. The sequence continues at coordinate 727 of CADAKY010000009.1, read as the reverse complement.
TTCATATCCATTGCGAATAACCTCATTTCGTCTACAAGGACATAGGATTTATCCTCGGCAGGGTTATCTTGTATGTAAAACTCTCTTGAAATTTGTGTTGCCATAGAATTGATATTGTAGCTGTTTAATACTGCCATCATTACCTCTCTTGTGCGTTTAACTGCACTTTTATTAAGCCTTATTCTTGCGAATTTGGGCGTTTTTACTCAGACTGTACGCAGAAGCGTTCAATCTTTTTTACTTTTCAAATTCAAAATGTTTGTTTTTAACTCTCTTGGATTTGTCTTACATATATATAAAGTATATAAAAGTTTCCCAATTTCACAAAAGGAATTATTTGTTACAAATGTTTACAAATGTGTAAAAAGTAACAGTTTAGCAGAATACACCAAAATATCTCTTTTGTTGTGAAAGGTTCAAGTGTGCCTTGAAATCTGTTTTTTTGATTGTTTCTTTGTTTATTTGTAACCTTTTTTATATTTCTTTTTGTTCATTTGGCACTTTCATTTTTCTTTCTCTCTTTGTTTCGGAGGCAAAGAGAGAAAGAAAAATGAAACAAAAAGAAAGAGAGAAAACACCGGATTGAATGGATAACCACATCAGCCTTACGGCTGAGGGATTGAATGGATGTTGCAGGCATAGCCTGCACGCTTTGTGTATTACTGCATTTAATGTTCGAACAAAGAGATTCGGCTCTGCCGAAAACATCAATTCAATCAAAATGCCC
>CADAKY010000008.1 GCA_902788575.1 uncultured bacterium | reverse complement strand
TAATCTGCATGTTAGTTTTTTAAAATTTTTGAAAAAAAGTTGAAAAAGAGCTGGCAAGGGTTGATTTTATTGACTTTTTATTTTTGCCGAAGGCTGAATTATAGTCATATTGGTTATTATTGGGGTAGAAACCCTAACCTGCTTTTACAAAGGAACTTCTACAAAGGAATAAAAAAGTTGGGTTTCACCCAACCTGCTTCTAAAAACCCGTTTTCCAAAGAGGAAGACAGTTTGAGCGCCTGCAAATTACGGATTCGAATGAAAGCCGGACAAGCTTGGATGTTATTCATACCTTAGGGCATCTATAGGATTAAGAAGGGATGCTTTGTATGCAGGGTAATACCCGAAACCGATACCGACAAGCCCTGAAAATCCGAATGACAGCAGTATAGGCGACAGCGTAATAACAATTGCCGTTCCGAACAATTTCCCTACAATCAACGCTATTGCTATCCCCGCAATAATTCCTATTAACCCGCCTATTAACGATAAAACAAGTGCTTCTATCAGGAACTGCAGGCGTATATCACCGGCTCTTGCACCGATTGCCATACGAATACCGATTTCTTTTGTACGCTCGGTTACAGATACCAGCATTATATTCATAATCCCGATTCCGCCGACAACGAGTGAAACAGAAGCGATTGAAGCAAGCAAAATTGCAAATGTTCTTACGGTTGATTTCATTTTTTCCTGAAACTCGGCGCTGTTTCTGATTTCAAAATCATTTTCCTGTGTTCTGCCCAAATTATGTCTTGCCCTCAGAATTTCCTCAATATCTTTTTGTGCAACTGTTGAATCCTCTACAGAATCAGCTTTTGCAATAATTTGGCTTACCGAACCCGGAAAATCTGTTCCGAAAACTTTTCTCTGTGCGGTCGTAAGCGGAATAAATATCAAATCATCCTGATCCATAGGTCCGACTGTTCCTTTTGAAACAAGCGTCCCGATTACTTTAAACGGTACGTTTCCTATTCTTATTGTTTTTCCGATAGAATTTACATCACCGAATAATTCTGTCTCAACGGTTGAGCCTATTATTGCGACTTTAGCGGCATTGTTATCATCATCTTTTGTGAATGCTCTTCCGTCTTTAATTTCGTAATTTTTTACATACAAATAAGGAGTTGTAATCCCGTAAATTGAAGTCTGCCAGTTTTGGTTTCCGTACATAACCTGCTTTGAAGAATTCATCAACGGCGCAACCGCTTCAATCCCTCTTGCATTTTTCTTAATAGCTTCCGCATCCTTAACGCTCAACGTAGGTTTTGAACCCATACCCATTGAAACACCGCCGGATTTTGCGGAGGCTGAACGAATAGTTAAGATATTAGAACCCATTGATTCCATATTAGCTTGAACTTGTTTATTAGCGCCCGAACCTATTGCAAGCATAACAATTACTGCGCCTACACCTATAATAATACCCAAAGAAGTCAATGCCGAGCGCATTTTATTAACTTCCAGCGATTTTAATGCTATTGATAATGTTGATTTAAAATCTATCATTCTTTTAAGTGATTAAGTGAACAGGTGATTAAGTGGTTTTTATCTCTCTCAATTTCTATTCGCTTATTTTTCCTTTCTTCTTTCTTTTATTTACCACTATGTTTCCCGATTTCTTTGTTTCACCCATTCTTCTTTCGGTAAGTCGGAAACTATTTGTCCGTCTTTGAATTTAATTATGCGCTTTGTATATTCCGCAATATCAGGTTCGTGAGTAACAAGCACAACCGTTTTACCGAATTTTTCGTTTAGGTTTACAAAAAATTCCATAACATCAATGCTCGTTTTTGTATCCAAATTACCTGTAGGTTCGTCCGCCAGAATAAGCGGAGCGTCATTAACTATTGCGCGCGCTATTGCAACCCTTTGCTGCTGACCGCCTGACATTTGAGAAGGCATATTGTTTTCTTTATTCTCTAATCCTACAATCTTCAAAGCTTCTCTTGCACGTTTGTATCTTTCATTTTCCGGAATTCCTTTATAAATCATCGGCATACAAACGTTATCAATAGCAGAAGTTCTTGAAATCAAGTTAAACCCCTGAAACACAAATCCGATTTTGTTGTTTCTTATATCCGAAAGCTGGTCGGGTGTCATTGAAAAAACGTCCTCACCTTCAAGATAATATTCACCGCTTGTAGGCTTATCCAAAGTTCCCAACATATTCATACAAGTTGATTTACCCGAACCTGACGTACCCATAATCGCAACAAACTCGCCTTCTTCAATTGAAAAAGAAACATCATTGAGAGCGAAAAACTCTTCATCTCCCATCTTATACATTTTTTTTGCGTGTTTTACTTCTATTAATGTCATTATCTAAACCTTATGTATTACATCGGAGGTCTGCGCATGCCTGCAGATTGTTTCTTTTTAGCTTTTGTTATTGAACTTACAATAACTTTGTCTTTCTCTTTTATTTCTTTTGAAATAATTTGTGTCTTGTTATCATCCGATAGTCCCAGTTCAACATCATATCTTTTCGGACCTGATTTTGTCATTACCCAAACACCCTGTTTTTCATATTTTTGAGTATTGTCAGCCGGAGAGAATTTAAGTGCTTTGTTATCAACACAAAGTACATCCTTCGCTTCACCTGTAATAATAGAAACATTTGCGCTCATTCCCGGAATTGCAAACCCATCAGAATTATCAACAGAAACAATTACTGTATATGTAACAACATTATTTGTTGTTGTAGAAGCCAGTCTTACCTGCGTAACAGTTCCTTCAAATTTTTTGTCCTGATATCCGTCAAGTGTATATTCTGCATTCTGACCGACCTTAATTCTTCCGATATCGGCTTCAGAAACACTCGTTTCTATCTGCATTTTGGTTAAATCCTGTGCGACTTCAAAAAGTGTCGGAGTGTTAAAGCTGGCTGCAACCGTCTGTCCGACATCAACAGCCCTTGAAATAACCGTTCCGTCAACCGGAGATGTTATTTTTGAATATCCCAAATTTGTGAGATTATTGTTTAAAGAAGCCTGCGATGCGCTCATTTCCGCTCTTGCCGCCGCAACGTCAGCCTGTGCGGTTAAATAGTTTGAACGTGCAAGCTCCACATCATCTTTTGAAACGTAATTTTTTTGATATAGATGTTCATATCTTTGGTAATTATTTTTCTTGTATGCAAGGTTTGCCTGTGCTTTAGCGTAAGCCGCCTGAGCATTATTCAGTTTTGCGGTAGACTGGTCTACATTTGCCTGAAACAGACTCGGGTCAAGCTCTGCAAGCAATTGTCCTTTTTTTACCTGTGAATTATAATCAACATAAATTCTTGCAACCGTTCCGGAGACCTGCGTACCTACAGCAATTGTATTTATCGGTTTTATTGTTCCTGATGCTTCAACATACTGTGTAATCGTTCCTCTTGTTACTTCTTTTGTTATATATTTGACAGAACCGTTTTTGAATACAAAAACTGCTGTGATTATTGCGATTAAGGCAATTATTCCGATAATAAGATTTTTTTTGTTCATAAAATCCTTTCTATAGCTTGGAAGATTCTTTTTTCCACCCTTCTCCCATTGATTTTAGAAGTGTTTCTCTTGCTACGTTATAATTGAATACAGCCTCTACAAAATTCAACTGAGACTTGTTATAACTTGTAAGCGCATCCTGAAGCTCTACATAATTATTCAAACCGACACTGTATCTTCCGTCTGCAAGTTCAAAGTTTTCCAATGATGCTTTTACCTTTGTATTAAGAATCGGTATTTTCTGCTCTAACTGACGCATGTTTATATAATTATTCTGAACTTCCCAGTAAATATCAGATTTTGCGGTATTGACGTTATGCTCTGCAATATGAAGATAATTTTCGCCTTCCTTTATCTGATAATGAATTCCGTAAGGATTAATTGAACCCAAATTCAATCCTGCCTTCACCTGCAGAGGGCTTGAGTAAGTTGATTCATTCTTTGTATACCCCCATGTTAAGCTTCCGTCAATCTGCGGAGCATACTGCCTTTTCAAAGCTTTCAGAGCTTCTTCCTGAACTTTTACAAGAATTTTATTTGCGAGCAAATCCGGACGGTTTTCAAGAGCCTTATCAACAGCACCCTGCTTTGTCAGGTTCATCGGATTAAAAACATAATCCTGAATCATATCGTTATGTTCAATTCCTGACGACAACATAACAAGCCCGTCTTCATTTCTTTTTAAGGATGTTTTTGGAGGTGTCGCGGTATTTGCTGTTTCAAATTTCTTTTTATAATCGGCTTTCAGGAATCCGAAACTTTCGGTATTTTTTACAACAAAAGGCTTCTCCTCCTGATAATACATTGAATTCTGAAGTGCGATTATTGAATTTAATAACGCATTTTGACCTTCTACAAGCTGAATCTTGGCATCCGCGAGATTAACTTCTGCATTAACTACGTCAATCTTTGATTTTAAACCTTCATCAAACATTGCTTTTGTACGTTCATAGTTAAGCGTCTGAATACGTACATTCTGCTCATAAATATCAAGATGTGCCAATGCTGAAAGGACTTTGTGATAATTAATTCTCACTTGATAAATTATATTAAGCATTTCATACCCGTGGTCATACTCAGCAGCCTGAGTATCGTATTTTGCCATATTAATTTTGGCGGTGGTTCTGCCAAAGTCCCAAATCATCTCTGATACACCAAGGTTTATACCAAGAGCGTTATCGTGCGAGTTTACAATTCTTGTTCCGTGATTTCCCGTAAAATTATAATTCACTCCCGCCGTGAATCTTGGTGCATAAGCCGAGCGTGCCTGACCGATACCTGTTTTTGCAGCCTCAACTCGTTCTTCTGATACCATTAAAAGCGGGCTGTGAGAAAGTGCATATTCTACACAATCGTCAATAGACATAACAGTCATTTGACTGAAAGGAATTTTAGGCTTGCCCTGAATAACAGGAGGGAGTTTGACCTCTTCGATTCTGCCTTTTTTAACTTTTTTAATTTTCGGTTTTGCTGTAAAAATTCTTTTAATCCAAGATTTTTTAGGTTGATTTGATGCCGGATTAACGTTCTCATCTGCGCATACATAAGCTGTCGATATAACTATCGCAAAAACTAACGCCAATCCCTTCTTAAATATGTCTCTTCTCAAACAGACCTCCGATAGTAGTATTCTACACCAAAATCGGAAAATAAAAAAGAGGCTGCCGATACTTTTAAGGCAGCCTCTTGATTTTCTTTAATCGAGCTGAACGAAATTTTTCATCGCTGAATGCAATTTCGTTATCGCCTGCGGCAAATTATCACTTTCACATATGTATCTCGGCTCTTCTTTTGAACGTCTTTCCAGATATTCAATTTCCTTTTTCAATTCTGCGTATGCAGGACTTTTTGCTAACTGAGGAATTGAGCCTGCCTGACTCAATAATGCTTTTATTGCCGGCAAAGCTTCTTTTATCGGTACATGATGATTTGCCAGCTCAGTTACAAACGATTTACCTGTCGATTTTCTGAAAGAACCGAAAAATGTATATGCATTTTCTTTATTAACTTGTTTGCAAACTTTTCCGACATCCGAATTAGTTACATATCCAAACGCATTACCTTTAAAAGCTTTGGCTGCCTGAGTAGCGAGCCCGTCACCCCATTGTCTGGCATTTTCATTTATAACAATTTTCTTTATCTCAGACTTATTGTTTTTGCCCTTATCGCCGCTGATTGGTTTACCTGAACCTTTTGGAGCATCAGAAGAACTCGGTTTGTCTGATTTTTTGGGAACACCTGAAGAGCTCGGTTCACTCCAAGAACGCGGAGCACGAGGTTTTGATTTTGCCGGCGGATTTACATAATTTTGGCTTGCACCTTCTTCTTTGGGAGGAGCTGAATTTGTATTATCTTCCGCAGATTCCGGCATTTTTTGAGTTTCTTCTTTCGGAGCTTCTTTTACCGTAACATTTACGACAGTAACATTTACTTCGTTTGATGCTTTTTGAAGATAGCTTTCATATCCGTTTTTGACTAATAATTTTGTTATATAATTCAAATCAGCCTGATTTAAATTGCCTTGTGTATTCTTGAGCAATGCCGCAAGCTGTTGAGCTTCCGCATCTGAAATATTGCTCTTATCACCATCCTGCTTTATAATTTTTTCAATAGCCTTTTTGCAAGCCGGTGTCATTGATTTTTGAATTTCTTTTTCTTCTTCTTTTTTTGCAAATTCTACATAATCCATCATATACCCTTCAACGTACTCTCTTTCCGGAACGCTGGTAGTATTTGCCAAAATGTTACCTAATTTTAAATATTCTTCATATCTGTCCGCTTTAGTATTGCTCCTTCCGCCTTTTAATGCTTCATTTACTAATCCTATTAATGTTTGTGAAATTCTGCTGTTTGTCATTTTTGTTCTCCTTCAGTCTAGTATTGTAATCTCTTTAAAATTTGCTGTTTAGCTTAACTAAAAATTCAATATCGGTAAAATATCCCGACTTGATTACGAGCTATCTATATTCATGCCTTTAACCTCCATTCTTCCCAAAGTTACTTTTTGTATAAATGTTATACAAATAATAATTAGCTTTTTTCTTGGTTGATATAAAACTTACTTTTCTTACAAAATAGTTATCGGCAAATTTTTGAAAAACTTTAGGAAAAAAGAGAAAAAAATAAAAAATTGTTACATTTATTTACAAACAAAAAAAACAAAGAAAGCGAAAACCCAAAAATTGACAAATAATAATTATTCTGCCGGCACGACAAATTTTTATCCACAACAGTATTCTTTTAATTTTATACATAACAAAAAACGGCACCCGCTCTAAACAGCAAGCACCGAATTCATCAATCTTATACGGCAAAAACCTTATACACAAATGCAAAAACACTATTTTACATTAATTTCATTAGTTATATCTTTTCCTCCGTATAGAAGAACACTTTTTGCAAAGACATAATCATAATCATCTTTTTTTGCTTTTTTTGCAATTTCGTCACGAATATTACGCTCTATTGCGTCAAGCTTATTATTATATTCGCTTTCCAGCGCATTTCTCTTTGCATTAAATTCTTTTGTATATTTTTCTTCAATTTGCGAAATCTTTTTTTCATCAGTTTCGTTTGCGATTTCGCCCCTCGCATTAACAAGAATTCTGTCCAGTTCTTCTATTTTCTTCTTGTGTTCAGCTTTTAACTGTTTAACCTGCGAAGAATTGGAAACAACTTTTTGCAAATCAACTACAGCAATAGAATCATCCGCCATAACAAAACCTCCCGACAAAATTACAAATACAAAAACCAAAGAAACATATTTTTTCATAAAATCACCTCACTTTTACATGATTTTGATTCTAACAACAGAAAAAATAAATTATCTTGTCGGGTATTCTTTAACGAAAAACTATTTTTTATTATTACTTTTTAGCAAATCAATCATGCAATTTTTTACACTGTTGATATTTTCCTCTGTTTTATCGGAAATTGCATCTGCAGCACACAGAGCAGCTATTACAGCTTCCGTTCCGCCAAAAGATACTATTGCCGCCCAAATTCTCAAAGGAATCTCATCATTTACGGCTGTTATATAATCTTTTAAGAAATTAGCCTTTTTTGCCTTCATTTCCTTTTCCCAATTTTGGTTCTTAAGAGCTTGTTTGGCTAAGTCAATTATTTTGTCTTCATAATAATTTCCGTTTACATATCCTTTAAAAGCATTTTTTTGATAATTTGTGAATGTTGATTGTATTGGTTGGATTTTCATTCTTTAATCTCCGTTATTGTTGATTTGACACAGATTATTATTAAATTTTTTGTATAATTTGTCAACATACCTGTATTATCAAAATAATAACAATTAAGATTTTAAATACGATTCAATAAATCCGTCCAAATCGCCATCCATAACCGCATCAACATTACCCGTTTCAAAGCCGGTTCTGTGGTCTTTTACCATTTTGTACGGATGAAACACATAAGAACGGATTTGGGAGCCGAAGTTTATATCAAAATTCTCGCCTTTTAATTCGGCAAGCTTTTTTTCGTGTTCTCTCTGTCTCATCTCCAGAAGCTTTGACGCAAGCATTTGCATTGCGTTTTCTTTATTTTGAAGCTGAGAACGCTCCTGCTGACATTTTATAACAATACCTGTCGGCTTATGCAAAATCCTGACAGCGGTTTCTACTTTATTAACGTTTTGCCCGCCTGCACCGCCTGAACGCATTGTATCAATTTCCAAGTCTTCCGGCGGAATAACTATTGTTTTTTCATAATCCGGAATAATCGGTGAAACTTCACAGGATGCAAAGCTTGTCTGCCTTTTACCGTTTGCATTAAAAGGAGATATTCTTACAAGCCTGTGAACGCCTTTTTCCGCTTTTGCGTATCCGTAAGCGTATTTGCCTGTAATCCTTATTGTCGCAGATTTAATTCCGGCTTCTTCTCCGTCAGATTTATCAACAAGCTCCGTTTTCCATCCTCTCTGCTCCGCCCACCTTGTGTACATTCTTAATAGCATACTTGCCCAGTCCTGCGCATCTGTACCGCCTGCACCTGCATTTACCGAAATAAAGGCATCAGCTTCGTCATATTCACCTGAGAGCATTTTTTGAATATCATATTTATCCAAATCTTTTTCAAGCAGCAGAAGATTGCTTTCGCTTTCGGAAATTAATTCCTCATCCCCGATTTCCTGCGCTGTTTCACAGTCTTCTATAACAGAATCCCAGCGCTCAAATTGTTCAATAGTTTCTTTAATTTCTTTTGATTTTGCACCAAGTTCGTTTGCAAGATTTTGATTAGACCAAACATCAGGGCTTTGGAGTTTTTGCTCCAATTCCTTCAACTCAAGCTTTAATCTTTCAAAATCTATATTTTCTCTGTTTTTACTTACTCTTTGTTTAAGTTCCTGAATATTCATAATAAATTTTCAACCAGTGCAACTACTTTTTTATGTATGTTTTCAATTGTATCAGAAGAAGAAATAACTTTCACCCTGTTAGGTTCCGATGCAGCAATTTCCAAATACCCCTGACGTACTTTATTAAAAAAATCAATTCCTGCGGATTCCATTCTGTCTTTTTCTTTTCCCACTCTTTGCATAGAAGTTTCCGCATCAATATCAAAAACAATTGTCAAATCAGGTTTCATACCGGATGTTGCAATATCGTTCAGATAATTAATTCTCTTTAAATCCAACCCTCTGCCGTATCCCTGATAAGCAACGGTTGAATCTGTGTGCCTGTCGCAGAGTATAATTTTACCCTCTTTTTTTGCAGGCTTAATTATACAATCCACATGCTGTGCGCGGTCTGCCAAAAACAAAAAAGATTCACAATTCGGAGAAACATCCCCGTCATAATTAAGTAAAATTTCTCTAAGCTTTACTCCAAGACCTCTCGCACCGGGTTCACGGGTTAAAAGAGTCTCATATCCTTTATCTTTTAAGTATTTATCCAACAATTCAATTTGCGTAGTTTTGCCGCATCCGTCAGCACCTTCAAATGTAATAAATAAACCCACGACTGTAATCCCTCTTATTCAACATAAAAATCTATCGGCTTAATTCTTAAAAATCTTGCATAAAACGATGCAGGAAAGATTTCTGTTAAGTTTTTTAGTTTTAAAGCTCTTTTATTATATATTTGACCAAGCTTAAATATTTCCGCATTAATATTTGCCAAGCCTTCACTTTCATTCATTTCTTCTTTTTTATATATTTCTGTAACAATATAATTCAAAGCCAGCTTTCGGTTCAAAAATTTTATTCCAACCGGCAAAGTTTTCAATTCTTCTATATATTTTTGACCTTCGGAAGAAATATTTTCAAAAAGCTCATAACGTTTAATGAACAATTTTTCCAATTCTTTAAAAGTATTGAGGGCTATAGAATTGGTAACAATTAATCTTACATAATTTACAATCAGCCACAAAACATAATAACAAATAAGAATTAAGCAAAACAACTTTATCATTTTTTTACTCCCTGCTAGTAAATATTACCATACATCCAGTATGTCCGCAAAACTTTTTTTACATAATTCTTTGTTTCAGGATACGGGATTTGCTCAACAAATTCATCAGTATCATTATAAATAATGTTTGAAAACCATCCCATAACAGAACCGATTCCGCCGTTATATGCTGATATTGCGTACAAATCTTTGTTCCCGAGAGCCTTTTTCAGACCTGAATAATATAAGCTTCCCGCAGCTATATTTTTTGCTTCAATATTCAGGCCGGAGGGAATATTTTGTTTTGCAAGAACTTCATTATAAGTAGCAGGCATTAGCTGCATAAGCCCCTCCGCTCCTACCGAACTTTTGGCATAAGGGTTAAAATGACTTTCCTCTTTTAAAATTGACTGAAGAATAATCGGATTGTTATTGCCTTTTAATTTGTCTACCATTTCATAATAATGGAGAGGATAAATAAGTCTCCACCTCAAATCGTTAAATTTCGGTTTCGGATAAATATCATCCATTGCGTTTCTTGCAAGAACTGCAGAAATTGTATAGTTTCCTTTTTCATACGCAACCCAGCTTTGAATAAATTTATCATTCTTGCAGAGCTCTTCTACCAAGTCATAATCCTTTAAATCCGCAAGTTTGACTACAAGATTTTTATCAAGAGATTTTCTGTAAGGAAACACAACCGGCTTCGGATTAAGTTCAAGATACGGCAAAAATCCGTCTTCCTTAAACAAATTATAATTTGCTCTAAATGCATAATAACTGTCAGGATAATTAGCAACAACTTTTTTGAAATAATTATCCGCACTTTCGTAATGCTTTAATTTTGTTGCAATTTTTGCCATATAATAAGTTACAGCCGGACTTGATTTTACATTAGGGAATTTTTCCAGATGCAGAAGACCGATTCTCTGAGCATCATAATACTTTTTCTGCAAGTATTTTGTAATAAAAACATTATAAAGAGCTTCTGCCGAGAATTTACCGTTCGGATATTTTTCATAAAGAGTTCTGTAACATCCCTCTTTTGCCTTTCCCGTTACAACTTCATTACAATACAAATAAGACACATAGTCCGCACCGTTAGATTTCAGATTCAGCGAATTGAGTTTTGAAATTCCGTCTTTTCTTGAAGGATAAGCCGACACATAAAAATCAATCACGTCAAAAATATCTTTTTGTTCTACTCCGGAAGGATTTTTGACTATCCATGTTTCTGTATATTCATTTCCCTTTTGCTTATTTCCAAGCTTGTACTCAACTTTTGCAAAATCAGTCCAGCTTTCTGCGAGGGTTGTTTTATTAAGAAATTTTCTTGCTTTTTCATACTCACCGTTTGCATAATACCCTTTTGCGATAAGCAAATTGTCCAAATTGTTCAACGTTGTATCGAGTTTAACGATTTCATTAATGGAATTTATTGCAAATCTTCCTTCCGGAGATTTTTCAAGATAGGTCTTAAAATGTATAAGAGCTTTCTCTTTTGATTTATCCTTAAACCGCTGATACTTATGCTTTTTATTTATTTCTATCAAACCTAAATAATACTCGGAAGCCGTTGCATAATCACTTTGCGGATATTTTTTTATTATTCTTTTGTAATGTTTTTCCGCTTCTCGGTCGTTTGCCTCAAACATTAAATATGCCATATTGTATTCACTAATCGGCACTATTGATGACTTTGAATTTGAACGATAAATTCGTTTGTATTTTTTTATTGCAAGCTCCTTTTTGTCCAGATTTGTTGCACATCTTGCCTGCCTGAAAAGCGCCGCCTGTTTAAGACCGGAAGCTGACGGAACTTTGCCGAATTCAGTATATGCTTTTTCAAAATCCCCGCTTTTGTATATTTTTAAAGCTTCAAAATAATGCGTAACCCCTCTGGATTCGGAAGATGTTCTGTTATAAACAAAGTATCCGACAGTAAAAATCAAAAGAAAAACTACAAAATATAAATCAAACTTTTTTCTGCTTCTCATTAAACTTAATCCCAAAATTATATTATTCTTTATTTTATTCTTCAGGATGAAGATATCCCACCAAACTATATTTTAATATAGAATTATGCAAAAACAAAATCCCGTAATAAAAAATTACATTCTTTCTTCCGAAAAATACCAAATTGAAGAGTGTGCAAGAACAAACCGCCGGTATAATTTGATAATTATTATGAATTTTTGTAACAAAAACAAAATACTCGTTAAAACAAGAAAATAACCGCCGATTTTTATGCTAAAATTATATCATCGGAGGAGTTATGAGAATTGATTACAGAAAGAATGATGAGCTAAGAAATATAAAGTTCACCCATAATTACACAAAGCATGCATTGGGTTCTGTTTTGGTTGAATTTGGCGACACAAAGGTTATAGTATGCGCTTCTGTTGATTTAAAGAAACCAAAATGGATGTCGGAAGATGATAACAGAGGCTGGATAACAGCAGAATATTCACTGCTCCCGTCTGCTACAAACACACGCTGCAAAAGGGAAAGAGATAAAGTTTCCGGCAGAACCCACGAAATTCAAAGACTTATAGGAAGAAGCCTGAGAGCTTGTGTTGATTTAGAAAAAATGTCCGGCATGACAATTACCATTGATGCAGACGTAATTCAGGCTGACGGCGGAACTCGTACTGCAAGCATTTGCGGTGGGTATCTTGCACTAAAAGACGCAATCGCAAAGCTAATGAGGGATGGTTATATTCAAGAAAATCCGATTATTGAACCGATTGCAGCAATTTCTATAGGTATCGTAGACGGAGAAATTAAGCTTGACTTAAATTACGAAGAAGATTCACACGCTCAGGTGGATTCTAATGTAATACTTACAAAAAGCGGTAAAATAGTTGATTTTCAAACCACTTCAGAAGGTGAACCTTATGAATTTGAACGCATGATAGAATTATTTAATATTGCAAAAGATGGTATTAATAAAATTATTGAGATGTATTAAGGAGTCAGAATGGAAGAATTAAAAAAGTTTACAACCGGAAAGTTTTTGAGCTTTGCTTTGGGCTTTTTCGGACTTCAGTTTGCATGGCAGATGAGAATAATCTTATCAGGGCCGGTAACCGAAAATTTGGGCGCTTCGCCGTTTATTTTTGGGTTAATTTGGCTTGCAGGCCCGTTTACAGGCATGGTAGTTCAACCTCTTATCGGCGCATTATCTGACAAAACAAAATCACGCTTTGGCAGAAGAAGACCGTATCTTTTAGGCGGAGCTTTGCTGTCTGCGCTTGCCCTGTGGGCTCTTCCGAATTCTGAAATAATTACAAATACTATAGGCACAACGTTGGGATTCAATATTCACCCTCTTGCAGCACTTTGCTTTGCGGCAGTAATGATTTGGATTTTGGATGCTTGCGTTAATATTGCTCAAGGACCATATAGAGCGCTTGTTCCTGATGTTGTTCCGCAAGAACAGCATTCTGTTGCAAACTCTTATATAAGCCTTGCAATCGGTCTGGGTTCGGTTGTTGCAGCCGGAACAGCACCGTTTTTAAAGTGGGCATTTGATTATCAAATGTCAATAAATGCTCAGTTTATCATGGCAGCTTTAGCCTTTACGCTCGGTATGGCTTGGACTTGCTTAATGATTAAAGAACGCAAATACGAACCGAAAGAGGAAGAAAAAACAGAAAAATTTAACTTCTTCAAATCTATGAAAGAATTTTTTGCACTTTCTCCCGAGGTTGGGAAAATCTGCTGGATGCAATTCTTCACCTGGATTGGAAATATGTGCATGATGATTTATTTCACACAATATGCAGTTCATACGGTATTCGGAGTTCCCGATTTATCAGGCGTCAGCGAAGCGGTTAAATCTGCTTATGATACACAGGTACTTGCAGGAACAAACTTTTCTTCAATTTGTTTTGCAATCTTTAACCTAGTTTGCTTTATTGTTGCGATTCCGATTGGAGTTCTTTCCGTAAAATTCGGTAACAAAAAAGTCCATATTATTTCTATGTTATCAATGGCGATTGCATTCATTGGAATGGCGTTCTGCCATGATGTGAAATTGGTTGCGATTTTAATGGGCTTATCCGGCATAGGCTGGGCAAGTATCTGCGCACTTCCGTTTGCAATGCTTTCTCAGTATATAAAACCGGGAACGGAAGGTTCTGTAATGGGCATATTTAATATCTTTATCGCAGGTCCTCAGGTTTTTGTATGCACTTTAGTATCTTGGTTTATTAATAGATGCTCATTCTCTGTTCCGGATGGTGTAAATTTCCACTGGGAATACACATTCATAATAGGCGCAATCTGCTTGATTGCAGCATCTTTGATTGCTTCTAGAGTTAAGGATAAAACCGAAAATAATTAATTTAATCCGACAAAGAAGATGGTAAACAATAATAAAGAATTTAATAAAAAACGAGGCAGGGTATTTTTAATCTACCCGCCTTCACCTGTTCTAAACAGAGAAGACAGGTGTCAGCAGCCTACAAAGGATTTGATTGTTATTCCGCCTCTCCCGCCTACGGATTTATTATATCTGGCAGCAATTGCGGAAGAATGCGGATACGAAGCAGAAGTGAAAGATTATAGTCAAGGGGGAGACTTATTTAAAGATATACAAGAATACGCACCAAACTATATTGTTGCAAATATTGCAATGCCGACTTATAAATCTGATATGGAAGCTTTAGCAAAAATCAAACAAGCTTTTCCTTCAGTAAAAATAATTGTAAAAGGCGCGCCGTTTCTAACTTATAACACAAACGTAACTTATGAAAATCCGTTTGTTGATTACGTAATATATGGCGAAGCGGAAATGACTCTGAAAGATATTTTAGAGGGTGTTCCTAATGAAGAAATTTTGGGAATTTGCTACACAGACGATAATTTTCAGCCTGTAAAAAATGAACCCAGACCGTTTATCGAAAATCTTGATGATTTACCGTTTCCCGCAAGGCATTTAATCGATAATTCCGTCTACCGCCGTCCTGATAACGAAAAAGTTCAGGCAGTTATAAAAGTTTCGCGCGGATGTCCTTATCACTGTTTCTTTTGCCTTGCAACACCTGTTTCGGGGGTAAATGTAAGGAAACGTTCTGCAGAGAATATAATTGCAGAAATAAAAGAGTGTGTAGAAAAATACAACATTACAAACTTTATTTTCTGGTCTGATATTTTTAATATTGATAGAGACTGGACAATTGATTTATGTAAAAAAATTGTGGAAAGCGGTTTAAAGATAACGTGGTCAGCGAATACAAGAGCTAACACAATGGATGATGAAATGGCACAGTGGATGTACAAATCCGGCTGCCGACTATGCAGTATCGGCGTTGAAAGCGGTTCTCAGGAAATTTTGGATAGCATCGGTAAAAAAATTACACTCGATGAAATCAGAAACACTGTTAGAATTCTAAAAAAGAATAAAATAAAAATCTACAATTATTTTGTAATCGGACTTCCTTGGGAAACCGAAAAAACCGTTGAAGAGACAATAAAATTTGCAATTGAATTGGATAGTAACTTTATAAGCTTCTACACAGCGACACCGCTTCCGGGGACAAAATATTTTGCTTACGCTATGATGAACAAATTAATCACAGGTCAGCTTGATTTTACAAATGCTTATTATGAGCCCGTTGTGCGTGCGCATGATTTATCAAAAGAAAGAATCTTTGAACTTCATAAACAAGCAATAAAACGTTACTATCTGAGACCGAAATTTATTCTTAAAACGTTATTTAGTCTGAGAACTTTTGCAGAATTAAAAAATTATTTTAAAGCCGGTCTTGGATTAATATTAAAAAAATAAAATGTTACCCCCTATACCCTTTTAATCCATAATCCTGTTAAAGGGTAATCGTCTATGGTAGAATGAATGTATGAACAAATTTTATTTGAAATCTATGGGATGCAAATCTAATCAGTTTGAAGGGCAAATTGTTTCCGAAAAACTTGTTGAAGCAGGGTTTGAACAGGTTACTAAAGAACCTGACGCGAATTTTTATATCCTAAATTCCTGCTCGGTTACACAAAAAAGCGATAATGAAGCAATGTACCTCCTCAGACACGCTCACTCTCTGGGTTTAAAAACAATACTAACCGGATGTATTGCTCAAATTGAAAAAGAAAATCTTTTAAAAGAACCTTTTATAGATTATGTCTTTGGTAACGAAGACAAGTATAACATTGCCGATTTCATTAAAGAAAACAAAAAATATGCGGTAAAAGATTTGATGATGAAATCCGATTTTTGTGAAGCAAAATTGAATGACACCTCCAAAACTCGTGTAAGTTTAAAAATTCAGGACGGATGTGATAACAGATGTTCATATTGTATAATCCCTTTCGGCAGAGGAAAGTCCAGAAGTGCAGACAGTGACTTTATCATAAATGAGATTAACCGATATACCGAAATCGGATATAAAGAAGTTGTATTTACAGGAATCCATATCGGGCTCTGGGGTAAAGAACGGGGGCTTAATTTATTGGATTTATTAAAAGAGGTTGAAGAAAAAACAAAAATCCCAAGATATCGCCTCGGCTCACTTAATCCCCACGAAATAACTAAAGATTTACTGGATTTTTTACAGACAAGTGAAAAATTTTGCCCGCATTTTCATCTTTCACTTCAATCAGCCTGCAACAGCACTCTTAAAAGAATGAACAGACATTACACTGTTGAATACTACCTTGAACAGATGGAAGATATTGTGTCGCGCTTTAAAAACCCGTTTCTGGGCAGTGACATTATAGCAGGATTCGCAGGTGAAACTGAAAAAGAATTTTCAATAACGGTTGAAAACCTCAGAAAATCAAAATTATCAAAGATTCATACATTTCCTTATTCAATAAGAAAAGGCACTGCCGCTGAAAAAATGGAAGGACACCTTCCTGATAAAATAAAAGAAGAGCGTGCAGATATAATAAAGAAAATATCTTCAGAAAAATTTAAGAAATTTATCGATTCAAATATAGGCAAGGAGCAGGAAGTTCTGATTGAAAAACGTCCTGATAAATATACAGGTTTATTCAAAGGTGTTACAAGAAATTATATCAACGTCAGACTAAAAGAGGGTGAATTTAACACCCTCCAAAAAGTTATTCTTAATTATGACAATATAATCAGTTAATTATATCTCCGTATTCTTCCGGATTGTTCAATAAATCATAATTAATTTCATTTTCATTATCAGCTATAGCTGCCGCAACTACCGCATCAGAAGTTACATTAAGCAGTGTTCGCATCATATCTGTAATTCTTTCGATTGTGAATAAGAATGCAAATCCTGCAACCAATTGTTCAGGGCTTAATCCCATTCCGTTAAGCACAAGTGCAATTGTAATCAAACCAGCCCCCGGAATACCGGCGCAAGTTGATGATGCAATTATTGCAAGCAGAGCAATTTGTACTATCAAGAACGGAGTCAACGCTACACCGTATGCCTGAGTTAAGAATATAACCGCAACTGTTTGAAGCATCGCAGTACCGTCCATATTTAATGTTGCACCTAACGGAAGTACAAAACTTGCAACTTTATGAGAAATTCCGCGTTTTTCACAACATGCAATAGTTAATGGCAACGTTGCAGACGAACTTGCCGTTCCAAAAGCAACCATCATAGCTTCGGCAATTGCCGCATAAAGCATCCAAACAGGTACATTTGAAAAAATCTTTAAAAATATAGGGTACACTAAAAAGAATTGAATACCAAAACCTAATGCTAACACTCCCAAATATTTTGAAATACTTGTAAAGATATCTACACCAAATGATGAAACAGCAACTGCTGTCAAAGCAAATACACCGGGAGCAGCAAAGCTCATTATCCAGTCTGTAATTTTCATTGTTGCGGCAAAAATTGACTCGAAAAAGCTTACAAACGGTCTGTTAATTTCACCGACTCTTGCAAGCGCTATTGAAAACATTAAAGCAAATACTATAATCGGAACCATATCTCCGCTTGAAATTGATGCAAGTGGATTCTTAGGAATAAAACCGAGAAGTATATTCAAAAGATTTCCTCTTTGAGCTTCGATAGTTGAAGCAACCTGTGCCTGAATATCTCCCGCTACATCTGCATTGATATAATGTGCCGCACCAAGCCCCGGCTGGAAAATCAATGCCAATGCAGTACCGATTGTTACAGCAGCTGCTGTAATGATACCGTAATACAGTACCATTTTTGTTCCGAGTTTACCTATTTGTTTACTGTCACCAACAGAAGTTATACCGATAACAATAGCTGAAATTACTAACGGAATAACAACCATTTGGATTAATCTTATAAATACCTGACCTATAAAAGTAAGAATTGTAGTCACTAATTCATTCGGATGTGCATGCATCCAAATACCTACAAACACACCCAGTACAAGCCCTGCAAAAATATGCCAATTACGTTTTAAGCCTAACCCAAGTGCAATCAGCACCTGCATATGAAATTTCATTTATTATACCTCTCTTTTGTATAGTTTAACCCGTTTATTTTACTATTTTTGAATTTAAAAGTAAAGAGTTTTGCATATTTTTCATCTCTTCGCAGTATTTATACACAAACAAAAAAAAGGATGGTTTAAAAGCCATCCTTTTTAATTAGAAATTATACTTTAACTATTCGTAAATATAACCGTTTGTAAGGTCAATTTTTAATGGTCCGAGAAGTCTGATATTAACAATTTGACCGTTTGTTGTTAATACTTGTTTTCCTTTGAATAACTTTCTCCAGAAACCTTTAACTTCAGGATCAAGTGTTGCTACACCGTATAACATTACAGCTTGGTCATTCGGAGTTACAAGCAATTCATTCTTAATGATTACTTCACCGTTTTGTTTAAAGAGTTTTCCTCTTTGTACATATTTAACCTGACCTTTAAGGTCGCTGCCTTCTGATACAAGCAAGTATCTTTCTTTTGTAACAATGTTGTTAGGAACTTTTGCTGTATAAACATCTGTAGCGCTAGAGATTGCAGAGCCTAAAACGCTTTCAAGTTTAATCGGGAAAATAGCTCCTGCCGGAATAACACCAATTGAACCCTGTACTCTTACGTTATCGAGAATATAACCGTCTGCTGTTCTTTTTTGCATATTTTCTGCAAGTTTTGCATTAGGATTCAATTTAGCTTCCTGCATCATCTTATAAAGAAGAACCGCAACTTCTGCTCTGTTCATCGGTCTGTTCGGTTCCATCTTACCTTCGTGTCCCGGAATAATCGGGTCTAAGTCAAGAAGCTGAGATTTTGCAGCTGCCATCATAAACCATGCCGGCAACTGAGTATAGTCTTCATAGCTTTTTGAAATTATGTTTTGCGCTCTCTGTTCACTGATTTGTGAAGTTGTCAGCGCATTTACAGCAATAGAAATTGCCTCTGCCCTTGTAACAGGGTCATAAGGTCTGAAATTTTGTCCTTTTCCGTTCGGAATCAAGTCAAAATATACAGCCTTTTGTATAATATTGTAGCCCCAGAAATCCGGCTCGATATCAGCATAATCAATCGGCTGGGTGATATTTGCATTTTCCTGTCCTAATGATTTTATAACCATTGATGCAAATTCTGCTCTTGATACCGGAATGTCAGGTTTGTATGTTCCGTCCGGATAACCTACCAAAACACCGATTTCAGTCAAGAATTTTACAGACTGGTAGCACCAGTGGCTTTCATCCATATCTGTATAAAAGGCATTTGCAGGTGCATTCATAACAATTAAAGCACATAGAACAAATAAACCCTTAAGTAATTTTTTGAACATTAAGCGTCCTCCTTTTTCATTCTTCTTCTTTAATTCAATACTATATTAAAGATATTTATAATGCAATTTTATTTAAATCAGTTTTAACAATTCTACATAAAAGCGCAAAAATTTTTATTTATTGGTTTTGATATAGAAAAGGTTTGCTGTATGAGAATAAATTACAATACATCAGTTTCTTTTCAAAGAAGGCTCCGAAAAAATGAAGAAGCCGACTATTTTAACGTTTTAAAAGAAGCAAGAGAAACAGCTTCCGGTCAAAAAAACGGTAAAAATATCCTCATACTCCCTGCCTCTTCGCTGCCGCAATCATCTCAAAATAATACGGGTGTCGGGAATTTAAATTCTGATGAAAGCCAAAGATTTTTTGATTTTACAAAGAAATATTGGGGAATTAACGAAATCCAGCTTTTACCTATTGGACAATGTCATAAAAATCATGAACAATATCCGCTGTATTCCGGCTCATCTATGGATTTTGGAAATTATATTATTGATGCAAAAGAAATTTTATCGAATGAAGATTTTAAAAAACTTGTGAATACAAATAATATTTCAGACAGAGTTAATTTTTCAAATGTTGTTGATTCAAAATCAGAGCAGGAAAAACTTTTAAAAAATATATATAATGAACTCCCATTAAACATGCAGCTTGAGTTTGAATACTTTAAGCGTCAAAATGCTAATCGTCTGGAAGCAAAAAGTATTTTTTACGCGCTGACAGATTTATACGGGACACACAATACAAAGAATTGGGCTGAATTAGATGCAAACCTTTATGATGAAACAATTGTGCCCGCAATGAAAAGAAAAGAGAGAATAGCTGTACTCAAAAAAATGCCTCAGGCAGATTTTTATTTATTTAAGCAGTTTCTTGCTGAAAAACACTTTTTAAAGGCAAAAGATAAATTAAACAAAAAAGGAATAAAGCTGTTTGGTGATATGCCTTGCGGATTTTCTGCCGATGAAAAATGGGCGCACCCAAAGGCTTTCTTAAAAGATTACAGCATTGGTTGGGGACTGCCGGCTTTAGATTTTAAGAGTAAAGAGGCAGAAGAAATTTTGAGAGAAAAAACAAAATTTTACGCAAAATATTTTGACGGATTCAGAGTGGACGCAGCCTGGACTTATACCGAGCCTGTTATTATAAACCCAAAAGCCAAACAATTGATAAAATTTGATTGGCAGGATAAATTCCTGAAAATTATAGAGGAAGAAACCATTAAAACAAAAGGAAATAACTTTGATTTAAGTAACATAATTTACGAATTTACTGCTGATCCAAATCATTTTTCAATGTTTGATAAATTTAATTTAAAACCTTATATTGCAGAGAGGATGCAATACATAACTTCAGATTATATAAAAGAAGACTGGGGATGCGATAGTGCCTTTAAAAGAAGAGGCTGGAAAAATTATGTTTTAGGCGCGTCAAACCACGATTCGCATAAAATTGAATATTCAAAAGAACAAGCTGACATTTTAAGTCAAATTTTAAAAATACCTTCGGAAAAATTAAAAACCTACAGCGAATTTTTAAAAGCAAAATTCGCTGAACCTATGAGCAGTAAAAACGTAATGTTATTTTTTATGCACGCACTCGGAATGGGCGGACAGTACAAGGATAATCCCGCACCAACGGAAAATTACACCGCGAAAATTCCTGCAAATTTTGAAGATTTTTACCATAATGCATTACAAAAAGGTGAAGCATTTAATCCGATGGATGCTCTTGAAAAACAATTTATTGCTCAAGGACTGGATAAAGAAAAGCCGGAATTGTTTAACAAAATAAAAAAATACAGAAAAATTCTTGAACAAACCGAAACGAAAAATACAAAAATGTTTATTATTGCAGGCTCAATCGCATTAATTGGAGTTGTGGCTGCGTCTTGGTATTTATTTACGCACAAAACAAATTCTAATCAACATCAATAGGACTTCTGTTAATAAGGTTTATTGCTTCTCTTGCCGTGAATGCCAAATCTTCCGGAATATTTTCAATTGTACAGAATTGTCTCAGAACATCAATTACACGTTTAAAAGTTCTTACTATATCACCTTCGCCCATATCAACCTGATCAATAATATCGTCCCACTCGGAACCTGTAACCCACAGCTCTATTAACGGGGAATAAAATGCGTTGATATACATCGGATCTTCGACATCATAATTCTTTTGTTTTTTATCCAGTGAGCGTTTGATATCTTTTATTTTATTCAATCTTTTCCTTACATTCGGCGAAAGCGGAAGTTGTGAAAACAAATCAGCCCTCATATCCTCTGTTGTCAATGAGCAAATCACACCCGCAAGTTCTGCAGGCGTAAGCCCCTCCAAAACTCCCGAGAATATAACTTCTGCAAGAAAAAGCTCATTTTCTGAACGAATTTGAGAAACAGTTATACCTTTTTCTGTCGGATAATCGTCTTTTAAATAGCCCATTTCGGTTAAAACGGCTCTGTGAGATAAAAATCTGTTCCAAAAAATATCCTTCTGACGCTCAATTTCCTTTGATAATTGTTTTTGCTTCGCTTCATACCTGTTTAATATTTCTATACTTTTCATGTGCTTTTTGAATAGCTTACAGGTATCACACTCATAAGAGTGCATTTTGTCAAGCATAATTTTTGTCTGACGTCCGAATTCTTTTGCTTCATCATTCAGGGGTCTGTTTTTCTTCTTTTCCTGCTTTTGTATAGTCTTAAATACACGCCTGTTCTGGACATAAATTTCTCTTACTTTATTGTAATCCATTAAATCCTGATTGGTTCTTTTATAATGACAAACAAAAGAATTGCTTTCATCAATTTTTTCCTGATTTTCTCTCTGAACTTTTAAAAGCGGTTCTATTCTGGAATTTGAAGAAAAATATCCAAAACTTTTCAAGACGAGTTCTTTTGCCTCATCTAAAGTAAATCTCTGTAAAAGATTTGAGACCATTGAATAACTTGGCGAGAATTTGCTTTCAAGAGGATTTGCGTCACTCAAAACAAGTTCTGCAACTTCCTCCGGTGTTTGAAAAGCTGTTCCCACTATTGTTACATACCCGATTTCGTCCATCCCGCGTCTTCCGGCTCTTCCTGACATTTGCAAAAATTCACTCGGGGTAAGAGTTCTGTGACCTGTATCGGTTCTTTTGCTTATAGAACTTATGACCGTTGAACGTGCCGGCATGTTGATTCCTGCTGCCAGAGTTTCTGTCGCAAAAACTACCTTTATTAGTCCCTTCTGAAAAAGTTTTTCGACTAAAATTTTCCACCCCGGCAAAAGCCCTGCGTGGTGTGAAGCTACTCCCTGAAGCAAGTATTCTATATGTTTATTTTTGTACAGATAAGGATTTTCAGCAATATAATCATCAATTATTTCCCTTATCTGAGCCTGTTCTTTCGGTGAAACCAAACACAATTCCGCACATTTTTCCATCTGCTCATCACATTTCTTTCTGGAAAACGTAAAATAAATTGCCGGAAGCATGTCTTTTTCATGCAAAACTCTTACAACATCTTTTACTGTGTTTCTTTTTTGAACGGGTTTACCTGATTTAAAATGCTTCTTTTCGGGACGAATTTTGTTATTTAATGCTCCGCTGGGCGTTAAAAGAGGTAAAATAGTATGGGGTTGTGATGAATCAAAATAATAAAATCTCAACGGAACAGGTCTGAAATCCGTATTGATAAGTTCTGTTTTTGAATGAACCGTATTTATCCATTCCGTTAATTTATCAGCATTTGCAACTGTTGCAGACAACGCAATAATCTGAACATTTGTAGGACAGTAAATTATGCTCTCTTCCCAAACTGTTCCGCGCTGTTCATCATTCATATAATGCACTTCGTCTAAAATAACGTATCTGACATTTTTCATATTGTCTTTAACTGAACCGAAATTTGTTCCGTAAAGCATATTTCTGAAAACCTCTGTTGTCATAACAACAATCTGCGCATCACGATTATGAGAACTGTCACCGGTTAAAAGACCTACCTTTTCAGCACCGTATTGTTCTGAGAAATCACTAAACTTTTGATTAGACAAAGCTTTTAGAGGGGTTGTATAAAATACTCTCTCTCCTTTTTCAAGTGCGCAGTGGATTGCATGCTGTGCAATAACGGTTTTTCCGGCACCGGTAGGTGCACACACAACAACACTTTTACCGTTTGTAATACAATCACATGCCTCTTTTTGAAACTCATCTAATTCAAAAGGAAATTCGTACATATCAACCTCGCTATCCCTGTTTTGTATTGTAGCATAAAATTTAAAATTCAAAAAGAAAAGCAAGGTTTTTATACCCTTGCTTATTGGAATTAATGTATATTTTTGAATCTTTACAACAAGTTAAGTGCAATACTCGGGGTCTGGTTAGCTGTTGCAAGTAATGTTGCAGAAGCCTGCTGAAGAATTTGAGCTTTGATGTAATTTGAAGATTCATTAGCAACATCCGCATCTCTGAGAGTTGAAAGTGATGATGTAATGTTTTCAGACTGAACACCGATTGACTCAATTGCGGATTCGATTCTGTTTTGAGCCGCACCCAGTTTTGTAACTCTGCTTGAAATTTTTTCAATTACGGAATCAATGCTTGCTAACATTTCAGCTGCTGATTTTTCAGTATTTTCTGTTTTCAAATCTGCACATTGCTTTGCAATTGCATTTCTTGCATCCGCCTTGGAAGATTCTGTTGCAGCTCCGGTTGCATTATTAAATAATGCATCGATATCGCCTCTTGAAAAAATTGACTGTTCAAGTTTTATCTGGCTTTTAGATTCTGTACCGTCTGTACCTACCTGAATTGCCAAATCCGCTGTTATCGAACCGTCCATCATAGATTTGCCATTGAACTCACAATTTGCTGCAATTCTATCGACTTCTTCAAGTCTTGCTTTGATTTCTGATTGGATAGCTTCCTTGGATGTTTTACCGTAAGTTCCGTTTGCCGCTTGCTCTGTCAAATCTCTGACACGTTGAAGGTGTGATGAAATAAGACTGTAGTTGTCTTCTAATGTTGCAAGCATATCAGAACCCGTTGCGGCATTTTCTGATGCGATGTCGAGGGAGCTTAACTTAGCTTCCCAGTTTCTTGCTATTGAATAACCTGCTGCGTTATCCGAAGCGTGGTTAATCTTGTAACCTGTTGTCATTCTCTCAATTGCGTTATTCAATTGAGTTGTGGATTTACTTAAGTTCTGCTGTACAATCAGCGAGGATATGTTTGTGTTAATCGTTAGTGCCATTTTTGCTCCTTTCCGGCTCTTATGATTAATTGCGTCCTTGCGTCCATCATGTACATTCCACATTTTTAAGATTTAGTAACGCTTAAATAAAAATTTGTTACAAAAATTTACAAAAGTGTTAAAAAACCTTGCAAAAACAAGGACTTCCTTAGTCCTTGTTTTTGCTGCGGTAATTATATTTACAGTAAGTTCAATGCGATACTTGGTGATTGGTTTGCTGTTGCAAGTAATGTTGCAGAAGCTTGTTGTAATATCTGAGCTTTAATGTAATTTGAAGATTCAGTTGCTACATCGGCATCACGTAAAGTTGAAAGTGATGATGTTATGTTTTCTGACTGAACACCGATTGATTCAATTGATGATTCAATTCTGTTCTGTGCAGCACCTAATGTAGTGATTCTCTTTGAAATGTTATTGATTACATTATCAATTTTTGAAAGCATATCTGCAGGATTATTGTCAACCATACCGCCTTTGTTTCCGTTTGCTGAAGGATCGTATCCTGTACATCTTTTTGCAACATCCTCTACGCTTGTATTTGTCAAACCGCCTGCTTCAAACAAATCTTTAACAGCACCGCTTGCAAACAAATTAGCTTCCAAATGAATTCTGCTCTTTGAAGCAGTACCTTCTGTACCAACCTGAATATCAAGACCATCTGTAGCTTGCTTTGAAGAACCGCCTGCCATTAAATCAATTCCATTAAATTCGCAGTTTGCAGCGATTCTGTCAATTTCTTTAAGTCTTGCAGTAATTTCTGAGTTGATTGCAGCGAGTGATTGTGAGCCGTAAGTTCCGTTTGCGGCTTGTTCGGTCAAGTCTCTGACACGTTGAACGTGTGTAGAAATTAATGCATAATGGTCTTCAAGAGTAGATAACATATCTGCACCTGTTGCAGCGTTATCTGCGGCTACGTCTAAAGAACTGATTTTTGCTTCCCAGTTTCTTGCAATTGAATAACCTGCTGCGTTATCTGCTGCGTGGTTAATCTTGTAACCTGTGGTCATTCTTTCGATTGCGCTGTTCAATTGGTTTGTTGATTTAGCCAAGTTGTTTTGTACAATCATAGATGATAAATTTGTGTTAATTGTAAGTGCCATTTTTTACTCCTTTCTGGCAGTTATTTTGGGGAAGATGCGCCAGTCCTTGCACATCTTAAATTCCCAAAATATACTTTTTTATAACTACTACTCTGCTTATTTTTGTGTTTTTGGACAGTTTCACCTAACCCCTTGATAAAAGGGCTTGTTTTTAAGCTTTATTCACTCGGGGTAAAAGGTAAAATTATAAGAGGTTCAATGCAATACTTGGTGTTTGGTTAGCTGTTGCAAGCAATGTTGCAGAAGCTTGTTGAAGAATTTGTGCCTTAATGTAGTTAGAAGATTCTTCGGCAACATCAGCATCACGTAATGTAGAAAGTGATGATGTTATGTTTTCTGACTGAACACCGATTGATTCGATTGCTGATTCAATTCTGTTTTGAGCAGCACCTAATGTTGTAATACGATTTGAAATTGTGTTAATCATTGTATCAATTGTATTAAGCATTGCTTTCGGGTCATCTGTTGACATTCCGCCTTTACCGTCATTTGCAGAAGGATCATATCCTGTACATTTCTTTGCAAATTCTTTTCTTGCGGCTATTAATTCAGATGGAACAACATCGCCTTCTTGATCTTTAGATTTGTTTTCATAAAGTGCCTTAACATCAGCTCTTCTGAACAAACTGCCATCCAAAAAGATTTGTGATTTGTCAGAGTTTCCGTCAATACCGACTTGAATACCGATACCTTTTTTCAAAGTACCATCCATCATGTTTTGACCATTGAATTCGCAGTTTGCAGCGATTCTGTCAATTTCTTCCAATCTTGCAGTGATTTCTGAGTTGATTGCAGCGAGTGATTGTGAGCCGTAAGTTCCGTTTGCGGCTTGTTCGGTCAAGTCTCTTACACGTTGAACGTGTGTAGAAATCAATGCATAATGATCTTCAAGAGTAGATAACATGTCAGCACCTGTTGCTGCGTTATCTGCTGCTACATCTAATGATCCCAATCTAGCTTCCCAATTCCTTGCGATAGAATAACCTGCTGCGTTGTCTGAAGCGTGGTTAATCTTGTAACCTGTGGTCATTCTTTCGATTGCTTGATTCAATGAAGTTGTAGCCTTTGATAAGTTAGACTGAACTATCATTGATGACAAGTTTGTGTTAATTGTAAGTGCCATGTGATACTCCTTTCTGGCTATAAGTATTTCGTATGCATCCTTGCATAACTTCCATGTGTATATTCCACATTTTTTGATTTTAGTAACGCTAACCGATTCATATTGTTACAAATCTTTACAATACAGGTCTGAAAATATTATTTTTGCTATACTTTTCATGTTAGGAGTAGAAATGGGAAAAATTGTTATTGATAATGAGAGATGCAAATCATGTTACATTTGCACGGAAACTTGTCCTAAAAAATTAATAAAAAAAAGTGAAAAAACAAATCGGCTTGGAGATTTTATGGTCGAATTTGATGATAAAAATCAAGACTGTATCGGATGCGCAATGTGTGCAAAACGCTGTCCTGATATGGCAATTGAAGTTTGGAGATAAATTAAGTGGAAAATAAAAATTGGAAAGCGGAAAATTCCGAAAAGGTACTTATTAAGGGGAATTATGCAATAGCACAAGCTGCTATTAACGCCGGATGTGAAGCATATTTTGGGTATCCGATAACTCCTCAAACGGAGATTGGAGAATATTTAAGTGCTAAAATGCAGGAGCTCGGAAGAGGTTATGTTTGCGCAGAAAGTGAACTCGCCGCAATAAACATGGTAATGGGCGCCGTTTCAACCGGAGCAAAA
Source organism: uncultured bacterium (assembly GCA_902788575.1). Lineage (GTDB taxonomy): Bacteria > Cyanobacteriota > Vampirovibrionia > Gastranaerophilales > Gastranaerophilaceae > CAG-196. The sequence continues at coordinate 50,362 of CADAKY010000008.1, read as the reverse complement.
GCAATGACATCCTCTTCTTCTTGCGCAGTTGCATTAATGCAGGAAGCACTTTCTTATGCTTCTGCGAATGAGCTTCCGGTTGTACTTGTAAACGTTATGCGAGCAGGTCCGGGATTAGGCTATATTTATCCGGCACAGGGAGACTACAATCAAGCTGTAACCGGCGGAGGCAACGGAGACTACAAGATTATTGTTCTGGCTCCTTCAACTGTTCAGGAGTGCATAGATTATACCTACAGAGCATTCTATCTGGCACAAAAATACAGAAATCCGGTTATTATGCTGGCAGACGGACTACTCGGGCAAATGATGGAACCTGCAACATTTGGAAATTATCCTTATCCTGAGGTTGATACGTCTCAATGGGCATTAACAGGCGCAAAAGACAGAACGTCAAGGGCAATTTATTCCTGTGCTCCTGATGAAAAGAAACAAATTCAGCGTATATATGATTTGTTTAAAAAGTTTGATGTAATAACGGAAAATGAAACAAGCTACGAAGAATTTGAAACAGAAGATGCTGATATAATTCTTACTGCGTTTGGTTCTATGACAAGGAACATTAAAGCCGCAATGAAAGTTCTTAGAGAAAAAGGCTTGAAAGTCGGCTGTTTCAGACCGATTACGCTCAATCCGTTTCCGACCAAAAAGATTGCGGAGCTTGCCCAAAACGTTAAAAACTTTATTGTTGTGGAAATGAATATGGGACAAATGTTCAAAGATGTAAAATGTGCCGTAAACGGTCTCACAAAAATTGATTTAATCAACAGACCCTGCGGTGAATGGCTGAGCGTAGAAGAAATTGTATCTTCTGTAGAAAAAATATTGGAGAAAAATTATGCAGCAAGTGTTTAGTATTCCAAAATCAATAAAAGAAAATATGCGCTACACATTCTGTCCGGGATGCGACCACGGAATTGCGATAAGGCTTGTTGCCGAACTTCTTGATGAAATGGGATTGCAAGAAAAGACAATATCAGCTACATCAATAGGATGTTCAGTTTTTCTTTATGATTTTTTGGATATTGATTGTGTGGAAGCTCCGCACGGAAGAGCTTTGGCGTCAGCAACCGGAATAAAAAGAGTAAGACCGGACAAATTTGTATTTACATATCAGGGTGACGGAGATCTTGCGTCAATAGGTTTGGCAGAAACTATGCACACTGCTTTTCGCGGAGAAAGAGTGTCCGCAATTATGATAAACAATACAACTTACGGTATGACGGGCGGTCAGCATGGGCCTACAACAATGATGGGGCAGATTACAACAACATCTCCGACAGGAAGAAATCGTGAATACTACGGATATCCCGTAAAAATGGCGGAACAGTTGGCTCTTTGTGACGGTACGGCTTTTTCCGCAAGGGTAGCATTGGATTCAATTCCTCATATAAATGAAGCTAAAAAAGCTATAAAAAAAGCATTTCAGGTGCAGCTTGACGGAACAGGGTTTGGATTTGTGGAAATTCTATCTACCTGCCCGACAAACTGGCATATGACACCGGAGCAAGCGCATGAACACGTCAGAACAAAAATGGTTGAAACCTTCCCGTTAGGAGTGTTTAAAGATATAACTAAATAAGCCGGCAGGGTGAGTATAACCAAGCAATAAAGACTTGAGGGGTAGAAATGGAAAAGAATTTTATATTAGCAGGATTTGGCGGACAGGGAATTTTGTTAGCAGGAACAATTTTAGCAAACGCGTTTATGCTTGACGGCAAAAATGTTACATGGTATCCATGCTATGGTGCTGAAATGCGCGGAGGAACAGTTAATTGTGAAATTGTGGTTTCCGATAGCGAAGTAAGCTCTGTTCACAAGCAGGATACCGATTATGCTCTTGTTCTGAATCAGCAATCATTCGACAAGTTTGTTAATCGTGTAAAATCAGGCGGTACAATCATCGCAAATTCTACACTTGTAGCTAAAACCGAACCAAGGGATGATATAAAATATGTGTTTGCGCCAATGGGTGATATTGCAAACTCGCTTGGCACAAGTAAAGTCACGAATTCAGCAGCTCTCGGAGTATTGGCATCTGTTTGCGGAATTGTTTCAAAGGATGCGATAGAAAGCGCATTAGAAAAAGTTTTGGGCGAAAAGAAAAAAGAATTAATACCTTTAAATATAAAAGCATTAGAAGAAGGGTATAACAATCTATTGCAGGTATCTTAAAATACAAAACTCCCCGCGATGAACATTAAAACTATAACATTTTGTTATTTTCGTGTATAATAGACTGGGGAGAAAAGGGCGATTTTGAATAAACTAATTATAAAAATTTTTCGTGATTATAAGAAGTTAAAAGTTGTTGATAAATACATCCTTAAACAGGTTATTGAAATGTTTATTATGGGTGTATTGGTTTTTACATCAATAATTTTTGCATCTGATACTTTTATAACATTAATCAAACAAATTTCTATGTACGGAATTCCTTTTAAAATTGCATTTTTGATTATTCTTTTACATTTGCCGTCTGTGTTTGTTATGACAATCCCCATGGGAGTTCTTCTTGCAACAGTTATGACACTGAACAACCTTAGCTTGAGTTCTGAAATAACTGTTATGCGTGCTTGCGGCATAGGTTTGAACAGAATTGCAAAGCCAATATTCATCTTTGCGATTTTTATGTCATGCCTGAGTTTTCTTGTTAATGAAACGGTTGTTCCTGTTATGACTAAACAATCTACAGATTTAGCCTTGTACGCATTTTCAAAAAAGAACATTCCGGAAGGAAAAGAAAATTTTACTTTTAAAGAAGTAAAAGATGGCGGGAAATTAAAACGATTATTCTATGTAAAAAATTGTACTGATGGTAAACTCTATGATATAACGGTTTTGGACGCATCTAAAGAGGGTACTATTCAAATATTACAAGCAAAAGAAGGCGCTACAACCGAAAGCGGATGGAAATTCCAAAAAGGTGCAATTTATACGGTTACTAATAACGGAAAAGCTCTTGATACAACTTTGTTTGAAGATTCAGTCGTAAAATTCGGTATGGATTTATCAAAAGAAATGAACAGAAATCTGGCAAACGAACATAATTTTATACAATTATGCAAATTTTTAACAATGCCCGATATTCCTAAAAAAAGAGAACTGCAAATAAGCTTGTTTGATAAAATTGCTCTTCCGATTACGACTATAGTTTTTGTTCTGATTGGAGTCCCTCTTGCTATCACACCGCCAAGAGTACGCTACAACAGAGGATTTTTGTTTAGTATTTTGATAATATTCGCATATTACTTAGTCAGAGCATTATCAATATCTTTTGGCGAAGCCGGAACTCTTGCTCCTGCACTTGCAGCATTTTTACCGGATATAGTTCTTACAATTGCCGGTATTGGACTGTATTACAGAAAAGTATACACAATCTGTTAGGAGTTTTTTATATGAACAACCGACTTGAGGCACCATTTATTATTGGCATAATATTTATGTTGTTTTTCATGTTTGGTAATCCGTTAATACTTATACCTATAGTTGGCATAGCGGCAGTAGTGTATTTGCTGACAAGAACAAATAACAGTAATCCGAATTTCAATATACAAAACCAAAAACGCGGAACAACATATTCTTCAAGAATGGCGGCTCTGGATGCCGTAAGGCTGTATCTTGCCCCGCATAATTCTATCTGGAAAAACCTGAGAGTATCAAACAAATTTTGTACTCTGAGATTGGGTTCAGACGGAAACACAATTACAGGCAGTGAGAAAACATCCACATCAACTTATCGAAAATTTAAGATTGTGGAGTCTAAAATTCATACTATGTCTGCAGTGTGGAACATGCTTTGCTTAAACTTTGACCATCTTACTTCTTATAATGGATTGTTAGAAATGTGTAATACTTTTCAAGCGGTATATATTGAAGAAATTATCGGAACAAACAATGCTAAACCAGTGCAAAAAGAGACTCCGGTTAAAACAGATTCTGAAAATCCGAATGAAAAACTGGATATAAATAATGCTACAGAAGTTGAAATAACAGCATTACCGGGAATAAGTATAGTACTTGCAAAAAAAGTTATTAAACGCAGAGAAGAAATTAACGGATTTAAAAGCATTGATGAATTATGTAAGTTTTTAAAGTTAAAACCACACATGGAAAATCAATTACGCAGCCTGATTTGTGTCAAAAAAATGGAAGGTTCTGTAAATATTCAACGCTCAAAAGAACGGAGTGTTGATTTGTAGGATGGAACAATTTTTAAATATTGATATTGAATTTTTGACTTTAATAATTATTTTTGCATTCATTCTTTTCTTTGCTATTTACCAAGGAGTAAAGAGCAATTTTACAAGAATGTCTGCGATTAGGTCTCTTCAAAAATATTTAAAAACCAACAAAATTAAATTTGAATTAAAAAACCCTTATGTCGAATTGAGACTTGTAAACGGAATGTTTTACTGTAAAGAAAGAACAAACGGGAAAAAACAAGGGCGATTCTTTTATGTAAATGATGATTATGAGGCTTTAATGACTTCCTGGGGGTTAATAAACGGATTCTTTAAAAACAACACAAAATATAATAAACTAAAGGATTTTTATCTAAAAATCAGCGCTCAGAAAATTTATGACGTTGATGAATACGACCCCTATGATTTATACGGACAAAATTGGTTCGGACAGAGACGAAGATTCAATCTCACAAGAACTATTGCTGCAAGATATATCAATCCGCATTTCCATGAATCAAAAACTCAATTATATCCTGATTTTATTTTAAATGAAGCCCAAAATGAATATTGCAGACTCACTTTAAAACGTGAAGGCGACAATTTTTATATTTTGTGTGAAGAAATATGGGGAACAAGAAATTTTATCATTGAATGCGATAATCCGGAAGCTATATTAAACGAATTCAAACAATTCCGCAATAAAATGCTTGATTATCCAAAACTCTTAAAGTTATATAAATATGCAAAAAAATGTAACATAAAATTTCCGAACGACAATAAGTACATATACGAAGATTCCGAAATGAATGACAAATTAAAAGAAAAATTGTCGCCAAATGTTGAAAAGTCGGAAACATCGGAACCGGAAGAACATGAAATCAAGAAAAATAATGAACGCGAGGTTGATTTATGAAGCTTCGTGTATTTAATATTTTAAAAAAAACAAAAGTAGAAGGACCCGGCATAAGATATTGTATCTGGGTTCAGGGTTGTTCAAGGCATTGTAAAGGTTGTCAGGCAAAGCATACATGGCCGCACGATGACGGAAGTTTGTATGATACAGAAGACTTAATAAATGACATATTAAAATACAAAGACAAAATCGAAGGTGTTACTTTCCTCGGTGGAGAACCTTTTGAACAAGCGGAAGCTCTTGGAAAAATAGCCGAAAGTATTAAAAATGCCGGATTGAGCGTTGTTTGTTTTACAGGAGGCAAAATAGAAGAGCTAAAAGAAAATCCAGTAAATACAAAACTTCTGAAAAACATTGACTTGCTTATAGACGGAGAATTTATTGAAGAACTTACGGATTATTCCCGCCCCTGGTGCGGTTCTTCCAATCAAAGATATCATTTTTTAACCGACAGATACAATAAAGAAATTTTTGAAAAGTATAAAAACAAAATTGAAGTAAACATTTCAAAAAACGGTATAATATTCATAAACGGAATGGGAAATTTTAAAGAAATACTTCAAAAAGTTGATTTGACACGAGGAGTAAAAGGATAGAATAATAATTGACACTGTTTAAAATCGAATAAGAGGAGTTTATATGAGCATATACAAACTTGCGAATCTCATCAGGGCACGATTCCCGATGATTTACATTACAACTTTTGAAGAAGATAGAGTAACAAAATATATAAAATCTGTTGTAACAGATGAAGCACAAGTAAAATATCCCAGAGAAGTTTTCATTTGGACTCAAACTAACGGTATTATTAATGACGGAACCGGAAAGGCTGTAAGTGACACATCTTGTCCGAATAAAGCTCTGGAATACATAAGAAAATATGATAAAGACTCCGTTTTTATTCTTTATGATTTTCACGTAAATTTCGGATGCAAAAACAGACAGCCTGATTATAACGTTATAAGAAAAATAAGAGACATCGTACCTGATTTAAAGCTCGGAACAGTCAGAAAAACTATTTTCTTTATTTCTACAGAGCTTGTAATTCCGGAAGCTTTACAAAAAGAAATTACAATTTACGATTTTCCTCTCCCTACTTTAGATGAAATTAAATCAAAATTTAACAGCATGATTACACAAAATGCAGCCGTAGAAGTTAGTCTTACGGACGAAGAGAAGGATAAGCTTTGTAAAGCTGCACTAGGACTAACTTTACAAGAAGCAGAGAGCGCATTCGCACTCGCTATGGTAAATGACGGTAAAATTAGTGTTAAAGATTTGCCTATAATATTGGAAGAAAAAGTTCAGGTAATTAAGAAAACCGGAATCTTGGAATTTATAAAATCAGATTACACAATAAAAGATATCGGCGGACTTGATAACCTCAAAAGCTGGCTCTTAAAACGTAATAATTCTTGGTCGGAACAGGCTAAAAAATACTGTATTCCGGCTCCGAAAGGTGTTCTTGTAACAGGTGTCCCCGGATGCGGTAAGAGCTTAACCGCAAAAGCAATGAGTACAATTTGGCAGCTTCCGCTTTTAAAACTGGATTTTGGTAAAGTCTTCTCCGGTCTTGTAGGAAGTTCGGAAGAAAACATGAGAAGAGCTTTAGCTACAGCAGAAGCTGTTGCACCTTCAATACTTTGGATTGATGAAATAGAAAAAGGTTTGAGCGGGCTCGGTTCAAACGGTGACAGCGGAGTTTCTTCAAGAATCTTCGGTCAGTTTTTAACATGGATGCAGGAAAAAGAAGCTCCGGTATTTGTAATAGCAACAGCTAATAATATTAGCAATTTACCGCCTGAACTGTTAAGAAAAGGACGTTTTGATGAAATTTTCTTCGTAGATTTACCTACCGTAGAAGAAAGAAAAGAAATTTTCAAATTGCATCTTGCAAGAAGATTAAAAGACAAAACCGTTGCAAGCGAAATTACTCAAGTCCCAAATTTGTGCGAAGAACTTGCAAAAATGACAGAAGGTTTTATAGGTTCTGAAATCGAACAAGTTGTAGTATCAGCACTCTGTGATGCTTTCTTTGAAAACCGACCTCTTAAGTTTGAAGACTTAGCTAAAAATATTCAAACAACGGTTCCTTTGTCAATGACACAAAGAGAACAAATTCTGGCACTCAGAGCGTGGGCAAACGTTAGAGCGGTTTCAGCAACAAAAACATCAAATCTTAAAACATACGGTAAAGAAACTGACGAAAATAGCGTAAATTCAAGCCGCGGCGGAAGAACATTAGATTTCTAAAAAAGAAAAGGAGAATATATGTCTTGTACAGTAATAGCAGTACCATATGCACTTGCCTGGGTAGTAGGAGCAGTTGCAACAGCCGCGGCTGCAGCAATAGAAAATGCTCATAACAAAAGTGTAGAAAATGAATTTAGCTTTTTAGAAAGCACAAATTGCAACAACAATGAAGAAGTTCACACAATAACAACAGAACATTTTATTGAAAAAGATTTTGAAACACCTTTTGTCGATAATGAACTGTTAATAAAAACTCTTGAAGAACACGGAGTTAATAATATCAACAATAACGGCAATGAAATTTTCGGCTCTGTTGATAACTACAATCTGACTTTTAAAAGAAATTCATCCGATGAACCGTACAAAGTCAGAATATCCTGCAAAGAAAACGAAAATGCTTCATCAAAACTCGATGATTTGAATTCCGAATATGCAATGAATGTGCAGGAGGATGCTTATCTGCATATAGTTGAAAAACTTAAAGATAACAATATGTCAATTGAAGAAGAAGTCGTTGAAGACGATAATACAATTGTTTTAACAGTAAATATCGAGCAATAAAGGATTATAAATATGTCAGATAAAAAATTAAAAATAAAACTCCTGCCAAATGGCGAAATTCAAATGGAAACAATAGGTATCAAAGGTAAAAAATGCCTTGATTATATTAATGTTCTGAAAAAACTGGTTGATGTTAAAATTACCGATACGCAACTTTCTCAGGAATACTATGAAACAGAATCCGAAATTCGGAATGAAGATGTGAACGAAATCAGATTTGATTCTTAATTCTTTATCAAGAAAAACATGTTGAAAATATTTTTTTAGCAGATTAGAATGAAAAAGGTCGAAATATTTTCAAGTTTGGAATCTTGATAAAAGAAAGAAGGTAAAAATGAAAGACGGTTTACATCCTGATTATAAAAAGACTGTTATCAAATGTGTATGCGGTAACGAAATTGAAACAGGTTCAGTTGTAGACGATATCACAGTTGAAATTTGTTCTCACTGCCACCCGTTCTACACAGGACAACAAAAAATTCTTGACTCAGAAGGACGTGTTGAAAGATTCAAAAAACGTTACGGTCAAAAATAACGGTTACATTAAATTTATGAAAAAAGAAGTTCCTTTTAGGAGCTTCTTTTTTATTGTGCGAAATATTTTTTTGTGTTAATATTCTATTGCCGTACTCCACGGGGAATTGGCGGTTCTCTCGACTCGAACGCTTATGCGAGGTGCAGAGCCTGTTGTGAGGAGTATAGCAAAATTGCCTATGTCAACGGAGTTGTTGATGGCTTAAAATATGATGGCGCAAGATATCGAACCGTGTCAGGATGGAAACATAGCAGCACTAAGGTAACCCTTGCGGGTGTCATAGCTTTAAGAAGTAGATTCCGAAGGCAAAATCAATTTTGGTATATTTCGATAGACAGTGGTACGGCTTTTTATTTATCGTTTTTGTGTTTTCTTTTTGTCATCCAAATATTCAATTTAGGTAATAAAATTCCGAGCGCAATCGTTGAATAGGCGAGTCCGGCTATTTGTGCGGCATTTATTTTCCACATGTTTTTACGCGCAAATTCTTTTCCTCTTACTGCAATTTCATTTTGGGATTTTAATGAAATATTATCAAGCCAATTCTTTATGCCTTTACCTTTTATATTGCCGTTAAATAAATTTTCTCTTTTCGGATCTAAAATATTTGCCGCCCCTTTCGCTGCAAAACCACCGAGAACCAACCAATTTAAGAAACCTAAATAATCTCTTATTACAGTTTCTCTAAGTTCGTCTTGATTGTCAGAAGCTAAGAATCTGCCGATAAGAGTCGATGCGTAAACTGTTTTTATAACGTTTCCGCTATTAACAGGGCCTGTGAATTCAAGTTTCTTTATAAAATCTTTAAGTGATTTTACTTTCATTACAGCTATTGCCATAACTGCCATTCCAAGACTTGCGGCAATTTTTTCAAGTGTAAATAATTTTGATTTTTCTTTTGAGGACTCTTTTTTTGCAACTTTTTCTTTATAGTCAATATCACCTACAAAACCTTTTGTTCCCGTTCTTTTTTCGGTAATTTTTCTGTTTATATATTGATTCGCAAGACCGAGCGCAGAAGCCGCCGCAAGAGCTCCGATACTTTTAATTCTGTTAATTCTCAGAATTTTTTTAATAAGAACTTCTTGTTCAGGTTTTGATTTTAAAAACACATCTCGCCCCATATCAATTGTATCTCTGAGCAGATTTGATAAAGAGCCTGAATATTGCTTATCAGCAATTTTTACTAAAGCAGAATCGGATTGAGTGAGATTTGTTACCCTTAAATCAAGAATTTTTACAAGTTTTTGTTTATCAGAAGAAGTCAAAGTTTCATCTTCTATAATTTCTGTTATTACATTAATTAGACTGTTTTTATTGTTTATTTTTTTATGAAAATTTTTATACTTAGGGTTATCCCAATCAAAATTTAACCACCTTTTTTCATCTATGATTTCAATGTTTCCTGATATTACAGGAAGAGTATTAATAACATTTGAAACATATTCCTTTATTGAATTTGAATTTTTATATCCTTCTTGTAAAAATTTCACGCTTTCATCCGAAAACCAAGAAGAAGTGTTGATTTTATGTTTCTTATCAATAAATTTATTTGCGATTACAGAAATCCCTTTTGCAAACCAGCTTGCGCTTAAGCAAACAGTTAAAGTTCCGGTAAATTCCCTGAAAAAAGTTTCCGCACCCGCATATTTATTTCTCTCTTTTGTATCTACATAAGTTCTCGGCGCAACCATAGCTACGAGGTCTATTCCGACCGCATTTGCCATAGGATTTTTGTCTAAAGTTCTTAAAGTTGTTGTAAGCGCCCCGTCAAGCACTCCTGAAATATTATTTACTAACATAAAAATCTCCAAAAAAAAATAAGCTCCTTAGTAAAAGGAACTTATTTTAACATTATTATAATAACTGCATACCAAATTAAAGTAAGTTCCGACATCGAATCTTACAGCAGCAGCAAGTTAAGTTGTTAGTAAAATTATACATTTGTTTTTCCTTTGGGAATATTATCTGCATAAAGGATAATTATTGTCAATACCTAGGCAAGCACCATATCAAGTTCTTTAAGCATTTGTTTATCTTCTTCAGCCTTAGAACCCGCTGTTGTTAAGTAATTCCCGACAAGCAAAGAGTTAATACCGGCTTTGATACCAAGTGCTTGATTGTATTCACTAAGTCTTGTCGTTCTTCCGCCTGCATATCTGAGCATAGCTTTAGGAAGTGCCATTCTGAAGATACAAATTGTTTTTAAAATTTCTTCTTCATCAATTTTATCCTCATAACCTTCCAATGGAGTTCCCTTAATCGGATTTAAAAAATTCATCGGAACAGTTGTCGGATTAAGTTCTCTGAGTGAAAGTGCCATATCAACTCTGTCTTCACGAGTTTCACCCATACCTATAATCACCCCGCAGCAAGCTTCTATACCGTATTTTTGAATAGTTTTTACAGTGCGAACTCTGTCGGAAAAATTGTGAGTAGTACATATTTTTGAATGATAATTTTCGGAAGTGTTAATATTGTGATTATATCTTTCAACACCTGCTTCTTTAATTTGTTTAATTTGCTCTTCTGATAAAAGTCCCAAAGACGCACAGCAATGAAGACCGTCAATTGAAGCCACTTCACGTATCATTTTCAAAATATTTTCAAAATCTTTACCTGTCGGTACTCTGCCGGAAGTTACTATGCAAAATCTTGTAGCACCGTTTTCTTTAGCACTCAATGCTGCTTTTTTGACAGTTTCAACATCCATTAGAGGATGACATTCAATTTCGGCATGATTGTGCTTGCTTTGTGCGCAATATTTACAGTTTTCTGAGCATTCTCCCGTTTTCGCGCTTATGATACTGCAAGCTTCTACTCTGTTATCAAAATTTTCTTTTGTAATTTTTGATGAAATTTCTATCAACTCATCAAGCGGTTTATCATACATTTCCAAAAGTTTTTCTTTAGTAATATCCATAAAAATCCCCTCTTTATATTCGGCATACAATCATATTATAATACAAACAAGATTGATAAATTAAAATAATGAGTTATACTAAGCATGTAAATACTAATTATAATAATAAAGGAAAATTGTATGTTAAAAAAACTTTTATCATTAATTTGTATTATTTCAATAGCTGCATTGAATACCATACCTGTTTTGGCAGCAGACTGCACAAAAATAGAGCATTTGGATATTCATAAAAAAGCACCATGTGATATGGTAACAATTACCACAACGAGTAAAGTTATCGAACAAGGAAACGTTTTGCAATTTGTTTTTGATGAAAAATTCTTTTCAAAAAAAGGACAAGCAGGACAAATGATTAATTTTGTTGTTCCTGAAGCTCTGTACACAAGAGAAGGTACGTTGTTATTCCCCTGCGGAACAAAAATTGTTGCGGAAGTTACAAGGATAGAAAAACCGAAATGGTTTAATAAAAATGCAAGAGTAAGTTTGATATTCAGACAAATAATTTTCCCGGATAACACTTGTATTGAAATCAAAGCAATGCCGTTTACAAAAGACTACAAACTTAAAGAAGGTCCTTGGACTACATTCGGAAAAGTCTTTTTATCAACCATTTCTTTGGGTATCATAGGAGCAGGTGCAGGTGTCGGCTTTGCATTCATTCCGAATCCGGCTAAAATTGGTGTAGGTCTTGCCGCCGGTATTCCTACAGGATGCGGTATAGGGCTTGCTTTGGGATTAATTACTCCGGGATGCCACTACAAAGCTAAAAAAGGCGAAGCTGTGTATGCAATTCTGATTGATCAGATTACATTATGCAAATAATTGATAAATGTTTACAATTTCCTCATATACATTATAATAATAGTATATGAGGAAATTTTTTGTTCTTATTTCAATACTGTTTATGACTTCTGCAATCGCGGCAGAAGTAAACCTGCGTGACTATGATGAATTTGATATTCCGACAGGAACACATATTCCGGTAATTTCTTTACAAGAATTTTCCACAGCATATATGGAAGAAGGAGACGAAGTTTATTTTAAAACAACCTCCGACATATATCTGTACAACAAAAATGTAATACCTGAAGGAACAAAGCTTTCCGGATATATTGATAAAAAAAATGAACCGATTAAAGGTACAAATGCCGCAATGAGGGTGTTTGTTAATAAAATGTATCTTCCGGACGGTTATGTAGTTCCGATAAAATCTTTTATTTATACTGCAAACAATAATATTATAGGCGGAGAATTAACCGAGCCCGCAAAATATATCAAAGTTCCGCATTATCAACGCTGGGTAATGTTCAGAGCATACAGCGTTAATAGATACGCTCCCGGCGCAGAAAGAAGAATGGGTGAGCATGTAACCGTTTCATCCGGAGCAAATTTGATTATAGTTTTAACAGAGCCTATTCACATGACACATACCGTCATAAATTAATACTCTGCAATAATCTGATGTATAATGTCGAATTACCCTTATTGAACAATTTAAATACATTTATCGTTAAGATATATGTATGAAAGGTAAAAAATTGACAAATAGCTCATTGATTATAAAATATTATTATAGGGATTTTATAGGAGGAGAGAACTTATGAATACAAAAAAATATATTGCAGCAGTAATGTTAGCATCATTAATGTCACTAAATACAGCTATAGCAGGGACAAATTTCTCATACAGTGAGGCAGCTACCCAGCCTGTTCAAAATACAAATTATAATCAGCCGATGAATTATAACCCGTCTCAACCATTAAAAGGCAGTGTTATAACTGTGCCTGCTGGCGCATCATTCGGGGCAGTTTTATCTAACGCAATTACATCTGAAACTGCAAAAACCGGTGATGTAGTAACAATGCATTTAAATAAAGATTTTTATTATAATAATAAATTAATCGCTCCGGCAGGAAGCGTTGTAAACGGTTCAATAATAGAATGTTCCAAAGCCAAGAGAGGCGGTATTAACGGAAAAATTTGTGTAAGATTCACTCAGATTATTACACCTGTCGGAACACAAATACCGATTTCTGCAGTAATAAAGACAGATGACGGAACCGGCTTACTTGTAGGCGGAACAAAAGCGGATGTAACAAAAGAATACGCTAAAGATCTGGCTGCAGGTAGTGCTGTTGGCGCGCTTTCAGGCTTAGTATTCGGTGCGCTTGCAAGCGGTGACAAACTTGGAAGAGGTGTTGCATTAGGTACTGCAGTAGGTGCCGGCGGCGGTTTGGCAAAAGCAGGATGGACAAAAGGAAATGATGTAGAAATCCCTGTTAATGCCGGTGTAGAACTTCTTTTGACACAGCCGATAACAACTTCTGCTTCTAATTATAGTTACGAAAATTAGCAAGCAGGACAATTTAATTAATCATAAAATTAATTATTCTATGATTGATAGATAGTGAGAATATTAAAGTGACTTTTATAAGCAATAAAAATTTTATTACATACGAAGAGGATGAAGAAAAGAATTTGGGCATGGACTATAAAATGCCATCGCTTGTTACATCAAAACCGGAGGTCATTCCGATTCAAAAGTCGTTTGCTATTTCAACGGCGCTTCATCCGGCAGTGGTTTTTCTTATTTGGTTAATAATTACAGCATTAGCTTTGCTGGGGATTAATTTAAGCTTGTTCAAAAAACCGAATGCACAGCTAAAAAAGGATATAGAATTTGTTCTTGTTGATAAAGAGGCAATGCCAAGGAACAAGAATACAAAAAACAGAGCTGATATAAATTCAAGAAGCGGCGGGATTAACGACCCAAAACGTCCTGTTTCAATGCCGTCACCCGCACCCAAAAAAGCATCTAAACCATCAGCTGCGGCAAGCAGTGCAAATAAAATCATCAAAAAGCAGCAACAGCAAGCTGCTCAAAAGAAAACTCAACAGAAGACACAGGCTCAACAGACAAAAGCACCTTCAAAGGTACAACAGCAGTCTTCGAATGTAAAGAAACCTTCTGCGGCAAAACCGGCACCGCCAAGCGCAAGACCAAGTAATAAACCAATATCTGCGCCTGCGCCTACAGCAAAGCCGTCATCACCATTTACGGTTCCGAGACCGGCAAATGCTCCTGCAGGAAAAACTCTTGCTACAGGTCCTGTAGGCGGAACATCCGCTCCGACAGGAACTGGCAAAGGAGGAACCGGTGCAAGCAGCGGAAGCGGTAAAAGCGGAGGCTACGCTCCAAGACCTACATTATCACCTTCATCAGGAGGAGGTAAAGGTTCTCTTGGCAGAAGCCCCGGAGGTAATGGTTCTGCAGGCAACCCAGGAGGCGGAGGCGGAGCACCGGGAATTGATGCACTCAGAGAACCGGATTTCGGTCCTTATATGAGAGAGTTGCAGCGCAGAATTAAAATGAATTGGGATCCTCCAAAAGGAAATGAATCAAAACGTGTAGTTTTATTATTCAAAATAGCAAAAGACGGAAGATTATTATCTTGCAGAGTAAATAAATCTTCAGGACTTCCGTCAGCCGATCAGGCAGCATTGAAGGCTGTAGAATTAACAGCACCATTCAGACCGCTGCCGGGGGACTTCAAAGGTCAAAGTATAGATATTCAGTTTACATTTGACTACAACGTTTTCAATGCGGCGAGATATTAAAATAAAAGGAGTAAGTGAATTTATGAAAAATTTTAAAATTTATTTGATAGCTTTGACGATAATTCTTACCGGCGTTGTATACAATACTGCTCCGTGTTACTCAGAAACTGAAAATCAGGAGATTTCAGTAAAACAAACCGCAAAAGAAGATATGGAAGATTATATAGCGCTGACTCGCAAAAAAATCAAAAATAATTGGTATCCGCCAACGGATCAATTTGAGAATTTTGCAACACTTGTTGTAAAAATAAACAAAAAAGGTGAACTTGAATCATGCAAACTTGCAGCACCGTCTCCAAGTGAGGGTTTCAACAATTCACTTATAGAAGCGGCAAACAAGACTAAATTTTCACCGCTTCCGGAATCATACAAAAGACCAAGTGTTGAATTAGGATTCGATTTTGGTATGCAAAGACATACAGTATCTAAATAAAATAAAAAGAAATGAGGTATAAATTATGGAACTACTTTTAGAAACAATGAAACAGGACTGGTGGGTACTTTTACCGATTGTATTGTGTTCAATACTTACAATCATGGTTGCAATCGATAGAGCTACGTACTATAACGCTAACAAACGTAATGTAATTGAGTTTATTCCGAGATTACAAAAAGAATTATCAAGAAACAACCTTAACGGGGCTCAAAATCTTGCTATTCAGTGCGGAGGTATAATCGGAGAGGTAACTGAAGAAGCGGTAAGAATTCTTTCAGAGCAGAAAAAAGGGTTCTCACGTTCTTTTGATATCGCAGCAGCACTTGCTACAAGAAAACTTGAACACAGATTGACAATTCTCGGTACCATCGGCGGTGTTGCACCATTCTTAGGTTTATTCGGTACGGTTGTAAGAATTTTGTTTACATTCCAAGACCTTGCTGCACAAGGAAACCAATCCGCAGCGGTAGCATTCGGTATCGGTTCTGCACTTATCGCAACTGCCTTCGGTCTTGGTGTCGCAATTGTCGCAGTTGTTTGCTACAACGGATTCCAATCTACGGTTAAGAGATTTGAAGACGATTTCCAATTAATCAAGTTATTATTCTTGAGCTTTGTTGATTCAGAAGAAGAAGTTAAAGTAAGCTCAGCATCTTCAACAGTAGCTTTATAAAAAATAAAGGTTAAAAATGAGTATAAAAAAAGGTAAAAAAGCTTTATTTACAGAAATCAACATAACACCATTGACGGATATTTTTCTCGTGCTCTTAATCATAATGATGGTTATTGCACCAAGCTTTCAGTCAATTGATAATTCAATTACCGTTCCGGAAGTTAATAGCGGTACCGCAATTGAACAAGGTAAAGTTACGGTTTCGGTTGCAAAAGACGGGACTATATATGTAGATGGAACAAAAACATCTATCCCTATGTTGTCAAAAGATTTGGAACGTCTGAAAGGAAACTCGGAAAATCCTGAAGTAGTTGTTAAGGCTGATGAAAAAACAAAGAGTTCTATAATATTGGAAATAATGGATGCCGCACAAGATGCGAACTACAAAAAACTGATTGTTGCAGGTGAACCTTTAAACAAAAAAGAACAAAAAGAACTGGAACAAGCCGCAGAGCAAGCTCAGAATTCTAATACACTAAATGGGGCTTCTACGACTCTCCCCGGCGACAATCAATATGACAATTGGAGTGAATAAATGCGAGACAGTTTTAACGAAATTAACATAACACCTTTAACCGATATATTTTTGGTACTTTTAATCATAATGATGGTTATAGCACCTATGCTTGACCAGCAGGGTTTAAATCTCGCCGTTCCGGAGGTAGTTAATAAAGAAGAAATCGCCAAAGATCCTAAGATTATGAACTTTACCGTCACTGACGACAACAAATATTTCTTTGACGGAGCGGAAGTTGCAGTAACGGATATTGAAAAAATTGTTTCTGAAAAAGCAAAAGACTTTCCGGACGGAATGTTAATTCAGGTTGATGATAATGCTGAACACGGTGCTGTAGTAAAACTTATGGACAGCGCAAGAAATGTAGGTGTTACAAGTATTTCGCTTGCAAGATAACTGAGAAAGAGGAAGTATGATAAAACCCCTTTATTGGATGTTTAAAACTGAAAATTTCAGGGAACATGTATTTTATTTAATTTTCAGAATACTATTTTTCTTAATTCTTACATTTGTTTTACTTATATGTTCAAACACAATTAATGATACTTTAATATCACAAATATCATATTTATTGGCAGTAATTTCTTTATTAATGCCAACTCTTATGCTGCAGGGATATTTTTGGGAACTGACAGAGAGAATTATAAATCGTGAAACTGATATTACTGCATCAAATATATATGCTAAACATTCAATAAAGGAAATTGAAACAATTGAGCTTCCGGAACTGGGAACTGCAAAATTTGTATGGCGCGGGATTGCATCAATAGTTGCATCTCTAATGCTTTTATACCCTCTAATCCTGTTTGTCATTTTCACTTTTTTCACATCAGGAGAATCATTTAAACTGTTAATGTTTGACAATACCCAAATAATAATGACTTATATCGGGTTATATTGTTTCATCGGACTGTTCGTACCTGCACTTATGTGGAATTATGCGAACAGAAATTCTGTTTTCGCTGTATGGAATTTGCCAAAAGCTATTCATATTATGGGAACATACCCATTTAGATATTTATTTAAAGTTATTCAATTTCTTTTATTTGCAGCAATTTTATATTACATAAATATAATTATTGCCTCCGCATTTGGAATCACATCATCTCATTCAATAGGGAAAGATTTTTTGCAAAACAGTATTGCATTAATATACTGCGGAATAACTTTTATACTAAATATTTACAGCATTTTTGTTAATGCTTATATTTTAGGAACTCTTGCACCAAAAGAAGAGGCGTAAATCTATTTTATCAACTTTAAACACATATCATCAAATATATTTATGGGTTTTATCCCTAAATCTGCCTGATGTTTAGCCTCTTCTAATATTTCTATATGCTTAATTAAATCTGTTCTCTTAGGATTTTGTTTCAAAAGCTGCAAAATATAATTTTGTATGGAAGATAAAATATCTGTTACAGGTGCTTCAATATTTTGCAATTTCTGCGAAATCTCAAAAACATTTTTCCTTTCAAAAGTCAGATAATCCGTAAAAATTCCGTCTATAAGAGAATAATCATAAGTTTCATTATTGTTTCCGGAAGGTACAAAGAAACACTGCGAGCGTGAAACAATTGTAGACAAAACATCATCTATATATCTGGTTAAAAATATAAATGTAACCCCCGGTTGCGGTTCTTCAATTATTTTCAAAAGTGAATTAGCTGTTTTATCCTGAAAATTAAGAGGATTTAATCCAAGAATATTTCCTTCATCATCTTTATCACAAAATATAAACACCCTATGAAATTCCGATGCCGAAACAAGAATTTCCTTAATCATTTGAGATTGTTTTGTAGAAATAACAGTTGTTGTATCGTCATCATCAGGCTTATTATCAATACGAGATATTGTCATGACTGCAGGGTGTGTATTTTCATTAATCCATTTACAATTCAGACATTCACAATTGTCGGACTTGTCTTCTTTACAATTTAGCATCCGTGCAATTTCTTTAGCTAAAATATATTGAGCTTCCAAATCGTTACCATAAAAGAGTAAACTTTGAGGCAAAGCTCTGTTTTGATTAGAGAGTGCTTCGGTAAAATAATTTGTTAAAAAGGGATATTTATCTGATAATCGCACACTCAACCTCCGAAATCATATCAACAGATTCTGCAGATTTTATTTTATATTCCACATCAAACAAATTCGACTTTAACTTTACTAAATCCGATAAAGCCGTATTTCTTAATTTTTGAATTGTCTGCTTTACGACAAACTCGTGCATTCCTGTCAATCTTGAAAGCTCCGCAGGAGAAGAAGAACTTTTGGTTTTTAAAACAATCCATTTTCTCAGCATCGTCTGAATCGCAGACAAAAGTTCCAGCGGATGCTTTTTGTCAAGAAGTTTTTTAAATTCCAAAAGCGCCCTGTCTTTTTCACCGCGCATAATAAGTTCTGTAAAATTAAACAAATCCTGATTAGAAATACAAATTTCTTCAACCATTTGTTTTGTAATTATTTTTTCCGGATAAGCCATCAATTTCAGCTTATCCATCTCACCGTCAAACTCACGCAAATTGTTTCCGATATGTTCTATAAAAAGCTCAATTGCATCATCTTTAAAGCTTATATCCTTAGTTTTACCTCTTGCTTTAATCCAGCCTGCTATTTCGGCTGTTTTATAAGTCTTAAATGTCGGAAACTCTTTTGAGTTTGTTTTAGATAAAATTTTATACAATTTTCGTCTTGAATCAAGTTTTTTACCTTCGTTTCTCGGAAGTTTTACTGAAAAAACTATATTAAGTCCGTCAGGATTTGTGCTAAGAGCATCTTCAATGTCATCAAGCTCTTTATCATCAAAATAATTTTTATTTCCTGCAAAATACTTTTCTGCATTAATAACAATAAGCATATCTCCAAACATCATCGGAGGGGTTCTGAGAGCTTGGATGAGTGTTTGATAATTCGGATTGTCCAAAACCTGATAACTCATAGAAATAAAGTCAGGATTGAGTTTTGAGCGCATACGCTCAATTTCTGTATCTATATTAAAATCTTCATCCCCGTAAAAAAAATAAACTGCCATATCTGATATTTTACAACAGATATAACAGTTTGTATATTTAAAAAAGAAACTAAATATAAAGAGAATAACTTCTTTCCCAAGTAATAAATATTTTAGTTAAAGTTTTCAGCTAAATTTGTGGCAAAAAAAATTTTTTTCGGGTATTATACTATCAGGATTTGTATACAAACGGAAGAAAAGAATTGACTGAAAAAATCGAAAACCAAATAAATGAATCAACCAAAATAAAAGCGCCTATAGTAGAAGCTTTGCAAACTGCTTATGAGCACCCGACATATCAATTTCACATCCCCGGACATACAAAAGGGAAAGCTGTTTTTAAAGATTTTAAACACTTAATCGGAGAGAAAGCATTAAATCTTGATACAACAGACGAATTTGACAATCTCGGGACACTGCACCCTGCAACCGGTCCGATTAAAGAAGCACAGGAGCTTGCTGCTCAGGCTTTTGGAGCAAAGAAAACATTCTTCCTTCTTAACGGTTCTACAGCAGGAAATTTGGCGATTGCAATGGCGCTGACAAAAAAAGGACAAAAAGTTATCGTAAACCGAAATTGTCACCGCTCTATTTTAACCGGACTTATTATTTCCGGTGCAGAGCCTGTTTGGGTCTGTCCCAAAAGAATCGACGATTGGTCAATCTGGGGAAATATTGAAGCTGAACAGATTGAAGAACTTTTAAAAAAAGATAAAACAATTTCAATGGTTTGGGTTACAAACCCTACTTATGAAGGTGTTGTATCAGATATAAAATCAATCAGTAATGTTTGTAAAAAATACAATGTGCCCTTGATTGTTGATGAAGCTCACGGGTGCCTGTGGAATTTTAATAAACATCTTCCGGAAACTGCGCTTAAACTCGGAGCAGATGCGGTTGTTCATTCTCTGCACAAAACAGGCGGAAGTATGAGCCAAACCTCAATGCTGCACATTTCACAAGATTCTACTCTTGATGAAAAGAGCGTAGAAAAAGCATTAAAACTTTTACACACAACAAGCCCGTCTTTATTGCTGCTCGGAAGCTTAGACGCAGCCAGAGCAAACTTGCAGTCGGAAAACGGCAAAAAACTTCTGTCAAGAGCAGTTAATAATGCAAAATATTTAAGAACAAGACTTGATAATATACCACATCTCCATCAACTTAAAGGTGATTTTGGATACAAAACCGATGTTACAAAGGTCTTTATTAAAATTGACGGTCTCTCAGGGAAACGCTTGGAATCAATCTTAGAAATTGATTTTAACATAGAAGTAGAATCCGCATCGGATATTGGCGTTTTAATTCTGTGTAATATCGGGAACAAACGCTCTGATTTTGTATATTTGGCAGACTGCCTTGAAAAAATAGCCTCAAAAGAATATCAGGACATTTATTATCTTGAAAAAAGAAAGCATATGCCAATGCTTGAACCACAAATAAAAATGAGCCTTAGAGAAGCTTTTTATGCAGAAAAAGAAACGATATTAAAGAAAGATGCAGTTGGCAGAATTTCAGCTGAAGTTGTTGCTGAGTGCCCTCCGGGTATATCAATACTTTTACCGGGAGAATTGATTACAAAAGAACACATGCCCTACTTAAACGATTATGAATTTCTTGAAGTCGTAAAATAAGTCACTTTGTGTTATCAAGTGTAAAATTCTGCAGATAATCACGCTTGCAAATATATCCGAAATTTGAAATAATGTGGAATTTCATTTTCTGAATTTTTTTAAGATTGTCTTCTGAGTTCAATTGTTTATTTTTTAAAGCCAAAACTTCATTCATATCGTTTCTCCTTGCTTTTATCGGACTTCAATTTTTAAAACTTTGTAATACTTACTTTGCATAAAAGCTCTTCTTTATATGTAAAGTATATTAAGAAGAAAAAATTGCTTTTTTTACGAGCAAACATTAAGAAATATTACACAAATTTAATCAATGAATTCGGCAAGAATCAAGTTGCTTATTAATACACCGCGAAGATTAAGAGAATAACTATTTTTTGTTTTTATTAAAAAGTCTTTATATTTTGATAATATTTTTGCATATTTTTTTTCAAAATCTATATTAAATTTATTGTTTATATAATCAATATTTATACCGGAAGTTTTTCTGAAACCCAAAAATATTTCTTCTTCAAGCTTTTCCTTATCGGTTAAAAATTTCCCGTATTCATGATTTGAGGGATTTTGTATATATTTTTCAAGAGAAGAAGTATTATAATACCTTATTCCGTCAACATAACCATGTGCAGCAACTCCAAACCCATAATATTCATCATTATTCCAATAATTGAGATTATGTTTTGATTCATAATCGGGTTTTGAAAAATTACTTATCTCATATCTTGAAAAGCCTTCATTTTCCAATGTTTTGTTAATTATTTCATACATATCTGCTTGAATATCATCATCCGGCAAATTTTCCGGAGGATTCATACCAAATGCGGATTGTTCCTCTATTTTTAGCCCATAAGTTGAAATGTGCTGAATATTCAAAGAGGTAATTTTTTCCAAATCTGTCTTCAATAATGCCGTTGTTTGTGACGGAAGTCCGTATATTAAATCAAGGCTTATATTTGTAAACCCCGCAGATTTTGCTTCATTAACAGCTTTAATAATTTGTTCCGAATTATGACGTCTGCCGATTAAATTTAAAATATTGTCATTAAAGGTCTGAGAACCTATGCTAAGCCTGTTTATGCCGATATTTTTTAATTCTGAGAGGTATTCCGCATTTGAATCATCCGGATTTAATTCCAGAGTAATTTCTGTATTTTCACTAACATTAAATTTTTTGATAACCTTTTTTAATAAATCAGCAGGTATGAGCGAAGGCGTTCCACCTCCAAAATACAATGTATTCAGCAATTCTCCTTTATAATTTTCAGAGATTTCTTTCATCAGAGAATACATATACCCGGTTATCAAATCCGGTTTGTTAAAAGATACAAACGAACAATATTTGCATTTGCTTTTGCAAAAAGGAATATGAATATAGGCACTTTTTGGCATTATTCATCCAGTTTTATATAGTTTGTATCCCACCTCAGGTCAATATACTTAACTTTTTTATTAAGCATCTTCACTTGCGGAAGGAGTGACGGTATTCTATGTATTTTATCAAATGTTCCTGCATTGAAATTCCCGAGTCTGATATTAACTGTCGGGATTTTAACATATACATCCTGCGGATTTCTATAATCAATATATTCTACACTTTCACCGGAATCAGCTTCTATATATGCCGCCAATTTTCTGAAATTATTAACTTTTGTTTTATTCCAGTTTCTGTAATCATCTCCTCTTCCGTACGTAATAACACGAACGGTTTTATACTCAGGAGCCAAAGGCATATAGTCTCTTCCTATAAGCTTTCCGTCCGAAGAAAAGAATGCAATAGGTTCAACATCAATATCAGGTGCAATTGTAAGAATCGGAGTCCTTTCAACAATGATTATTTTGAGCCTTGCCGGAAACCAGAACCTTCTTATATAAACATTCTGAACCGGTTCAAGCTTCATTATGCTTTCTTTGATATTATCAGTTTTTACCAAAAAGATTGGTCTTGTATCTACCTGATTTCTCCTCAAGGCAGAAAGAACTTTCTGCGCCGGAACAATCTTATTATTTACAATTTCCAGAGCCGGACTGTCAAGCCTGTCGAATGCATTTTTGTGAAGTCTCCACTGGGGCATTTTCAGAATATAAAAACATAGTGCAGTAATGAAAAAAAGAATAAATAACTTCCACCATGCACGAAGTTTATTAAGACGCCGCTGAGATTTCCTCACTTGTCTCTGCATTCTTGCCTGTTTTAATCTTCTGTTTTGTTTATATCTTGCAGAATTCTGCAGTTGTTCTTCTTCATCTGACATTATTTATTTAGTCCTACGCTGTTTAGTATCATTAATACAAGTGTATCATAATCTATACCCATAACTTTTGCCTGAGCCGGCAAATCGCTGGTATCAGTCATCCCCGGATTTGTATTAATCTCCAAAAAATACGGTTCATCATCTTTTATCATAAAATCGACTCTTGAAACTCCGGAACAACCGGCTGTTTCATGAGCCTTTACGGCAATTGACTTAACTTTTTCTGTTGCTGCTTTTGATAAACCTGTCGCCGGCACAACAAATTCAGATAATCCTTTTGTATATTTTGCATCAAAATCATACCATTCGGTTTTTGTTCTGATTTCAAGAATCTCTGTTGCAAAGGCTTTTCCGTTTTCATCATGCAAAACGCCTACCGTTACAAAAAATCCGTCTATAAATTCTTCTATAAGTACATCATCATTAAATTTAACTGCTTCATTATATGCTTGTTCAAGCTCTTCCGGCTTATTAACCTTAGTCATTCCAAAGCTCGAACCTTCTGAAACAGGTTTAGTTATCAGCGGATATTTTAAACCCTCAACTGCCTTTTTGACATCCTCACCTTTTTTTACAAAAACAGATTTGATTAGCGGAATCTCTTTTACTGTAGACAGAATTCTTTTTGTGTATTCTTTATTCATACAAATTGCACTTGCCATCACACCGCAGCCGGTATAAGGAATTTTAAGAATTTCCAAAATTCCCTGAATACATCCGTCTTCACCATATTTGCCATGAAGAGTATTATATGCGTAATCAAATCCTTTCAAATCATCCATAATATCCGGTGTTACATCTACTATCTGAGCATTTTTATACCCCAGCCTTTGAAGTGCTGCGTGCACATTTTTTCCTGAGCGAAGCGATACTTCACGTTCAGATGACATACCTCCGCACAACACGGCTATCTTTGCTTCTTTTTGTACAATATATTGCATAATTCTTCCTCTTTTTTAGTTTTGTCTCCGATAAAAATAACTTCCGGCTCAAGCTCTATTGTATACTGTTCTTTTACGGCATTAAACATCCTTACCATTAATTCAAGTACATCTTCTGAACTTGCATCACCTTTATTCACAATGAAGTTTGCGTGATTCTCCCAAACTTTTACATTTGCATTTTCAAAAGTTTTTACTCCTGCTTTATCCAGAAGTCTTCCTGCTGAATCGTTTTGCGGATTCTTAAAAACGCTTCCCGCATTAGGACAAGCAAGAGACGGCTGAACATTTTTCCTGAATTCAAGATTTCTTGCTATTAAATTCTTAATTTCTTCAACAGGCGCTTTTTTTAAATCAAACTCCGCATACAAAAGGATATATTCTCCTGAATGCAAAAGCGAATTCCTGTAAGAAAAATTCATTTCCTGATGCGTTTTGTATTCAATTTCTTTTGTTTTTTTATTAAAAACACAACAGGATATAAGATTATCAGAAATAGTTTGTCCATGTGCTCCTGCATTCATAGAAACATCCCCACCGATTGAGCCTGGGAAACCTATCATAAATTCAAATCCGCTCAACCCCGCATCACATGTTTTTTGTGCAATTAAAGGACCTTTTACCCCGCAGGATGCAAAAACCTTTGTTCCTCTGATTTCAAATTGATTAAGTTTTGTTGTCAAAATAATATTTCCGCTGTATCCGTTTGAAGAAATAATCACATTAGAGCAACTTCCAAGAACAATATAATTTTTTAGAGTCCTTAATAATTCGGTAAACTCAGCTTGTGTTTCAGGGAAATAAACCTTTTTGACCTTACCCCCGATTTTGTATGTAGTATAATTTTTTATCTCTAAATCTTCTTTGATTATCAAATCTGTTACCTAATCTCTCAACAGTAGAATTATATCATAACGTAAACTATAGTAAAATATTATTTAGTATATTATTACTTTTTCTTTTTTGCGGTTATAACAGTCCAATATCCTTTTCTATCAACAATAAAATCAGAATAATTGTTATTTAATTCTTCTATCAAAACATTCCTGATATGAGAAAAAATTACAAACATTTCCGGCAGTTTATCTTTATATAAGTTTAAATACTCCTCAGGGAAAAAACTTACACTATCCAATAACACTACTGAAACAGTTTCTCCTGCTTTAATTTTATCAAGTATTCGTTCGGGATTATCCTTGTATTCATAACGATTGACCTTGCTTATATGATAAAGATTTCCGCGTTTTTTAAAATATCTGTAAAAACGATCCGGTGCATAATATGTAAAAACAATATTATCAGCCTTTCTGGAATTTAATATTTCACCGACAATTCTGTGTCCTTCATTTCTGGGAAGCTTTGTCACATAATTTGGAGTAAAAACAGATGCAATATGAAAAGCTATGAAAAGCGCAAAAAGAATAAGCCCGTATTTTTTCATCCTGCAAAAACCGCAAACCATCATAATTATAAAAATCGGAAGAATTTCTGTCAGATATTTTGATATAAAAACTATTTTTCCGCTTATTGCCAAAACGGAAGTAATAACGATTGTACACAATGAAACTGCAAAAATTCCTTTATTTTGCCTGAACCCGAATATCATTCCCAAAAATCCGATTATTACAGGAACGGTCATCCATAGGGCAAGCCTTGCATTATAGAAAAATACAGAAGGCGCATTCACATTATTTGTCAAAATCGGTGAGAAAAAGTCACTAAACAAAAACAATATATTTGTATACGAAAAATGCCCCCACCACTGAGAAGCCGGAAGCTGTTTGATTATAACAAGTCCAAAAAATCCCGTAAACAGAAAAACAAAAATTACTAATGGTATAAATTTTTTACTAAAGACCCTTTTTTTCCAAACTACATACATTACATCAAATACAACATATATAATTCCGAGAACATGAGTAAATAGAATTAAGAAATTTGAAACAATTAAGCCTAAATAATTCTGTTTGCTGGCATTTTTAATGACCCTTATTGTGAACAACAACGATAATGAAGAAAATAAGAATAAAAGCGAATAAAATCTTACCTCCTGTGAATAATAAATTAAAAACGAAAGTACAGATGTCACAGAGCAAGCTAATATTCCGGCTTTTTTAGAGTATTCTTTTCCTACAAGATACATTACATATATAGAAATAACGGACGGAACAACCGATGTAAGCCTTAAAACCAAATCCGAGTATCCCGAAAAAAGTTTTATGTACAAATAATAAAAAGGCATGTGACACTGCTTCAGGACCTCTTGCCAAAACCCTTCCCCAAATGGAGTTGAAGACACCATCCAGCTTACATATTCATCATTCCACAAGCCTTCCGGTTTATTTATAAAGCTGAGTCTTAAAACTAAACCGATTAATATTATTAAATACAACTACACGCTCCCTTGTTTTTTATATATAATATTTTACATGACAAAGCTTATTATTCAAATACCGTGTTTTAACGAGGGGGCAAATCTGGAAAAAACATTAACAGATTTACCCCAAAACATTGACGGAATTGATGAAACAGAAATTCTCGTTATCAATGACGGTTCAACGGATGATTCTGCACAAATTGCCGAAAAATGCGGCGCGAGTGTAATTAACATAAAACAAAACAAAGGTCTGGCTAATGCTTTTCGCACCGGCTTGCAGGAATGCTTAAACAGAAATGCCGATATTATTGTCAATACAGACGCTGATAATCAATACAAAGCAAGCGATATACAAAAGCTGATTAAACCCATTCTGAATTCAGAAGCCGACATGGTAATCGGGGCAAGAGATATCCTTGCTATAAAAGAATTTTCACCGTTAAAAAAGTTTTTCCAAAAAATCGGTTCGGCATTTTTAAGACTTTTATCCTCTACAAAAGTTGAAGATGCACCGAGCGGTTTCCGAGCATTTTCTAAAGAAGCGGCAATAAGATTAAATGTTTTTGACAATTACACATACACCATGGAAACCCTTGTACAAGCAGGCGCAAAAGGGTTAAAAGTTATATCGGTACCGATTGGCGTAAATCCTCAGACAAGAAAATCAAAACTTGTAAAAAATATTTTCGATTACATACTAAAATCAGTAAAAACAACAGTAAGAATGTTTATTGTATACCGCCCGTTCAGATTTTTTGCACTGCTCTCTTTAATATCAGGATTGCTGGGAAGTATTTTGGTTTTCAGATTTTTGTACTATTATTTTAACGGTAACGGAAACGGGCATATACAGTCACTTATTTTTTCAGCAGTATTTTTAATTTCCGGAATCCAACTGTTAATAGTCGCTGTTATCGGAGATTTACTATCAATAAACAGAAAATTATTAGAAGACATACAAATAAGAATTCGTAAAATAGAATTAGACGGGAGGAAATAATATGTTATTAGGCGTAAATATAGATCACGTTGCGACATTAAGAAATGCAAGAGGTGGAGTTGAGCCTGATATTATGACAGCGGTCAGAATTTGTAAAGAATGCAATGTTGCATCAATCACAACTCATTTGCGCGAAGACAGAAGACACATTAAAGATGCCGATGTTGAAGCTATCAGAATGCTTCCGCACACCCGTCTTAATCTGGAAATGGCAATGACAGACGAAATGCAGGAAATTGCACTTCGCCTAAGACCACATGCAATATGTATAGTGCCTGAAAAGCGGCAAGAACTAACAACCGAAGGCGGACTTGATGTTGAAGGGCAGTTGGACAGAGCAATAAAATTTGTTAAACCGCTTTTGGCAAAAAATATAGAAGTCAGTTTCTTTATAGACCCTGACGTTCATCAAATATCTGCAGTTTCAAAAACTGGAGCACCGTTTATAGAACTTCATACAGGAAAATATTCGGAAGCTTTCGGAACAATGGACGAAGAAAAAGCTTTTCAGGATTTAAAGGGTGCCGCAATCTTTGCTCAAAATTTCGGGCTAAAAGTCAATGCAGGACACGGTTTAAATTATCACAACGTAAAAAGAATGCACGAAATTCCAAACCTTGTTGAATTAAATATCGGGCATTCAATAATAGCACGCGCTGTCTTTGTCGGACTTGAACAAGCTGTTAAAGAAATGAAAAATTTATGTGAACAGGGATAAATCATATCCGTAAAAACTTAAAACTTTTCTTATTTTTTCATCCGGAGCTATTTTCAATGTTATCAATTCTTTGCCAAAAGGCTTTGGAAATGACAATTGATATGACTGCAAGACCTGCTCCTGAGTTTGGATTTTCATTTTGCCGAATCCGTATAATGTATCATTAAAAACGGGATGTCCGATTGATGACATATGAACCCTTATTTGATGAGTTCTGCCTGTTATAAGATAAATTTCACACAAAGTTGCATCTTTAAAACGTTCGATAACTTTTACTTTTGTTATACTTTCTTTTCCGTCTTCACGAACTGCCATTTTATGAGGCTGACTCGGATTTCTTCCTATTGGCTTGTTTATTATAAATTCGTCCTCATTAAGCACGCCCTTTACCACAGTAAGATATCTTTTTTCAATATTTCCGGACTTCATATTATCAACAATCCATTCATGCGATTTATTATTTTTGGCAATCATAAGTAAACCGGAAGTATTCCTGTCCAGCCGATGCACAATACCTCTTCTAAAGTCACCGTTAATATCTGACAAATTGTTCCCATATTTGAACAGAAGCGCATTCACAAGAGTTCCTGATGTTTCAATAGTAGTCGGATGAGTCAGCATACCGGAAGGTTTATTTACAACCAACATGTTTTCTTCTTCCCAAACAACATCAAGAGAAATATTCTCAGGTTCAATCAACGTAAATTTTTCCTGAATATTTACATCAATTACATCTCCGTTTTTTATTATATATGACGGTTTTTGCACATAAGAATTTACAAGAATATTTCCCGCTTTTATTTCTGCAGATATTTTAGAGCGTGAAACATTATCCATACATTCTTTTAAGTATGAATCTAACCTTACTCCTTCTGTTAAATCGTCAGCTATCAGTCTCATAATTTTTTAAAATAATTGTTTTTTATAATAATTATAATAATAGCAAAAACGCTCAAATTAATAAAAATATCGGAAATGTTAAATATCGGGAAATTAAAAAAGTTAATTTTTATAAAATCTCTTACATATCCGAAGAAAATTCTCTCCAGCAAGTTACAAAAAATGCCCGCTGATAACAATGATGCGAAAAATACTGCTATCAACTTTAATCGTGAAATATTTTTAATTACGTATACAAAAATTCCGAAAATTGCCGCTGCGGAAAATACTATCAAAAAGCTTCTGCAATTTTGCAAGATGTTAAATGCCGCTCCGTCATTTTGAATAAATATAAAATCAAAAACCGGATTTGACGGCAATTTGTAACCAAATTTTAATATATAATTTGACAAATACAAATCTATAATTGTAAAAAATATAAACGTTATAAAAAAGTAAGATATTTTACTCGGCTTTGACATTTTTGCTTTCCGGTTTTGTTACGTTTACTCTGATAATCTGATAGCCGAATCCGGCAAGACTTATTTTTATACTTAAGTCTTCAACATCAGCCCTTGTTAAACCTATTGATGCAATAATATACTCATTTGCATTATCTTTATTTGCTATAAACAATCTTTCTAATATATTATCATCAGGCATCTTTCTGAAGACTTCCTTTGCTTGCTTTTGCGGATATTCAACTTTATCTTTTGCGATTGACGCTACGGCAAAAGTTCCTTTGGGCGGTTCAAATTCTAAAGATGCCGTGTATTCAGTACCCTGTGTAACTTTATTTGGTGCTGTTAATTTAATGTCAAGATTTCTTGCATCTCCGTACAGCATTGATGTTGTTTCATCCAAAACACTGTCATAAGTAACTTTCCATTTTCCGTCAATCTTTTTCAAATAATATTCACTGTTTGCCGTACTTTTCAAAACTCCGCCGACTGTCTTTGAAAGCGGAATATCAGCATAAGAGGTTTCTGTCAATTCTACTTTTGCTTCATCTCCATTAACAGCTATGTTCTTTATTTGAATACCGTATTTTATATTTTTATATGTATCCCAAATATCTTTGACTAAATTTGAATATGTTTCAAGATTAAACCCGTCTGCATTTACATATTTTTCATCATAAGTTGAAATAAACTTGTCATAATTTGTATGATTTGCGTACCTGACCTGAGCGTTTAACAATGACTTAATTGCCCTCTGATCATTTTTGAAAATACTGATATTTTTAAAAGCCGAAAAATCTGCAGCATGCGCAGACATACTAAAAATAACAATAACCAATATTGTAAAAAACTTCTTCATAACTCAGATTATACCCTAAATTTCTTTAAACATGAATAATGCAAATATATGACTTACTTTTTGTAAAGCAATATGATATAATCTTTAGATGTTAGGAGAAGCTGCATGTTAAACGTAGACTTAGATGATGAATTTTTAGAACTGTTTTATAATCTTACAAGTGAAAAAGTACCGCAAAATCTCGGATTAGTAGAACTAAAGCGACAACTTATAAAAGTTGTAGATATAATGAAAGAATTTAACTACAACACAAAAAAGACTCAAACACCAAAGTTTGAATCGGAAGATAACAACGACGAAGAGCAATCAGGTCCGGCAATACTGGTTGTTGATGACTTAGGTGTAATAACATACCAGTTAAAAGTTTTATTGTCACAATTTGAATATGACATAGATTGTTCACAAGAAATTTATGATGCGGTAAATAAGTTTAAAAAACGCCACTACAGCTACGTAGTAATGGACTTATTTATTCCTACCGAAAGAGAAGGCTTTATACTTTTAACAGAATTGAAAAAACTTGCCGCAATGAACGGCACCAGATGCGTTATAGGAGTTATCACAGCTTCTCCGAGAAAAGAAATTGAGCAGCAATGCAAAATGCGCGGGGCAGATTTCTTCTTGGAAAAAAATAATGATTGGCAAAACTCACTTGCATCAATTATGGGCGAATACATAAAAGAAGAAAAAGGTGAAACCGAAGATTTTTAACATTTTTTATTGTAAATTAAATTTCCGCTATCTTTACTTTTAGCTACTCTCGCGATAATATTGATTTATAGGGAGACTAATAATGAAAGCACAATTGGAAAATATTTATAATTTGGCAAAAAACGACATTGCACAAGCACAATCTATAAGCGATATAGATGAAATCAGGCTTAAATATTTGAGCCGTAAAGGTGAATTTAATTCTATAAAAAAGGGCTTAAAAGATTTATCTGATGAAGATAAAAGAACCGTCGGAGCTTTAGCCAACCAAATTACGCAAGATTTAGAAAATCTTTTGAAGGAAAAACACGATACTTTTTATCAAAAAGAATTGAATGAAAAACTTCAAAAAGACAGAATTGATATAACTTTAAGCGGGAAATATACTCCGCAGGGAAAAGTTCATCCGCTCACATCTACAACGGATGAAATTGTTTCTATTTTTCAGAACATCGGATTTTCTGTTGTATCACCGGAATTGTCACCGGAAGTCGAAACAGAATACTATAATTTTGATATGTTAAATGTACCGAAAGACCATCCGGCAAGAGATGTACAAGATACATTTTACGTAAAAGATATGAATGGTGTTGTATTAAGAAGCCAAACTTCAGGCGCGCAAATTCATGTTATGGAGAATCAAAAACCGCCGATTAAGGTTATTGCTCCCGGAAGAGTTTACAGAAACGAAAATATTAATGCAAGAAAAAATAACTTTTTCCACCAAATAGAAGGCTTATACGTTGATAAAGGAATAACCTTCGGTGATTTAAAAGGTGTTTTAAACGAATTTATCAGACTATATTTTGGTTCAGCACGTCCTACAAGATTCAGAAGCAGCTTTTTCCCGTTTACTGAGCCATCTGCAGAAGTCGATGTACAGTGCATTATGTGTCAGGGCAAAGGATGCCGAACTTGCAGCGGTACAGGCTGGTTAGAAGTATTGGGCTGCGGAATGGTTGACGTCAATGTACTTAAAGGTGTCGGAATTGATCCGGATGTTTATACCGGATTCGCATTCGGCATGGGGGTTGAACGTCTTGCAATGTTAAAATATGCGATTGATGACATCAGATTATTCTTCAATAACGACAAACGTTTCTTGGAGCAATTCTAGAACTTAACCTCAGACAGCATATATTCAACACACAATTTCGAATTGTGGTTTTGTGATGCAATTTTATAACATTCCTCTGTAACTTTTTTATATGCATCCTTATCTTCAAGATAGCCTTCTATTTTAAAGACTAAATCCGAAAAATCTTCATAATACGGCATAAATCCTTCAAACAGAGAAAGTTCTTCACGATAATCACTTATCAATAGCCTTTTGCAGGCAACAGTTTGAAAAGTTCTGTAATTAAGCGATGATATCCCCTGCGAATTCATGGTAAATACAATTTTTGAATTATTAACTGCACGCGCCATGTCAGGTTCATTATCAATAAAACCTTGATAAACAGCATCTATAAGTTCCGGATGTTTAGCCCTGTTTCTTGCATCTTGATAATGCTTTTCTATTGCATACCACGCTATATTTAAGTGCGGAAGTTTTGTCAATAAATCCTCAAAAAAACTCAGCCTGAAGTCTGTATCAAGCCTTCCTGCAAACATTAAATCGAATTTTGGTTCAACACCGGTATCATTATATATATCAAAATTTACAAAATGCGGAAGATAGTGAATATTCTTGAATGTTTCATATTGAGTAAGCTCTCTGTCCCAGTAAAATGTATAGTTATCATCTTCCTCCAAATATGGTAAATATTTTTCCCACTCCGGACCGGAAGTCTTGGAACGAATATCATCAGAAAAATAATTTATGGAGGGTATTTTTAAACCGTTATCAATCTTTATTTTCAGACCGGAATAATCATAACCGAGAATTGCATCATATTTATTTTTGATAACATCTTCCAAATTGTTATCAAAGATTTCATCAAAAACAGTAACCACGCATCCGTTCTGTCTTAATCCATCTATAATGCTTGATGTTGTAAGCCTTCCGCCAATGCTTATCGGAAGTATAGCTAAAATCATTCTCTCATTCATCTTTGTTATTTTAGCATTTTTTTGAAAAGTTTACAACGAGATTTTGTGTTATTATTATATAAATAGCAGCGAAGGTGAGCTAAGTGCGAAGGCTTGAATACGAATAAATTTATTTATGAAGTATTCAACCGAAGACACGTTATAAGCGAACCTTCAAGACAGGTTGCAGAGCGGAGCCGTTTGCGAGACAATTAAATATGATATGGGTCTGTAGCTCAGTGCCCCGCGGCGAGCGAGAGGCAAGGAGGGCGTAAGCCCGACGGAGCGGAGCAACGGTGTCGTGTCGCGTGAGCGATACGAGCAGGTTGCAGAGCGGAGCCGTTTGCGAGACAATTGAATATGATATGGGTCTGTAGCTCAGTAGGATAGAGCGGCGGTTTCCTAAACCGCGTCTGCCGTGGGTTCGACTCCCACCAGGCCCATTTTAAGGGGTAAATAAATTTAGCTAGCAAAATAGCCAAGTTTAGTAGATATTGGCGATTTTGTATAGTCGGAAATACAAATTTCAAAGTACCTCAAAAGTCCGTCAAAAGTCCTCAAAAGTCTAAATTTGGAATTTTGAAATGGTAAATATTTGGCTCAAATACCGACAAAATCTAAATCATACAAAAGGACAAAATAGGTAATTTAGAATATTTCGCGTATTTTAATGCACGCTACAAACTAGAAAAAATAAGTTTAAGATACCAAAAATGAATATTAAAAGAAATATTACAATTACAAATATAAAAATTTTCCATGGTAATTTTTTCAAGCTAGATATATTAGGATTATTTAAATAAGAAAGTAATGCATTAATATATTTTTTCTTGCCAGTTTTTGCAATATTATTAATTACATCTATATGATAAGGGGAATATTCTTTTATTGCCCAATACGCATCAATATTATATTTAAAATTAGGTAAGTACTTAGAAAACATAAAGATTTTTTTCAATCCTTCAATAAAAATTGAATTATGTGTAATTCTGTATGTAATATTTTCTGTTGTATTAATAAATAAATCTGCTTTATATAATATGTTACCACGTCCTTGCATTTCATTTGTCAAATAAATTTCTAATCTTGACGAAGATATCAATTTTCTATCTAAAACTAATTGATTATTTTTATTATCTTTAATGTATTTTATGCATATTTGATTATCATTTATAATTATTTTTTGTATTTTATTCGTTTTATTTTTAAGTAAAGCCATTACGAATATAATAAAAAATAAAAGAGCAAAACCCGACAGTTCTAGGAATTGTGTCAAATTATTAGAATTGATTCCGTCAATTAAAAAATATATAAATGCAGAACATCCACATAACGAAGCAAATATTATTAATATTTTTGGAAACAACTCTCTTATAATTATTCTTTCAACATAATTTTCCATAAATAAAATTCCAAGTAAATTGTAATTATTTTGATGATTTCTGTGGTTATTATACAAATAAAAGCTCGTTATATCAAGATTAAATATACAAACAAATTTTAATGGGTTCGAATCCCGCATTCTCAGTTTATAGGTCGGGTTTCAACCCGACAAAAACTTATTGTATAATATTAGAATGAATTATAAACGCTATTTTATACCAAATTCTATGGTCTTTATAACAATTGTTACATTCATAAAACCTACTATTCAAATATTATATAATAAATTTGATAATTTCGTAGGCTAGTTATTGTTGGGCAGGTATGCCCAACCTACCAACTCCGCTTCGTGAAGTTATTGTCATAGTCATTACACATTGAAAGGGTGATACAGAAATCTGTATCACCCTTTCAAAATGGGCATGAAGAGACTCTTCTTGGATTATTGGCAGTTCGTAAACTTTCATTCGTTTCATTTCTCTTACGAGAAATTGCCACTCATTTCAGTTTTCTCACCGGGACGGCGTTCCGTTCACTGTCGTTCTCTTCAGCCTTGCCAAAATCCGCCGAACTCCTGACGAAGCTCCGCTTCGTGGAGTTCTCGTAAATACTCCACACAAAGTAATAGGTGGTTTGGGATACATCCCAAACCACCTATTACTGGGCATGAAGAGACTCGAACTCCCACGCTTGCGCACTAGTTCCTAAGACTAGCGTGTCTACCATTCCACCACATGCCCTTACATTGTTTTCAGCAAGCCTAAAATAATCTTAATTATACCCTGCCATTATTTAATTGTCATAAAGGTCTTACGACCTTGAGCGTGTCTACCCCTCTCAGAAAACGTGACATTTAGTCACCTTTTCTTCGGCAGAGTACAACATGCCCTTGCATCTGTTTAGCAAGTCTAAACAATTTACATCATTTACCCCTGCCCATATTTAATTATCATTTGTTTTAGCAAGTTTAAATAATCTAAATCATTTACCCCTGCCAATAAGTCTTGCGACAACTAAGAATATACCAAGTACAAAGATGTTTGTCAAACGTTAGCCTAAATGTAATTTTCGGACAAAATACAAAAGCTTTTTCATTCCTTTATTTTCAACAACTTCTTCTTCCAGACTAACAACAGCCGGATTCATTTTTACCACCAAATAGCTTGCTATTTTATACAAAAGTGTATCCGTTTTTTCAAACCCTTTACTGTGCCTTACCATACCGAGTCCTGTTGAATACGAATCCATAAGACAAGGCAAAATTGCAAGCCGTTTATTCCCTGTTTTCCTGTGCGTCTGTTTAATTTTTTTATCCAGCTCTTTCATTTGAGAACTGTTTTGCATTTCCAGCATAAGCATTGCAACATTTTTTGTTTTCTGAGCAAACGTTTCATTATCAATAACCTGCTCGGCATAATCATCTGTAATAACTTCTAAAGTATCAGCGTATGCTTGCTGAAGTGCCATTTTTGCAGTTGAATACATTTTAGTATCCTTTTCCGGAATCCCTCGTTTTTTAGCAAAACAATCCTGTATATCATCTGCTTGTTTATAAAATTGATTCATATAATGAACAGATGGCATTACACGTCCTTCAGAAGAATGAAGAAACATTTTATTTGCTGTATTATATATATCTGAATAATTTACTGTCATTTTATCTGTATTTTCAACGATTTAATATTTACACAATGAGTCAAACGATATATTTGGGAAATATGTCCTTATATTATCTGCGGAAAATTGAAATACCCCATTTGCACGTTCCGGATAAGCCCTTTGATATCTTTCAACTCTACCGTAAACCAGATCTGTAACTTGTTGCGGAACGCCTAAAGCATCACGTTCTATTGTACGAATACCGTTATTACCTTGTTTATCCAGTTGTGTAATTATTTCTGTACCTAAACCGGTTTTTGTTTTAAATTCATTAATTATTTGTATAAGCCCTTTGGGATTTACTACAGTTCTTGTTGATGTAATGATTCTTGCACTATTCATATTTTCTCCTTCATTTTTATATATAAAAACCGGTAAAAATATAATTTGCTATTCTCTCATAAATTATATATAATATATTTATTAGTGTTTGAAATCACTTTTAAATAAGGAGAGAAATATGTTGAAAAAAACTGTTAAGTCATTTGCTATGGCTCTCACGGCAATGATTTTATCTGCTCCTGTATTTGCAGGAGAAGCTTCTCTTGTGGTTCCGAATATCAAAGCGGAAAATCCGTTCAGCTACAATCTTTTGCTGATTGGTTTAATCGTATCTGTATGCGGTGTGCTTTGGGGACTTTGGGCATTCACAAGAGTTAAAAAAGTAGAAGTACACGAAGCAATGGCTTCTGTAGGTAACACAATTTTTGAAACCTGCAAAACTTATCTTGTACAACAAGGTAAATTTTTACTTATGTTAGAAGTTTTGATAGGTTTATGTATTGCGTTTTATTTCTGGTATCTTCAGGGAATGGAAATCAAATCCGTTCTTATAATCTTGGGATGGTCAATTCTGGGTATTTTAGGCTCATATTTGGTAGCTTGGTTCGGTATCAGAATGAACACGCTTGCAAACTCAAGAACTGCATTTACCGCTCTTAAGGGCAACCCGCTTAATATTTTGAACATACCTTTAAAAGCAGGTATGAGTATTGGTGTATTACTTGTATCAATAGAACTAATTATGATGCTTGTAATCCTTTTATTTGTTCCGGGTGAACTTGCCGGTGCTTGCTTTATTGGTTTCGCTATAGGTGAATCATTAGGCGCATCTGCTCTTCGTGTTGCAGGCGGTATTTTTACAAAAATTGCAGATATCGGATCAGATTTGATGAAAATTCAATTCGGCATCAAAGAAGACGACCCGCGTAACCCCGGTGTTATTGCAGATTGCACAGGTGACAATGCCGGCGATTCAATCGGACCGACTGCTGACGGATTTGAAACTTACGGTGTAACTGGTGTTGCTTTAGTAAGCTTCATTCTTCTCGGCGTATTTAAAGATTATCAGGTTCAACTCCTTGCATGGATTTTCACAATGAGATTCCTGATGATTATTACATCTGTAATTTCTTACGAAATTAACGGATTTATTACAAAAATTTATTCAAAAATAACTAAGAAATTTGATTTTGAAGCACCTTTGACAAATTTAGTCTGGATAACATCAATCCTTTCTATCTGCATGACATTTGGTGTAAGTAATTATTTATTGAGCGAACTTCCTGCAAACTTGTGGCTGGTTCTTTCAATCATAATTTCCTGCGGTACTTTGGGTGCTGCACTTATACCGGAAGCAACAAAGGTATTCACTTCACCTAAAGCTAAACACACTCACGAAGTTGTTGTAGCTTCAAAAGAAGGCGGAGCATCTCTTACAATCCTTTCAGGTATTGTATCAGGCAACTTCTCCGGTTTCTGGATAGGCGCAATTGTTGTACTATTGATGGGTCTTGCATACTTTGCAAGCTTAAACATTCCTACAGATGTAATGATTTACCCGTCAGTATTTGCATTTGGTCTTGTTGCGTTCGGTTTCTTGGGAATGGGACCTGTAACAATTGCGGTAGATTCATACGGCCCTGTTACAGATAACGCTCAATCAGTTTATGAATTATCTTTGATAGAAGAAATTGACGGAGTAAAAGAAGGTATTGAAAAATACTACGGATTCACACCGGATTTCGATAATGCAAAGAAATACCTTGAAGAAAACGACGGTGCAGGCAACACATTCAAAGCTACTTCAAAACCGGTTCTTATCGGTACTGCGGTAGTTGGTGCTACAACAATGATTTTCTCATTGATTCTTGTAATCAAAGAAACATTGGGTATTACACCGGAAATGATTCTAAACTTACTGAACCCATACACACTGCTTGGTTTTATCGCCGGCGGCGCTGTAATTTACTGGTTCTCAGGAGCTTCTATGCAGGCTGTTACAACAGGTGCATACAGAGCTGTTGAATATATTAAAGACAACATCAAATTAGGCGAAGCGGATGAAAAGAGCGCAAACCTTTCAAATTCAAAAGAAGTTGTTAAGATTTGTACTCAATATGCGCAAAAAGGTATGTACAATATCTTTATCGCATTATTTGCATTCGCGCTTGCTCTTGCGTGTTTGTCTGCACCGATGGGTGAAGACAACGCTCCTGTTGCATTCTTTGTAAGCTATCTGATTGCAATTGCGGTATTCGGTTTGTTCCAAGCTGTATTTATGGCAAACGCAGGCGGCTGCTGGGATAACGCAAAGAAAATTGTAGAAGTTGATATGGCGGAAAAAGGAACTGACCTTCACGCTTCGACAGTTGTCGGTGATACGGTCGGTGACCCTTTCAAAGACACATCATCTGTTGCAATGAACCCGATTATCAAGTTTACAACTCTGTTCGGACTTTTGGCAATGGAAATTGCCATTGCTCCTGCATTTAAAGAGAATGCAAAAATAGCAGGCGTTGTATTCTTAATTCTTGCATTGTTCTTTGTAATTCGTTCATTCTATGCAATGAGAATTCCTTCAAAAAAGGATGAGTAATTGTTTTTGTAAAGAACCCAAAAGAGGTTGTCCCCAAAAGCGGACAACCTCTTTTTTAAGCAAATTTTACATAAGTCCGGGTTCAGCTTTTGAACCTGTAACTTTTTCTCTCAGCCAGAATGTAGCTTTCGGAAGCGCAAAAGCAAGCAGAAAACTACTTATACCAATATTTGCTATTATGTTTGCAGATTTTACTTTTAATGCTTTCTTTGAATATTTTTCAATATTTCCGCTATTATTTGCTTCAGATATAAATTTTTGTAATTCTTTTTTAAATGCTTCAATTTTCTTTTCATCAACGTAAGCTCTAGGGTCTCTGATTCTGTTTTTCAGATATTTAACACCACAATATTCTTCACACAGTTTTGCAAATTTTGATTCGGGATTTTTATCCAAAAATTCAATAATATTTTCTTTGGGAATTTCAATATTTTTTAATTCACTTCCTTTGTTTAAAAGCTTGGGGTCAAGATTAACATTTGTATTAAATAATATTTTTGAAAGTTTATCCAAACCGTTTGCTATCCAAATCGGAGCAAGAAAGTTTAAAAACATCATGCCTGCCATTTTGAAAGACATTTCCAGTTGCTCATATTTATTTCTTCCCGTATAAACTCTTCCGACGGCGTATCCTCCGTCTGTAACCGCCATTTTATTAACTGTGGACATATTTGCAAGAACAGATGTTAAGCCTTTAAAAGAAACATTCTGCCCCTTCTTTTCATCTGTTTTCTTTTGGTTTTTTCGAAGGCTTTCAGTAAGTTTGAAATTTAATTTCGGAATAATATATCCCATTAAAGCAATCGGAATTGCAGTAGAAAGAATAAATTTTCCTGCAAAAAGTTTTTGATAAGTTGATTTTTTAGCAAGTGCTTTTTCAAGCTCTGCAACTTCTTTGTCTGCTTTACCTTTAAATTTTTCTATATTAAATTTGATTCCCTGATTGGAGCGTTCTTTATACAGTTCCGCATTAATTTCCGGATTGAAGCCTGCTTTTTCAATCCCCCAATCACAAAGTTTATTGATAACAGGAATCCCGCCGAGCCAAACTGCCGATGTTGTGTATTCATCAATTAATCTTTCTCTTGTAGCATTCTTTGCCATTTCCGGTGAATCTTTAAGATTCTGACGATAAGTCAGCGCAACCTTTGAAGGGACTTCAATCCCGCAATCCCTGACGATAAGAGGATAAATACTCGAATTATTACCGATAGCTGATATTATATTTACTAGTGACATCTTTTTTCTCCATTTAATCTAACTCATTTGGTCTTTTAAATTCTCCCGAAAGAGCCGATTAAAAGAGTTTTAGAAAAGACAACAACAAAACTCAAGACTCTTTCGGGTCTGTATGATGAGTATGATGATGTCTTAGATTAAATGTCATTGGTTTTCCCTTTTATAGTTCTATGATAACACGCTCAATATTTTTGTAAAGCGTTATATCTTTTCAAGAATAATAAAACTGTTTGGTGCAAGCGACAGATTCTGATTTGTATTTGTTATATCTGAGCGACCTTTATTTGCATAATTTGAACCGCCAAATTCTTCACAGTCACTTGAAAATATTTCTTTCCAAGTACTGTTTTGAGGGAATCCATAATAGCTGTAGCTTTTATCATGAAAACCTTCACCAAAGTTTTTAATTACCAATATTTCTTCATTACCATCTTTTAAGTGATGAATATGAACATTATGGTTATAGTCATTAAAAGTACCTACAATATCTCCTTTTGCTAATGCAGGATGCTGTTGAAGAAGATTTACCAGCGTCTTATTGAAATGACGTAATTTTGTCGGAACATTCACAAGTAATCCTTCATGAGAAACTCTTCCCAAAATACAATCAGGTCTTGCAACATCTTCTGCTGTATCATACCCTTTTTGCGCTATAATTTCTGAACGTTGCTGCTCTGCTTGAGGATTTGAGAAAGTACGGAAAAATTTAAAATTCGAAAAATCACCAAATTCATCCCCCTGAAAAAACATTTTAGGCCCGGGAACTGTCATTACAGTTCCGAATGCCAATTTTTGTCTTGCAAGAGCAGTATATAATGCCTTTATAATTTCTTCTTTTTCTACAAATGTACACAATCCGATTGATTCTTCAGCTTGCTTAAGAGCATCATTATCCATATTAAGAAATTCTTCCGTTGCAGCAAGTTCGCAAATTTTTTGAGCAGCATATGCGGCTCTTTGTCCTTTTTCTGCATCATTATTGCCGATTACTTTATTGTATAAATCCAAGTGCCGTGAAATAATTTTCGGTATTAACCTTGTTCCGTCTTCATTTCCGATTTCATCATGGCTCATTACGTATTTTACTCTAAATCCGGAATTCTTTATCCTGTCATCAAGCGTTTCCAAATTTGTGCCGCTAATAACAGCATTTTTCAAAGTATGCATAAATCTAAAATCCCATTCTGAATCAAAACCGATATCACCAGGGGTCGAACGCCAGCCTTTATTTGCTATAAAATCCACCTGTGTATCAATAAATTCCAATTCATCTTTATGATCGGATTTTTCAATATCATATCTGGTTACAGATTCTTTATTTTCTCGTGCATCTTCCGCAATAAGAAATACATTTGGATTATGTTCATTAACTTCTGAAACAATCTGTTTTAACAAATAATCCGAACCGCACATTTTAGTCATATCAAGTCTTATACCGTCTACTTTGAATTCATTAGCCCACCAAAGCGCAGCATTTACCATATAATCTCTGACATATTTGTTATTTTTGCCTTCATAATTAAATTCACCGCCAAAAATTCCTGCCCCTCTTTCATAAGGTCCGGTCTGGGGAAGATAATCACCATCCGGCCCGATATGGTTCGGAACCATATCCATTATTACATTTAACCCCTTTCCATGTGCATAATCAATCAATTCTTTTAACTTATCAGGACCGCCCATTTTTGAATTAACCGCAAATTTATCTACGCCGTCGTATCCCCACTGAAGTGAATACGTATTTTCTACAGGCAAAAGTTCTATTGCGGTTGCAATTCCCTGTTCAGCTATTTCATCAATTTTTGACAATGCAGCTTCAAAAGTACCTTCTTTTGATAAAGTCGGTATATTTATTTCATCAATAATAAGTCTTTCCAATCCGCGCTGCTTTTCAGACGGAATTCTTTTAATTTTTCTGGGGTCTTTATCCCACACTGTATTTTTCCAAGTATATTCAGACTGGTCATATACAGAACTCCATCCGTTTATATCATCCTGCTCTTTTGAATAAGGATCCTTTACTAAGTTTACATTATTATTTTTATCAATAATTATATATCTGTACTTATCACCGGCTTTTGACAAAACACCATTCTTTTCATAAATTCCGTCACCTTTATGTTCCATTTCATATATTTTAGAGTTTTTATCTTTCGGTAAAATTTGATTAATAGAAAGTGCCGCACCGGCAACTGCCATAACCTGTACAATTCTTTCTTTCATTCCGGATAAGCCTACGACCGCTCTGTCAGCTACTTCAACAAACACTTTTTGCGCATCCGGAAACGTAAACAACTTAAAATTCGTTTTTCCTGATTTTTTTATATAATTCGCCCCCCAGCTCACATGCTCCGCCCACTGTCTTTTGAAAGATGTTCTGTTTTGTCTGTTACGATTTATACTGTTGCTTTCTATCCTTTGTACCCGCATATGATACACCACTCCTATATATATAATTTAAAACTTCTCAAATCTTTTTTTGCTAGTTATTTAGAATTAATTTTCCGGATTATAATATCCAAAATCTTTTAAAACTTTATCTTTTTTTCTCCAGTCTTTTTCGACCTTTACCTCTAATCCCAAAAAAACTTTTTTATCTGCAATTTCTTCCAACTCAAGTCTTGCCTGTGTCCCAACAGTTTTTAGCAGATTTCCGCCTTTTCCGATAAGAATTCCTTTTTGGCTTTTTGTTTCACAAAAAATTGTTGCATAAATTCTGTCAATTTCATCCGTCTCTTCATATTTCTCAATCTTTATTGCAACAGAATGCGGAATTTCATCCTGTGTATTAATAAGAATTTTTTCTCTGATTATTTCTTCTGCAACAGAACGCATGCTCTCTTCTGTCACAACATCATCAGGATAAAGTTTTTCTCCCTCCGGCAATTTTTTCAAAATATTTGAAAGAAGTGTATCTTTATTTCTACCTGTCTTTGCAGAAATTCTTACAATCGGAATATTTTCTTCAAACAGAGTTTTATAACTCATAAGATTTTCTTCTACTCTTTGTATATTTTTAATTTTATCCAGCTTATTCATTACAAGAATTACGGGAATTTCAGATTTTTTTAAAATGTTTTC
Source organism: uncultured bacterium (assembly GCA_902788575.1). GTDB lineage: Bacteria > Cyanobacteriota > Vampirovibrionia > Gastranaerophilales > Gastranaerophilaceae > CAG-196. The sequence continues at coordinate 6,636 of CADAKY010000008.1, read as the reverse complement.
AACTATCCATTTGTCCCCTTTTCCTGCCGGTTCTGTTCCGTCTACAAGAAATAAAACTAAATCCGCATCCGGAACCGCAACCTTAGCTTCATCGAGTAAAAACTCCCCAAGCTTGTTAAGTGGTCTATGTACTCCCGGAGTATCAACAAAAATAATCTGCCCGTTATCGTCAGTTAAAATCCCTTTAATACGTTTTCTAGTTGTCTGCGCCTTGTCTGTTGTAATAACTATCTTTTGTCCCAAAACCTGATTCAAAAGAGTAGATTTCCCCACGTTTGGACGCCCTATAATCGTTACAAATCCACACTTCATATAATTATTATATCAGAAACATAAGAATACCTATTTGTAAACTTTTGTTACGAAAAAAGCAATTTTTACGAATAAAGAAACTTTATTAATATAAGGGAAACTAACACAGGGATATTTATGCCATACTCATTTGGAAACACATTTAATAATAACTGGTCAAATTGGGATTGGAGTACCAATACAAATTCTAATTGGAATAATTCAGGTGCTTGGAATTGGAATACAGGTTCATGGAATTCCAATTGGAGCGGAAGTGTGTGGGGAAGCGGTACTTCTGCTGCTTCAACCAAAGAAAAATCAGCAGAAGAAATTCGTAAAGAAAGAATTAAAAAAGCTGAAGAAAATCAAAAAGCACGCAAAGCAAATAACGAAAAACTTGCAGAATTAAAGCAAAAACTCGAAGACCTTAAGAAAGGTACTACAGATGAAAATGGTAATATAATAACCAAAGATAGTACCGCAACACAATTAAATGCAATTAAAAACGGACATAAGAAAGAAGACGGCTCTGTAGCGGTTTATGATACCAATTTTACAAAAATGACAACAGGTGACAAAATTAAACGCGGTGCAATAAATGCTTTCTCAGGAATGGCAAATGTATTTAAATCTCTTGCAGGTTTTGACAAAAACGGAAAATGGAATCCTGTAAAATGCGCAATTAACGTAGGTATAGCAGCCGGAGTAATTGCTCTCTGCGCAACAGGTGTATTAGCACCGGTAGGAGCTGCACTTGCCGCATCATTAGGCGGCGGAGCCGTCGCTACGGCAATAGGAACAACGGTAGCATCTCTTCCTGCAATACTTGCAGCAACCGGTGTTGCAACTGGCGGATATATGGCTGTTAAAGGTGCAGTTGATACAAGCAAAGCTAAAACTATAGAAGAATTTGATAATGCGACACAAGATATTGGTGCCGGTGTATTTATCGGAGGAACATCATTATGCGGATTAAAGGGGATGGGAAATGCTGCCGGCTTAAGCGGTGCTGCTAAATTTAACCCGTTTGCAATAGGAAAAGCAAGCATGAATACTGCCGCTGAAAGCATGCTGACAGCAGCAGGGGAACAGGTTGTATACAATACCAATGCAGCAGGAAATCCGACATCAGTTTCACTGAAAAATATAAATTCCTCTCTCTGGAAACATATTAAAGTCGGAAGAGAAGCTGCATTAAAATTACCGATTGATAAACAAAACAATGCATTTGAGCAAAGTCTGAATAAAGCAAAACAAGATTTGTGGAATGAAGCAACAGATTTAGAAGCTCAAATCAGAACTGCCGAAACCGCAGGAAATACTAAACTTGCGATGACATTAAAAATGAAGCAGGATACGGTATTAAATCATCTGGATGCTCTGGATAATGCTAAAGACTACACATCTTGGAAAGCTGCAACAGGCGGAAACAAATCTTTTATGGAACAGCTAAAAGGGTACAAAGATACGCTAAAAAAAGACGGTCAGGTAGAAATAAACGGCCGTACGTTTAAAACCGAAGATGCAGCGGAACTGAAATCAATCATAAAAGAGATAACAGGAAAAAATAAAGAAATTACAAAGCTTATATCCGGATTGAAAAAACAAAGGTTGGAGAGCATGAAAAAAATGGCTACTCATAAATCATTTTCACAAGATGTAGCTGATTTCGGATACAAAGACGGTACAGGTTGGACAGGAATTAAAGGTCAGTTGATAAATTATTGGAAAACCTTTACCGGTGGTTTTGATAGTAAACTATCATTATCAAAAGGTCTTGCCTGGAAAGGTATAACACAATTATTCGTAATTGCAGACCCGAGTTTCCTTGCTTATGAAGTTGCAGGTCCTGCAAAACATGCAATCAATGTTATGACTTGTTTTGCGTCCCCTCATGAAATGAATGCGGATAAAGTATTAACCGCACAAGAGGTTACCGAAGAAGAATCACGTTTAACAGCTCTTTTGAAAAACTTTACTGATGCAGAAAGTGCAATTAAAAATGAAATTACGGCATTAGAAGATGCTAACAGAAAATTAACAGCTTAAAACAATCATTTCACAATTTTTGCAATCAAATTTCAGAGGATAAATTGTCCCCTTTTCGTCTTTTAAGAATAATTTTTGAGGAGACTTGCACATGTTAAGAGCATATTTTATACAATGTTTCGTACGCATTAATTCTATTTGATGGTTTGGTTTTGAATACTCAGGACACATTTCTTTTACCGTGCATCCGGCATTTTCATAAAATTCTTTAGCCGTTTTGTTATAAACATTCGCTCTGTAATCAACTTCCGCTTGGTAATACTTTGCCTTTTTCAGTGGTTTTTGGGGATTTCGTCTGTATTCGGAAACTCTCTTTTCCATCAGTTTATTAAAAAGATTCCGTCTCAATTCATTGATTTGTGAAACAGGCATAAACGGCAAATTAGAATCAATATTGATATCTTGAATATAAAAATCGCTTTCGCCGGTTTTAGAAAACTGTTTTACAAATGTCTCTCTCATTTTTTCCTGATTTTTCGCATGCTCTGAATCAGTAATCTCTGTTTGAATTTTTATTCCGTCTTCATCTGTCAAATAAAGTTTTTTATCTTTATATTCAATTTTTACACCGATTTGACGTTTTACCGATAGTTGTTTCTCAAATTCTACATCTGTATTTCTGAATATTTTTGTTCCGTTTTTGATATAAATTCTTTTATTCGGATAAATCTTTTTCCCATCTGCCTTATTTACCAAAAAGCCTTGCAAATCATTATTATCAATAAAGCAAAGTCCGTCTTGAGAATGAATTTCCTTATCGGTTCTTATAAGAATGTAATCCTTTTCACATTTTATTACATTACCTAAAAACTCTCCTCTTGACTTTGGGGTTTGCGGACTGAAACAATCTGTGCGCCCTTTTAAGAAATATGATGTAAATCCCCGATTAAAACTTTTATTCACATCCGGAATAAATGAATAAAAACTTTTTCCTGAAGAAGATTTCTGAGAAAATTCATCAAGTTTTTGACGATAATATGCGGTAACATTTTTGACATAACTAATATCTTTTAATCTGCCCTCAATTTTATATGAATATACTCCCGCTTCTGCCATTTCTTTCAAATATTCAGATGCATTAAAGTCTTTCAAACATAAAGAATACGATTCACTGATAACATCACCGCTTTCATTTATAACGGTATACTTCTTTCTGCATGGCTGTGCGCATTCACCTCTGTTTGCAGAACGGCCGCCTATATAATAACTCAAATAACACTGACCGCTATAAGATACACATAAAGCACCATGCACAAAAAATTCTATTTCCAAATCAGGATAAAGTTTATGAATTTCCCTGATTTTTTCAATTGACAACTCTCGTGCAAGTACAATTCGCTTTGCACCGATATCATTAAAAAACTCCGCTTTTTCAACAGTCCTGTTGTCACATTGAGTGCTCATATGAATCTCTATCGGCAAGTTTAAATCCGCAAGCCTTTTGACCAGCCCCATATCCTGAACAATTACAGCGTCTACACCAATTTTATCCAGCTCTTTTACCAATGTAACAGCATCTTCCAATTCTTCATCAGTTAAAATCGTGTTTACCGTTACACAAACTTTTACCCAAAATTTATGCGCATAATTAACAACGGTTTTTATATCTTCTAAAGAATTAGACGCATTCTGTCTTGCGCCAAAATTCGGCGCACCAATGTAAACAGCATCCGCACCGCAATCAATTGCGGCAAATGCTGTTTCTTTATTCTTAGCCGGTGACAGTAATTCTGTTTTCATAAAATGATTCTTCTAATTTACAAAAACATCCAGCTTTCCGCCAAAACATGAACTATCCAATACACAATCCATTTTTAAATAGCGGGAAAATCTTACACCGTCTCTGAATAATAATACGTACGGAAGATTAGGATAAATATGATAGATTTTGTTAAAAGCTTTTGCTTCCGGCGATGCTATATCTAATGTAACAAAATTATATTTATTGCCGTATTTTTGCTCCATAGCTTGAAAAACTGCTTTCCCTTGTTCCGCATTATCAGCCCAATCCGCATAAATATATAATGCCATTGCTTTGGACTGCTTCATACCTTCTTCAAAAGTCATGGAATAAACTTTTTCCACTCCGAACACACATAATAAACTTAAAATAAGACCTAAAAAAAACTTTTTCATACAATACCTTCTTTCCTAGAAGAGGAGGCTTGTCTCACTGACAAGCCTCATATTACATAAATACTTTATTCTGCAGAACCTAAAATATCCATTTCTTCTGCTGACGCATAAGCTGAATGGCATCCGCAGTCGCAGTAAACAACCTCGCCTGTTGTTCCGCTTGATAAGTCAGAAGCTAAATATAAACCTGCTTTACCAACATCATCAAGAGAAACATTCTTATCTAACGGTGAACGAAGCACTGCTGCCTTAAGCATTTTTGAAAATCCGCTGATACCCATTGATGCAAGTGTCTTAACAGGACCTGATGACAAGCAGTTAACCCTGATTCCCTTAGGACCTAAATCAACTGCCAAGAATCTCATAGCTGATTCAAGTGCTGCTTTCGCTACACCCATTACATTGTAGCTCGGAACAGACAATATTGAACCCAGATAAGTAAGTGCAAGAATAGAACTTCCTTCATTCATAATAGGTTCAGCGTATTTTGCAACCGTAACAAGCGAAAATGCACTTACACCCAAAGCTGTATCCCAAGCATCTTTAGTTGTATCAATAAATCTGCCCATCAACGCTTCTTTCGGAGCAAAAGCTACAGCGTGTACAACAAAATCAATTTTACCGTACACTTTTTCAACTTCTTTAAATACAGCTGCAACTTCATCCTCTTTAGTAACATCGCAGCTCATAATAAGCTTAGCTCCCATACTTTCGGCAATCGGTCTTACGCGTTTTTCCATAGCTTCACCTGCATAAGAAAATGCAATATCAGCACCTGCTTCGTGGAGCTGTTTTGCGATACCGTACGCAATACCATGAGTATTAGATACACCAAAAATTATACCCTTTTTCCCTTTCATCAAATCCATAAATATATCTCCTTCTATACAATTAAACTGATTATGATAAAAGATTATCAAAAAAACAGTTTTAAATCAACAAAAATGAATAATAAAAAGAGATTGAATTTCTCCAATCTCATATATAAGTACATATCCCAATCAACAACAAATTAATTAAATTTTATATCAGGTTCAGAGCAACGCTCGGGGACTGGTTCGCTGTAGATAGCAGCGTTGTCGAAGCCTGTTGCAATATTTGAGCTTTTATATAAGCCGAAGATTCCTGAGCAACATCTGTATCTCTTATTGTTGATAACGATGATGTCAAGTTTAATGACTGAACATTCAGCGAATCAATTGCAGAATTCAATCTATTCTGCGCAGAGCCTATATTTGTAACTCTGTCTGAAACCTTCTTTAAAGCATTATCAATTACGGTCAGCATAGAAGGCGCAGTGCTTGTAGCTGTAGCAGAATTAACAAAAGCAGATTTAGTCATATTGCCCAAAAGAATACTTGCTCTTGCCGAACCAAACACATCCGAACCTAAAGTGATTCTGCTGTTTGTACCGTCATTAATACCTACCTGCAGCTGAATCGAAGTTACAGAATCAGACATAAGATTTATTCCGTTGAATTCAGTATTATCGGCAATTCTGTCAATTTCATCCAACCTTGCAGTTATTTCTGATTTAATCGCAGCCAAAGATTGAGAACCATAAGTTCCGTTAGCAGCCTGCTCTGTCAAATCACGAACTCTTTGAAGATGTGATGAAATCAACGTATAATTCTCATCAACTGTGGAAAGTAAATCCACACCCATAGAAGCATTAGATGCCGCTACATCAATTGAACCCAGCTTTGTTATCCAATTTGTAGCAATAGAAAAGTTCGCAGCGTTATCAGAGGCATAATTAATTTTATACCCTGTTGTCATACGTTCAATTGCTGTATTTAGAGCAATAGTAGCCTTGTTCAAATTATTTTGAACAATTTTTGATGACAAATTAGTCGTGATAGTAAGCGCCATCCGCTAACCTTTCTGTGTCTGCAATGCAGACTAATCCCTAATACTTAACTCTCTCTACAAGTTTATATATATATCACATATCCTTGTATAGAAACATTATAGACTAACTCAATACAAAATGCTTTATTTTAACAAAGTTTTTTTACAAAAGTTTACAATTCTAAGTAAATGTAATAATGTAGCTGGTCAGCAGAATACATCAAAATATCTCTTTTGTTGTATTTCTTTGTGTTTCTTTGTTGCCTTTTTTATATTGCTTTTTGTTCATTTGGCACTTTCATTTTTCTT
>CADAKY010000007.1 GCA_902788575.1 uncultured bacterium | reverse complement strand
CACCGTAAGATGAGATCTCTCATAGCATAAGCTAGTAAGTCCCGTTGTAGATGACGACGTTGATAGGATGCAGGTGTAAGAGTGGCAACATTTTCAGCCAAGCATTACTAATCGGACGAGGGCTTTTTCTAATTGAACTTTGCGTAGAGTGACGGCGAACGTCAGTGAGCCTAACTCGAAGAAGCGCGGAGCTTAGTGAACGAAATTTTTGCGAGAGCAAAATGTAGTGAACGAATGCGGAGCGTGAAGCAATAGTTCAAGGTTAGGTTAAAAATTGATGAAGCGTAGAGCTTGTATCTTATGCAATTTTGAGTGTACCGGAAACGGTAACAAGACTGGAGGAAATAACTAAAGGTCTTGTTGAAAAGTTTCTTGGTGGCCAATCGTAGGTAAACCCCCGTTCCCATCCCGAACACGGTCGTAAAGACCTACAGAGGCGAAAATACTTGGGGGGCCACCCCCTGGGAAGATAGCACGCTGCCAAGATCTATTTTAAAAGAAAAAGAAATCGGTTGGATAATCGGTTTCTTTTTTTTTGTTGAGGTTGTCTTGGATTATTTGCAGTTCACAACCTTTACACTCCGTTTATGTTTTTCTCACGAAAAACAGCACTCCATCAGGTTGTTCACGGGGACGAGTTTCGCTTACGCTTCACTCTTGCAAAAATCCGCAAACCACCCTTCCTCTCAGGAAAACGTGACATTTAGGTTTATATGCTAGTGTATTCTTTTTGTTTTTGTTAATTTTTTATAATTTCTCTTTACATTTATTTCTGTTTATAATACGATTTTATTGGTTTTATAGCCAGATAGGTTCGCCCTAGTCCTCTATAAAATGATTAGCCGAATATTTTTATAAATGAATTTATTCACTTGTTAACTTATAAGGATGTGACTATAATGCCCGTAGTACGATACACAGTTAAAACAAAAGGAGAAATGAGATGTCAACAGCATCACTTATCGAATTACTTGAAGCAGGTGTACATTTCGGACACCAAACACAACATTGGAACCCAAAAATGAAACCGTATATCTACGGTGCAAGAAACGGAATTTATATTCTTGATCTTAGAAAAACAACAGGTTTATTGGATGCAGCTTATGATGCAGTTAGAGAATACGCAGCAAAAGGAAGAAATGTTCTTTTTGTTGGTACTAAAAAACAAGCAGCAGAAGTTGTTGCAGTTGAAGCAAAGCGTTCAGGCGCATACTATATCAACAGACGTTGGTTAGGCGGTATGCTTACTAACTTTGAAACTATCAGAGGCAGAGTAAACAAACTTAGAGAACTTGAAGATTTTGTAAATTCAGGTCATGCTGAGAAATTACCTAAAAAAGAACAAGCTCAGTTAAACAGACAGATTGCAAAATTGAGTAAAACTTTAGGCGGTATTAAAGAAATGCGCGGTTTACCGGATATTATTTTTGTGGTAGACCAAGCTAAAGAGGATATTGCTATTGCAGAAGCTAATAAACTTAATATTCCTGTAATCTGCTTGGCTGATACAAATGCTAATCCGGATGGAATCAATTACATCATTCCTGGTAATGACGATGCTATTCGTTCTATTCAGTTAATTACATCAAAGCTTGCTGATGCAGTTTTAGAAGGTAAACAATTGAGAGAAAACAAGGCTGCAGGTAATAAGGCTGAAGCTATTACTGCTGCTGATGCTGGAGTTAGTGAAGCAGAAACTGCTAATGTATAATTTTACGTGAATCGTGAACAGTGAGTCGTGAATCGTAATAATAAATGTTTGATCACAAATCACAAATCACGATTCACCTTTATTAATTAAAATAAGGAGAAAATCAAAATGAATATTACAGCTACAATGGTAAAAGAACTACGTGATAAAACCGGTGCCGGTATGATGGATGCCAAAAAAGCTTTAGTTGAAGTTGATGGCGATATGGAAAAAGCAATGGAAGTTTTACGTCAAAAAGGTATTGCATCTGCGGATAAAAAAATGGGCAGAATTGCTGCAGAAGGCAGAATTGGTTCATTTGTCGGTGAAGGCTTTGGAGCAATGATTGAAATTAACTGTGAAACTGACTTTGTTGCTAAAAATGCTGAATTTATCGAATTAACAAACGGCTTGGCTGAATTGGTTGCTAATTCAAATCCGGCTGACGTGAATGCACTTTTAGCTTCTACTTGTCCGAAATGCGGTAAAAAAGTAGAAGATATTATAAAAGAAAAAATTGCTTCTATCGGTGAAAAAATTACTGTAAGAAGATTTGTTCGTTATGAAGGAAACACTTCAACTTATATCCACAACGGCAAAATTGGCGTTCTTCTTTTGACTGACAATAAAGATGAAGTTCTTTCAAAAGATATTTGTCTTCATATAGCATCATCTGCTCCGGAATTTGTTTCAAGAGCAGATATTCCGGCTTCTGTAATTGAAGAAGAAACAAGAATAGAAATGGGTAAAGAAGATCTTCAAAAGAAACCGGAACAAATCAGAGCAAAAATTGTTGAAGGTCGTGTAAACAAACTTATGGCTCAAAGATGCTTGATTGAACAACCATTTGTTAAAAACCCTGATCAAACAATTGAACAACTTATTTCTGGTAAATTAAACATCGTTAAGTTTGACAGATTTGTTCTTGGTGAAGGTCTTGAAAAAAGAAACGACAACTTTGCTGATGAAGTTATGAATCAGTTAAAGGGTTAGTTATTATATATAAACTAATAAAGAAAAATAGAATGGCTTATCGATAGTCATTCTATTTTTTTATTATAAAAAATAAATTATTAAGAAAAATAAAAAACGTTACAATTGTCTTAAACCCTGTCACAATGCCATATTAGAGTATGTCGAATGTGGCGAATTATTTATTACAGTAGCAATTTTATTCTTTCTAGATTTTTTAAATATATTTTGTTAAGAAATGTAACAAAAATTTTAACTTTTGAAATTGAATAAATTTTATTTACTTTATATATATGTAAGATGAATAAAATAAGGAGACAGAATATGTCAGCTCAAATTAACGCAAATGTATTAAAGAACTTCATTATAAGAACTACAGGTCTTAACAAATTTACTGCAAATGAACTTAAAAAGTATAATGTAGATTCCGATAAGTTTTCAGAAATTAATAAAGACGAAAACAACTATGCGGACCTTAATGAAGTATTACAAGATGATGATCTCTATGAACAATTTGCAACATTGTTTGTAGAAGAAAGTGAGAAAAAGGCTGATACTAAAGATGCCGAAAAAGAAAAAGAAGAGCAGACAAAAGTAAAGGATAAAAACGGAGCAGGCGTTTAGGCTTGAAGAAAAGAAAGAGATTAGTTAATTAATAAGGTATCGGCGGAACTGCGTTCCGCCGTTTTGATTTTAAAGCCTTAAAATCAATCTATTATTGTATTTTAGACACTACTTTAATTATTAATATTTCTTAACAAACGTGACAAAGTGATATAAAGTGTGTAAAAATATGTTATAATAAAGGTAGGAGAGCATTGCACTTTCCGCCGCCAGTCTGCATCAGCAAGAAAGGCTTATTATATAAGAATGATGAGTAATTTAGAATTCAATAATGACCTTGACAAACTTTTAGCTATAATGCCCCCTAAAATTGCGTCATATCTGACGCATGATAGTTTAAGCGATGTAATAGAAATTGTTTTGGATATAGGAAGAGTTCCTGAGGTTAGGCATTCTGGCGGGCGGATTGAAAAACTAGGAAAAGATATTGTCGATGATAAGGATATTGAATTTGTAACCTCTCATATACAAGAATTTACGCATGATAACCGTTCCGGAATTCCGGGAACACTTCACAGAATTAGCGGAATTAGAAATCGACAAGGTAAGGTTGTCGGTTTAACTTGTCGTATCGGAAGGGTTGTGACAGGAACAATTGCTTGCATAAAAGATTTTTGTACACAAGGGAAAAGTATACTTTTTTTAGGTCCTCCCGGGGTTGGTAAAACAACAAAGCTTAGGGAAATATCAAGGCTTGTAGCAGACGAACTTGGTAAACGTGTGGTTATTGTTGATACATCAAATGAAATTGCAGGTGATGGTGATGTCCCGCATCCTGCTGTAGGTTCTGCAAGAAGAATGCAGGTTGCACAGCCTGAACTTCAAAAGGATATTATGATTGAAGCTGTTGAAAATCATACTCCCGAAGTTATTGTTGTTGATGAAATAGGAACGGAAGCGGAAGCACAGGCTGCAAGAACAATTGCAGAACGTGGTGTTATGCTTATTGCTACAGCTCACGGTAATTGTTTGGAAAGCTTGATTAAAAATCCGACTCTTTCTGATTTGGTTGGAGGAATCCAGTCTGTAACATTAGGTGATGATGAAGCGAAACGAAGAGCTTCTCAAAAGACTGTTTTGGAAAGAGAAAAACAGCCTACTTTTGATATAGTTATAGAAATTTTGGATAGAAATACACTGGCTGTATATAAAAATACTTCTGAAGCGGTTGATTATATACTTAGAGGATGGCCGATACGTCCTGAATTAAGAAAAGTTGATCAGAATATTACAGAGGTTAATGTCGAAATCGAACAACCTCATGAACAAAAGAAAGTTGAAACGGCAAAAGATAATAGCATGAATTTCTCATTCTCGCGTCAGGATTATGTAGAAAAAGTTAAACCATTGAAGAAGGTTTATTTGTATGCTGTTTCAAGAACAATTGTTGAGAAAATTATTGAGCGTCTGGATTTAAATGTTGAAATTACGCGTAATGTTGAGGATGCGGATATTGCGGTTGTTCACAAAAACTTTGCAAAAGGCGGTGCAAAAGTTTTAAGTACCGCGCAAGAATACAGAGTTCAGATTTTTTATGTAAAAACGAACTCAATGGCGCAAATTCAAAAAGTTTTAAAAGATGCGCTTGATATTCAACCCGGTGACAGCGAAGTTTTACAGGGATATACTGACGCGGCAGAAGCAGCATTAGATGAGACAAAATCTGCTATTAAAATGGTTCAAGAAGGTGCAAAAGAGATTGAATTATCACCGCAGAATCATCAGATTAGAAAAATGCAGCATGAACTTGTAGAACAGTATAATTTAACAAGTTCCTCCATTGGCGACGAACCTAACAGAAGGCTTAAAGTTTTTAAAAAAGAAAAATAATAACCATATTGGGTATATTTAACATATTTCCTTTTTTTGTTATGATTATAATATAGATTATTACATTGTGATATGTGATTTGGAGAGAAGATGAGAAAAAACGTTATAATCATAATTGCAGTTTTAGCATTATTGGTGCTGGGCAGAATTCTAATTACATCATTTAGCAAGTCTGCAACTGCAAAACAAAGAATTGCATCAAGCGTTCCTTCTGTAACAGTTGGTACGGTAGATACAAGAAAGGTTCGCAGAGAATTTACTGCAACAGCAAGAGTTGTTGCAAAATACAGAGTTGAGGTTCTTGCAAGAATTAGCGGATACCTAACTAAAAGCTATTTTAAAGAAGGTGATTATGTAAAAGCAGGACAAATTCTTTTTGAAATAGAACCTCAGGAATACAGTTACGCCGCAGGTAAAGCTAAGGCTAATCTTGAAAATGCAAAAGCTCAGCAAATATATTATGATAAACAGCTTGCAAGATATAAAGAACTCGTTGATAATGATTTTATTGCAAGGTCTGATTATGATAATGTATTGGCGCAAAGAGACGCTTACCGTGCACAAGTTAATAGTATGGAAAGTACTTATAGGGATGCACAAAGAAATTTAGGATATACTAAGGTTAAATCGCCTGTAGACGGTCGTGTTGGTATTATTGATGTAACTGTCGGGAACTTTGTTTCAATGAACAGCGGACCATTAACAACAATCAACAGTTCTGACCCTATGTATATTACTTTTCCGCTGGAAGCAAAAGATTTTGATGAACTTGTGCGCATAGATGGTGAACCCGATGCAAACAGAGAAGTCGATTTTATCTTTAGTTCCGGTAAAAAATATGAATTTAAAGGTGTTCAGGATTTTCATGATAATAAAATTGATGAATCAACAGGTACTATTACTTTAAGGGCAACATTCAAAAATCCTAAGGATGAACTTCTTCAAGGCGGATTTGGCAGAGTAATCATATACTCTAATAAAGAAGACAGTATGCCTGTCGTTCCGCAAGCGGCAACAATGGAGAATCAGGAGGGTATGTTTGTTTATATCCTTGATGATGAAAATATTCCTAGAATTACTTATATTAAAACTATGGGACAGGTTGATAATAATTGGGTTGTGTCTGATGGTGTAAAAGTCGGTGACAGAATTTTGACAACCGGTCTTCAAAAAGTTATACCGGGAAATCCTGTAAGAATTGTTGAAACCGCTGTTAATAATACATCAACACCTAAAAAAGCAGGAATATTTACTAAAATTAAAAAATTTATCAGGAAGATTTTAGGGAAGTAGGTACAGATGGCAGGAAATTTGTTCATAAAACGTCCTAAGTTTGCGATAGTTATTTCGTTGGGTATAATTCTTGCCGGCTTAATAAGTTTAACTACTTTGCCGTTGGAAGAGTATCCTTCAATTACTCCTCCTCAGGTTATCGTAAATGCAACATACAGCGGAGCAAATGCAGACGTTATTACTTCTACTATAGCAGCACCGATTGAACTTCAATTAAACGGTGTTGAGGATATGATTTACATGTCTTCTGAATCAAGTAACGGTATGTATAAGCTTACAATATATTTTGAAGTCGGTTCTGATGCTGATATGAACCTTGTAAACGTTCAAAACCAGCTTCAACTTGTTACACCAAGATTGCCGGAGGAGGTTCGGCGTTATGGGCTTACTGTGCGTAAATCAACAGGCGGCGGAGGTTGTTTGTTTATCGGTTTAAGTTCACCGAATCAATCTTATGATGCTTTGTATCTTGCAAACTATGCTTCTTTATACATAAAAGATGAACTTGCAAGAACAAAAGGATGTGCGAGGGTTCAAGTATTTGGCGCAGGCGATTATTCAATGAGAATTTGGCTTAAACCTGATAAAATGGCAAGTTTAGGCGTTTCTACAACGGATATAAGTAATGCAATTACTTCGCAGAACATTCAATCTCCTGCCGGAAATATTGGTGTTGAACCTATGGATACACCGCAGATGATGAAATTTACTCTGAGAACAAAAGGCAGATTGAAGACTGTTGAAGAATTTGAAAATATAATTGTAAAATCTAATTTAAACGGTTCAAACGTAAAAATTAAAGATGTAGCAAGAGTTGAACTTGGTGCGGAAAATTATTCTTCAGCATCGTTAATTGACGGAAAACCTTGTGCAATGATAGCAGTTACACAATTGCCGGAAGCAAATACAATTGATTTGGTTAATAAAATAAATGATAAGATGAAGGTTCTTTCTAAAAAATTTCCGAAAGATATGGAATATCACGTTCAGTATGATGTTACGGAATTTGTAAGAGAATCTATAAAAGAGGTTATCAGTGCAATTCTTTTGGCAGTCTTGCTGGTTAGTGCCGTTACATATTTGTTTTTGGGAACAGCAAGAGCCGCATTTATTCCTTTCTGTGCAATCCCTGTTTCATTGATTGGTGTATTTATGTTTATGGCGGCAATAGGTTTTTCAATAAACCTTTTGATTTTGTTTGGGCTTGTGTTGGCTGTAGGCTTGGTAGTTGATGACGCTATAGTTGTATTGGAAAACACCCAGCGCCATATACAGGAGGGTAAATCACCGAAAGAAGCTACAGAAATTACAATGCAGGAGGTTTTTGGCGCGGTTGTAGCAACTTCACTTGTATTGATGGCTGTATTTGTTCCGGTTTCATTTATGGGCGGGATTACAGGTCAAATGTACAGACAATTTGCTGTTTGTATTGCGGTATCTGTGGGTCTATCAACGGTAGTTGCACTAACGCTTTCCCCTGCATTATGTTCAACAATATTAAAATCGGGTGAAGAAAAAACAGATTTTGAATTCATACAAAAATTTGAAAACTGGTTTATGGGTGTCAGAGACAAGTATCTTGATGTTGTTAATTATTTTGTCAAAGCACCAAAGAAAACGCTTGCCGGTTTGATGGGAATTTTCTTGTTGATATTTATAATGGGAAAAATTATTCCGTCAGGATTTTTACCGGATGAAGACAGAGGAGCAATGTTTATTCAGGTGCAGCTACAGGATGGTGCAACACTTTCACGTTCTACCGAGGTTGTTCAAAGAATCGGAAAGGAGATTCTTGAGATTCCGGGGGTAAAATCAGTTCTTTCCATTAATGGATTTAACGGTGAAAACACTGCATTTGTGATTGTAAAACTTGATCCATGGCATGACAGAAAATCAGCAAAAAAATCTATAAACAGTATTATGGAGCAATCACGCCAGATAGCTTCAAAATATACAGAAACAACAACTTTTGTAACACAACCACCTGCTATTACAGGTTTAGGTATGTTTGGCGGTGTTGAATATCAACTTTTGGATAAAGGTGACAGAACTCCTGATGAAATGTTTGTAGAAGCACAGAAATTTATGCAGCAGGCAAAGCAAAATCCTGCTTTTTCAAATGTTTATACTGCTTTCACTTCTTCGCTTCCACAGGTTGTTGTTGAGATTCAGGAAGATAAAGCAATGGCGCAGGGAGTTCCTGTTTCTGAGATTTATTCAACTCTTGCAGCTCAGTATGCTTCAACATATATTAATGACTTTAATAAATACGGCAGGGTATATAGGGTCTATATGCAGGCAGATGCTCCTTACAGAGCTACAATGGATGATTTACACAAGGTTTATGTAAAGAATAATCAGGGGAAAATGGTTCCGCTAACATCAATGATTACTACACGTGATGTCATTGGACCGTTTGAATTAACGCGTTTTAACTTGTATCCGTCGATTACGATTAATGCTGTAAACGGTCCGGGAGTAAGTACAGGCAGTGCTATTAAAGCAATGGAAGAGTTGTCTGATAAAATTTTACCTTCGGATATGGACTATGCTTGGTCAGGAACATCTTTGCAGGAGAAGGAATCAGCAGGACAGATTGCGCCTATTTTAGCAATGGCACTAACATTTGTTTATCTGTTTTTGGTTGCGCTGTATGAAAGCTGGACTTTACCGCTTGCCGTAATGTTAATTTCCCCTGTTGCTCTTCTGGGTGCTTTATTCTTGCAGTATGTCTGGGGTTTGGCTCTGGATATATATGCACAAGTCGGATTAGTAATGCTAATAGGTTTATCAACAAAACAGGCAATTCTTATTGTAGAATTTGCTAAAGATGCGATGGAACAACAGGGAATGAACTATCTTGAAGCTGCAATGCAGGCTGCAAAACTTCGTTTTAGAGCTGTTATGATGACAAATATCGCGTTTATTTTGGGCTTGCTCCCTCTTGTATTTGCAAAAGGTGCCGGTGCCGGAAGCAGAAATTCGATTGGTGTTTCAGTATTCGGCGGAATGATTGCGGTTGCATTTGTAGGAAGTATTTTAGTTCCGGCATTTTTTGTTTTGATGAATACTATTAAACACGAAAAAGAGCAGAGAAAAGACTTTTTGAATACATTTTTACGTTATCTGGCTATATGTGCAGCAATTTATTTAGTTTTAATGATAATATTACCTGCCCTGTGGGGTAAGTTGATGAGCTTATTTATAGCCCTTCCGGCCAGCTTAAAATATGTTTTGGTTGGTTTAATATTTCTAAGTATAGTTTATATATGCTTTAGAAAAAGAAAACCGTAATGAAAAAAATATTATTAGTATTACTGCTTGCTCTTTCAGTAACTTCTGCAGGAGCGAGTTTTCCGGACAGCAAAGATGTAGAGCCTAAAATCGAATCCGGTGATGTAATTAAGGGCGGAATTGAAAATACTTATACTGTGTCACTCGAAGAGTGTATGCGGTTTGCTCTTGGTAATAATCCGAGAATACAGGCTGCAATGCAGGATGTATTTGCCTCAGATGCAAGACTAAGAGAAACCTGGGCGGCATATTTCCCGCAATTTAGCTGGCAAAGCGGGTACAGCAGAATCAGACAACTTCAATTATCAGATGTATTCAGCGAAAATTTAATATACAGTTACTGGGTTTTGGGGCAAATAAGTGCATCACAGATGCTTTATGATTTTGGTGTAACACAGAATCAGGCAACAATCAGAAGATTAGACAGAGACGGATATAAAATAATACTCACAGGAACCGTTAATGATGTTTTATGTAACGTTAAGAATGCGTATTACAATCTCCAGTATGCAGTTGAACAAAAACGCGTTGCGGAAGAAATGATGGAAAAATATGCATTGTTTTATAAACAAGCGCTCGCTTTGTATAAAGCGGGAACAAAACCTAAAGTTGATGTTACAATAGCGGAAGTCAATCTGAGTAATTCGAAATTATCTATGATACAGGCTGAACACGGTGTAAAAGTTGCTATGGCAAAGTTGAGTAATACAATGGGACTGCCGTATTATAACAAATATATTCCGGCTGATTGTTTAAACAGCAGCACTTATGAAATTTCATTAGATAAAGCAATAGAGATTACAAAAGATTCGAGACCTGAATTCCAGCTTGCCGGAGTAAAAACGAATCAGGCAATGCAGAACGTTAAACTTGTTCAGAAATCTTTTCTTCCGCAATTTACTATAGAAGGTCAGTATCAAATCGGTGGTAAACATCCGACATCAAACTACGGTTATAATTTTGGCGGGTATTTAAATTTCCCTACGATAAACGGTATGCTGATTAAGAATGAAATAAAAGAGGCGCGCGCACTTTATTCCAAACAACAGGCTCTGGCTGAAAGCACAAGGAATAATATATATTTCGAAGTTCAGCAATCATATTATGAACTGAATGAAAAGAAAAACCAGATTCCTGTTGCATATTTGGGAATGCAGCAGGCAAAAGAGAATTATGAATTGTCGTATGGCAGATATAAAGTAGGTGTCGGCAATCCTGTTGAATTGGAAGACGCTCAGACACAATATCGTGATGCACAATTAACTTATTGTAAGACAGTTTATGAATACAATACTTCTAAGGCAAATCTTGAAAAAGCAATCGGTCGAAATCTTGTTTCGGCTGAGGTGGTACTCCCAAAACAAAAGCGGAACTCATAAGAATTCCGCTTTGCTTATTTATTTCGGCTATAATGCTTAAATAACGCCTAAGTCTCCGATGATTCCTTCATGCTTATGTCCGTCTGAACATGTACATTCACATTTTACTTTACCTGTTACATCTACTGTGATATTAAGATCATCTACTGTTACGTGAACTTCATGGTCTTTAATTGCTGCAAGAATATCATCTAATTGTCCCGACATCTTTGTCAGAATAGCTGTATAATCGACATTGTTTCCGCCGTTCGGTTTATGGTTTTTGAGCCATTCAAGAATTGCATTACCGATACCTATTGTTACATCTTGGTTAGCAATTATCTTATGTTGATCTTCATCAATATGTTTGGTTAATTCAACAAGTTTAGAAAGATCAACATTACCTGCTTTAATTGCTGCCAAAATTTGTTTGCCGTAATTTTCAGTTGTTTCATTACCTTTGACTACATTTTTGTTAATTGAGTTTAATACAGCCATTATATCTTTCAAGTCATTTCCTTGTTTTAGTAATGCTTCAAGAATAGCTTGGTTTTCTGCTGTATTTGACGAACCTACTGCTTTTATTGCAGCCAGTATAGCTTCAAGCAATGCCTTTTGTTGTTCTTCTGTTTTTGCAATATTATCTACTCTGGTTGAAATATAATTACTGTTGTTTACTAATGTTTTTAAATCAGCTTTCATATCAGCAATTTCTGCTTTGATATCTTTAACTGTTTGGTTTGTATCTTGAGTTGTAAAGTCAATGTTTTTCAATACATCTAGCATATCAAGCAATATTTGTGTATAATCTTTGCGGTCGCCGTTTTTAATCTTTTCAAGCATATTTTTGATTTGAATTTGAGTTTTGCCGTTAGCTTGAGCTTGTTTATAGATTTTATCAAGATTAGCTTCCAATTTTGCAGCGAGTGACTGAATATTGCCCTGAATTTCTCCAAGTGATACATTGCCTTCTTTAATTGCATTGTAAATAGCTGTCAAATCACCTTTAAACTCAGCTTTGAATTTATCCGGCAGTTCGTGGATTTGATCTCCTAAACTCTTAACACTTGCATTAATCTTGTCAATTGCTTCAAGAATCTTTTGTGTATTATTGTTGTTATCAATTCTGATACCACTCAATAGCTGGTTGTTTTCTGTTAGTTTTTCAACAACTTGTTTTAAATTAACACCAGCTTGTTGTGCTAAATCAAGAAGAACTTTAATATCATTTCCTTGTTCAATTTCTCTTTGCAAAATTGCACCCAATATTGCTTTGATATCTTCTAGGGTTTTACCATGTTTTTGTATTTCTTCTATTGTTTCTTTCTGATGATCTACTAATTCTTTTAATATTTCTATAGCATCTGCTGATGATGATTTTTCACTTAGCGATTGAAGTTTAACCGAAATACTTTGATTACCTGTTAGATTTATTGTAGTAGGTTCTGTATAATCATTTGAACAAGATGTAAGTCCGCCACCTAATACTGTTATTCCTACTTTAGCTGCTACCGTGAGATTTTCAACAACTGCATTTCCTGCTGCTTTTGCTGATTCTTTAAATGCCTGCGGCATCGCTTTCGCAACATTTTCTGCACCATCATTATTATTCCAAGCTTTTACAAATGGTCTTACAATATTCTTAGCATGTTCAACATGTCTGCCGATAAAGAAATCATAAGCTTGCTTACCTAATGATTTAAATGCTTTTTCATCTTCACTTTCAGCCATTTTTGTTTCAGTTATTTGCTTTTTGCCGTCTTTAGTTTTACCCTTGTTTACCAGTACAAAGTCACCGATTTGTACTTCTCCTGAAGAAAATGCCTTGTTAAGTTCTTCTGCTTCTTGTGCAGTAAGACCAAGGTTTTCTGCTTCCTTCTGGTTAATCCTACCATCCTTTAAAGCATTAATAATAGCCTGTGCTTTAGTAGGGTCTACTTTACCAAATTCTGCCATTGATTGTTCTCCTTTCTAAAATTTCATAACAATACAATCCTACTTGACATGTTTATCGGCATAATTTTTTAAAACTTTAGTCTTTTTCGGTGAATTGTTACAAAAATTTACAATACAAAATCACTACGACGGTGAAATCGTATTATATCCTCGTTTCTCATTTTTTGTTTTATATTTTATATAAAGTTTTTTTAGTTTAAAAAATTGCTTTTTTGTAATAAAACTTTACAATTTCTAATCATGAATGGAAGTAAAAGGTAACTTTTATACTTACAAATTCATATATTTGATATAAAATTAACCTATGAATATTTGTATTTTTCCCGGAACTTTTAATCCTATTCATGCCGGTCATCTAAAAATGGCTGATTTTGCATTGAAAGAATTCGGGTTTGACAAGATTGTTTTTATACCAGCATACATTCCTCCGCACAAGGATATCAATAAAAATCTGGCATTACATAGATATAACATGGTTAAACTTGCAATTGCCGAAAACAGCAAGTTTGCAATATCTGATATCGAATACCGTTCGGAAGGCAAATCTTATTCATTAATAACGGTAAAAAAAATCATTGATGAATATAATTTAAAAAACAAACTCAATTTTATTATTGGAACAGACGCTTTTAAAAATATTAAGACATGGTTTCACACTGAAGAACTCAGCAAGCTTGTTCATTTTATTGTTTTCCCAAGGGGGGAAGATATAATAAATGCAGAAGATTTTAGTGATTATAGCTTTGAAATAGTTAATATGCCCAAGGTTGATTTATCATCAACAGATCTCCGAGCAAAGCATGGAGCAGGCTGTAATAAAAAAGTAGAGGAGTATATTAAATTAAATGGTTTGTACGATTGAATACATAAATAACTGGCTCAAAGCTAATTTAACTCAGGAAAGATATGAGCATTCACTCGGGACTGCAGAATGCGCTGAATATCTTGCAAAAAAATACGGGATAAATCCGCAAAAGGCATATTTTGCAGGTTTGATTCATGATTGCGCAAAATGTTTACCAAATAATGAAATGCAAAATATAATAGAAAATTTTGTCACTCTTGAATGCGGAGAATCGGAAAACCCCAAAACACACCATGCTCCGGCAGGAGTCTATATTGCAAAAACTCAGTTTGGTGTTGAAGATGAAGAAATACTTTCCGCAATAAGGTGGCATACCATCGGAAAAATCGACATGACTATGCTGGAAAAGATTGTTTTTCTTGCAGACAAAATTGAAGAACGCACGCGCCCGAAAGAATGTACAGAATTAAAACATTTATTGAACGAAGAAAACGGATTGGATAAAGCAATTCTTGTTTGTTACAAAAATACTATAAAAAGTCTTGTAGACAGAGAACTTACTATTTGTACCCAAACTATTGATATATATAACAGTCTTCTTAAAAAATAACCTATTGGTGAAATTAATAAAAAGTAGTATAATTTAATTATGAGGAAGAGGTTAGCAATATTATTACTAGTATCCGTAATGTCATTACCTTGTGCATATTCTGATGAAAACACTCGCTTTCAGGGGCACGCTGAGTATGACAAAGAATTTGCCATGCCTCAGGAGGATATTTTTACAGGTAAAACTGAAACTCTTGATAAAAGAGATGTTATTAATATGACAGTGTCACAGGTCTTAGACGGCTCATTTTCTTTAGAAGGTGATGAATTTTTTGCAGAAGTGACTTCTGACGTTATCGGTGATAAAGGTGTAATAATTCCTAAAGGCTCAATAGCGCATGGTACAATAGTTCAGACTGCCGAAGCCAAAAGACTTGGGCGAAACGGTTATATGGATTTAAGCTTCGATACTCTTACAACTCCGGACGGAAGAGAAATTCCGATTGAAGGAAAAATGTCTACAAGACTTCATCCAGTAAAAGAAGCCGCTAAAATTGTTGCTACAGATGTCGGATATACGGCAGCCGGCGGTGTTGTCGGAGGACTGTTTGCAGTACAGGCTCTTGGTATTGAAGCGGCAATAGCTTCGCACGGTTACACTGTTGCCGGCGGCGCTGCTATCGGTGGGGCTGTCGGACTGGGCATGTCTCTGTACAGAAAAGGTAAAAATGTACTTATTTCCCCAGGAGACGAAATTAAGGTGCGAATCTTATCCAGTGTTGAACTTCCTGTTTACAAAGAAGATGCTTTAAAGAAAAAAGAATTAAATTATCCCGGACTTGAAATAAGAATTTCAAATATCCTTTTTGAAAAAGATCCGTTTGGGGAAGTAAATACAATAACTCTTTCTGTTTCAATTACAAATATGTCAGATAGAACTTTTTCCGGCATGGATTTGTTTTTGATAAACGATTATGATTCTGTTTTTAACCCGTCTATATTCGGAGATACCAGTTTGTTATTCTCACAGATTAAGCCCGGAGACAGATTCGCCGGCAGAATATCTTTTGCTGTGCATAATGTTAAAAACTCTTTTTGGCTTGGTGTAAACGACAGAAGAACAAACAAGCCGTTGGCAAAAATATCTTTGGATAACGCCTATAAGCATGTTTCTAAAGACGTTAAGAAACGCAATGACAAAATTAAGAAACGAAAAACCAATTTCTATAAAACAGATGACCCGTTTGACATTTAATCAGATTAGTTTTTGATTATTAAAAATGATTTTAATGCTCTTCCTGTATCGCCTGAATCTTGTGTCGATACAACAGAAATATCTTTATAATTTAATGAGGTTGAACTTCCTCCGTCAAATGCCATTGCGCTGTCTAAATTGTAAGACTTGCACAAATCTCTTGCTTCAAAAATATCCATTGGGTGTTTGTTTGTTACTATAAAAATGTGCGCTTCTTGTTCACCCTTCGGAAGATTTTTTATGCCGATTAATGTTCTCGGAACTCTGTGTAATACAGAAGCCGATTCTCTGATTACATTACCCTCTTCATCTTTTACTATGAAAAACTCTTCTTCCAGTCTTAAATTCGGTAAAAGCTGAGGCCCTCCCTGTGCAGATTCTTTAACGGAACACAGAAAGTCTACGCTTGAATTATGCTGCGCAATTTCAAATTTTAATTTGCTGTCGCAGTCAAGAATTCTGAACTCTGTTCTGTTTAATATTTTTTGCAAATTTTGTCTCAAAACGGGGTTACCCATTAGGTTTTCATTAAATAACGGATCTTCGACAATTTGTGAACCGTTTACTATGTATGATATTGTTTTTTGGTTTTTAGGGTCAAAGAACCCTGTATTAATTGTAAATACAGATTTTGCATTATCGTGTGCGGTTTTGTTTGTTATAAGTGATGGTGATGCAACAAATTGCATACGCTTTTTAATTTTGTCCCCGTTTAATACAAAGTGATAGATTCCGTCATTGTAATCCATCTGAATGCCGGAAGCGTGTACTATTCCGATTAGTGTTAGAATTGTAATCAATAATGCAAATAATTTTTTCATATTATAAATCCTTTGTCTTGTAAAAACTGATAATTGCAAATAAAAATACTGCCGGTGGTATTGTTGCCGTAATAATAGGATGCAAAACACCTTTTTCGGCGAGTAAATCGAAAAACGGAAGTGTAATATAATACACAAATATACAACCTATTGCGATTGTAAAACCAATGAGTCGTTGTTCTCTCGGTTTGTTAAATCCGAGTATGCACCCCAGAACAGCTAGCAGAACGCATACAAACGGATGTAAAAATCTCTGGAAATATTTATTAAGCATTAGTCTGTATGTTTCATCAAGATTTTCTCTTTTTAATAATAATATATATTTCCACAAATCTTTGTTTGTAATGTCTCTGTCGCGTTTTGTAGAATTAACCATCAAAGAGAGAGCATCTTCGGCATCTTGTCCGGTAAGAATTTCTCCGTGTTTTTTAGTTGCAATTTCATGAAAAATTCCGTCTTCATTTATTACGTAAGAAGTTATATCGCTAAGATTCCAGCAGGGTTGTCCTTCGGAATTTGTTCCTTTTTCGCCGCTTTCTGCTACGTGAATATTTGATAACCCGTGTAAATCATTAAAAACTTGTTGTGAAAAGTTTAGTACTATAATGTCCGACATTTTATTTTGTGCAAATTTAGATACGATAATAGCCTGTTTGGGATATCCTTTATCATCTTTTTTTGTGTATATGAATTGTGTAACGGTTCGAGAACCCTTTATTTCTGCAAGTTTTTGACAAGATATCGGAATCAGCTTGTCATAAGTAATAAAACATAGGTATGTAAAAATTAAACTCAATGTAACAACCGGAACGAGTATTCTTTTAAATGACATACCTACAGCTCTGAATATTGTAAGTTCTGAATCTTTACATAATTTATCAAATGTAAATAATGATCCCAGCAATAATCCTACAGGGAAGGCTTTTCCGAGAATTTTCGGTAATTCATAAAATAATATTAAAACTCCGGTTTTTGCTGTATAGTCACCATCAAGAACGTCTTTTATTGTATTCAAAAGCATTTCCGGTGCAATCCAGACAATTGTAAATAACAAAATCGCAACAAGTGTTGTTGTCAGAATTTGCATAAATATATATCTGTCATAAACAGTGAATAATTTTTTCATTAAAGCTGGAAATCCTTTCCCAAATAAAATTCTTTAGCGACAGGGTCGTTTGCAACATCTTTGCTTGCACCCTGAATTTTTATCTGTCCGTCAAAAATAACATACGCTCTGTCTGTAATAGATAATGTTGCTTTTGGATTGTGGTCTGTAATAAGTATACCTAATCCCTTATCTTCTGAAATTTTTCTGATGTTTTCTTTAATTTCGCCGATTGCAATCGGGTCAATACCTGCAAAAGGTTCATCTAAAAGCATAAAGTCAGGACTTGCGGCAAGAGCTCTTGCAATTTCAACACGTCTTCTTTCCCCACCTGATAGTGCTACAGAGGGATATTTTCTTAACCTTTCGACACCAAATTCATTTAATAATTCTTCCAGTTTTCTTTTCTTTTCATCAATCGTGAGCTTTTCATTCATTTCTAATACAAGTTTTAAATTATCTTCAACCGTAAGTTTTCTGAATATAGAATTCTCTTGAGGTAAATATCCGATTCCAGCTTTAGCACGCAGATTCATCGGCCAAGCCGTAATGTCTTTCCCGTCAATATAAACGTGACCCATATTCGGCTTAACAAGTCCGACAATCATATAAAAAGTAGTTGTCTTACCGGCACCGTTCGGTCCTAAAAGACAAACAACCTCTCCTTTTTCCATATAAAATGAAATATCATTTACTACGCTTCTGTCTCCATATATTTTTACTAAGTTCTCTGCTTCAATTCTCATTTAAGCTCCCCAAAATTTAACTTTTTCACATGTAATTTTACTACAAAATAACTTTATTTACCTCTGTTTAATTACCCCTGTTATAAAACTATTTACAAAAATTTACAACGGAAAAAGTTTTATTTTTGATATAATGTTTATCGTTGGAGACAGTATGAGAGAAAGATTTCTTTTATTCGTTATATTAGCAGGGTTGGGTGTATTTTTATACATATTTCAGAATTATGTTAATACAGTTGTAGGTTTTGTTATTCTGTGCGTATGTATGGTTATATACGGACTTTACTCTATAGCTGCAACATTGTACCAAAAACGTAAACTTAAAAAACATCCGCTGGTTATTAATGAAAATTATAAGCCTTTTGTTTCAATAATGATTCCTGCACATAATGAAGAAAGTGTTATTGCTGATACTGTAGAAAATATAAGAAATATTGATTATCCTAATTATGAAATAATTCTCATTGATGATAGAAGCACTGATAATACAGCATCGGTTATAAAAGATTTGTCTGAAAAATTTGAAAATGTTGTTTCTATTATAAGGGATAAAAATGCATTTCCGGGAAAATCAGCAGTTTTAAATGATGCTTTAACTGTAGCTAAGGGCGATGCTATCCTTGTTTTTGATGCAGATGCCACAGTAGAACCGGATTTCTTGAATAAATTAATTCATCATCTTGAGCCGGCTGATGTAGGAGCCGTTCAGGCAAGAAAAATTATAAGAAACAAAGATGTAAATATTTTAACAAAATGCCAAAATAATGAATATACAATGGACACTCATCTTCAGGTCGGAAGAGATGCTGTAAAAGGCGCTGTAGAATTGAGAGGAAACGGGGAACTTATAAAACGTACAGCACTAGAAGATATAGGCGGATGGAATAATTATACGATTACTGATGATTTGGACATGTCTACAAGATTACACATAAAGGGCTGGGACGTTCGCTTCTGTCCGGATGCTTGTGTGTATGAAGAAGGTATTGTGTATCTTTTCCCGTTATTCAGACAAAGAAGAAGATGGTTGGAAGGAACAATCCGGAGATATTTAGAGTATTTTTGGGCAGCTATAACATCAAAAAAAATGTCTCTCAGGGCACAACTGGATATGACTGTTTATATAACTCAATTTATTATGCCTTTGTGGTTTATGATGGAGGTTATATTCAGAATTATTAAGCTTTTTGCCGATAAAGTAGATCCGTATAGTTTACATAATGTGCTTTGGTCTTCTTTAATCGTTGCATCTGTTGTTTGGCTGGGATTTTTCTCTTTGATTCGCTATAGCTTGAGAAGGTATGATAATGTGCCGATAATTCAATCTTTCAGGCAGGCTTTTATAACAACACTTTACTTTTTGATTATATGGTTCCCCATGGAGTTGTTTATTTGCGGGAAGATTCTTTTTTGTAAAAAAGATATGAATTGGGGTAAAACAGCTCACGGACTTGTAAAAGAAGAAAAAGAAAAAATTAAAGATAAAATAAATAAAAAATTAAAAAAATTACAAGATAAATTACAAGATATGCAGAATAGATTACAAGAGGTATTAAAATGACAATGACAATCAATAATTATGAATATGTAAGAGAACATGTGAGACAAGTTCCGGATTTCCCGAAACCGGGGATTTTATTTCTTGATATAACTACAGCTATAAAAGATAAAAAAGCTATGCAATTAATGGTCGATTTTTTATATGAAAAGTTAAAAGATGAGAAAGTAGATTATATCGCAGGTATTGAATCGAGAGGGTTTATTTTTGGTGCGGCTTTGGCATACAAATTAAATGCCGGATTTATAACAATCAGAAAACCGAATAAACTTCCTGCTGAAACAATAAAAGAATCTTATTCTTTAGAATACGGCACAGATACAATTGAAATGCATGCCGATGCCCTAAAAAAAGGCGACAGAGTAGTTGTAATAGATGATTTATTGGCAACAGGGGGAACTGCTGTTGCAGCTTGTAATTTGTGTCGAAAAGCCGGAGCGGAAGTTGTTGCATCTGCTTTTATTATCGAACTTGATCCTTTGAAAGGCAGAGAAAAACTCGAAAACAACGATATTAAAGTAATTTCTATGCTTAATTACGATTTAGACTAAACTTATTGCAGGCTTAAAATTCGTTTATACAAATCAACAACCTCTTTGGGTTGATTTTTGGGCACAATTATTTTTATTCTTGCTTTTAGATCTCCATATCCTGAAGTATTCGGCAGTCCTAATTGTTTTAATCTTAAAGCTTGACCGCTTGAAACTCCTGCAGGTATTTTTATGTTAATCTTTCCGTGTAATGTAACAATATCTTTATTACACCCCAAAACTGCTTCCGGAGGAGTGATTTCGACATCTTTAACTAATGTATTATCTTCAAATTCGTATTCGTTGTCTTTAAAATGTACAACAAAATATAAGTCACCTTTTGTACCATAGCTTCCGGTTTTACCCTCACCTTTTAGTCGGATTTTTTTGCCTTCTTCTATCCCTTTCGGAAGCTTTACTTTTACTGTTTTTGGAGTGGATGTAATACCGGTTCCTCCGCAATTAGAACAATATCCATGTCCGTCGCAGTGTGTACATTTTTCTATATTTGTGAATGTAACAGAAATAGGTTTGCCTTCAAAAAGTTCTCGTGCAGTTACGTTTAGGGTTTTTGTTATGTCTAATTCTTCCGGTTTTGCATCTTGCGCTGTGCGTCTTCTTGCAGAAGAATTTCTTTGTCCTCCGCCAAAATCAAATCCGCTAAAGCCGCCTCGAGAAGATTGTCCGGCTCCCATTCCGCTCATCATGTCCCCAAACAGAGAACTGAAGAAGTCAGAAAAACCGCTTCCGCCGAAATCAAAGGACTGAGCGCCTCCTTGATTAAAATTAAAACCGAAGTTCTCAAAACCCGGAGGCGGTGTCCAGTCAGCGCCTCCCTGCCAGTTTGAACCTAAGCTGTCATATCTTTGACGTTTGTTTTTATCTGATAGCACTTCATAAGCTTCATTTATATCCTTGAATTTTTCTTCTGCTTCTTTTGTTTTATTAACATCCGGATGATATTTGCGTGCAAGTTTTCTGTATGCGGATTTTATAGCTGAACTGTCCGCATCTCTTGAAACTCCCAATATTTCATAATAGTCTTTGTATTTCATAATTGTTCCTTTTCTACTATTTATATTAATACAAAAAACGTCTGTTTAAGCCAAAGTTAATATTTTTTTAATAGTGTAATTTTGTGATAAAATTATACTTGAAAGAGGTTTAATAACATGGATATAAAAAAGATTTTATTTAAGACAAATTCTATAGATGTAGAAAAATCATTACCTGATGCAATTGTATTTATATCAAAAGACGGCAGAATCCAGTGGGTAAATGATTTAGCTGCTGATATATTTGAAACTTCTCGTATGCATTTATTAACATCAAATATTTCTGATTTTATTGAAACCGGGCTTAATATTGTATACAGTGCAATAACATCCAATGCGCAAGTTATTGCTAAATTGAACGATAAAGAAACATATTTTGATATGACGGCAAGAGAAATTGAAGACGGTTATGTTCTTGATTTCAGAGATGCTCAAAATTCAACTCCTGTGAATAAAGAAGAGGATCCGGTGATAATTAATCGTGAAAAAAATAATTTTCTTTTAAAATTATCAAATGATTTAAAATCACCGATTCAGTCGATTGTCGGTTTTTCTCAGGCTATGTCAGACGGTCTTGGCGGCTCAATGTCAGAACAACAGGAAAAATATATTAAAATTATAAATAAAAATTCAGTTGATTTAATGTATTTTATAGGTAAATTGCTGGAATTCTCTCAATCTGAAACTGCATTAAAATCGCCTGAAAAAAAACCGTTAGATGTTGTTTCTCTGGTAAATTCCGTAGTTAAATTTAATGAACAGCTTTATAAGGGCAAGGAAATAAATATATCAGTTACACATGAAGATGGTTTCAAAAAAACAATAAATACGGATACTGATATTTTAAAAAACATCTTACAAGATATTTTGGAAGTTATCTTTAAATCAGTTGATATGGGTGATGTTAATGTTAATCTGTATAATCCGACTGAAGAATTTTTATCATCTAAAAATATTCAGTCAGGTGTTTATACAATAATTTCATTATCAAGCAGCGCGTTGCTATTATCTGAAAATGATTTGGAATGTATGTTTGATCCTTATAAAATTGTAGATTCTACTAACAGAAAGAATGTGCTTAGGGCAATGGTTTTAGCTTCAGTTAAAAATATGGTACAGAGCTTGGGCGGTACAATTTGGGTAGAGTCACAAATCTTAAAGAACACAAGCTTTAATGTACTTATACCATAATTTAAAATG
Source organism: uncultured bacterium (assembly GCA_902788575.1). GTDB lineage: Bacteria > Cyanobacteriota > Vampirovibrionia > Gastranaerophilales > Gastranaerophilaceae > CAG-196. The sequence continues at coordinate 49,855 of CADAKY010000007.1, read as the reverse complement.
AGGGAGTTGTATGAGTAGTGTCGTTTTAAAGAATCTTATCAAGAGTTATGACGGTAAAAAAAATATAATTGATAATATTAATCTGGAAATTGCTGATAAAGAATTTATTGTTCTTGTAGGCTCTTCCGGTTGCGGGAAATCTACAATATTACGGCTTATTTCCGGCTTGGAAGATATTACATCCGGTGAAATAATGATAGATGGCAAAATTGTTAATAATGTTCATCCAAAAGATAGAGATATTGCATTCGTGTTTCAGAGTTACGCTCTTTATCCGCATATGAGTGTGTATGAAAATATTGCTTTCGGATTAAAAATGCGAAAATATGATAAAAAAGTTATTGATGAAAAAGTTAGAGAAGTTGCTAAATCATTAAATTTGGAAGATTTATTGGATAGAAAACCACGTCAATTATCAGGCGGACAACGACAGAGAGTTGCACTTGGAAGAGCTATTGTAAGAAATCCTAAGGTCTTTCTAATGGATGAACCGCTTTCAAACTTAGATGCAAATTTAAGAGTGCAAATGAGGACTGAAATTAAAAGATTACATCAAAAATTACAAACTACATTTGTATATGTAACGCATGATCAGACGGAAGCTTTAACTATGGGAGATAGAATAGTAATACTTGATAAAGGAAAAATTCAACAAGTGGACTCTCCTGAGGTTATTTATAATAATCCTGCCAATAAGTTTGTAGCCGGTTTTATCGGACAAATGAATTTTATAGATGTAAAAATTCAAGACGGGAAATTTAATATAGAAGGTATAGAGTTTTATACTGATAAAAACATTACTGGAGAAGTCACAGCTGCTATACGAGCAGAAAAAATGATATCAGGTCATACAGAAGTTAATATTAATCCGGAAATTGTTGAAATGACCGGTGGCGAAAGGATAATTTATTTTTCATTAAACGGATGTAAATGTTCAGCAAAAATTCCGCTGGATTATTCTTTTAGTGATAAAATTAAGTTGGATGTATCAGACATGTATTTCTTTGATAAAGAAAGCGGAGAGAGAATTTGAAAAAGTACAGAAATTATATAATTGCAGCACTCATACTGGTTGCAGTTTTTGTAACAATTTGTTTTATACCGATAAGTGTATCAAAACTTATTCCGACTGTTGAAAAACAGGTAGAAGAAGATTTGGGAATAAAAATTCATATTGAAAAACTTATTCTACGACTTGGTCCTTCTTTGAAAGTAAAAGCTCCTATAATGCATATGATGTATGAAGATGGACAAAAATTCGGACAGTTTGATAATGTCAGAATTTTTATTCCATGGTCTGCAGTTATTAAAAATGATATTAAATTAAAAAGAATTTATGCTAACAATTTAATATTAAAAATGAATTCAACTGATAAATACTTACCTAAACTCGTTGAACGCATTAAAGCTAAAGATTTTGAAGAAAATCCGGATTTAATTCTAAAGCAATACAGCTTTTCTTACAGAGATAATGGAAAGTTATATAAAATTGATGGTCACAATTTATCACTTACAAAACTTGCAAATATTAAAAATTTTAAAGTTAATGCTGAAGGAAGCTTTTTTATTGATGACAATAAATATATAAATTATGATTTATCAATTTTACCGAATTTAGATATTCCGGAAAGTACAGGAGCAGATTTTAATTATAAAAATTATTTAAAACAAATCGAAGATTTTGATTTTCATTCAGATATTATTGCAGACTTAAAATTATATAATAACATAAGCGGTGATACACAGATTTCAGGTTTGATTAATATTGACAATATGTCAGTTCTTGAAAAAGATAATAAAACTCCAAAAAGTTTTATATATCTGACTTTCTTAGGAAATAAAATAGGAATTTTATCTAATATATATTCAGCATCAGACAAAAAAGTTTGTATCGAAGGTATGGTAAATAATTCAAAGAAGCCTGAAATTGATATTAAAGTAAAAACTGATGAAATAAATTTAAGTGATTTGCATAAAAAATTAAAATTATTGGCAGATTTTTCCAAATTAAATTTTATAGAAACTGTAAACGGCATTATGACTGCGGATTTTACACTTAAGGGAGATTTGAAAAAAATAAAATCGAATGGATATTTGAAAATTTCTGATGCTTCTTTAAAGGCAAGTGGTGTTGATATAAAAAACATTAATTCTGATATTGATTTTTCAAATAATGAAATTTCAATAAAGAATGCTGTCGGGTATGTTAATAATGCACCGATTCTTCTAAAAGGGAAAATGTCTTCTACATTGGATTTAGAACTTTTGATGAGCAAAGTACAATTAAAGCATTTACTGCCGTCATCTTTAGGTATAGAAAGCGGTGTACTCTCTCTTGTTGCAAATATTAGCGGGAGTTTTGATAATATAATTCATAAGGAAAATATTCAGGTAGATAATTTACAAATTTTTAATAATAAAAATAAAGTTAGTATCGCAAGTTTAAAACTGGATACGAATAAAGAGAATACCGCATACATAAATAATTTACAAATAAAACCCGTTTTTTCAGAAATTATTAAGCTTCCGCTGGTAAAGCTTAATATATCAAATGATATTATAACAATTCCTGATACAAATATTTTTATGCCAAATTCAAGAATGAAATTTAAAGCTGATGTATCGTCATACAATACGAATAATCTTGCTTTTAATTTTAATTTGGATGGTTTTGTAAATTCAAGAGATGTATACGCTCTTAAAAAACATGCAGCAGTTTATCCGGTAAAATTAAAGATAACCGGAAATAAAGAACTTCAGAATATTGAATCACAAATACAACTTGAAAAAGCAACTTTTTTAGACGAGCCGGCATTAATAAATTTTGCGGCTAAATTGGATAAAGATGTTTTAAAAATTGATGATTTAAGTGTTTCTTCTTTTAACGGCATTTTTTCTAATAATTTAAAGTCAAATTTAAAAGGAACAAAAAAAATTATAATTTCAGGTAGTCTTGAAAACATAATAAATCCTGTCTTTAAAAATGTTCGTATATTTATTCCGCAGCAGTTAAATGTAGCAGTCAAAGACACTCTGGCACAAATAAGAGGAGATGTTTTTATTAATGGTAAGTATACGCAACCTGAAATAGTCGGTCAATTGTCTGCACAGAGTCTTATAAATCAATTTTTACAGCTTGCTGTAAGTAATATGACAGTTGATTTTAACAAAAATATTGTTGTTATTAATGCTCCTGTCGTAAAAATTGCAGACACCTCTATGGCGCTTAATTCAACGGTATCAACTGATATATCAAAAGAAATTTTAGTAAAAAATGTTAATGTTAAATCAAAGTATTTTAACACAGATACAATATTAATGTACAAAGATAACCCTATGTTGAATAAAATTCCATACAGAGTAGCAGAAGGTAAATTTTTTGCAGAAAAAGCAAATGTGTCATTATATAATGCTTCATTACCTATGTCGGCATTAAATGCTGATTTTAGTATAAAAAATAATATGGTTTGTGCAAAAAATGTTGCAGCTGAGGTGCTTAACGGAAAAATTGCAGGTCATATGGACTATAACCTTAAAGATGAAAGTTTTAAATCAACGATTCAGGGAAGAGGCGTAAGTGCCGCGCCAATATTTGATGTAATTGCAATTAAAAAAGATACCGTAAGCGGTACAATGGATTTTGATACTGATTTAACAGGAAATATTATAAATAAACAGTCTTTAAACGGTAATGTAAAATTTATAGTTCACAATGGCAGAATGGGCACATTAGGAAAACTTGAACATTTATTGTATGCACAAAATGTTATTGCTGATAGCATGCTTAGAACTTCTTTGAGTGTTGTTACTAAAGCAATTACATTGAAAGATACGGGATTATTTAAATATTTGAGGGGAGATATACAGTTAAAAGACGGAATTGCTAATGTGAAAATGCTGCAGTCACAAGGACCGCTGATGTCTTTATTTATAAAAGGGCAATATAATATAACTAATGATTATGCGAAGCTTGTTGTTCTTGGAAGATTATCTGATGAGCTGGTTTCCGGTCTTGGTGCGTTTGGCGATTTTTCATTTAATAAATTAATGATAATGCTAACAGGTGAAGAAAATAAACGGCTGGATATAAAAGCAGATGATTTAGAAAAACTTCCGCAGCTTCCTATGCGTAATACAAAAGAATTCAGAAGTGTAATTAGAGGTACCGTTGAAAAACCAAGTTCTGTTGTACTATTTAACTGGATATCATACAGTCAAAAATCACTGAGACAAAAAGAGGTTCCAATGTCAAATATAAAGCTTCCTGATTTTGTTGAATCATTGCCATATTAAATATTTGCTTGAATTTTGACTGAAAATTTTTTATAATAAAACAAGTATGGATGTTTTAAAAGTTGGTCAAAAGTTAAGTATTTATTTTCAAAAGGATGACAAACTTGTAGAGATGCTTTGTTCTATTGCAGAAATCAAAGACGATAGACTTGTAATAGACTTGCCTCAATATTTTATGCGTTATATAGAGTTTCTTGATGTTTCCAAGCGTCTGACAGTAAAAGTTTTTTCCAAAGTTGGAACTCTCGACTTTAATGCTGTTGTTATAACTTCTCCTTTAGAAGATAATTTTGAAATCGAACTGGATTATAATGCAATGAAGCTTACGCCAGGAGAAGACATGCCTGTTATTAATGCAGTTGAAACATTAAATATTAAGCACGGCGACGAAAGTATAAATACAAAAACATTTGAAATCGCAACGGAATATATAAAATTTTATAGTGACAAAAAATTTGAACAAAATGACCTTTTGGATTGTGCGCTGATTTTACCGCATAATTGTGGTACAATATATTTTAAAGCAACACTCACAGAAGTTGATCCGATATATGAAAATGAATACACAATGTCAGATTTTTGTATGACAGAGGACGACAGACAAACATTGCTTTATTATATGTATATATATTCAAATGACACTGATTGGGACGAATAATGAAGAAAATAGTTGATGATACTGAATATACGGAAGTAAAAACTAAAAATAAAATGTTTAATCAGATAGAAAGATGCCGTATGGATTTAAAAAACGACCCTACGAATCCCCAATTGCATGTTAAAATGGGAGATTTGTATCTCAAATGGCATTTGGATATTTTTAATTCAGGTCAGTATATTGATGATGCAATTACTGAATATCAGCTTGCAATGGAGTCGCTTCTTGATTCACATGCAATCTATTATAAACTTGGTGTTGCCTTTTTTCACAAAGGTGATTTGGATAAAGCAATTAACTATCTTACAACAGCCATAGAAAAAAAGAATAATTATTATGAAGCTTATTATATGCTTTCTGAAACTTTTGTGAAAAAAGCACATTTTACGGATGCTATTGACGCTGCCGAAGCTGCGATAATATGCTCTCCGTTTGGTTCATCCAGTGCGCATTATATGCTGTACAAGCTTTATGATGCATCATCATTCAGAAACATTAAGACTAAGTTGAAAGCTTTTAAAGAAAGAGTATTGTCGGCATTATTGTTTCCTTTTGACAGTATTGCGAGGGAAAATATTATTAAAAACTTTTCATATATGAGATTTTTGCCGCTTTTTATAAAAGGATTCTATGCAATTCAGCTAAAAGATTATTCAAAAGCTGCTCAGTTGTATAAAGATGCGTCTGATAGAGCTCCTGGGTTTACAGCATTATATTGTGTGCTTGGAGATATATATTTATCAACAGGACATTTTGAAGAAGCAATAACAGAATATAAAATGGCAATTTGGCTCGATTCATTCAATGTTGCAGCGTATAAACACCTATGTCGGGCATACGAAGAACAGGGAGATTATAATCAGGCAATTGAAGTGTATAATAAGCTTATCGGCATGGCGCCTAATTTGCCGGACTTGTATTCAAATCTAGCAAATATTTATTATATCAAAGGTGAATTTGATTTAGCTATATCAAACTATCAGACAGCTATAACACTTAATCCGAATCCGTCATGGACAAGTGTAATAGCTCAGACAATGGGTTTTGTATATCAGGAAAACAAATCTGATCCGGATGCTGCAATTTCCGCTTATCAGACAGCGTACGTACTTACACCGGAAGATATTGATATTTATGTTAATCTTGGCAGTGCTTTTTATGATAAAGAAGATTATAATAACGCACTTTCTGTATACCGTCAGGCATTGGAATTCCAGCCGCATAATGCGAAGATTCATTGCAACTTAGGATTCTTGTACTGGGGCAAAGGTGATACAGAAGAAGCAATGAAATCTTATGAACTTGCTATCAAATACAATGATAATTATGATATTGCATACAACAATCTGGGTGTAATTTATCTTGACGATTTAGGAAGAGTTAATAAAGCTATAGAATTATTTAAAAAAGCTGTAGAATCTAATCCTAATTATGCACTGGCTTATTTCAATCTGGCTAGGTCAGTAACTATTGTCGGTAATAAAGTTGAAGCGGCAAAACTATATCAAATGGCTCAGGATATTAATAAAATTACAATGGAAATTGATCCGAAAGATATTGCAGACAAAATTAGTGAATTGTTTGAGTCATAATTAACCAAACCAAATTTTGTTATTGGTTCTCTGACTTCTTGGTGATTCTAATATGTCCGGCTTTTTATTTAGTTCATTTTTAGTCTCAATTTTGTTATTTATTTCCGGCTTGAATGAAACGCGTGAGTAAGCACTTTGACGGCCGGATGCAAAAAGACCAAAGTTAAAGTTGTTAGTCATAAATTATCCTATATTAATAGCTGTATCATGTTTAACGGCATTTTTTGAAAAAACTTTAGCTTTTGTAAAGATTTGTAAAGATAATTTTTTAAAAAAGGCAATTATTGATAAACAAATACGTTTATATTATTAAGACGGTTAGTTTATAAAATTTGTAGTTGTAAAATATAGGAGAAAAGTTATGACAGAAGATTTGCAAGTTCAGCAAGTTCCTCAACAAAAGGGAAATTATGCGGTTCCGGGGTTGATAGCAGGTGGTGCTATTGGTGGTACAGCAGGTGCATTTGCGGCAAGTAAAGGATTTGGTATTCAAACAAAACCAGATTTGGATAAAGTTTTTGCACAAAAACCGGATGTATTTGATAAAAAAATTAAAAATACAGAAGGGGAAATTAAAACAGCGTGGGAAACAGCAAAAGAGTGGGCAACAAAGATCCAAGATAAAAATACTGAATATGAAAGTATGTCAAAGAAGTTAGAAGATACTCTTCCTAAAATTAATGAATATAGAAAAGCATTAGCAAAAGAACTTTATGAACTTAAAAAAGCAGATCCTGATTATAAAAAATTAATAGAAGCCGTAAAAAATAATAATGCTTCTGTAATGGATAGGGTGAATGCTTCATATGATGTTAGTAAAAAAATTGAAGAGCTTACTAAGAAAGCAATTGAAAATATTTCAAATAGTGATGCAGCAAAAAATTATATAAATATTAAAGCTGAATTGGAAAAAGAAGGTTTTAACAATATTAATAAAGGTCAAAATATCTTAAAAGGTAAAAATTTATTAAAACAATTAAGTGATAAAAAAGATTCTATAAATGAAATTGTTAATCAAGCAAAAGAAGCATTAAAAGAAAGTGCAGATAAATTTAAACTCCCGAGTAAGACTTGGACCGGTATTGCCGCCGGTGCTGCATTAGCATTAGCAGGTTTAGTAATTGGTGCAGCAGCAAAAAAAGATGAAGCATAAATCTTATTCTTACAACTAAAAAAGACGGGTAAATATCCGTCTTTTTTATTGCTCAAAATTGTTTGTAATAGTATGAATGTATTCCAACACCTGTGAAAAATATTCCAAATCTGAATCTCCGTTCAAGATTACATCAGCATCAGCTCTATAAGGCTTTACATACTTCTCACCGGCACCAATAATATATTCCCAGTGTTTTTTTGCGTTTTCCAAATCCTGATTACGCTCTGTATAAGCCCGTGTTAAAAATCTTTCGTGTCTTATATCCAAATCTGTTTCAACATATACTTTAACATCATAGATATCTTTATTATCACCATACATTGAAGCCATACCTTCAACTACAACAATTTTATTTGACGGAACAAACTTTGCGTGCGGAACGGAAACACCTGTCCCGTTTAAAAGGTATTCAGGGCAATAAATATCTTCACCCTGCGATATTTTTATTAAATCTTCGTGTAATATATCCATCTGAAAACTGTTTGGGGAATCAACATCATAACCGTGGTCTCTTAGCGCATCAAATGAACCATATTTTTCTATAAGAGAAGAAATATCATTAAAATAATTGTCTGTAGTAAGTATTGTTACCGGCATATTAAATTTTTCTATTACATTGCGAATTTGGTTGCAAATAGTAGACTTTCCTGAAGCGGATTCACCTGTAATACCTATCATAATTCGTTTATTAGGGTTTTGAATAAGTCTTCTTGAAAATTTTTGAATAAAATCATATCGAACTTCTCTAAATATAGGAATTTCAGCTTTATTGTCATAAGCCAGCACCTGTTTAAATTTTGATTGTAAATAAAACGCAAGCAATTCTCTGCCTGATTTTTGGTTGCAATCCGGCTTTAAAATCTTATCATTAGAGTTTAATTCTTTTTCTATTATATGGGAAAACCCAAGTTTATCGTCTTCGTTCATACTATTCTATAATTATACCTGCTGGAAATTTTCAGTCAAATTATCTGCTTGCTTTTATCCCTAAATGCTGTTAAAATAAGGCTATGAGGGATTATGAGCCATATTATACAGAGGACGGCTCTATAGGGCTTTACTCTTACGGGGATAAGGATGTATTTCATTCCAAGTTTGGTGCACTTACTGAAGCTTGGGAAAAATTTGTTATACCATCTAAACCGGATGAAATACTTAAGAGGCAAAATAAAATTAATGTTCTTGATATTTGCTATGGAATAGGATATAACACAAAAGCATTAATGACTTTTGTAATTGAAAAAAATAAAAATAAAATTTATAAAAAAAATATTTTACAAAAATTATTTGATAAATTATTAAATATCGATACGATAGATAATGATAACAACTCAACAAAAGAAAAATGTTTATCACGATATAACGATACGATATATGATGATAAAAAAATATCTAAGCAAAATAAAAAAGATATTAATCATGATAAAAATAATTTTCCGATTGTTAATATAGATTGTTTAGACATTAATGAAGAACTTGTTAAGTTATCTCCTTTGTTTAAAACAATAAAAACTCCGGCAGAATATTATTGTTATGTAATGCCGTCAGTTTTTGATTGTTTTAAATGGTATTATAAGCTTCAGGATATATTTGTAAATATAGTATCAGTGTTTTCACCAAAAAATAAAAAACGTATAACCGAACTTTTAGAATTAAAATTTAAAAACATGCATATTGATAAAGAGTATAAAGTAAATCCTATAGTAAATTATATACTCATAAATCGCATATCAGAAATTTACGGAAGAGATTATGTTAATAAAGATCTTAAAAAAATTTTAAGAGAAAGGTGGACAAAGAGATTTTTTTCGAAATCCCTAATAAAATATGCCAAATTTAATCAATTTTGGGGGTATAATAAGTTATCTCAGAACATTTTATCAACCTTCTTACATAATATATATTATCTATATTTATCGAAACGATATAAAAACGTCGATTTTAAGGCTGCTGAGAGCCTATTTAACGTGAGTTTTTACCTGAAAGACGCTCGAAAGAGTATTCTGCAAATAAACAAGCAATATGACTGCATATTTTTAGATGCTTTTACATACACTAAGGCACCTCAATTATGGTCAGTGGAATTTATCGCAGAATTGTATAAAAGACTTAAAGATGATGGTGTGTTATTAACTTATTCAAACTCAGCGCAAATAAGGAATACTTTATTAGAAAATAAATTTTATGTTGGTAAAATTTATAACGAAAAGACAAAAAAGTTTATCGGAACAATAGCCTCAAAAGATAAAACAAAGATAGACTTTCCATTAAACAATTATGAAGTCGGATTATGTAATACTAAAGCAGGAATACCGTACCATGACCCTAACCTTGCATTCAGCTCAAAAGATATTATGGATTTAAGAGAATATGAATTTCGCCATAGCGGTCTTATGAGTTCTTCAAAATATATGAAATACCGTACAATGAGGAGTCAGGATGATGAAATATGATGTATTAGTTGCAGGCGGTGGAACAGCTGGCTCTGCAGCTGCATATATGGCAGCAAAGCTTGGAATGAAGACTATTTTGATAGAAAAAATTTCGTTTTTAGGTGGTTCTATAACGTCTTCACTTGTTGTTCCTGCTATGAAAACAAGTGAAAATGCCATTAATACTGAATTTTTTGACGCCTTATATAAGAAATTGGAATCAATAGGCGGCGCAATAACTTATTCTGATGGAAACAGAGGATGGTTTAATCCGGAGTTAGTTAAAATTGCTTTGGATGATTTATTAACTTCTGCAGGTGTTGAAATCATATTTGAGCATGAAGTAGATAAAATAGATAAAGAATTATCATCATATATCGTTACGATACAGAGTGATAATATTTCCTTTCAAGGCAATAAGAATTTATCATTACCTATCGAGACGAGATATATAATAGATGCGACAGGTGATGCAAAAATTTGTGAAAAATTAAATTGTGAATTTTTAGAAAATAAAAATAAATATCAGCCGATAAATTTAAGATTTATTATGTCAGGTGTTGATTCAAATAAATTTGCAAAATGGATAATGGAGTACGACAAAAACCGTGATGTTACTACATCATGTACAATAGATGGTAAGGTATATTGTTCTACTGCTTACACTTGGGATAGCAATGTTGAGTGGGCATTAAAACCCTTATTTTCAAAGGGTATAGAAGATGGTGTTATTACAGTAGAGGACAGTAATTATTTTCAACTATTTTCACTAGCTGGAGCCCCTGACAGCATTGCTTTTAACTGTCCTCGTATACTTGACGCGAATATAAGCCGTACAGAAGCCTATATTTCAGGCAGAAAAAGCGTTTTGCGGTTATCAAAATTTTGTAAAAAATACCTTAAAGGATTTGAAAATGCTTATATTTCTTCTATAGCTTCCTCACTGGGAGTTCGGGTTTCTAAAAGGGTAAAATGCAAGTATATATACACTCAGGAGGATTTAAAATCCGGTAAAAAATTCAAAAATCCGGTAGTTATTTCAAATTATCCGATTGACATACATTCCGATAAAAAGGACAGCTCAACACTCGAAAGAGTTTATCAGGAATATCAGCTTCCGGTCGAATCATTAATTGCAGATGACAGACTTTTTGTGGTTGGTAGGTGTATTTCTGCTGATTTTGAGGCGCAAGCGGCTCTAAGAATTATACCGTCTTGTTTTTCCATGGGTGAAGGCGTTGCTAAATATATTAAAAATTTGTAATAAATAATAAAATTTTACAAACCTTAATATCAATCTGTGGTAGATTAATATTATGGCAAATTTCATTCCACTACACATTCACACGGAGTATTCACTCCTTGATGGTATGATAAAAATCGGGGATTTGGTCAAGTATGCTGCAGATAACGGCTTACCGGGGATTGCAGTTACTGACCACGGTGTAATGTATTCTGCAGTCGAGTTTTATGAATTGGCTGAAAAATACGGAATAAACCCTTTAATCGGATGTGAATTTTATGTACATAGCGGTGATATCAAAGTTCACGACCCTGCAAATAATCCGTTGTATCACCTGATTTTGATTGCAAAAGATGATGTTGGATATAAAAATCTCATAAAACTTGTTTCCACAGCTTGGTGTGAAGGATTTTACTATAAGCCGCGTATAAATTTTGAGTTACTGAAAGAGCATCACAACGGGCTGGTTTGTGCTTCTGCCTGCTTAGGCGGTGAAGTTCTGCAGAATTTACTAAAAGGTGAAAAAGAAAAAGCTTATGAAGTTGCAAAACAGTATAAAGAGCTGTTTGGTGATGATTATTATATAGAACTTCAGGATCATAATTTAGATGAGCAAAAACGCACGAATCCCGAGTTAATAAAGATAGCAAAAGAACTTGGTATAAAAATGATTATTACAAACGACTCTCACTATTTAAGAAGAGAGGATGCTGATGCTCAGGATACGCTTTTATGCTTGCAGACAAACGCAAATAAGGATGATGAAAAGCGCTTTAAGTTCCCTAATAATGAGTTCTATATTAAGTCTAAAGATGAGATGAGAAAAGCATTTGCGTGGATGGATGATGAAACTTTTGAAGAATGCTGCGCAAATACTGAGGAAGTTTGTAATAAATGTCATGTAGAAATTGAACTTCATAATGCACCTTTACCACATTATGATGTACCAAAAGAATTTGAATTCACTTCTGATGACGTTGATGAAAAAATTATAGAAAGACTTCTTAAAAAACATAAGGATGCAAAGCGCGAAGATGTTTTGGAAGAAGGAAAATATATTCAGGGAATCGAAAATTATCTTCACCATATAGTGTTTGAAGGGCTTAAAAAACGTTACGGTGACCCGCCGCCTGAATCTATTATTGAGCGTGCAAAATACGAGCTTGGTGTAATTAATCAAATGGGTTTTCCTGCATATTTTATGATAACCTGGGATTTCATTCACTATGCTAAAACTCATGATATTCCTGTAGGTCCGGGAAGAGGTTCTGCTGCGGGTTCTGTTGTTGCTTATGCGTTAGAAATTACAGATATTGACCCGATTTATCATAAACTGTTGTTTGAAAGATTTTTGAATCCTGAACGTTTCACAATGCCAGATATTGATATTGACTTTTGTATTGAAAGGCGTTCCGAGGTTATTGATTATGTAACTCAAAAATACGGCGAGGATAAAGTTTGTCAAATCATTACATTCTCTACTTATGCGCCAAAAGCAGCTTTTAAAGGGGTTGGAAGAGTTTTGCAAGTACCGTTTGTTGAAGCTAACCGACTAACCGGTTTAATAGAACCTGGGCTTGATGTAGCAAGAGCAGAAAACCCAAAAGCAGAGTGGCTCAGAGATATTATTGCAGTTGAAGGGTCTGAATTCAGGAAACTTTATGATGAAGATTATCAGATATTAAATCCTGATACTGGCAAACAGATTAGCTTTAAGCGTTGGGTTGATATGGCAATTGCAATAGAAGGCTTAAAATGCGGTACGGGTACGCACGCAGCAGGTGTAATCATTTCGCACGCACCTTTAGATACGATTCTTCCTGTTCAGCCTTCCAAAGACGGTATTGTACAAACCGGTTATCCTAAACATGAAGCAACTGAAGTCTTAGATTTGTTAAAAATGGACTTTTTAGGGTTAAGAAACCTTACAATGATTACCAAAACGGTCAAAATGGTTAAAAAATACCGTGGTGTTGATTTGGATATAAACCATATACCGCTTGATGATAAACCTACTTACGATATGCTTGTTAAAGGAGAAACGGTAGGTGTATTCCAGCTTGAATCTCAAGGAATGATGAATCTTGTTAAGCGTCTGAAACCTGACGTTTTTGAAGATTTAGGCGCATTGGTAGCTCTTTTCCGTCCGGGGCCGTTAGGATCAGGTATGGTAGATGATTTTGTTGCCAGAAAACATGGATTGCAGGAAATTACTTATGCTCATCCTTTGTTAGAGCCAGTTTTAAAAGATACATACGGTACTATTGTTTATCAAGAACAGATTATGCAGGTTTTTCAGGTTCTTGCGGACTATTCACTCGGTCAAGCTGACCAAGTGCGAAGAATGATGGGTAAAAAAGACCTTAAAACAATGGAAGAACAAAGAGGTAAGTTTATTGAAGCGTCTGCTAAACATGATATGAAAAAGGAAGATGCGGAAAAATTGTTTAACCAAATACTTGCATTTGCATCATACTGCTTTAACAGATCACACTCTGCAGCATACGCTTTTGTTGCCTATCAAACAGCATATTTAAAGTGCCATTATCCTGTTGAATATTTATCAGCTTTATTATCTTCCGTTTCTGATAACAAAGACCAAACACAGTTATATATTGAAGAAGCTCAAAAGTACGGAATCAAAGTTTTACCTCCTGATGTCAATAAATCGTATTTGGAATATGCTCCTGACGGAGAAAACATAAGATTCGGTATGGCAGCAATAAAGGGTGTAGGAGCGCCTGTAGTTGAAGCCATTATCAAAGAACGTGACGAGAATGGTGAATTTAAAAGCATCTTTGATTTTTGTAAACGATTGGATACTAAGTATGTAAATAAAAAATCGCTTGAAGGACTTATAAAAGCCGGAGCTTTTTCAACGATTGAAAAAAGCAGAAAACAGCTTTTTGAAAATATGGAACATATTATTGATGTAACCTCTAAAGAAGCTAAAGACAGAGCCATGGGGCAGGTAAGTTTGTTTGCTGCAATGGGGGATGATGAAGCGTTTTCTAATGTTCAGTATCAGCTTAACGGTAGCGATGAAGAATACACGGAAAAAGAAATTCAAGCTTTTGAAAAAGAGTTTTTAGGATTTTATGTAACTTCACACCCTCTTTTTTCACTAAGAGATAAAATGCAATTCCTTATGACACATAGAGTTGCAGAATTGGAAGGATGTAAAGAAGAAGAAACTGTTACTTTATGCGGACTTGTAACGGCTACAAGACAGATTCCGACAAAAAAAGACCCTACAAAATTTTTAAGATTTGTTACATTAGAAGACTTAACAGGAAAAGTTGATTGTGTATGTTTCCATAAAAAACTTTTAGAGTATGCAGAAATTCTTATGCCTGACAATAAAGTTGTAATCACGGGTAAAGTTCAACATAGAGGTGAAAATCAGATAAGCATTCTTATTGATTCAGCAAAATCTGTTGATAGCTCGAATTTAGTAACAGTTAATTTAAAAAAAGAAATCAAATACGAAGATTTATGTGCTGTAAAAAATATTCTTGCTCATAATCACGGAGATGACCCTGTAATGTTTAAACTTCCGGAACAAGACGGATACAGCCCTAAAATTTTAACTTCTCCTATTTTTTGGGTAAGTACATCAAATGAATTTGTGCATCAATTAAATAAATTTATGCCTGATACTGTTGATGTTACGGTACGTTCATTAGATAAACCGCTGGAAGTGTAATATGAAAGAAATTGATTTTATCAATAATATTTCCGCTATTATAGGTAATGAGTATATTGGCGACGATTGCGCTTATTTAAAAGATATTGGTATTGTTGTAACTCAGGATAGTCTGGTAGAAAATATACACTTCAAACGAGATTGGTGCAGTTTTGAGCAATTGGGATACAAATCTGTTGCTGTAAATATAAGCGATATATTGGCGTCAGGCGCAATTCCGGCTTATATAACAATTGCGTTATCATTACCAAAAAATATTACTTCAAATCAACTTACGGATTTTTATAAAGGAGCAAATAGGGCTTTATATGGCGCCAAAATAGTGGGCGGTGATATAACCGGCTCAACGAATGATATTATGATTTCAATTACGGCTATAGGAAAAACTGAGGGCAGAAAAATTTCATCACGAAAAAATGCTAAAGCAGGATATTTAGTTGTTGTTAAAGGCGAACATGGTTCAAGTGCTGCAGGGTTGAAAGAATTAATAAACGGAGGAAATAATTCAACACTTATTAAATCACATTTGGAACCGGAATTAGAGTACGAATTTTCAAAATTTTTAGGAGAAAATTTAAAAGAAGATTATGCAATGATGGACACTTCAGACGGTCTTTGCGATGCATTATTTAAAATCGCACAATCAAGCGGAGTAACGTTAAAAATTGATTATAATAAAATTCCGCATAAATCTTTTATTCAAAAAGAAGATGTACTTTTTGGCGGAGAAGATTATAAATTATTAGCTGTTTTGCCGAAAGATGTTGCGTTATCTTCCGGAGGGACAATTATTGGTAATGCTATGGAATTTGACGGAGCTTGGGTTAATATAAGCGGAACCGAATATAAATTCTATGATGAATTAAAACCTTTCAATCATTTTGAATAAATCAGTCAGACTAATATTTTTTTATAATGACATTTTCTTTATATGAACATTATTTAATACATAAGTTTCGATTTTAAAAATATTATTTGTAATAAAGGGTACAATAGATAACTCTTTAAACTAAATTTATAGTGGTATCGAAGGTGGTATCACTATGAAAAAAATATTGATTATTTTATATATATTCCTTTGTATTCCTGTATTTGGTGCTAATTTCGATACTGAAATAAGCAAAATTGAAAATAATCTTTTTGGATTTGATTATACAAATGATACTGAAAAAAACCGAATCGAACGCTTAGAAAAAACCGTATACGGAAAAGCGCAAAGTGGTGATATTAAGAAAAGAATAAAAAAACTTTCGGGAGATATTTCTGCGGATGTAATTGGGTTGGAAATCCCACCATCAAAAGATACTTTTCTTGAAGAAGAAAAACTTGCTGAAGATACCGACATTTCATATCCGATTGTAGAAGAAATTGAACAAATGCTTTTTAACAAAACTTACCCTAAAAGAGATTTTCACACACGTATAGTTACAATAGAAAAAAAATTGTTTGGTAAAATATACGATGTAGATGATTATTCAACAAGAATGGACAGAATAAAAGAAAAAATGATGCCTCAAACAATTGCTAAAAAAGAATCGAAATGGGATGACGGCAGCTATTATGACGATAATGCAATAAATTCCATGGATTTATCAGGAATCAGAAACAACAGATTCTCAATGCCGTTCGGGCAAAGAAATTATTCTCGTCCGTATTCAAATTATGGCGGGTTCAGTGAAGAAATCTCAGATAATGTACAGCTTAATGATGAATTATCACAAATGGAATACGATATGTTTGGGACAGAATTCTCAAACGAAAGCACACAAAGCCGTATAAAAAGATTAAATAGTGTTAATAAAGCAAAAAAATCCGCAAAAAAATATGATTCACAAAAATTTAGCCAGCACATGTCTACAGCTATGGAAATCGGCGCAATGATTTTGATGGTGCTTGCTATGATTCTGTAATCAAATCAATTACTTCGGCAATTGAATAGTTATCCTTTACAACAAAAATATTTTGTCCGCTTTTTTCTTTTACATAATCTAAAGATTTTCCGTCCAAAAACAAATCAGTATAAGGTTTTAGCATTATTGCAGGCACTGCAACATAATCCGCTTCAATGTCTTTTATAGTATTTATCAAATCTTTCGAAGTTATTAATCCTGCGACAGTAATATTTTTGCCCCAATATGTCGATTTTACCGGACAAACAATTGTTTCCAGATTTTCAATTTTATTAAGTTTTTCACTAATATAATCAAACGCACTTTTTGCTGCCATTGAACAGGCAAAAGCTATTTTAAGATTTTTATCTGTTTTTACAGGTAAATCTATGCAATCAAAATCATCTATTAATGTTCTTAAAGACCCAACTCCGTCATCAAGTTGTGAGAAATTTCCGTAATACTCGGATTGTGGAATTTCATGTCCCGCAAGCAGATAGAATTCGTCAGAACAGCAAACTTTATCGTATTTTGAGGCAATTTTAAGAGTTTCTTCGGCAATTTCAGAATCGACAGTTTTTAATTCGTCTTTTCTAAACTGCGTAACTCCCACAGGAACAATTGCAACGGACAAAAGCTGTTCTCCCAGAGTTGATAAATCATTGAGAGTTCTTTCAAGTTCTTTTCCGTCATTATATCCGGGGCAAAGTACAATTTGAGTATGGAACGGAATCTCGTTATCTCTAAACCATTTTAGATTCTCCATTATCTTTGCGGCATTAGGGTTCTTAAGCATTTTTACTCTTAATTCCGGATTTGTTGCATGTACAGAAATATAAAAAGGCCCTAAATGCAAATCAGATATACGTTTTTTATCTTTTTCCGTAAGATTAGTCGTTGTTATATAAGTACCCTGTAAAAATGAGAGTCTGTAATCATCATCTTTAATATATAAAGTATCTCTTAATCCGTCGGGCTGCTGCGCAACAAAACAGAATATACAATTGTTTAAACATGGTTTAACATTATCAAAAACAGCACTTTCAAAAACAATTCCCAAATCTTCGTCATAATCTTTTTCAAGCTCAATTTCTTCAATTTCGCCATTATTTTTTTTGACTTCTATCGTTAGCACCTCATCTTTACATAAATAACGATAGTCAATCATATCCTGCATTTTCATTCCGCCTATAGAAAGAATAACATCACCTTTTTCTATTTGAAGTTCTTCGGCTATAGAATCAGGTAATACATCACTTACGAGCGCAGGCATGTTCAAATCCTTCTATTAAAGAAATTAGATTTTTATATTCACAAATTAAGTTATCGAATACCATTTTGGGATAAAATGAGAGTTCTTTCGAACGCACCAGATTTTGTGCATCTAATAAAATGCTTTCCGCTTTTTGTTTAATACTATCCAGCATCATTAATTGTTCTCGGGTATCTAAAACATCGGCACATGCAAGTTTTATCCTTGCATAAGGCAGAAATTGTATCGGATTTTCTAATGGCTGTGACATAATCAATTTTTTTAATTCTTTTGCGCCATTATCAGTAATTGAATAATATGTAGATGGTCTTCCGCCTTTTGACATCTCTTTTTGAGTACGTACGAATCCGGCACTTTCAAGACGATTAAGAGCCGGCTTAATTGTACCGTAACTCGGGGTTGTTAAAACAGAAAAGTCTTCTTTAATAGACTTAGAAACACCATACATTGTTAAAATTTTTCTGTTAAGTTCAAATAAAATTAATAACTCTATCATAATCAAATTATATCACGGAAAAATGTTGTTAAATTAAATCGTTTCTGACTATTCCTATAAACTCTTTGGCAAGTTTGTCGCTCCACTTTGAATTAATCTCACCCATAATGGTCATAATTGCATCTTCTTTAGATTTTGCGTCTCTGTACGGGCGTTTTTCTAAAAGCGCAAAATAAGAATCAATAATTAAAATTATTTGTGATTCAATCGGGATTTCTTCTCCCGAAATCTTATTTGGATATCCACTTCCATTCCAGTTTTCATGGTGCTTTTCAATAATTGGAATTATGTCTGAAATATTTGATATAGGCTTTAGAATTTCTCTTGCAGCAATAACGGGATGCTGTTTTATTGATATTTTTTCTTCTTCCGTGAGTGGTTCAGATTTATTTAATAGCTCTTTTGGCAGCATTGTATTACCGATATCATACAAAAGTACCGCTATTTTTAAATTATCAATGCATTCTTTTGAGAGGTCGAATCTTTTTGCCAATAAAGTAGCCAGTTGAACTTTAAGTTTCACATTTCCTGCTTCGTGTGCTGGATTATAAGTGGAAACAAGAGTATCAGCGACTTGATATAACCTCTCTTTATTTAGTTCTTTTAGCTTTTCTGTGAGCAATTTTGACGTAATATCATCCAGCGGAACTCTGTGCATTGTTAAAATATCAATAAATGTTTTTATGGCAATTTCCTGCCATGAGGTTGTAAATGCCGGTTTAGCAATCGTAACTCTATTTCTTCCGTTGCGCTTTGATTCATACATTGCTTGATCTGTAAGCTCTAAAAGTTCATCCAAATCTTCGGAATGTTCAAAATATGTAGATACACCCAAGCTTGCAGTAATATGCCCGATTTTTTCCAGTTCAACACCTTCAATAGCTTTTCTGATACGTTCTGCAGCAACCAGACCGCCCGCAGAATCAATTCCGGGGAGAACAATATTAAATTCTTCACCGCCCATTCTTGCCGCAACATCAATAGAACGTGCATTGTTTTTTATTACTTCCGCAATAGCTTTGATTGCAATATCGCCGTAGTTGTGTCCGTATACATCGTTGATTTGCTTTAAGTGGTCAAGGTCTAATCCTATTACCGTAAACTTTTGGTTTTGTCTATCAGCACGAATAGCTTCTTTTTTGATAAAATCTTCAAAATATCTGCGATTATAAAGCCCCGTCATACTATCTGTGATAGCCTGTTCTTTAACAGCCTGAAACAAGTCAGCAATAGTTATTGCCAGCTCAATTTGTTTTGCAAAAAGTCCTAAGAAATTTAATTCGGTATCACTTACGGATTCACGTGAAGAAAATACTATTAATGAGCCAAAATGCACTTGTTTTGACATTAAAGGCAACAATATGTAGGATTTCATATTAGCTTCTTTAAAGAAATTTTCAACATTATCTTTTTCCAAACTCGGGAAAAATCCGCAAACAAGCTCTGATAAATTTTGTGATTGATAAATTTTATTGTTAATTACAGCTTCTTTTAATCCTTCGATTCCGGGGTAGTGCATTTTGTAATCTGAAATTTTGCAATTAAAATGCTTAACAAATTTTCTTGCAAAATCGTCTCTTGAGGATGCAGCAATCTGTATATAGCTATCTTCTCCCTCAATTTGCGGTTTTATAATAAAACTGTAAATATATCCGAGTTCGCCTTGAATACTGTTTACGATAGCATTTAATACGCTTGACAAAGGCTCTGATGAGTTCATCATATTCCAGATATGCTGGAGTGAAAGCATTTGCTTGTTTGCTCTGTCAAGTTCGCGGGTTCTTTGCGCAATTTCTTCTTCAAGTTTTGCATTTTTTTCATACACTTCAAGCAAAGATTCTTGTCCGTAAACGGATGATTCCACTTGATCTATTCTGTTTAAAAAAGTTTTAAAACTGCTGAAAAATCCCACGAAACTCAGTCCTTTATCAATTCCACACTATAGTATAGCATATTATTTCTAAATATAAAACCTCCTTGGCGGGAATTGAACCCACGACCTTGGGCTTCGGAGACCCACGCTCTATCCGACTGAGCTACAAGGAGGTATAATCTAAGAATAGTACAAAATCCGGTTATTTGCAAAATCTTTTCAAGTATTGTAATATTATAATTGTAATTTAAAGGAATATTTGAAAATTAAATGAACCCGTCGGATATATTTATTAATTTGTTTATAATATTATTTTTACTTTTCGTAAACGGTTTTTTTGTTGCAGCAGAGTTTTCTCTTGTAAAAATCAGAAAAACACGTTTGGAACAGCTTGTTGAAGAAGGCAGCAAATCAGCAAAAAAAGCAATGAAGATTACTGCAAATATGAACAGAATGCTTGCTGCTGCACAGCTTGGTGTTACAATTGCAAGTATCGCTTTAGGTTGGGTTGCAGAAGCTACTATTGTACAGGTTATTAAGCCTATTATAGAAATCTTACCTTTTATAAACGGACAGTATGCAGTGCACGTAATTGCGGTTCCTGTATCATTTGTTCTTGTTACATTTTTCCATGTTCTTTTGGGTGAGCAGCTTCCGAAATGTCTGGCATTAGAGCATACAGAAGCCTTTGCTCTTGTTATTGCCTCGCCGATGAATTGGTTTATGACATTGTTTAAGCCGTTTGTCTGGCTTTTGGAAATTTCGGGAAATTTAATTTTGAAAGCATTGCATATTGATGACAATGATTCATCACTTGTCCATTCTTCGGAAGAGTTGGACAAACTTGTTGAGGAAAGCTTCAATGAAGGTGAATTAAATGAAACGGAAGCCGAAATTCTGCACAATATGTTCAAGTTTTCGGATTTGATGGCAAAACAGGTAATGATTCCGCGCACAGATATGGTTTGCGTGCCAAGTGACATAACTTATGATGAATTAAATAAAATTGCATTGGAAAACCGATACACAAGATATCCTGTTTATGAAGAAGAAAATATTGATAAAATTATCGGTTTTGTACACGTTAAAGATTTGTATACTTTAGCAATGACAAAAGAAGAATATTCTCTTGATAAACTGATTCGTCCGATTATTCTTGTTCCAGAAACTATGACTCTTGATAATCTGATGAGAGATTTTAAAGAGCAAAGAGCTCAAATGGCGGTAGTTGTCGATGAATTCGGCGGAACTGCAGGTCTTATTACATTGGAAGATGTTTTGGAAGAAATCATTGGTGAAGTTCAGGATGAATTTGATGAAGACGAAGAAGAAGTAAACATCGAAAAAATTGCAGAAAACACTTATCTAGCAAACGCTATGATTCGACTGGATGAACTTGCGGAATTCTTTGGACTTAATGAAAACTTGCTTGAAGAAGATGATGTTGAAACAATAGCCGGTCTTGTAGTTAAATTATTGGGCAGAATTGCAGTAAAAGATGACAAAGTAACATATAAAGGCTTAACATTTACCGTAAAAGAAGTTGATGGTGCAAGAATTACCCAGCTTGAGATATTTAAAGAGCCGGAAGAAGAAAGCACTGAACAATTGTCGTAGAAAATGCCTTAAGGCTCAAATTGATTTTCTGCCTTCCCCCTTGGAGAAGGGGTATATCCTCGCCCCTTGAGGGAGAGGTCTGTTTTCAGCTTGAGGTGTGAACAGAAAGTTAGAAAACAGGGTGAGGGGTAAAATATACCTTATGCCTTTTCTTCTTTATCTTTTTTCTTGTCGTCTTCTTGTTGAGCTAACATCGGAGAATCAGACGTTGAATCTGTTTCACCCATCTCAGGAATTTCTTCAGGTATTTCCAAATCATCCGGAATTGCTACTTCCAAATCTTCAACTATAGCAATATTGTCATCATAAATATCTATTTGATCATTATATGAATCTAATGTTTGCGATCCAAAATCCTGCGTTGCTTCTCTGAGATCAATTTCCTGACCGATATCGCCCGCCCATTTATACTGTTCAGCAGCACCTAAGCCACTCATCACTGCTCCGGCTGTACCCATACCTACGAATGCCCAAGCCCAAGCACCTGCTATATTATGGCTTAAAGCATATTTTCCTGCTTGTAGTGCTGCCTGCGTACCGGTTGCAACATTTAACCCTTGTGATACAGCTTCAACGTATGTCATAATTTGTGCCGTTTCATCAAATCCCGCAGCATAATCGGTTAAGCCTTGTACTTCTGCAATAGTATCAGCGGCTGAATCATACTCGGATTGATACGAACCTATATCATCACGCAAATCCGTTACTTCTTCTCCGACATCTTCAGCAGTTTCTTGTATGCCTTCACCCAAATCCTGCAAAGAAGGAACTAATTCCTGATACAGTTCTTTTTCTGAATCGGTGAGTTTTTCACCGGATTTTGCTTTTTCCTGCAGTTCAACTAATGCACCTCTGTATTGGTCAAATCGGGTTTTATTTTCTTCAATAGTTTCATTCGCGTCTTCATTAACGTCATTTGCTTCTTCCGAAAGCTCAATAACATTTTCTGTTGCTTCGTCCATAACTGCCTGAGCTTCTGATAAATCCCCCTGCGCATTTGGCAGCATATCATCACGAAGTTCAACAGCAGCTTCATGTTCATCCTTATTTGGCTTTTTAGCCTGATAAGCTATACCTACAGCTAATGCAAGCGGAGCTGTAATAATCCAAGGTCCTTTTCCAGGAGCAATAGGTTCAATTGCTTTATTTAGAAATGTTCCTGGAGCCTGTGCTAATGCACCGCCAACTGAGACTACTGCATCAGCAGCTCCGCGGGCAATCATACCGCCTTTTTTGCCGCTGCAGCCGGTTTGGTCTTTAGCGTTTTGTTTGCCTTGCGCTTTGGAGGATGAGAAATCATCATCGGAGATTTCGTATTTGTTTTCGTCTTTTGCAGCCTGAGCTTCCCAGCTTTTCAAATTGCTCTTCCAGCGTGTTTCAATATCGGAAATTTCACTTGCTGATATACCTCTGGTATTTCCGCCGTATTTGTAGTCATACCAAGCGTTGTAAGAATCTGTGATGCTGTTTACGTTTACTGACATAATCCCTCCGATATTTTATTTTTCCATGTATGTTATCGGCATTTTTCCTAAAAACTTTAGGATTTTTAGAAAAATTGTTACAAAAGTTTACAATCCCAACCCCTCTCCACGGGGGAGGGTAGTTTGATTGCAAAATCTTTTATTTGATACTAATGCTCCCTCGGAGAAGGAGTGAAGAACCTCGCCCCTTGAGGGAGAGGTCGCAGTTGTAGGCAACAAAGGAGCCGTACAAATGCGGGTGTGGGGTGAAATCTTTTATTTCCCCACCCCGAAATCGAAGATTTCGCCTGACCTCTCCGTTACTTAATTATTTTCTCGGCTGAATCTCAAGGGGAGGGTATTGTTACAAAAGTTTACATTAAAGGTCAATAAAGGCAATTTTTAATAAAAAAAATACTTTATATAAGTGTGTAGTAAAAAAGTAAAGGTGTAAATATGACTATTGGAATCGGAATGTACAATCAGCCGCAAACCCAAATGTACGGAAATATGAGGCATAAAGGCAGTGTAATCCAGAATCTGGAAAATCAATACGGATGCGAAGATTGTTTTCAGAAACAGCCTTATTTTGCAGAATATCCGATACGCGTTCAGCAGGTGCCAAGAAATGAAGTTAAACCGTCATTCTGGCAAAAAATTGTCAACACATTCTTCGGCGGGTAAATTTTTATAAAATAATTAAGTTAAAAAACTCCTTTGTATTTATGCTAGAATAATAAAGTACTAAATATAGGAGTTTTTTTATGGCAAAAGACTGCAGTTTTGATATTGTTTCAGAATTTGATAAACAAGAATTAGTTAACGCTATTGATCAGGTTAAAAGAGATTTAACATCACGTTTTGATTTAAAAAATTCAAATTCATCAGTAGATTTGGAAGGTGATAAAACAGTCACAATTACTACAAATGATGAAATGAAATTAAGAAATATTTTTGAAATCCTTCAATCAAAACTTGTAAAAAGAGGATTAAGCATAAAAATTCTTGACGCACAGCCTGTAGAAAACGCTTTGGGTGGAAACGTAAGACAAATATTTAACCTTAAAAAAGGACTGTCACAAGAACTTGCAAAAAAAATTGTCTCAGATATTAAAGACACAAAGCTGAAAGTTCAAGCTTCAATTCAGGGAGAACAAGTCAGAGTTTCGGGTAAAAGCAGAGACGATTTACAGGAAGTTATACAAACATTGAGAAAAAACGAAGACAAATATGACATTCCGCTCCAGTTCACAAATTACAGATAATAAAAAGAGTGAAAAATGATAAATATTGAAAATACAATAGACAGAATTCGGGAACTTATTGAAAACGGTGATAACGCACAACTCAGAGATGAATTGGAAAGTTATCACTCAGCCGACCTTGCGGATATTTTTCAGGAATTAAAACCGGAAGAACGTCTTGATTGTATTACAAATATTAACGAAGAATTGGCTTCCGATGTCATTGAATATTTACCTCCTCAGCTTCAGGTTGAAATATTGGGCGACATTGATGAAAATCTTGCATCAAGACTCGTTTCAAAACTTCCGCACGATGAGGCTGCCGATGTCTTAGGTAACATGGAAGAAGATGAGACGGAAGCTTTCTTGGAAAATCTACCTCAAAAGTTTTCATCTGAAGTTCAAGAACTTTTAACATACAATGAAGATACAGCCGGCGGTATCATGAACCCGCTTGTACTCACTGTGTACAACAATATGACTGTAAAAGAGGCGCTTGACACCATACGTATTAAAGCTGAAAAAGAAAATATGGAGCTTTATTACGCTTATGTTGTCGATAAAAATGACCATCTTGTAGGGGTTTTATCACTCAGAAGTCTTATGACATCTCCTGAACATTTGAATATTGAAGATATTATGTCAAAAGATATTGTAAAAATTCACGTTGATGACTATCAGGACCACATTGCCGATGTATTTATGAAATACCAGTTTAATGCTCTTCCTGTAGTAGATTTGTATGACAGACTTAAAGGTATTGTAACTTGGGATGATGCGCAATACATCGTTGAAGAAGAAACAACTGACGAAATCCTTCAATCTTCAGGTATCGTTACGGATTTGGGTGATGATGATGACGATGTCCTTACGGGAAGTCTCGGACACGCAATAAAAGCAAGAGTTCCTTGGTTATTTATAACACTAATCGGAGAATTTATTGCTGTAACTATTACAAGCAAGTACGATAAAACGTTCTCTGCGCTTCCTGTAATTGCTGCATTTATGCCTCTTCTTGCAGGTTTGGGCGGAAATATCGGTACGCAAAGTATAACCCTTATGGTTCGTGGTATGTCTACAGGACTTATTACACTAAGTTCCGGCTGGAAATATATTCTTAGAGAAACAATGACAGGTTTGAGTATCGGTATAATATTCGGGCTTTTGGTTATGGGAGTAACAATCGGCTGGAAACATAACGTAGAATTGGGAATGATTGTAGGTTTAGCAATGTGTTTAAATATGACAATTGCAACAATGATTGGAACCTGTACACCGCTTGTATTAAAGAAAATGAAAATTGATCCTGCTGTAGCATCAGGTCCGGTTATTGCTACTACAATTGACGTTATAGGGCTTGCAATTTATTTAACGCTTGTTACCTGGTATTTGATAACATCTTAAAATTTCTTTAAATGAGCGTAAGCGGCATCCATTGCTTTTTTGCCAAGTTTCCCGAAATCAATCGTGTACATAGTACTGTCGCCGATTTGTATAACGTCTGTGATATGACCAATGCCGAGTTTTTCGTGGAATACTCTTTCTCCGATATTAAAGTAGTATTGAGTTGCGCTTTCTTTTAACTCTTTTGCTTTTTCCTGCTCTTCGGCAAGACGTTTTTGCTCCTTTTTATGTTCTTCAATCTTACGTTTCATAACGTTATCTTCAAAGAATTTTTTGAGCTTTTCCTCTTCACGCTCTTTGTTAATCGGATTCTTTTTAATAATCATTCTTGACGGAGTACGTTTAACAACATCAGTTGTCTTATTAACCTTGGGCGCAACGAATGATGAACCGAACCCCGTTGTCGGTTTAATATATCCGTCAGAATTTGCAGAAACAGAAGATGTTTTATACTTGTTAGTACCGGAAGAAACAGATTTTACGGCACTTCTGAATGTACTTCTATCTTCATAAGTTTCCGACGATTCTTCTTCATCTAAAAGCTGAGCCGGTATTTCATCTAAGAATCTGCTTGGAGTATAGTATTTGTATTCGCCCCACATTTGGCGGCGTTTTGCAGTTGTAAGATACAATTTATTTTCTGCTCTTGTAACGCCTACATACATAAGTCTGCGTTCTTCCTCCAATTCAGAAAGAGTGTTAGAGCATCTTGCAGACGGGAAAATACCTTCATCACATCCGGCTAAAAATACTATAGGAAATTCAAGACCTTTAGAAGCGTGTAACGTCATCAGCGTAACATTGTTAGCTATTTCGTCCATTCCGTCAATATCGGAAACTAATGAAACCTGAGTAAGAAATTCTCCCAAAATATTATCTTGTTCTTCCGGTTCAAACTCATTAGCAACGTTTACAAGTTCTTGAAGGTTCTCGATTCTTACTTCATCCTCGTCAGTACCCGAGTTTTGCAATTCTCTTAAGTATCCGCTTTTTTCCAATATTAATCCCAAAAACTCCGGAAGAGAATATCTGTCCTGAATTTCTTTAAACTTATTAATCAGAGCTGCAAAATCTTTTAATTTAGCAGCAGTACCTGATTTAATCGTTTCAATGTTATCAACATCAATTATTGCTGTAAATAAACTTATGTCATTATCATCCGCATATTCCTGCAAGTGTTTTAGCGTAGTTTCACCGATTGCACGCTTAGGAACGTTTATTATCCTCCTTAATGACTGAGAATCATCCGGATTATGAACAAGTTTCAGATATGCTATAGCATCTTTAATCTCTTTTCTGTCATAGAATTTTAGCCCGCCGTAAATTCGATAAGGAATTCCTGCCGCAATCAAAGCTTCTTCTAAAGCACGTGACTGATTGTTTGTACGGTAAAGAATAGCAAATTGATTATAGTTTTCAGAAGTGTCTCTTATTGATCGAACAATATAATTCGCTTCATCCGCTTCATCCTGTGCTTCATACAGCGAAATCTTCTCCCCATCACCTTTTTGAGAATAAAGAACTTTTTCCACACGTTCTTCATTATTTTCGATGATTGCATTAGCCGCGTTCAAAATATTTGCGGTAGAACGATAGTTTTGTTCAAGTTTAACTAATTTAGCGTTCGGAAAATCTTTTTGAAAATTCATTATTATCCTGAAATCCGCACCACGCCATGAATAAATTGACTGGTCAATATCACCTACAACGCAAAGAGAACGACTTTCAGGCGGAAGCTCCGGTGAAAGATTGGTGTAAAGAGCTTTAACAAGCTGATACTGCGCCTGATTTGTATCTTGATATTCATCAACAAGTATGTGCTGGAATTTGTTGTAATACTTTGTTCTTACCTCGGGATTCTGCTCCAAAAGCTTAACACAAAGCATCAGCATATCGTCAAAATCTATTGCGTTATTGTTATTAAGAGCATTTTCATAAAACTCAAAAACTTTGGCAATATTTTGAGACTTAAAATCTCGCGCAAAGGTTGCAAATGTATACGCATCCTGCATTTTGTTTTTTGCATTTGAAATGATTGCCTTAATAAGCTTAGGTTGATAAATTTTGTCATCAAGATTAATTTTCTTAATTCCTTGTTTTATTATTGCAAGCGAGTCTGTTTCATCATAAATTGTAAAATTCTTATCAAGCTTTTTGCCTGATTGGAAGGAATAATTCTCAATATCTTGTCTTAATATACGACCGCAAATGCTGTGAAAAGTACCTACCCACATATATTTTACTATGTTTTCGCCCACCATTTTAGCAAGTCTTTCACGCATTTCTCTTGCGGCTTTATTTGTAAAAGTAACAGCAAGAATTTTTCCGGCAACAGCACCATGTTGAATCATATATGCGATTCTGGTTGTCAAAACCTTAGTTTTTCCGCTTCCTGCACCCGCCAGAATAAGTAAAGCACCTTCTGTTGTTTGAGCAGCTTCTGTCTGTTCTTTATTAAGCCCTTCTAAAATATTTTCCATTCCCTATTCCCAAAATCGTAATTTTATGCTATTATATCCTAGCATACAGAAAACACGTATAAAAGACAATATGGAAAAGGTGAAACAATGAACATTATTTTAGATTCTATTGATGAAAACGAACAACCGTCAATTATGGTTCCTATAGGAGATTTAGATACCGCAGATTCTTCTCCTGACACAGTTGATGAGCTTGCAATGGAACTGGCAACCATAAAACAGCCTGCAAAAAGAATCGCGATAATAGGTTCAAGAAACTTAGCAATAACACATCAACAAATGATTGAAACTCTTACAACGGCTCTTGTACAACAAGGAAACACCATTATAACATCCGGTGGTTCTTGCGGTACAAATGCTGCAGCAATAAGAGGTGCTATGAAATCTAATCCGGATAAATTGAAAGTTATTTTACCCCAAACTATAGGTCAGCAGCCATCTGATGTTCAAGATCAGCTTATAGGTGTTCCTAATATTGTTGAACATTCCGACCGAGCTATGATGACTTTGGCTGATGCTTCAAGAGTATGCAACAGGGAAATTATTGACGACTGTAATCAAATGATTTGCTTCTTGTCTCATACAAGTAAAACTCTTCACAGAGCATTAGAGTATGCCGAAGAAAATCACAAAGTTGTTACAGTATTTTATTTGGACTAATTAATTATGGATTTATTTAAAGCACTCACAGGTAAAAATCCTGCAGAGTATGAACACGCGGCTAAATGTTTAGTAAATGAGCCGAACGTTGATTTATTTAAGAAGCTTGTCGCACAAGAAGATTTTTTATTTGATTTTGTAAAAAATAATGTTTCTAAAAGAATTCAAAATGCATGCAATAAAGAAAACTATTTGAATTTGATGGAATTTCTGCAATATTATTCAGCATCTTACGACACAATGATTGCAGAAGTTTTGTATCAGTACGGCGGTTTGGAAATACTGCCAGTAATGAAAGAAATTTTTCTTAACGAAAACGATGAAAAAAAAGCGTATGCTGCAAAATATTTTTCATTTGTTCCTAATGAATATTTATCAGAGTTTGTCGCACAAATAAGAGAATCTTCAAAATCTGATTTTGAACCTTTAAAAATTAATTCTATCGAACTTTTGGCAAAAATGGATGATACATTTTCAAAAGAAAATGCAATTACTAATTTGGGTTCAACTGATGAATTTGAACAATATGAAGCAGTAAAATTTTTAGTTACGTATGGCGCAAAAGACTGTACAGACAAGATTATATCAGTAATGAAAAAATCTTCACTTGCCGAAAATATTGCATCTGAAATTCCATTTTTAATTCCTTTTGATGAACTTTTAGAAAATAAATTTGATGACGGAATTCTTGTACTTTGCAACATTATAAACGCTATACCGGAAATAATACCGGCAAGTGTAGCACAGGAATATAATTTTTATGAAATATTTGAAAATTTATATTACAACAACTTAACCAGCACTTCTGCGTTACTATTAACACTGGCAAAAGATAAGTTTTCTTCTCTTGCAGAAAATGAAGAATACCTTTTTGACTGTGATAAAAATACTAAAGATGAAATTCTGTCTGTAAGTAAACTTCTTAAAGGATTTAATACAAATAAACTAAATAATTTATTATATGAAGAATTGTATGAGGAAAGTGATTTTGTATTCTTTGCTGTAGATTATGTAAAAGATATAGAAGAACTGGAAACTCTTTTAGACAGCACCAATCAAACTCTTTTGTTAAAAGTGCTGACATCATTAAAAGAAAAAAATGCTCTTAATTCTTTACACAAACAAACAGCACTTAAAAACATTACAACGCCTGCAATAAAAGAAATTGTAGATGTTCTTTAAATTTTTGACACACTCTATATTTACTGATAAAATATAGTTTTCAGAGAGGAGATTTATATGAAATATTCTGAGGACGGTACACAATATCATATAGGTTTAAAAGAGGGTGATGTCGGAGAAATTGTTATACTGCCCGGTGACCCTAAAAGATGTGAAAAAATCGCTAAATATTTTGATAATCCATTAATGGTAGGTGACAGAAGAGAATTTGTGACATATACAGGCACTCTTAATGGTAAAAAAGTTTCAGTGACATCAACAGGTATTGGCGGACCTTCCGCATCAATTGCACTTGAAGAACTGGTTAAAATCGGTGCAAAAAAATTTATTAGAGTCGGAACATGCGGCGGAATGGATTTGAATGTTAAAAGCGGGGACTTAGTAATAGCAACAGGCGCAATAAGAATGGAAGGAACCTCAAAAGAATATGCCCCGATTGAATTTCCTGCAGTAGCCAGTTATGAAATAGTATCTGCATTAAAACAAGCCTCCGAAAAACTGAATTTTAAACATCACATAGGTGTTGTTCAATGTAAAGATGCATTCTACGGACAACATAATCCTGAAATAATGCCTGTAAGTTATGAACTTGAAAATAAATGGCAGGCATGGCTACGTTTGGGATGTTTGGCTTCTGAAATGGAGTCTGCTGCATTATTCGTTGCGGGAAGTTTCTTAAAAGTACAAGTCGGTTCAGTCTTTCTGGTTGTAGCTAATCAGGAACGAGAAAAAGCCGGATTAGAAAATCCTGTAGTCCATGATACAGATTCTGCAATAAAAACAGCAATCGAAGCAATTAAAATTCTTTTGTAATATTTTGTAACAATTTTATGATTATAGGCAATTTTTTCTGACAGGAATACTTTATATATATGTAAAGTGTGTATTTTTAATTGTAAAGGTTAGAAAATGGCAGCAGGTTTATCAGCAATTACTGATGTTACAAAAAATCTAGTCTTCTCTACAAGAAGAGCTGATAAAGCTGTTAATGCAGATAATCTGGTAGTATCAGTAGGAAATGCTGATGTTGCATCAGGACAAGTTAAAAATGCAATGAGCGGAGTTGAAACTCTTCTTGAGGAATCAAAATCAACTTATGCAACCGGATTTAAGGGAGCAAAAGAAGCTATAACATCTATTTCAAAGGGAAATGCCTTTTTGGAAGGGACAGGGAAAGTAATTGGTTTTACGGCTGATCATATAAATCCCGTAATTACTGCTGTCGGAGGTATAAAAGTTTTGACCGCTGATGATAAAAAAGATGCATTAGCACACGAAACTCTTGCACTTGGCACAATGTTTGCCTGCGAAGCAGCTGCGAAAAATATTTTAGAAATGGAAAAGAAAGTAAAAGATCCGATTACCGGTTTGAAAACTTCCGTTAAAAGAACCGCTTTCTACAAATCTAATCCATTCTTAAAGGCTCAATCTGAAAAAATTGAAAAAACAATTAATGATTATTGTTCGACTAAAAAATTATTTGATAAAATTTCACTGAAGCCTCTTCCATCCGTTGCAAAAGGGCTGTTATTTGTAGGAGCATCAATCGGAGGTTACGTTTTAGGTGAAAAAATTCATGAAACTATAAAAGGTAACTTTTTAAAACAAAATTCAAATACTGAACATGCTAAAAAGCTTCATGCAATTAAGTCTGAAAATACAAAAGAAAGTGTATCTAAGGCTGCTTAACGTTGATTTTTCCATTGTCTCTGTATAATGTTCCCCAGTTAGATTCTGCGCGTCTGTGGTTATTTATTGATGCTTCTAAGGAAGCATTTATTGCCCAATATATAACAGGAATTGATATAACAATTGTTAAAATTGCAACTATAACATGCTTAATGACAGCCTGAATAGTCTGAAATTTTTTCCTGGTTATAGAAATATCATCTTGTTCACGTAAAATTTTATTTATTAGATTTTTGCGTTCTTTAACTGTTAAACTATCAATAAAATCAACATTTTGAGGATCTACGTAAATAACATATTTTGAATATTTTACATTACCGTCTAATAAATCAAGGCTGTCATTATATTCCTGCTGTGCCTGTGTCATTTCTTTTTCTGTAATAGTTCCATTAGAAATTTCACTAATTTCTTCTTCCTGTTTATTTTCATCAGAAGATATATCATCACCTGAAAATCCAAATTTTTGTTTATTTAATTTTGCTTTGTATTTTTTTATAAAGTTGTCATCTACACTTTTATCAAGCTTCGGCAGTGGTTTTTCTTCTTCAACAGTAAACTGTTCATCTTGCTGCGGAATTTCGGACTCGCTTTTTAATGTTTCATCAGTTTGTTCAGACGTTACAGGACTTTCTGCTGATATTACAGATTCAGGTGTTTGCAATGGTTCTTCAAAAAGTGTAGTATCATCATTTTCATCAAATTGCGAAGAAAAATTTTGAGTTTCCTGAGAAAGCTTTTGCTGAAGTTGGTCAATTAATTCAGGCGATATATCACCGTTTAAAGCGGCCAATTCATTAATATCCATAGAATCATCATTATTTAATGCTTTATTGCCTGCCATGTATCTTTCCACTCTTCCATTTTTGTTGTATTATAGATTTATTATATATTATTTTAAAGTATTAAGCAATCATAAGAGAAGATGATATGAATATTGATAAAAATTTATTAAGAGAATTTGTGAATAAATTAAAAGAACCTAAAGTGCTTGTTATAGGTGACTTAGCACTGGATGAAATGGTATATGGAGATACAGAACGTATATCAAGAGAAGCACCGGTTTTAATTTTGCAGCATACACATACAAATTATATTCTTGGCGGAGCTTCAAATGCCGCTCACAACGTATCAGACATAAACAGTGGTAAAGTTTCTGTAATTGGAGTTATAGGAGATGATTATCAGGCTGAAGATTTAAAAAATGCATTTAAAAATGCCAATATAAATTGTGATTCTTTAATTCAGGATAAAACAAGAAAAACTATAACCAAAACAAGGATTTCCGGCTCTTGTTCACAATCCGTTACACAACAAATTGTAAGAATAGACAGACAGACAAATGCACCGATATCAAGAGAAACAGAAGGAAAATTAATAGATGCAGTAAAAAAATTAGTTCCGGAACATGATGCAATCATTTTATCTGATTATCATATAGGGACTTTAACAGACAATGTAATTGCATCTGTTGTAAATACAGCAAAAGAATATAACAAAATTGTTATTGTAGATGCACAAAAAGATTTAAACAGATACAAAGGCGTAACGTCAATGACCCCTAATCTTCCTGATACACAAAAACATGTAGGGTTTTATTTGAAAGATAAAGCTGATTTTTTACTTGCCGGTAACAGATTAATTAATGAAACAAATGCACCGGCCGTTCTTATTACATGTGGTGATAAAGGAATGGTGGTTATTGAACAAGGAGGGAAATACACTCACATTCCTGTCTTTAATAAATCAAAAGTCTTTGATGTTACAGGTGCCGGTGATACCGTTACAGCTTTATATACGCTTGCTATGGCTGCAGGTGCGGAACCTGTTTATGCCGCAATAATAGGAAATATTGCAGCCGGAATTGTTGTCAAGCAATTCGGCTGTGCAACAACATCAATTGATGAAATATTGGCGTCAATTCCGGAAAAAATTGATTTAGAAACATAGGAGTAATAAATGAAAAATTTATTTGGGAAATTTAATATTGTAGATGTAATTATTGTTATAGGAGTAATTATTGCTCTAATAGTCGGGCTTTATACAGTTAAGCATTTTCGACAGACAGCTGATAAACAAATTGAAGCAACATCGCCAATAACTTTTCAGGTCTTTTTGCGCGGAGTTACGGTTACAGGTAAAGAATTTCCTGTAAAGGTCGGTGAAAAGTCATTTATAACAATTAGAAACGTTCCGTATACTGAATTAAATGTGATAGATGTAACATCAACTCCGAGAAAAACTGCCGTATCTTCAGCAAAAGCAGTTGAGCAGTATGTTTTAATTAATGATCCTGAACAGCCTGCATTGTTTGATGCCATTGTAACAATAACTGACGTTGCTAAAATAACAAAAGACGGCGCTGTTGTCGGTGGTAACAAAATAAAAATGGGTTTGCCGGTAACATTAGAGGGAGAAAGTTACAAATTTAACGGAACAATTTCTGATGTACGGGTAACAACAGAAGTTGAAGTTGAAAATTCCGGCGAAAATAATGAAGTTGGATAGATTATTGAATAGTTGGAATTAAGAACATTGTTTATTAATACAGTTTTATACAAAATTCAGAAATTTTTAAAACCTGTTACAGAAAACAGCATAGTATTACAAAAACTGGACTGGCTCATAGGAGCTAATATTTTTTTGGTGATATTTTCTTCTACAGTTGCACAATCTGATACGATAGGGTATTTTGCTATTTTTGCAATACTACTTACATTTTTTAAACTCTTAACTAAAACAGGTGAGCGTTTAGAAATGTCATTTGCTGACAAATTTTTACTGTTATATATGATTTTTGTCTTGATAAGTGTTGCAGGATCTTCTCTTTTATATTTGAGCTTAAAGGGATTTTTCAAAACACTCACATATATTGGATTTTATATTTCAATAGTTCATTATTTAAAAGACAATAAAGACAAAATTAAATATATATTTCTTGCAATTTCTCTTTGCGTTTGTTATGAAACTGTTTTTGCATTTTTGCAAAATGCGGGAGCTGTTGAAGAAATTTCAGGCTGGCAGGATATGTCGCATTTGAATCCGGAAGAAGTAATGACTAGGGTGTATGGAACAATAAAACCTTTCAATCCGAATCTTTTCGGAGGATATATGCTTGCAGCGATTCCAGCTTTTTGTACAATTCCTTTTATTAATAAAAAACTGGTGCTGCCATCTCTTGTTTTAGGACTTTTGTCAGTTATTGCTCTTGTTTTAACAGGATGCCGAGGAGCATATATCGGATTTTTCTTTGAATGTTTAGTCTTTACATTTATTCTTTACAATATTATAAAAAAAGATTATAAAAAAATATTTTCAGCCATTGTGTGTGCTTGCATAAGTTTTACAGCTATAATAGTAATTTCGACATCAGCTTTAAGAGCAAGAATTTTTTCAATTTTTGCAATGCGCAGTGATAGTTCAAATTCATTCAGGTTTAATGTATATAACTCTTGTCTTAATATGTTTAAAGATAATTGGCTTTTAGGTATCGGGTGCGGAAACCAAAACTTTAGAGAAATATACGGACTTTATATGAGAACCGGATTTGATGCACTCAGTGCATATAATATTTACCTCGAAACAGCTGTAGAAAGCGGAATATTCGCCCTGATAACTTTTTTGACTTTTATCGGTACAAATATATACAAAGCAATTAAATATGTATTATCAAACAAAACAGTCGAGTCTGTATACGTTTTAGCAGCACTGATTTCAATAACCGGAATTCTGACTCACGGATTTGTTGATACGGTATTTTTCAGACCTCAGATTCAGTTGCTGTTTTGGATTATGGTTGCTATTATAAGAGTTGTAACAACAAACAAAGATTAAGTATTAAAAATTCTGTCTCCTGCATCACCCATACCCGGAACAATATATCCGCGTTCATTCAGATGAGAATCTACGGCTGCAACAATAAGCTTAACATCGGGAAATTCGCTAAATACCGCATCAATACCCTGAGGGGCAGAAATCATACAAATGCAACAAATATTGACTTCCGGAATGCCTTTTTCAACATAAAGGCGTATTGCTTCCTTTAAAGAATTCCCTGTTGCAAGCATTGGGTCGGTTATATAAACATAATATTTTTCAGGGTCATGAATAGGCATAGGGACTTTGTTATAATACCACACCGGTTTTAACGTTTTTTCATCTCTGTACATACCTATATGTCTGATAGTTGCCTGAGGCAGGATATCTACGGCTTCATCCGTAAAAATTAGCCCTGCTCTTAAAATCGGTGAAATAATAATTGTTATATCATTATTTATAGTTGATGTTTTGCATTTAGCCACCGGCGTTTCAATTTCAACCTCGCTTTGCGGAAGATTTTTTGTTGCTTCATACAATAAAATTCTTGTAAGTTTTCTTGCCGCAAGACGTACACCTTCAGTATTCGTATTTTTATTTCTCATTGCACAAAGGCTTTGGTTAACAATCGGATTTGATATAATTTTAAGATTTTTGTTTTCCATACTTTTTAATCCTTTTTTCAAAATCTTCTACTCTTTTTGTTGCGCTGTCGAGTGTTTCATCTGCATACTTTATAAAACTTTTAAAATCATCAGGATTGCCTGTGTTTGGCATATCTATTGTTTTTAATTTTTTACCGAACAAAGATGTCGTAGTAATAATAGAACCCAATTTTTGAAACATTTCATTTAACAACCCTACAGCTTCATGCAACCTTTTGGGAGGATTTACTGTAATTATTGGAACAGATGAATCTATATATGTTTTTTCTGTTGGCGGATACAATTCAAGAGATTTGGAGCCTGCCATACCCGAAAATTCCACTGTTGCCTGTGTCCCTTGAGGAATTTTTATGTTTTCATCTTTTATTAAAAATTTTACAAAAACTTCATCTTTCATCGGTTTAATTTTAGTGATGTGACCAATTTCTATACCCATCATTCTGACAGGAGAACCAACGATTAAACCATCGACATCAGGCAGTAAAAGACTGTGATCATTATTGTTTTTTTCATTATTAATCACAAAAATTGTTGAAATCGCAACAATAATAAGTAAAATTATAAGCCATATTAAAAGTTCACCCGTATGGGTTATATAAAAGACATCACTATTTTTTCCGTTATCTTTCATAAAAAACCTCAAAAATTAGCCCAGTAAATTGTGAATATAATATGCATAAACAATACCGAATAATGCACCGACAAGAACCTGCATCGGTGTATGGCCCAACAGTTCTTTCAGCTTACCGCCCGCTTCCTGCAAGTCTTGTTTATAAACATCCATAATAATTCTATTAAGGCATGCTGCCTGTTTACCTGCAGCTCTTCTTACACCAGCAGCATCATACATAACGATAAAAGCATATCCTATAGCTATTGCGAACTCAACAGAACTGAATCCGTTTATAAGACCGACTGTTGTTGAAAGTCCTACAACACCTGCAGAATGTGAACTTGGCATACCTCCGGTTGTTGAAAACATTCTTAAATCGGACTGTCTTTTTATTAATAAATGCAGAACAAATTTTATAACCTGTGTTACTACGATAGCTGAAAAAGCAACAAAGATTACTTCATACCCTGTATTATAAATTCCACCCATTTAAGCTCCTATTTCCCCATAATTCTGGTCTTTAACTTATCTAAGATTCCGTTAAATATATCGGAATTATACTTCTCTATTATATCATAACATTCTTGTATTAGATAGTTAAATTTTCTTTTCGCTTCTTCAAGTCCATATAGAGAAACGTATGTTAGTTTTCCGGATGCTTTATCCTTACCAAGAGTTTTTCCCAGCTCTTCGAACGAAGAAATTTCATCCATTATATCGTCATATATCTGGAAAGCAAGTCCGAATTTTTTTGCAAATTCGTCAAATTCATTAATAACGGCATCATCAGCTCCGGCTGCAATTGCTCCAATTCTTACTGCAAGTCTGAATAATACAGCTGTTTTATTAAGATGTATAAAATCTAATGTTTCTTTTGCGGATTTTACCAATTTCCCGCCTTCAGATTCTATATCAACAACCTGCCCCGCAATTAAACCATAAGCTCCGGCAAATTTTGTATACTCATGTAAAATTCTCAAAATCTGTGTTGAAGATAGTTCTGTTGATTTTTCAATAATTAACTGAGGAGCAAATGTTAAAAGAGCATCACCGGCCAGAACTGCATTAGCTTCTCCAAAAACTTTATGATTAGATGGTTTTCCCCTTCTAAAGTCATCATTATCCATACATGGTAAATCATCATGAATTAAACTCTGAACATGAAGCATTTCTAAAGCACATGCTGCGGGTAAGACTTTATTTATATCACATCCGAGAACTCTTGCCGTTTCAATACACATAACCGGTCTAAGACGTTTTCCAGGCAGCATAAGAGTATATTTCATAGCTTTAAATATATCTTCCGGATAAACAACCTGTAAATATTCATCTAACTTTTCATCAATTATTTTAATCAATTCTTTCATTTTGTATGTCCTTATAAATATTTTGTCTTTTTGTATTTCTTGCACTTTCTCTTTTTCGTGTGCTAATTTTTACAGCGATTTCATTATTTTTTCTTTTATGTGAAATTTCGGTTTTTGTACCCTGAAATTTAACTTTTTCTTTATATAATTTAGCTTCTTCCACAAATTCCAGATAACTTTTATATCTGGTTTCATCAATTTTATCAAGATTTTCTTTGACAGCGCATCCCGCTTCATGGATATGCAGACAATCAGCAAATTTGCAATTTTTTCTTAACGGATAAATTTCTTCAAACAAAGAATCTACTTCATGCGGCAGGATAAAATCAAATTTAAGATTACTAAATCCGGGTGTATCAACAATTCTTGTTTTTGAATCAAGAGATATAATTTCTGAATGTCTGGTTGTATGAGTACCTTTTTGAGTCTTTTCACTTACAGACTTCGTTCTTAAATCTAATCCGGAAACAGCATTAATCAAACTGGATTTTCCAACCCCCGAGGAACCTGCTACAACAGAGGTTTTTCCGAACAAAATTTCCTTAAATTCTTCCAGCCCATACCCTTCAAGTGCAGAAGTAAAAATTATATCGTACCCTAACGGCTCATATATTGAAAATACTTTCTCTATGATTTTATCATCAGAAGATAAATCATTTTTATTAAAACATAACACCGCATTGATGTTATAATATTTTGCAAATGCGATATATCTGTTTAACTGCGAAAAACTTAACTCGGGTTCTTTTACGGCAGAAATTATTATAATCTGGTCAATATTAGAAACTGAAGGCCGCGGGATATAGTTTTTTCTTGGCAGGATTTTTTCTATAGCCCCGTTATTAAACTCAACGTAATCACCAACTAAAACATCTTGTTTTGTTTTTTTTATAACTTCTCTTAACTTACACTCAAATACAGTATTTTTAGAATTTACATAATAAAAATCCGAGTGAATTTTAAAAATTTGTCCTTCTGCCATATATGAATTCTAACATAATAAACAATAGAAGGTAAAGTATTATTAAAAAGATGTATATGAACCAATAGTTCTTATACCCTTAGCATGCGGTGATAATTCATCAAGAAGATTCCGTATAATTTCATCTTCTTTATGCCCGTCAAAATCAATAAACACAGCCTGTTCCTCCGCATTATTATTCACCATTTTTGAATTTATCTGAGTAATATTTATATGATATTTAACAAAAACTTGAACAATATCTAAAAGTGCTCCCTGTTTATCATCAAGGAAGAGAACGATACTTGTTTTATCTTTACCCGTAGGATGAGTCTGAGCATCACCTATAACAATGAAACGCCTGTTATTGTTCTTAAAATCTTCTATATGTTCTTTTAAAACATTTAAATTATATATTTCCGCAGTTTTATGTGTTCCGATTATTGAATACGTTAAATTATAATTATTTAAGAGCCTTGCAGATTCATCCATACTCTCTGCAATTACAACATTCAGCTGTCTCGGCATTTCATCTTTTATAAAAGTTTTACATTTAGCTAAAGCATTCGGATTTGAAATCAGTCCTGAGATACTGTAAAATTCAGTTGTTTTTGAAAGTATACAATCATTAACCGGAATAATTGTCTCTGCTAAAATTTGGATATTTTGATTTTTTGTTGTAATCAGATTATCTATTGTTTCTCTTATTATCCCTTTTGCAGTCGTTTCAACTGGTAAAATTGCAATCGCATTTGAATTCTCATCAACATAGTCAATACAATCGGTTATGGAATTTAAAGATAGTTGATACAAAAAAAGATCATAAGCTTTGAATAGTTTATCTTTTGCCATTTCGGAATAAGAACCGCCCATTCCCAAACACACAACTTCATTAAAATCTTCAAACATTTTAAACTCCATATTATTTAATAAGATTAACAACAATTATATCTTAAGAATTATTTATATACAATAATAATATAACTTTATTATTATGAAATTGTATATTATACCGCATTTTTATAGTATCATTGTTTTATGAATAAAAAAGGAGAGAAAAATATGATAACAAAATTATCTTCACTAAAAACAACTTTTTCAGGAATTGATTTTTCAAAATACAATTCACATGTATCTGAGTTTGTACAAGAATTTTCATCACGTGCAAACAAAGAAGGAAAATTCTTAAACTGGGTTAATTTACCTGCAGAACAACTAAAAAGATTAGATGATATTTATTCAATGGCATCTGATTTAAAATCACAAACAGGCGCTTCAAAGCTTTCTGTTATGGGTATCGGCGGTTCTAAACACACAGTTGAACACATGCTTGGAATAAACGGTTTGAACATTTCTGGTGAAAGCATCCTTTTCTATTCCGATGTTGATTCAATAAGCTGGGCAAGATATTTGTCAAAACTGGGCGGTGACGTTCTTTCATCAAATTACCTAATCGCTTCAAAATCAGGTTCAACCTTTGAGACAAAAGACGGTTTCTTAAGAATCAAAAAAATGCTTGAAGATGCTTATATTGCAAAAGGAAATTCTTTAGATGAAGCTAAAAAACTCGCTTCAAAACACTTTATTGCTGTAACAGATAAAAATGCCGAAAAAAGTGAACTTAGAAGAACTTCTATCGAAGAGAAGTGGCTTGGTGATTTGTTTATCCATGATGATGTAGGCGGAAGATTCTCTGCTTTTGATGACCATGCTCTGTTTACACTCGCTTTTGCAGGTATGAAGAAAGAAGATATGGCATCAATGTTAAGAAGTGCTATGGAGGTTTCCGAACTCTCATT
Organism: uncultured bacterium; assembly: GCA_902788575.1. GTDB lineage: Bacteria > Cyanobacteriota > Vampirovibrionia > Gastranaerophilales > Gastranaerophilaceae > CAG-196. The sequence continues at coordinate 8,287 of CADAKY010000007.1, read as the reverse complement.
GACGGCAGATCTGGATATAAATGATGCACTAAAAGAAGGTATTTTCTGGGCAAATGCAAAACTAAACGGAATTGAAGCATCTGTTCATCAATATATGGGTTCAATGTTTGAAAACACAGTTTACTGGCATGCACAAATGCAAAATGAATCCGTTAAAGATACCTTAAAACAGATTGCAAAGGTTCCTGATGCTATGCACCATTCTGCGGAAGCACACTTCAACCCTGCAAACAAATTGGTTTTTGCACTAACAGTTCCTTTAGATAACGGTGTTTGCAAATCTAATGCGGAAGCATATATTGGAGCTTTGTCAAAATCTTATGAAGTTACAGGTGCATTCTTTATGGAATCAGTTGAAACTTCTGAACTTGGCTTAACTCCGGAAGCAGCAGGCGCTGTGACACAATTGAGAGCATTTGCAACCTGCTATCAGGAAATTGTTGAAGCTGTTATGCAAAATAAAGCTTTGCCGGAAGTTCTTGACAGCGTGCTTCAACCACACGTAGAATTCTACAAAAAGAACCTTAAGGGCGGTGTTGTTGTTCCCGGAAGAATAGGATAAAAAATAATAACATAAAAAACAAAAGGCGGCGTTTTGAAACACCGCCTTTTGTTTATGTTTAATTATTCTGCTAGCACAAAGCACATGTGCTATTTAATGACTTTTTTAAAGTTTCGACCTTATCAAGTTGTTCCCAAGGAACAATAATATCAGTTCTTCCTACATGTCCGTATGCAGCTAATTTTTGATAGAATTTGCCGCCGTTTTTAGCAGGCAAGTTTCTTAAATCAAAGTTAGATATGATTGCAGCCGGTCTTAAGTCAAAATTCTTACTGATGATTGAAGAAATTTCATCATCAGAAATTCTGCCTGTTCCGAAAGTATCAACAAAAATGGAAACAGGTTCAGCCTTACCGATTGCATAAGCAAGCTCAATTTCACATTTGTCTGCAATTCCGGCAGCTACAATATTTTTAGCAACATATCTTGCCGCATAAGCAGCTGAACGGTCTACCTTTGTCGGATCCTTTCCTGAGAAAGCACCGCCTCCGTGACGAGAATATCCGCCATAAGTATCAACAATTATCTTACGTCCTGTCAGACCTGTATCACCCTGCGGACCGCCGACAACGAATCTTCCGGACGGATTAATAAGGATAATAGTATCTTTGTCAGGCTTAATAGCTTCTGTTTCAAATATATAATCTATAACAAGCTTTTTCAAATCTCTTGAAATAATAGATTGAACTTCTGAATTATCGCTGATTCCGTTAATTTCAGCAGCATGTTGTGTTGAAAGTAAAACGGTATGTATTCTTGAAGGTTTTCCATCAACGTATTCAACTGTTACTTGCGATTTACCGTCCGGTCTCAAGTAGTTTACAAGACCTTCTTTTCTGATTTGAGCAAGTCTATATGAAAGCTTGTGAGCTAAACTTATCGGAAGCGGCATGAGTTCAGGAGTTTCGTTACAAGCGTATCCGAACATAATACCTTGGTCGCCTGCACCTATATCAGAAGTTTCGCTTTTAGAAGTTAATGCACTGTCACTTCTGCTTTCAAGAGCTTTGTTTACTCCGCCTGCGATATCAACAGATTGTTCGTCAATACTTGTAAGCACTGCGCAAGTATCTGCATCAAATCCGCCTGATGTTGTTCCGGTGTAACCGATTGATTTTATTGTATTTCTAACAACTTGCGGTATATCCACATAGCAGTTAGAAGTAATTTCTCCGCATACAAGAACCATTCCTGTAGTGGCTGTCGTTTCAGCCGCAACACGGCTGGACGGGTCTTTTGACAAAAATTCGTCCAAAATTGCATCAGAAATTTGGTCGCATACTTTGTCGGGGTGTCCTTCCGTAACGGATTCGGACGTGAATAAAAATGTTTTTGATGTCATAATTTTGTCTCCTTAATTTATACTGACCGGTAAGGTTTTTAATTCCGACCCGGTTTACACATTAGCAATATTCTAGTATAGAGTAATAAAAAAATCAACAATTGTAATAAATACAATTAAAAATCATTGTACTTTTAAAAAATTTTTTGATAATATTAACATAAAAGAAAAGGAGTTTAACATGTTTAAAAATTTAGGAAACGAACTTAGAGACTTTATTTTACGCGGAAACGTTATGGACATGGCTGTCGGTATAATTATCGGTGCAGCATTCGGCAAAATTGTTGATTCTCTTGTAAAAGACATCATTATGCCGCCTATAGGTTTTATACTTGGCAAAGTTGATTTCTCAAATCTTTATTTCACACTTTATCCGTTGGGTGAAAAATACGATTCACTTGATGCGGCATCTGCAGCAGGTGCTGTTACAATTAATTACGGCTTATTTATAAACACAATTATCAGCTTTTTAATTGTAGCTTGTGCAATTTTTGCATTAATTAAAATTGTAAACACAATTAAAGACAAAGCATGCAAAGAGGAAGCAGCAGAAGAGGCAGCAACTGAAAAAGAATGTCCGTACTGCTGTACACAAATTCCGCTAAATGCTAAAAAATGTCCTAATTGCACATCTGAATTATAATTTGATAAAATAAAAAAGGAGTGTTTCACTCCTTTTTTATTACTCATTTATAACTTTTCCAAAAAATAATCTTAAACCGCCAAAATTTTTACTCAGAGTTTGTCTAATACCGCATGTAATTGAATTAACATTTGTTGTAATTTCGTTTGTATTTTGCATTGTAATAGGCATAGTTCTATCGAAATCTGTAATTGTATTATTTATATTATGAGTAAATTTATGTAATCCGCCTGTAGAATTTTCAATATTTTTAAAAGTATTGTTCCACTGTTCTTCTACTATAATATTATCAATTTTTTTTGTTAAATGATTCATATTCTCTGTGGTTTTATTCAAATTGTGAGATGAGCCTTTCAGATTACCTCTGTTTTCTTGAAGTACATCCTGTATCAAAATAAACATTCCTGCTAATGCTTCCAAAGATGAATTGAGATTTTCAGATGCGGAAAGAAGGTTTGTTTTTATATGCTCTAAATCCTCCGGAGATTGTTTTTTTAAATATTCTTTTACATCAACGGTTGCAACCCCATGAATGTGAGAAAATTCTTTTATGTTACGCTCGGAAGGAACATCCGGATAAATTAATTCAATATAATCAGATTCTTTATCATTTTTAATTCGTTTTTTCAAAACAGCTTTTGTATTAAGCGGAAGAACTAATTTTTTATTATATATAGTAAGTTTGAGATTAGTACGTCTGGAGTCGTTGCTATGAAATCTGTCAGAGGCTTTTCCTATACAAATTCCCTTATAATATACCGGAATATTACCGTCAAAAGGGCGTACATCATTAAACACAGCAGTTATATGCCTGTTTTTTAAATATGATACGGGAATAAGTATCATAAGAATAATCATTAAAACAAATACAATTTTTTTCATAACAAAATTATATAAATAATTATTATTAAAATATGAATTCCCTTAATCAGCATAATAACACGACTATTTAAATATACCTTAATGACTTATTGATACAAAATTATACTCTTATAAAATATAAAAGGTTAGATAAATAAAGGGAAAAAAATATGAGAAATTTTGTTGTTAAATTTGGCGGTATTTTAGTTGATATTATGGCATTTGTAACCATAATAGGATTAATCATTTCTACTATCAGAGTTTTAGCTGTTCAGGGAATATGGGCTGCTCTTGGAGTTCTATGGGCAGGATTAGTCAGCTTTATATTTGTATTCTTTATTACATATTTATTAATGTCAATAAACAGTAAATTATCAGATAATTCTTTTAATAACGACAGATATTAATACTAAAACTAAATATTAAAAAAAAACAGGCAAACATATAATTCTGTTTGCTTGTTTTGTTTAATATGCCGAACTGAATTCCGATATCAAAAAGTTAAGTTTTGTAACAATTTTAAAAAAAAAGGCTAAAAAAATTAAAGTTTTTGAAATTTATGCCGATATACATGATACAAAGGGAAAAGCCGGAAAATTAAACCAACAAGGGATAGCATCATGGAATTTAACGTATCAACAAAAATGGGATTTGAAAATCAAAATTACTTAAGAAATCAGGCTAGAAATATTCTTGCTAAGAATTGTTTAAAGAATCATGAAGGAGAAAAGATTATTGATTTGACATCAAATCTGTATTCAAATTCACAGCTTAATGTACTAAAAGCATCTACACAAATAAGTGTTAATAATACTTTAAGCGAAACGTTAAAATATTTAAGAACACACGCTAATAAAAATGTAAAAAAAGTTCACGTTCTCGGTGAATTGTGGAGCATTATATCAACCCAAAATGAAAATTCTGACAATAATCCGTATAAAGGTGAATTATTTGATTTTCAGATTGATAAAAATGCAAAAAATATTTTTGCAGCTTAATTAAGTCATATTCCTCTTCTCATCATAAGGCGCATGCATTCAAGCTTGCGCCTCCTCCTTTATATATGAACCTTTACAACAACTTTTTTTACAAAATTACGCTTTCCATCAACATTCATTGATGGCTGATGAGCATCCTGAGGAAATAATATTAAAAACTCTTTTTCTTTTAAAGTTACATAATCTTTGTGATTTACGGACAAAAATTCTATATCTTTTTGATTATCATACTCAATTTCTGTTTTTGCTTGACAGTAATCACTAATACCGCACATTTCTGCACCTTTAATCACATATTGAATATCAATATAGTTTCTGTGCGCCTCAAATAATGCCTCGCCTTTTGTATTATAGCTTTGAACATTAGCATAATTTATTCCGTTCAAATCGTACCTGCCGTCAGCAATATTATCTAAGTCAGTATTTTTAATCCATTCCAAGCCCTCCCTTATACCTTTTGAGAGTCCCGTATAAAATTCAGCATTTGATATATTATCTTTTATCATTAATATTTCTCCCTTCATTTTATTATATCAAAAACTTACCTTTACAAAACTTAATATTTGAAAAAAATTAAGCAATTTTTAAAATCAAAATAACTTTATATATATGTAAGGTTAAAAGGTTAGAAAAGCAAGGTAGGTTTACTATGTTAATGGCATTCTGGGAAGTCCAGAGATTAACACGTGAAATACATCAACTTGAACGCCAAGCAATTGAAAAACGTACTAAGTTAATGAAATATCAAAAGTACACAGATAGGCTGGCAAGTTCAGGTGTTATGACCGGCGCAAATGTAGCAGGCATACCACAAGAGTTGATTATGAGAGCAAATATTTTTGCTCAATTCTCTAACTATGCAAGTTCTATGCAGGCTGCACAGCAAGTTCAGCAGCAGCAAATGATGGGTATGTACAATTGGGCACCTAATATGCTTGCTCAGCAGCAAATGATAAATGGCGCATTTGCGAGATTTAAAGAAGAATCTTTAAAAGCTCTTAAACAGCAAGAAGCCGATGTCATAAGCGAAGTAGAAAAAGAAATACAGCTTGAAATGAATACAATAGAAACAAGAATAAAGGAAAAGAAAGCAATGCTTGAATCTTGTAAAAAGTTATTAGATGAAGAAGTTCGAGACAGCGCACCGAAATTCGGACTCGGATAAAAGATTTAAACTCTAGAAACATTTAATGTGAAGATTAGTGTGTATACCTATTAACATAATATATTCCCCTCGCCTCTCAACAAGAGGCTTTTTTTTGCATTAAAAAAGCCTCCTAAAAACGGAGGCTTTTTATTAATATACCGGTACATCAATCGGATTTATTAACCTGACTTCTATTACATCACCTTTGTTTATATTGACATCTTTTCCTTTTCTAAACATGTCGGCAATACCGTCACCTATATAATATCCGACCCCGCATAAAAATCCGCCGATTGCACAGAATGGTGTTGTTATATACTGCAAACCTTCTTTGGTATCTCTTGCATCAATTCCGTATTGAGTTGCAGAAACAACTATATCTTTTGCCTTATCATAATTTTCCTGTAAAGCTTCACCGTATCCCAGATTTTTATACAATCCGCCGTCATAATAAATTTTATCAAACTTGCAAACCATCAAATCCAAAGGAATTTGTCTGCCGTTTGGAGTCACAACATGGTCAAAGTCCAGATAAAGCTTTGCGCCGCGGGAAAAACGTTTTGCTGTATTTACACTGGATATACTTCCTCTGACAACTGAACCTTGAGGCAATATTACAGTAGAATCCGCAACAAGCTCATTTTTTAATACTGCTGAAAAATAATCTCCTTCCTGACCGGCAAATGTACTTACAGGCTGTAAGAATTCAAGTTTAAAAATTGTTCCTGAAGCAACACGTTTGGTTCTGGCATCAGCCTTAAACGTACCGGCATAAGCAGTAGTTGTCAAACAAAGCATTAACAGCGTTATAATTAATTTTTTCATATAATCTCTCCTCCTAATTTATTTTATGTCAATGTTATCATATTTTGCAAGTTTTGCATATTTGTGAATAAGAGATGATGCAACCAGAGCTGTGAACGGCACACAAATTACAATTGCTATACTGCCTATTAAAGCTGAAGCCGTTTCTGTAACAACTTGATTAAGGTTAATAAATTTATGTAAATCAATATTTCCAGCAAGTAAAAGCAATGGAATAGACCCGCCTAAATAAACCAAAATCAAAGTATTTGCCATCGTTCCTATAATATCTCTTCCTACATTCATACCTGATACAAAAAGTTCCCGAACAGTTTTAGTATTATCAGTTTCATATATTTCGTTAATTGTACTTGATATAGACATTGCAACATCCATAACCGCACCAAGCGTAGCAAGTATCATTGCAGAGATAGTTATGCCGATGAAATTGAGTTCAGGATGAACAGAATACAAAAAAGTCGTATTTTCTGCCGCAAAACCTGTCAAATGAGCAGTAAACATTGTTATCGCAGAAAGTACTGCTGCGAATAAAAGACTTAATACGGCCCCTAATACCGCGGAAGTACTTTTAGCATTAAATCCGCCGACTAAATACATTGTAATTGCGGTAGAAATTATGCAGATAATAATTGACGCCAAAACAGGACTTATTCCTGCCAAAATCATTGGTGAAAGGCAATTAGTTATTAATAAAACTGTTAATAAAATCGAGACAAGACTTGCAAGTCCCTTCTTTTTACCTACATAAATTAGTAACGCGCAAAACAATATTGATAAAAAGACAAGCGTATCAGAACGTTTTATGTCTTCTATTGAATATTCAATTCCGCCGCCATTATCCTCTGTATGCAATATAACCTTTGTATTTTTAGTCAATTTTATATCATAATAAGGATTTCCGCTTAACATATTTTCCAGTTCTACGATTTCCCCTTTAAATTCTCCGGTAAGTATTTTTACTTTTACAAGCTGTTTAGTATTTGTCATACCGTCATCCGAATTTAAATACTCAACACTTTTGACAATACCTGTCTGCGAAGGCAGAATATTTTCTGAATCTGCAAAAACAGGCAGCGTAAAAATAAACATTAATAAAAGAACAAAAAATCTTTTCATAAACTAAAACAACCTCGTTTGCTCGGAAGGAGCTTTTAAACCCAAATGACGATACCCTTCAGGTGAAACTTTTCTGCCTCTTGGTGTTCGTTGTAAAAGTCCCGCTTGCAGCAGATACGGTTCACATACATCTTCAATGGTTCTGACATCCTCGCTTAAAGCGGCAGCTATTGTTTCTATTCCGACAGGTCCTCCGTCATATTTTTCTATAATCAAATTTAATAAAGCTCTGTCGGTGTTATCCAGACCAAATTCATCAATCTTTAAAGTATTCAAAGATTCTTCCGCGACTTTTTCATCAATAATTCCGTCATACTTAACAATTGCAAAATCCGCAACTCTTTTTACAAGCCTGTTTGCAATTCTTGGAGTTCCTCTTGATCGTCTTGCAATAGATTTTGCACCCTCTTCTGTAATTTTGATATCCAAAATTTTTGCCGTACGTACAACAACCTGCGCAAGCTCTTCTATTGTATAGAATTCTAACCTGTGAATCATTCCGAATCGGTCTCTTAATGGGCTTGAAAGTTCTCCGGCTTTTGTGGTTGCACCTATTAAAGTAAATTTGGGAAGAGGCACTCTCAATGTCTTTGCCGTTTGGCTTTTTCCAGTAGTCATATCCAGAGTAAAATCTTCCATAGCAGGATAAAGAATTTCTTCCGCAACTTTATTCAAACGGTGAATTTCATCAATAAAGAGAATTTCTCCGCCCTTTAAGGACATCAGGATTCCAATAATATCTCTGGGGCGTTCTAAAGCCGGGGCGGACGTAATTCTGATTTCTACGCCCATT
>CADAKY010000006.1 GCA_902788575.1 uncultured bacterium | reverse complement strand
TAGGGTATCGGGTCAAATCCAGTCCCTGAGAGAATCCCACTTTGTTAATCTGCATGTTAGTTTTTTAAAATTTTTGAAAAAAAGTTGAAAAAGAGCTGGTAAGGGTTGATTTTATTGACTTTTTATTTTTGCCGAAGGCTGAATCATTGTCATATTGGTTATTATTGGGGTAGAAACCCTAACCTGCTTTTACAAAAAAAATAAAAGAAGTTGAGTTTCATCCAACCTACCTCTAAAATTACGGTGGGAATGAATGTTCAATCATTGAATAATTTAATGATTATCGCATTTCCCACCCTACGACTACTTTTAGGGTTTATGACATCATACTGATTTTTCCCAGTACAACGCGTTTTTCTGCGCCGGTGCAGGAAGGAACATTTGACGGTATGCCGTAAAAATTGCAGTATCCCAAAAGCGCAAATGCCATAACTTCTTTAAAATTGTTTGAAATTCCGTAGTCTTCGTGGGTTTTGAGTTCAATCCTGTTTGGCAAATATGAACGCAAAAGCTTCATAATGGTTTTATTATAAGCCCCTCCGCCTCCGATTATTGCTGTATCTGTGTGACAGCAGGGATAAATAAATCTTTCATACGCCTGTGCAATTGTTTTGGCTGTGAGTGCCGTAAGTGTTGCAATAATATCCTTTGGTTCGGAAGGTGCCGTTTTCAAAATGTTTTCTGTATATTTGGTTGAAAAATACTCTCTGCCCGTAGTTTTCGGAGGTTCCAGATAATAATATTCATCCTGCAAAAGACAATCCAGCCAGCTTTCACAAATTTTACCTTCAGAAGCTATTTCGCCGTCTTTATCATATTTTTTTCCGAAAAACTTTTGGACACAATAATCAATCATAATGTTACCGCATCCGGTATCAAACCCAAATGTTGCACAATCATCAGAAACAACCGTAACATTTGAAATTCCGCCGATATTTTGTACCAGAGCATTTGAAAACCATTTTTCATCAGCAAAACACACTAACGGTGCGCCCTGACCTCCGGCTGCAATATCTGCTTCACGGAAATTTGAAACGGTCATACAACCCGTTTCTCTTGCTATAATTGTGCTTTCCCCAATCTGCAAACTGCTTTTTAAGGAGATGTTATCCAGTTTTTCGTCATAAGGATAGTGATAAATCGTTTGACCATGACTTGCTATTAAATCAGGTTTTCCGAATTCGCCAATCAGAATATTTGCGGCATCCGCAAAACATTTTCCGACTGCAAAATTCAGCTGACATAAGTCTTTAACAGAAATTTCACCGCGAAAAGCCGAAAATATTTTTGCTCTGATATGCTCCGGATACGGATGATTTATTCCCTGAATAAGTTTAACCGATAAATCCGGATACACTTCACACAGTCCTGCATCAATTGAGTCGCAGGACGTTCCGGACATAAGACCTATTACTTTTTTTGTTTGTTTTTCTTCCATAATTAAGGTGCGGATATGTTATCCTCTTTTTACAACTGTTGTAATTTGTTCGCCGTAGCTGTTTACGCATCCGTTAGTTTCTTCAATTGTATATGAAACTTCGCTGTCTTCAGCTTTTTGTTTTTCCGCAAATTCTTCTGCCGATTTTAAATCCTTAAATTCAGCCGCCATATCAGGCTCAAAATATGAAGGCTTATCAATATAAACTTGGTACATAAATTCCTCCTTTTATAAAAAAATTATAGTACAAAAGGCAATTTTTGGAGAGAAAAATACTTTATATAAATATACAAAAACGAGGAGAATTATGTCTGAATTTAAGATAATTGATTATTCAAACTGGTCAAGTGATTTAAGAAAACTTGCACAAAAAGCTGATAATAATGATAATACCGAAGGGCTTTCAAACTCAAAAGAGGTTATTGAATTTTTTAATTCCGCTTATGAAAACGGATATGATAAAAAGAGCATAAATGAATTATTCGGGCTTGAAATAACAGCAAATTCTGCCGTAAAACGAAGAGCTGCCGCTAATAATACAGAATTTAGTCAATATGCGGACTATTTCAACTCACTTGATTATATTGATCGTTCAAATCTTGTTAACAGTGCGAACAACATAGGATATGAAAAAATGTCAGAGCTTGAAAAAGATATAAATACTGCTTTTGAAGAATGTAAGGGATATGGTTTAATTAAAACCCGCCGTGATAGATTTGAAGACAGAACGAGATTTGATATACAAGAAGTTCATAATGATGTGCAAACAGCTCTTGAATCTATAAACGAACTTCAGGAAAAACTTGAAAAAGCTTATGATAAAGCCAAAGGTCAGACAGGAAGCGCCCCTCAGTACGCAGATTATGAAACAAGGCTGAAAAATATTGCATTTTCAACACTTGGTGAAAGCTATGAAGACTTTATTGCACACAACAATTTGGATTTTACAAAAACTATAACCGAAGCTGAAGCGTATGACCCTAAATATAAGAACAGTATTGTATACGGAAAAGCCAGAGCATATGTTAATCAGATTAAAAAACTGGCGCGGGAAGAACTTCAGAGAACAAGAACGGAATCCGGAGAACGACTTTTGGATGAAACGATTAAGTATTCCAATTCTTCTGTAGATATGATTGATTTTGAATCTGATGACATTACAGCAGATTCAATAACAAAAATGGAAAGTGCAATTATGCGCCAAGCATTTATTGAAGCAATAACGACAGAATATCAAAAAACTCCTGTAGAAAATACATCTGCTGATTCAGAGGAGAAAGACGGAAAATATTTTGATAAAACAACAAAAAGTTTTTATATTATGAAGAACGGACAAAGATACAATATTAACGGCGCAAAGGAATAAATCTATAATTCAAAATATTCCGATTTGTTGAGCGTTCTTTCGTTTCTGTAATAAGTGTTCAAAAATTTAGCCGTTCTTATAATTTCGAGCCAGATAGTATAGTTGTCTTTAAAGTTATCTTTGTTTTTGTTCATATAGTGAACCGTAACAATATTGTCATGCGCTCTCGTAACCCGATAAAATTCGCACTGACCTTTAATGTTTTTGTAATCATCGGTACAGCGTGTGAAAATAGCGTCATTCTGTCCTATTCTTAGAGTTCTGTATTTACCTGTAGGATTGGTTTTTAGCATTTTTTGAATAGAATTATTTGAAAAAATTCTAATTGGATATCCGAGTTCTCCGTATGAGTGAATTACGATTGAGCGTACCCAGTTGTTTGAGGTTTCTCCGTAAGGTGTATATTGAAGAATTGCTTCGTTTCCGACTTTTTTATAATACGCTTTTTCCCACTTTTCGCCGTCAGGATATTTTATTATTATTGTTTCATACGCAAAAACGGCAAGCGCAGAAAATATAAAAATTAAGCTAAATAAAAGGGCTTTTTTCATCTGCAATAATTCCCCTTTCTTTAACCTGCGTAATTTCTTTTAGCAATTCCGGTGCAAAAATTTCGCTTTCAAAATGTCCGATATCAAATGTGAGTTTGTTTAATTCTAATGCTGTATGAAACTTCAAATCTCCTGTTACAAAAGCATCACACTCTGTTTCGTTTACAAATTCCGAACCTGAACCCGCGCAAAATCCGATTGTTTTAACTTCTGTTTGATTGAAATTATTTACATATCTTAATTTTGGCGCTATTTTTAAAAGTTTTTGCTTTAATTCTTCTGCTGAGATTGCATTATCTAAGCGCACAATCCTTACAAAACTTTGATTTTCACTTTTTTTAAATCCGAGTTTTGCAATCAGCGTATCAGTTGTCCCGCCTTCCGCAAGGTCGAGATTTGTGTGAGCAGAGTAGATATTGATATCTTTCCATTCAATCGGAACGTAAAAAAGCGGATGGTGCGAAATTATCATATCGCAGTTTTTTTCACGCGCCTGATTAATAATATTATCTGTAACAGTCAGACAAAATAGGATTCTGTTAATTTCATTTTGTTGGGCAGGTATGCCCAACCTACTTTTGCTGCACTCTACCCCCCATCCGGAACAATCCCATTGTTCCTGAGTTTCGACAGGCGCAAATTTTTCTATCTTTTTTACAATTTCGTATTTGTCCATAAAAAATATTTTATAATAATTTTTAAGCTATGTCGAATTTGTAAAAAGAATTATATTTTCGCATTTTTTATACTTAAAAGAACAGCCTGTATTTTAGCCGTTTTGAGGTAAATTTGTTTTATTTGCTTAAAAAATCTTAATGATTTGAAATCATGCGATAGTTAGGCTATGATATTAATGGACTCTTGTACGCGGGGAGATATGGAAAATAATTATTTTGCACTATTAGCTAATGATGTGAAGAAACTCTGGAACGGCTTGGACGGGAACCAAAAACTCGGTATGCTTGCATTGATTGTCGTTACAATCGTTGCTGCGACATTTTTCCTTTCAAAAGCCATGGAGCCGGACTGGGTTGTTTTATATTCAGACTTAAACGAAGTTGATGCTATAAGCATTGTAGAAGGCATGAAGAAAAACGGATATAGATACAAAGTTTCCGAAGACCACAAGTCAATACTTGTACCTTCCAATGTACGTGACGATATGCGTGTTTTCGTTGCTGAAAATGATTTGATTAAAAACGAAAATAACGGATTTGAACTTTTAGATGATATGCAGTTAGGTTCAACCGATTTTAAAAATAAACTTACGAAACAGAGAATTTTTCAGGGCGAGCTTGTTCGTTCAATAGAAAAAATTCAGGGTGTTAAGTATGCAAGGGTTCAGCTTGCAGAGCCTGAGCGTTCTATTTTTGAGGATAATGATGCAAAACCGACAGCGTCAGTTATTCTTATACTAGAGCCCGGTTATAAGTTAAAAAGCTCACAAGTTAAGGCTATCAAGAATTTGGTTGCATATTCCGTTCCGAGAATGACTCCGGAGCAGGTATTTATCACTGACCAGAACGGAAACAGCTTGTCAGATGAAACTTCCAAGAACTCAACAGACATGGAAAGCTTTAAATCTAATCTGGAAAAAGATACAGCAAAAAAAGTTTCCAGTGTTTTGGAAAAAATTGTCGGCAAGGGAAACGTTTCTGTACAGGTTAATGCGGATATAGATTTTAATTCTGCAAAAGCTACAATTGAAAGTTATATTCCTTTAAATGATGAAAAGGGTGTAGGTGTTGTAACAAGTTCTCAGACAGAGGTTGAAACGTATGAGAATCCTACAAATATTCAAAATATCAATCCGAATGTTAATTTGACGCCTCCGACAGCAGTCAATAACAGAAACTTGAATTATTCAAAACAAAAAACAGCAATAAATTACAGTGTTTCAAAGGAAGTTAAACAGGTTGTTTATGCGCCGGGAACGGTAAAACGCTTGTCTATTGCTGTTGCAGTAAATAAGGTTTTAACAGATGAGGAAAAGGATGAAGTTAAGAATCTTGTACAATCTGCTGCCGGTGTAGATTATTCCAGAGGGGATGTAATTTCTGTATCCGGACTTCAGTTTGAGGGCGCGCAGATTGACAACAAAGCTAATGAGGATTTTGAAAAACAATATCATCAGGAACAGTTGTTCAACTTTATTACAACATCTGTTGCGCCGTTGCTTGTAATTTTATTGTTAGGCGGTTTTGCACTTTTAATATTAAAGGGTTTTGTAAACAAACTTCCTAACGCCAAGGCAATCGAACGCAAGTATCAGGAGGATTTGGCAGAATCAAGACCGGATGATTCTTTGCAGGAGGAATCCGCGCCGAGAATAGAGTTTAACCGAAAAGAAGTTCAGTCTCAAAAAGAACAAAGTATTAATGAACTGAATGACGCGGTTATGGCATCTCCTGAAGAGGCGGCAAAATTATTAACTTCATTTATAAAAGATTAAAGGAGGAAAGAAAAGCGGAAAATAATTAATCAATAAGCTTAATTTATTTATTCGCTTATTCACTTTGAAATGGGTATAGAAGAGATTAAAAAAGCCAAAGAAGAGGCAAAAAAACCAATAACGAGGCCAAGTCAAAAGGTGGCAGCACTTCTTATCGCGCTTGGACCTACAACAGCGTCAGAAATACTTAAAAATATTAAAGATGAGGATTTGCTGGAACAAATTACTCTTGATATTGCAAATCTTGGTAAGGTCTCTGATGAAGATTTGAATGAAGTTTTAAACGAATTTAAAGCTGTTTTTCAGGCAAAAAGTTATGTTGCACTTGGAGGTGTTGCGTATGCAAAACAATTGCTGGCGCAGGCTTATGGTGATGCAGAAGCTGCAAAGATGCTTGAAAGAGTAAATTCAATGGTTAATACTAACCCGTTTTATTTTTTGAATGAAGCTGATCCGTCACAGCTGGCAAACACTTTTGCAACAGAAAACCCGCAGCTTTTGGCACTTATTCTTTCATACATAAGACCGGAGCTGGCGGCACAGGTATTAGCATTTTTGCCTCAGGATATACAGGCTGTTGTATCAATGAAGATTGCGGACATGACGCCTACTAATCCGGAAATTCTTACAACTATTGAAGATATTGTACAGAAGAAATTTTCAGCCCTTTTGGTTCAGGATTTCTCAAATGCCGGTGGTGTTGAAGCTCTTGCAAACATATTGAACTGCTGTGACCGCGGAACTGAAAAGAATATTATGGAATGGCTTGATATAGAAAATCAGGAAATGGCACAGGAAGTTCGCGACTTGATGTTCGTATTTGAAGACATCATTATCCTTGATGACCGTGCTGTTCAAAGATTGCTGAGAGAAGTTGATACAAAACAACTTGCAACAGCGCTTAAAGGTACAAAAGACGAAATTAAAGAAAAAATATTTAAAAACATGTCAGAAAGAGCAAGACAAATGCTTACCGATGATATGGAATACCTTGGACCTGTCCGTGCAAAAGAAGTTCAGGAGGCTCAAACAGCGGTTGTTAATGCTATCAGAAATCTTGAAGCAACCGGAGAAATTACTATTACACGTGCAAGTGTTGAGGATGAATTAATTGAGTAGCGGAAAAAGTAACAGAATTAAAGGATATGATATTCAGGTCGGTAAGAGTTTTGTTTTACCGGCGGAACAAACTCGTGTGACTATGTCACAGGAAAAAATGAATAAAATTCTTGCTGAAACGGATGCCAAAACTCAACAAATGGTTTCTCAGGCAGAAAATAAAGCGCAAATCATTGTTGAAACAGCCAATAATGAAGCAACAAGAATTATAGAAGATTCCCGTAAAAAAGCTCAGGCTGATTATGAAATGATAAAACAACAGGCTTATGAAGAGGGGTTCAAAAAAGGTCAGGAAGACGGGCTCGAAAAATTTAAAAAAGATGCGGAGGCAGGATTAAAAGCGCTGGAAACTCTTGCGGGCAGTTCTTTTGACATGAAAAAGAATATTATTGATTCTGCAACAAGGGATATTGTTGAACTTGTTGCCGCAATTGCAGACAAAGTTTGTCATCAGTCTCTTGATTTGGATACTTTGTACATGATTACTATGGATGCAATCAAGGCATTGAGGGATAAAGAAACAATTACAATAATTGTAAGCCCCAAACTTGTTAATAATATTAATGAACTTGTTCCGGACTTCAGGGCTGCAATCCCTAATCTTCAGTCGCTAAAGATTTTGGAAGATAATTCACTTTCGCCGGACGGAGTTATTATAGAAACACCGGAAACAAGGCTTGATTCAAGAATTTCCGTACAGATTGGGGAAATTACGCGTAAAATGATGACCGGAGTTGCAGACAATGACTTGGAACAAGAATAAATATCTCGACATAATTGATTCTGCTCAAACGATAAAAGAAATCGGAAAGATTACGGAAATTATCGGTCTTACGATTGAATCTGACGGTCCAAAATCTTCTATCGGAGATTTGTGCTATATATATAACAGTTTGGATGAAAAGCCCACTATGGCGGAGGTTGTAGGATTCAAGCGTGAAAAAATTCTTTTAATGCCTCTTGCATCACCGGATGGAATCCGCCCCGGAGCGTTGGTTGTTAATACCGGTGACGCTATGAAAATAGGAGTCGGAAATCAGCTTAAAGGAAGAGTTCTTGACGGTTTGGGTAATCCTATAGATACATTGGGGCCAATACAATTTTCAGAATTCCGTTCTACGCACGCGGAAGCTATAAACCCGTTGAAAAGAAAACGTATATCAGAACCGCTGTCCTTGGGAATTCGTTCGATTGACGGATTTTCAACAGTGGGCAAAGGACAGAGAATGGGTATTTTTGCAGGCTCAGGTGTCGGAAAAAGTACCACGATAGGTATGATGGCAAAGAATACGTCAGCAGACCTCAACGTAATTGCATTGATTGGGGAGCGCGGACGTGAGGTTAAAGAATTTATTGAAGAAATTTTGGGCCCGGAAGGTATGAAGCGTTCTGTTGTAATTGCGGCGACTTCGGAACAGCCTTCTCTTGTCAAAATTAAAGCGGCTTTTGTTGCGACAACCATTGCGGAATATTTCAGAGACAAAGGCATGGACGTTTTATTTATGCTTGATTCCGTAACACGTATTGCGATGGCGCAGAGAGAAGTCGGACTTGCAATCGGTGAACCGCCGGCAACGAGAGGATATACTCCTTCTGTTTTTGCTATTATGCCAAAACTTATGGAAAGAGCCGGAACGAATCAGTATGGAACAATTACGGGACTTTATACGGTTCTTGTGGAAGGTGATGATTTTAACGAACCGATTTCTGATACGGCAAGAAGTATTCTTGACGGTCACATAATGCTTTCAAGAGATTTGGCGCATAAAAACCATTATCCGGCGGTTGATGTTTTGCAATCCCTGAGCCGTGTAATGGGTGATGTTACAACTCAGGAGCATAGAGCGGCGGCAGGAAATCTCAGAAATTTATTGGCTGTACATAAAAAGAATGAAGATTTGATAAACATCGGTGCGTACGTTCAAGGTTCGGATCCGGCATGTGATAAAGCTATTATGATGATGAATGATATTAATGATTTTTTGTGTCAATCAACTTCGGACAAAATTGATTATGAAGAAACTGTAAACAGGCTTATTCAACTTGGGAATGTATAAAATAAAAGTTTAACGCTTGTTCTTTTGTTTAAGAGGGATTCTCTAGGGGGAAGGCAGAAAATCAATATGAGCCGTCAGACAAAAATTAAATGATGTGGGTGGGATAAAATGGAAAAATGAAAATGATGTAGCACTGTTTCCTCGCCCCTTGAGGGAGAGGGAGCAGTTGTAGGCGACCTTGGAGCCGTACAAATGCGGGTGAGGGGTAAGTTTATTCAAATTATTAAATTCATAGCATTAATTTTTGTAAAGAGCATGACATTCTTTATTATTGGGGTTTGAGGTTAAATTGTAAATTTTTGTAAATTTTTCTTGACAACATGTATCATGCTTTTCACATTTGGTGTAGCATGCCATGTATCAACTATCCCCAAATCTCCTCCCAAAATTTAAAGAGATAAAACTTATACTGACTCAAAACGGGTCAGTTTTTTATTTCTGCAGTGCTGAATATTATTGACACAGACGTCCAAGTTTGATAAAATAGAAATATACGTAAATAAATAATACAATTTTCATATAAGAAGAGAAAGGAATATTATGATGAAAAAGAATGGTTTTACTCTTGCAGAAGTTTTAATCACATTAGCCATCATCGGTGTTGTAGCGGTTTTAACGTTACCGGCTTTGATGACTAATACAGCAGAGCAGCAAGCAAAAACAGCTCTCAAAAAGGGTATCAATACATTGACGGAAGCAGCTCAAACAAACCAGGCAATTGCAGGCTTTGACTATGCTTCATTTACAAGTACAAATGACTTAGGTTATCCGGACGATCAATCACTTTGCGGTCTTTTATCAAATAGGGCAAATATTGATTTCCAAAAATCCGGTAAGGGTAGTAATACTAAACAAGCAGCTAATGCTGTAGGGGGAACAAGCAATTATACCGTATTCTTCCGTGATGGTTCCGCATTAAGCTTTAATCTGGAGAACACAGAAATGACTAAAAAAAGTGGTGCGAAGACTAATAATGCAATGCAAGATGACGGTTTGGTTTATGGTATAACAGCAGTATATGATACAAACGGAGAAAAAGGACCGAATTTGTTATCTAATTGTGATAAAAATGCAACGTTAAAGTCAACAACAGCAAATGTAACAGATGGAAATGATATTTCAAAATGCTCAACTAAAGCTAACCGTGTAATTAAAGACCAATTTGGTGTAAGACTCAGAGGCGGTTATGCAGTTCCTAACGGTGCTGCTGCAAGATGGGCATTTGAAAATTAATAAAAAAGAGTAGAGTAAAATCAAATATAGTAAAACGGAGCTAAAAAGCTCCGTTTTTTTTTGTTATTTGTTACTTGAAAATACAACCCTTCTCCAAGAGGAAAGGTTCCCTCACCTTTTCCGAGCCGTAGGTTGGGTAAAACCCAACAAAAACTATTTTAAAGCTTTTGTCTTAATACGGAATTAGAGCCCTGACATGTGATAAAAAGCATGTTTCCTTCAACGTGAAGTCCGTATGGTTTATCAACTTTGGAAACAAATACCGATGCAGTTCCCTGTGGTGTAACTTTGAGAACGTTGTTCGTATTATAATTTGAAACATAAATGTTTCCTACGCTGTCGGTTGCAAGTGAAATCGGGCCGTTTATAAGTTCGTTTTTCAAAAATACCTGTCGTTTTCCGTCCGGTGTAATTTTTAGAATTGTGTTATCGGAAAATGTTGCAACGTATACATTTCCGAATGCATCAGTTGTAATGCCGGTCGGGCTAAGGATATTTTCATATACACCCGAATAAGCTGCAATCTTGGAAGGTGCATTCACAGGTTTTTGAGGCGGCGTTAAAGATATTTTTGTTTGTTCTCCAAGTTCGCGTGCTCTTTGATAATAACTGCTGGATGGCGGAATCAGACTAATGTATTCTGTCATTTTATCATAATCTTCCAGTTTGGAACTTGTATATGCAAGCTTGTAAACAACCTCATAATCATTAGGATTACGGACAAATACCTGTTTATATACCGAATTTGCCTCCGCGTATTGTTTCAAATATTCAAGCACGGTGCCGAGATTATAATAAGCATCGGTATAGTCCGGATAAGTTCTGATTGCCGAGCGGAAACATTCTATTGCGCGTTCATACATTCCGAGTTTATAAAAATCAATGCCCTGATTGTAGTCTAATTTAGCATCAACAGGAATTTCTGCCGAATAAACCGGAAGCATTACTGATAAAACCATTATTGCAGCTATTCTTTTTAACATATTTGCATTATACCACATTTTTATATTTTAGGGTAGAATTGATGTTGATGAAAAATAAAAAACCACATGTTATAGCAGTAGTCGGTCCGACTGCCAGCGGGAAAACATCTATGGCAATTGAACTTGCCCTCCAAATCGGGGGTGAAATTGTTTCTGCGGATTCAAGACTTGTGTACAAAGGTTTTGATATTGCTTCCGCTAAACCTGCAATTGAAGAAAGAAAAGGTGTTCCTCATTATCTTATTGATATAGTTGAACCCACTCACGATTATTCTGCCGGTGAATGGGCGCGTGATGCTAAAAAAGCTATAGAAACAATTCTTGAAAAAGGAAAAACTCCGATTGTTGCAGGCGGTACGGGCTTGTATTTCAGAGTTTTGCTTGAAAATTATAACCTTCCCGATGTGGACACAAATTATGAATTACGCGCAAAGCTGGAACAAAGAGAAAAAGAAGATTTGCTTGAAGAATTGAAAAAAATAGATTTTATAACTTATGAAAGAGTTACGGATTCGAATAAGAGACGAATAGTAAGAGCTTTGGAAATTATTAAAACACTCGGGCATCCTCTTTCGGATTTGGAGATAGAAAAAGAGCCTGAGTATGATGTTGAGTGGATGATGCCGAAGCTTAATTCAAGAGAAGAGCTTTATGAACGGATAAACAGGCGTGTAGATATTATGCTTGAGCAGGGAATTGTTGAAGAAACGAAATTTCTTCTTAATAAATACGGACGAATTCCGAATTTTACCTGTACAATAGGTTATAAAGAAATTCTTGCATATCTTGACGGAGAGTGTACACTTTCTGAAGCGGTTGAAAAACTTAAACAGCATACAAGAAATTATGCAAAACGCCAGCTTACGTGGTTCAGAAGGAATCCGAATTTGGAAATTGCAATATAGAAAGGGTAAGAAATGATTTACGAAAACGTACTTGAAACAATAGGGAATACTCCGCTTGTAAAATATTCTGACAACATTTGTTTGAAACTGGAATATTATAACCCGTCAAATTCAGTAAAAGACAGGGCTTCTTATTCTATGATAAAAAATGCTATTGAGCGCGGTGAAATAAATAAAGATACTGTAATAATAGAGCCTACAAGCGGAAATACAGGTATTGGGCTTGCGATGTGTGCTGCGGTTTTGGGTATGAAAATTATAATCTGCATGCCGGAAAGTATGTCGCTTGAAAGGCGAAAAACAATGACAGCTTATGGTGCGGAACTTGTTTTAACCCCGAAAGAACTTGGCATGAAAGGTGCTGTGGATAAAGCATTTGAGTTAAAACAACAGTATCAAAACAGTTTTATTCCTATGCAGTTTGCAAATCCGGACAACCCGAAAGCGCATGAACAAACGGCGAATGAAATTAAACGTGATATAGAGGGTAAAAAGGCTGTTGTTGTAGCCGGAATCGGAACAGGCGGAACGGCGTGCGGAATCAAAACTTTTTTTCCGGAAGCGCTTGTATTTGGTGTAGAACCGGCAGAAAGTCCTTTGTTTACGGAAGGAAAAGCAGGAGCGCATAAGATTCAGGGAATCGGAGCAAATTTTATTCCGGAAATCTGTAACAATCATAAATTGGATGGAATAGTTACTGTTAAAGGTGATGATGCAATTGAAACAGCAAAAGAACTTGCAAGAGAACATGGAATTTTTTGCGGAATTTCAGCGGGTGCAAATCTGTATGCAGCAAAGCGGATTGCGGAAAAATATCCGGACAGAATGATTGTTTCAATTGTTCCGGATAGCGGCGAAAGATATTTATCAGTGTGGTAGATTGGTGTAACAGCCGTTTCCGTCGAAAAGGGTTATATTTTCCTTCTCCGAGGGGGAAGGTAGAAAATCAATTTGAGCCGTCAGGCGAAAATTAGATTTTCGGATGGGGGTTGGACAATTTGGGTACATATAAATGCATTCTATTATTGTATTTTTATAAACTAAAGGCGGCGGGTTTTTAAACCCGCCGCCTTTGGTTTGTGTGTTTATTTAATGTTTTTAGGATTGTTTTTTTGCTTTTTCACTTTCTACCCAAGTTGTAAAGTTAGTTTTGAAGTTTTGGGCTAAAATCAATTGAGGATTGTTGGATTCAGACACATTTGCGGCAGCTCTTGAATTGTTGAATATGGTGTCAAAAACTGTGTTGTCAAATGTTATACCATTTTTGTCACACATTGCTTTAGCTTTTAAAAATAATTGTGGTTTCAGTGCATCAAGTTTTGCAGGTGTTTCCAGTTCTTTTGCTTTTTTATCAAAGTACGAACTAAATAAGCCGCGTTTACTGTAATTTTTTAATTTATCAACTTGCTCCTGAACTTCTTCATCAATATTTACATTATAATCTAAATCAACTATGTCTAAATCATCTTGTGATTTATTCATATCATTTATTGCATTAGCAATATTTTCATTGAACTGAGTTATAAACGTATCACAGAGGTTTTTAACGTTAATATATGCGTGACCTTTGCTCGAAAAGCCTCTTGCACCTCTGCCTGTTATCATTCCGTCGGCATTGAGTACACTATCTATTGTTTGATTATATATATTTTCAACAACATCTTTTACCTTGTCATAAGATACTCCTTTTGCGCTTAACATTGATTGAATCTGGGCTTCAATTTGACTTTTCATTTCATCTTTTGCCAAAATTGCGTAACCTTTATTATACGCTCTATCTCTTGAACCGCTCCAGCCCTTGCCGCGTTCGTGAATTTGACCGTTTTCTTCAAAGTACCTTGAATCTACTTTTGAATAATCAATCAAAGACGCATTAACTTTGTATTCTTCACCTTTAATATCAGTGAATTTCTTAAGCTCTGCAGCTTCTGCTTTTTCTTTTTCTTCGGCAATAATTCGGTCTTTTAAAGTTTCTGCACTCAGATTACCGATTTCGTCTCTTACTGCTTGAATCAATTCACTTCCGTCGGTGAATTTTGCAAGTGCCGCTTTTATACCGGCTTCTGTTTTTACTTTTGTTCCGTTCAAAGTTATAGTTACGCCTTGTTTAATTGCTTCCTGCAGGAATTCAGTAACATCTTCTTTTAGACTTTTGAGTTCATTATTACTTACATAATCGCCATATCCTGCTGCTTTTTCATCAAATTTCATTGCAGCATCTGTCATTTTGTGAACATCTGTTTCCGAAAGAAATTGTGCAAGGTGTGCAGACAAGTCTTCTTCAAAATTATTGCCGTCATAAGATGCTCTGAATTTATCGGATTCTGATTCCAGCAAATTCAAAAGTCTTTTCTTTGCAGTGTCAGGCATTTGAGGAACTTCAACTGCTTTTCTAAATAAACTTGCTCTTCTTTTTGTTGTAGCACCTAAAATGTCTTCAAATTGTTCCAATACTTTTTCCTGCAATGTTTCAGGGTCATTTGCTTTAATTTCTGCTTTGATATCCTCCAGTTTTTTATCTAAAGCATCCGGAAACTCTTCTGACATTTTTGCTGTATCACCCTTAAATTGATTAGCGAATGTATCAATAAATCCTTTTAATTCGTCTCTGATACTTGCGGCGTGATTTGACAACTTTGTATCCGCAGCTATTTCTGCCAGTTTTGCATTAACAGCTTCCTGCATTTTTATTTTTTGGTCATAAACGGCAAATTCATCATTATCAACATCTGCTGTAGCATCTTTATCAAGAGCTTTGAAAAGTTTGTTGATTTCTGTTGAGTCAAAATCATCATTTAAAGATTTAACATAGTTGTTTAATTCTTCTTCTGTGATTCGCGCATCACTGTCGGCATCAAATTTTTTGACTTCGTTCAAGTCAATTTTAAATTCTTTTCCTGCTCTGTTTGTTAAACTTCCAAAACCGTTGATTGAAAAATCGCTCATTTAATTTTCTCCTTTTTATTTTTCCCTTTTTATAATATCCATGTCGGCATTTTTTGAAAAAACTTTAGGTTTTTTGAGTAAATTGTTACAAAAATTTACATTTAAAAGTGAAAAATTTAAAAGTAAGTTTGAGGAATTTTATGCCCTAAGTAATTTATCCGGCACCGAATAAATCGCCGTCATAATTTAGGCTTTTTGCATCTCGGAGTTCGGGATAATCATTAATATCGTGGTTTTTTACAAAATCTATAGCCTCTGCTCTTGCAAGCTCCAGCACTTTCGCATCATTAACGATGTCTGCAATAATCATATCGGGTAAACCGCTCTGGCGAGTTCCTAAAAATTCTCCGGGCCCTCTGAGCTGCAAATCTTTTTCCGCAATAACAAATCCGTCATTGGTTTGAGTCATTATATTGAGCCTTGCCTTTGTTTCCTGTGATTTTGTAGAAGATGAAAGAACACAATATGACTGTAAATCACTCCTGCCTACGCGCCCTCTTAACTGGTGAAGCTGCGAAAGTCCGAAGCGTTCTGCATTTTCTATAACAATAACCGTTGCATTCGGAACATCAACTCCGACTTCTACAACTGTAGTTGAAACAAGGATGTCGTATTCTTTATTTTTAAACTTTTGCATAACTTCTTCTTTTTCATCATTTTTTAGTTTTCCGTGAAGAAGTCCTATTTTGTATTCGGGGAAAATTTCATTCTGCCAGCGTTCTTTTTCAATGGTTGCGGCTTTAGCAGACAGAGTTTCACTTTCTTCTATGAGCGGATAAACAATGTATGCCTGTCTTCCCTGACTGACTTCACTTCTTATAAGCGCGGCAATCTGCTTTCTTGAATTTGTCATTGTTGTAATAATTGGTTTTCTGCCTTTTGGAAGCTCATCTATTACAGTCAAATCCAAATCACCGTTTAAGGTGATTGCAAGTGTTCTTGGAATCGGAGTTGCAGTCATTGTGAGAATTTGCGGATTCTGTGATTTTTTTCTTAATTTTAATCTTTGTTTTACGCCGAATCGGTGCTGTTCATCTATAACAACGGCACCAAGGTTGGCAAATTCAATGTTGTCTTGTATAAGAGCGTGCGTTCCGACTGCGATATTTGTCTGTCCGTTTCTTAAATTAGTTTCGGAAATCGTGCGTTGTTTTTTCCCTATACTGCCTAAAAACAGTTCAACAGAGAGTCCGAGCGGAGTAAGCCAATTAACGAGATTGTTATAATGCTGCTGCGCAAGAATTTCAGTCGGCGCCATGATTGCTGCCTGATAACCGTTTTCTATTGCAGCAAGGAGCATTATACAGGCAACTACTGTTTTTCCGCTTCCTACATCACCTTGCAGAAGTCTTTGCATCGGTCTTTCAGAGTGCAAATCGTTCAGAATTTCATTAACGGCTCTTTGCTGTGCGGAAGTCAGCTTGAAGGGAAGTGATTCTATAAATTTCATGACAAGCCCGTCATGCTTAATTTTTAACGGGATTGAAGAAAGGTTTTTGTTATTTTCTTCTCTTAAAACAGCCAGCCTTAATTGAATCAGGAAAAATTCTTCAAACACAAGCGAGAATCTTGCCTGCTGAAGTTTATCATTGTCTGACGGAAAATGAATCTGTTCAACGGCTTCGCGTTTTGTCATCAGATTATATTTTTTCACAATATAGTCCGGAATAACGTTTTGGATATCGTCTTTAAATGTTTGAACGGCATTAAAAATTATTTTGCGAAGAGCTTTAATGTTCAGATTTTCACTTAAAGGATAAATTGGTACAATACGCGCAAGGTTCAGATTTGTGTTGTTTTCAGCTTCCTGATAATCCATTATTGAGTATGTCGGCTGGTCCAGAGTAATCATTCCGTCATAGGAATTTAATTTTGCCGTTCCGGAGACCATTATTCCTGAGCCTTTTGGGAATTGTGATTTCATCCTTTCCTGAGTGTATTTGTTGCTTTTTGCTGAGAAAAAGTTCAGACTGATACTTCCGGTACCGTCTGAAATCTTTACTTTTACCACACCCAGATTATTTTTTGTAGTAAAAGCTTCAACGGACTTAATTGTGCCGAAAATAGTTGTTGTTTCACCTTCTTCCAAATCTCTGATACGGGTTCTTGTAGAATAATCAACGTATTTGCGGGGAAAATAATAAATCAAATCCGAAATGGTGTAGATTCCAAGCTTGTTCAGCAGATATCCGACTTTTGGCCCGACACCTTTCATGTACATAACGTCAGAAATTAAAGAAACATTTTTATCGTGCTGAGGGGCTTGGTCTTGTTCTATATCAGCTTTTATGACTTTAATTAACCTGTCCAGAGAGCGTTTCCGCTGATAAATGGTATCCATATTGTATCTTTGGAAATGTTCAATCAGAATTTGCCATTTTGGATTTTTGGAAGTTTTAAGCTCTTTTTTTAATTCCTGACAGATAAACGAGGAAAAACTCTTTGTTTTCCCTCTAATGTTTATATATTTGTACTTAACTTCAACCTCAATGGCTTTTTTTATCTGTTCAAGATTTTCCATTATATATTCATTGCTTTTAGTACATCTTTAATATCCGAAGATGTCTTTTTGACGTCTGCATTAGAGTATTTTATAGCGTTATCAGGGTCTTTTAGACCGTTGCCTGTCAAAATACAAACGATATCTGTTCCTTCTTCAACAAGTCCTAATTCTTTTGACTGAATAAGTCCTGCAACGGATGCAGCGCTTGCAGGTTCGCAGAGAATACCTTCTGATGAAGCCAAGAGTTTATAAGCTTCAACAATTTTTTCGTCAGACACACATCCGATTTTGCCGTTACTTTCATCACGTGCTGCTTCTGCTTGTTTCCAGCTTGCCGGATTACCGATTCTAATAGCTGTAGCTAACGTTTCCGGTTTTAGAATTCTTTCACCGCGAACAATTGCAGCAGAGCCTTCCGCCTCAAATCCCATCATCTTAGGAAGCTTGGAAATTGTACCTTCTGTGTGATATTCTTTGTATCCTTTCCAGTATGCGGTAATATTTCCGGCATTTCCTACAGGAATAAAGTGATATTCCGGAGCTTTTCCTAAAGCATCGCAAATTTCAAACGCACCTGTTTTTTGTCCTTCAATTCTGTACGGATTAACTGAATTTACAAGAGTTATCGGGTATTTGTCGGAAATTTCTCTTACACATTCAAGAGCTTGGTCAAAATTTCCTTGTATAGCAATGATTTCCGCACCGTACATCATCGCCTGCGAAAGTTTACCCAAGGCAATGTATCCGTCAGGAATAAGTACAAATGTTTTTATGCCTGCTTTTGCGCCGTAAGCTGCAGCTGAGGCTGATGTGTTACCGGTAGATGCGCAAATTATCGCGCCGGCTCCGGATTCTTTTGCCTTAGTGACAGCCATTGTCATACCGCGGTCTTTAAAACTTCCTGTCGGGTTACATCCTTCAAATTTCAAATATATATTAGCGTTCAAACCGATTTTTTTTGCTAAGTTGTCCGCTTTTATTAAAGGTGTGTTTCCTTCATTAAGCGTAACAATTTCGGTTGAATCGCTGACCGGTAAATATTTTCTGTATTTGTTAATAAGTCCTTGGTAATGCATAAGATAATCCTCTCTTTTTGGGTAAATTATAGCATAAAATATTACCGTCTGAAACAAATTGTATACATTTGAACCTTGTATTATATAATTGAACTATGCAAAATATTCTAAAATTTAACAGAGCAAGAAATTGTTTAAGATATTTAATCAAAAAATTTAAAATAGAGGAAATGTATATTCCGTATTATTTGTGTGATGTCATAAGACATACACTTTTTGAAGAAGGGTGTAAACCCTTATTTTACCATATTGATGATGATTTTTTGCCTGTACAAAAATTTCCTGAGGATAGTTTTATTTTGTATCCTAATTATTTCGGAGTTTTTGGTGAAAACGTTGATAAACTTGCTGAAATATATCCAAAACTTATTGCGGATAACGCTCATGCATTTTTTGACGAACCAAAAGGGTTTGCCTGTTTCAATTCCGGAGTGAAATTCGGACTTGGAGAAAATGCGTATCTTATGTTTGGTAAAAATCTACCCGAACAAAAAGATTATGAAGATTTAAAAGAAAAGTTAAATACAAATTTTCTAAAACTTCATCAAAAATATTCTTCAATTAATTTGTTAAAAATAAACACAGATACAAAAAAATATCCCTTCTGTTATCCGCTTTTGGTTTCTGCTGTTGGTGAGGCTGATAAAATTGTCAAACACCTTGAAAATCAAGGATATACAATATACAGATATTGGAATAATCTTCCGGTGAATTTTAATGAATATAAGTTTTATTCAAGGCTTATTCCGATTCCTGTTGCACGATAGTTATATTTATGTTAATCTGAAAAAAAAGTAGAATACGATAATTAAGGAGTTCCTATGATTTCAGTAAACGATTTAAAGAATGGCTTAACTTTAGAACTGGATAACGGTCTTTGGACTGTTGTTGAATTCTTACACGTAAAACCCGGAAAAGGTGCAGCATTCGTAAGAACAAAGCTTAAAAACGTAGAATCCGGAAACGTTGTAGAAAAAACCTTCAGAGCCGGTGAAAAAGTTGCAAAAGCTATGTTAGACAGACGTGAAATGCAATATCTTTACAAAGAAGGTGCAGATTACGTAATGATGGATAATGAAACCTATGAACAAATCCAAGTAACGGAAGATCAAGTTGGTGACGGAAAGAAATACCTGAAGGAAAATATGATTGTACAAATTCTTAAACACGATACAAGAATTATCGGTGTTGATATTCCTGCACACGTTGAACTTCAGGTTGTTGATACTCCGCCTGCTGAAAAGGGCAACACTGCTCAAGGCGGTACAAAGCCTGCAACTCTTGAGACAGGTGCGGTTGTAAACGTTCCGTTCTTTGTATCAAACGGTGATATGATTAGAGTAGATACGAGAACTAATGAATACTTAGATAGATGTTAGGAGAAGTGACGAGGTGAACACGAGAACAGGTGAATAAGTGTGTTTAAGAATCACTTAGTCACTCAATCACTCTTCGAGAAGGAGAAAAAATGGATTTTAAACCTGAATATATAGAAAAATTAGCAAAAATTATTAATGCAAACGGTTTGACCGAAATTTCAATGGAAGACGGTGAACAGGCAATAACAATCAGAAAAGATTTACCTGAAGTTGTTGTTGGTTCTCCGGCAGCAGTTCCTGTGCAAGCATCTGCTCCGGCTCCGGCTGCACAGCCCGCAGTTAAAGCGGAAACACCTGTTGAAAGCGTACCGCAAGGTAAAGCTATAACTTCACCAATGGTTGGTACTTTTTATATGGCACCATCTCCGGAAGCAGCTCCTTTTGTTGAAATCGGAAGCGAAGTTAAAGTCGGTGACGTTGTTTGTATAATTGAAGCAATGAAATTGATGAATGAAATTAAGTCTGAAGAAGCAGGTAAAGTTATTAAGATTTGTGTTAAAAACGGTGATCCTGTAGAATTCGGACAAGTTTTGATGTATGTGGAATGAGGAGTGAACAAGTAAACATGTGAGCAGGTGAACCGGTGATTTTAAATCACTTAATCACTCAGTCACTTAATCACTTAATCACTTCCCCGAAGGGGATAAAATGTTTAAACGAGTATTAATAGCAAACAGGGGAGAAATAGCGGTAAGAATTATAAGGGCTTGCAGAGAGCTTGGAATTCCTACTGTAGCAATATATTCACAGGCAGATGCAGAGTCTTTGCACGTAAGACTTGCGACAGATGCTTATTGTATAGGGCCTGCGCCAAGTATTGACAGTTATCTGAATATCCCGACAATCATATCAACAGCACTTATGGCAGGATGTGACGCAATTCATCCGGGGTATGGTTTTTTATCGGAAAGAGCAGAGTTTGCTGATATTTGTAAAATGTACAATATCAAATTTATCGGCCCGACAGCGGAATCTATGAGAAAAATGGGTGATAAAGCTACTGCAAGAAAGACTATGATAGCATCAGATGTTCCCGTAACACCTGGGACAGGTATTATAAGAAGTGCTGAAGAAGCAAGAGAATTTGCGCACAAAGCAGGTTATCCGATTATACTTAAAGCAACAGCAGGCGGTGGCGGAAAAGGTATGAGAATAGTTCGTAATGATGACGAACTTGAAACAAACCTTGCATTGTGCCAGCAGGAAGCACATAATTTCTTTGGGAACCCTGATGTATATGCCGAAAAATTTCTTGAAAATCCAAGACATATAGAAGTTCAGATTTTGGCGGATTCATTCGGAAACGTTATTCACCTCGGCGAACGTGATTGCTCTATCCAAAGACGTCATCAAAAATTATTGGAAGAAGCTCCTTCTCCGGCTATTGATGAAGAAACCCGTAAACAAATGGGTGCAGCTGCAGTAAGAGCTGCAAAAGCTGTAAATTATGAAGGTGCAGGAACGTGTGAATTTCTTCTTGACCATGACGGAAAATGGTATTTTATGGAAATGAATACTCGTGTTCAGGTTGAACACTGTGTTACAGAAATGATATCTCAGATAGATATTGTAAGAGAACAAATCCTTGTGGCTTCGGGTGAAAAACTTGGCTATACGCAGGATGATGTCAGATTAAGAGGTCACGCTATTGAATGCCGTATAAATGCGGAAGATCCTGAGCATGACTTTATGCCATGCCCCGGAAAGATTGACGGATATTTTACTCCCGGAGGATTCGGAATCAGAGTGGATTCACATGTTTATCCGGGGTATTCAATACCGCCATATTACGATTCAATGATAGGTAAGCTTATTTGCTGGGGTGAAAACAGACAACAGGCAAGACGCAGAATGTATCAAGCTTTAAAGGAATATGTTATTACAGGTATAAAGACAACAATTCCTTTCCATCAGCAAATTATTGAAGATGAAGTTTTCAAAAGCGGAGAATTTAATACCGGATTTATTGAAGATTTTTATAAAAGAAAGAACAAAAAATAAAGACTATAAAAGGCTTAACTGTTTTTCAAAATGCTTTCTTAAGAAAGAAGGTCTGTGATACTTTGTAAGTCCGTATTTATCTATCGCGTCAAGATGTTCTTTTGTTAAATATCCGGCATTTTTCGCCCAATTATACATCGGAAATTCTTCGTGCAGTCTTTGCATATATCTGTCACGTGTAACCTTTGCCAGAATACTTGCTGCCGCAATAGAAGCGGATTTGGAATCGCCTTTTACAATATATTTTTGCGGGTAATCGAAATTTTTGATTAATTTATTTCCGTCTACAAGAATCAAAATATCATTAGAATCAATAATTGATGAACACGCAAGGTTCATTGCCTTTAATGAAGCATTTAAAATATTTATTCTTTCGATTTCTTCAACATCAACACAAACAATACTATTGCGTGTATTATTTAAGATAATGTCATATATCGATTCGCGTTTTTTGGGAGAAAGTTTCTTGGAGTCATTTAAAATTTCAAGGTCTTTAATTAGTCCGTCTGAAATATTTTCAAACTTTACAGCCGCAGCATAAACCCCGCCGGCGGCAGGCCCTCTTCCTGCTTCATCTGTTCCTATAACAGGTACATTAAAGCTTTTATCAAATTCGAATAATTCTTGTGACATTATTGCATTCTGAAATCTTGAGCATATTCAGGTTGTTGGTTTGCATAATTTGATGCTGAATCAACATTTTCCATTCTGTTTCTTTCAAGAGAAACCTGACAGTTCTTTACAATTTCCTGCATCTGAGCCAGATTTTGTTCTAATGAAGCAAAAAGTTGTTCAGCGTATACAGAAGCCCCTTCTTTTATATGATTTGCTTCATCAGCTGCTTGTGTACGCAATGCATCTGCTTCTTCGTATGCTTTTCTTTTTATTTCATCACATTCTGAAATAACTTGTTCTTTAATCTTTTCAGCTTCTCTTTGAACAGCACGGAGTAAATCTGATTCACTAAGAAGTCTGTTAGCTTCTGCCTGAGCATCAGCAACAATTTTTTCCGCTTTCTGTTGAGCTTCATACTGAAGTTCATCTTTTCTTCTTAAAAGAGCGCGTGCTTCTTTTACTTCTTCCGGTAATGCCGCATAAATTCTGTCCAAAATATTATTTACAGTATCTTTTTTTACTACAGAAAAATACCCAAAAGGTGAAAAACCTTTGTCCAAAGCATCTTCCAAATCACTCATTAAGCCATATATAACTTCTTTTTGCGCATTCATTTTGTATACTCCTAAAGTATGATAGTTTTAACAAAATTGTACAACAAGCAAACATTAAAAGTCAATGAAAACAAATTTAATAAGATATTTTTTCTATTCTGATAATATCTTTTTCAATATCTCTTAAAATTGTATCCAGATATTTTGTAACGTTAGTAAATGAAACCAAATATACTTCCGGATTTAAAACAAATTTGTTTTTAATTGCATTAAACAGAAGGCTGTATGCAAGAATTGAGGTATAATTCTTGCCTTCTTTTTGTTTCATCATGTTTTTATATGATTCAGGAAACGTTGCTAATATACAACACAAAATGTCATCAATTTTAGATTTTTTTATTAAACGATAGTTAAAAAATGTAAAATCCGAATTATACATCAATACTTTTTTTAACTTTTTAAAATAACCTTTTAGTGTCTCAATATCTTCTTGTTCAACCATGTTCATCCTGCCTGTACTACAACTATTTTACTTTAGTTGTCTTCAAATATCAATATGTATGATAAAATATAAATATGGAAAAAATAATAATATCGCCATCTATTTTATCAGCAGATTTTGCAAATTTATCAGCAGAAATTAATGCTGTAAAATCTGCCGGTGCAAAATGGATACACGTGGATGTAATGGACGGGCATTTTGTACCGAATATTACAATTGGCGTTCCTGTTGTAAAATCATTGAGAAAAGCGACAGATTTGGTTTTGGATACTCATCTGATGATTGAAAACCCGCTTAAATATATTGAACCTTTTGCCAAAGCAGGCTCAGATATTTTGACTTTTCATTTTGAAGCATGTGAAAATGAAAAAGAAATAGAAGAAGTAATTAAAGTAATAAAATCATACGGAATAAAGGCAGGAATTTCTATAAAACCAAAAACAGAGCCGGAAGTATTATTTCCGTTTTTAGATAAAATTGATTTAGTATTAATTATGACAGTAGAACCCGGATTTGGCGGTCAGGAATTTATGCACGAATGTGCGCTTAAAATTCCTAAAATTAAAGAAAAATCCGGAGAAGAATTGATAATTCAGGTCGATGGCGGAATCAATAATCTTACATCAAAGATATGCACTTCTTTGGGGGCAGCATCACTTGTTGCAGGAAGTTACATTTTCGGGCATGAAGATTATAAAAAAGCTATTGATTCACTTTATTAGATTCTGAGTTTTAAGATGGCATCTTCTTGTTCTTCAGAAAGAATCTTTGCTCCGCCTAAGATTTCTGTATTTATAACAACCTGAGCATAAGATTCGGCAAGCTCAAGCTTCAGGTAAGCATCTTCTATCGTTTTTGAACCGATTATAAAACCATGGTTTGCCATTAAAACCGCATCGTATTTATCAAAAAATTTAACAGTATTATCAACAAGCTCCATTGTTGAAGGTAAAGCATAATCTGCCAGAGGGATTCCTCCGAAATAAAATACATTTTCTGCCATAATCGGTTCGGTTAAAGCCTTACCGGCAGATGCAAAAGAGCTTAAATAAGGTGCGTGTACATGGATAATAAAATTTATATCCGGACGTTTTTTGTAGATTCCTATATGCAGAAATTTTTCACTTGAAGGTTTTTTATTCTCTTCTAAGGATTTTCCTTCGAAAGAAGTTAATGTAACATCATTTTCGGTCAGATAACCGTTTGCTGAGCCGGAAGTTGTTATAAGCATTTTATCTTCGTATCTTGCGGAAATATTTCCGGAATATCCGGGGGTAAAATTTTTTTCGCCGCAGAGTTTTCCATATTTAATAATTTTTGAGACTAAATCTTTTTTAGAGAACATCTTCCACCGTACTTACATCTTCTACTACTGCGCGCTGCAGGACAGGCGCTCTGTCGGAATTTTTAAATTCATTTTGTTGAGCGCTTTTATCAACAAGTTTATCTTCTTCTTTAGCTTTTTTGTCCTGTTTAATTTCTAACTTGTCATAATCAATTTGTGAGCCTTTTGCGTCCATCATTACTTCAAAAGTCAAAAAAGTATTTTCTCTGATAATATCGTAACCTACGTTTACCCTAAAGTCACTTGTACCCAGCGAAACATAGAATGCATTATCCTGAAACGCTCTGTTGTTTGGAGAATCTCCGTTCAGGTTAAATGAACCGTACCAGCATAATGTTAAATATCGGTTTATTCTTAAATATTCTCTTGCATAAACGTTGCATTTCCCGTATCTGTATGCGTCAAATACAGGTATAGGTGAATTGTCATCATATACAGATTGGAAATATCCTATATCCTGTGCCCATCTTTTATACTGCATATGAGCTCTGGGCCCGATTCTGCCGATAAACTGAGTATCACCTGTACCATATAAAGCTGCTGATAACTGACCGACTAAAGCTAAAGAAAAAGCTGTCAGTTTTTCTTCATTTTTATAAGATATGAAATTCTGTGACACTTCCATCATATATCTGGTTCTTGTTGTGCCCATGTTAGAACTTTTCAGGTTTCTGAAGTGTCTGTCTTTATCAATATCATGAAAATAACCAAAATCAGCGCTGTGAGTGAATCTTGAGGTTTGTCCTTTTATAAGGAAATTATCACTGCTGTATGTTTTGTTGTAAACTAAATCAACACCGTATTTTGGACGTCTTCTTCCCAGAAACCATTCGTCCATGTAGTCATTTACGGCATATTGTAAATACAGGTTATCGTCCAGTTTTTGTTTACCATGACCTACAAAAAGATTTTCTGCTGTACCGTATCCGAATTGTGTTAAGTTTGTTCCGCTTGAAAATCTTGCAATACCGCCGACACCAATTCCATTGTTATAATTTAACATAGGAATCATTTTTAAAACAGAGCCTTTAGGCAGTTCAAAAACAAATCCCGGACCTACATACATACCCAGACCTCTTCTTGAACCGATTTCCCACAGGTTTGTTTCTACGTAATCATTGTTTTTGTTTGTATAAAATTTAACGGCAGGAAATTTTAAGAGCGTGTATTTACCTTTTTTAACTTTTAATCTTTTGATTCTTAATGTTTCAAGGTTATCTTTTTGTGTAATTTTTATTTCCTGAGCTTCAACTTTTATACGTCCGTTTGCAAAATCGTTTGTTATTGTCTGATCTTTCGGGTACATCATACCGCTCATACGCGGCCCTTTATCGGCAGTTCCAAATGCTATTGGGAAATCATTATCTACAACAATAGAACCGTTTTCCTGTACGATCTTGTCACCGTATACGTAACCCTTTTTTGCAGTCATTTTAATTGTTGCGGTTTCTGCAATAGGATTTTCTATCAAAGCATTTTCTTCGTTCATATCCACAAAAATATAATCACCGGTGATAGTTTGACCGTTTTTTAATATTTGAACGTTGCCTTCTGCTTTAATAGTGTTATTCATTCTGTCAAAGGTAATCAAATCAGCTTTTAAATCTGTATCTTGTTCAACAAATTTAACATTTACGTTACCTTTTGCATAAATGCAGTATTTATCAGTGTCATAATCCATGTTATCGCAGTCAAGAATTATACTTTCTTTGTTTTCGCTTGATTCTTCCGCAGCTTTATTTTTACCGCGAAAGAAACGACGTTTTTTATGTTCTTGAACAGCTTCTTCATCTGCTTCAAATCCGTCAGGCATCATGTTTTCATCAAAATGTTCTTCTTCCTCTTTAGAAGCAAACTCTGACGTAGATGTTTCTTGATTATAAATAGTTTCTTCCGGATTAGTCGGCGCGAGTTGAGAATTTTTTTGAGCCTTGTCGTAAATTGCGTTTTTAATTAGTATACGCGCTCTTTTTAACGGAGGTATTGTTGCCTGACGGTCGTGTCTTTTTTGTTCTTGTTCCTGTTGTTGTACGGCAGGCGGTGTGAACAGAGATTCTCCGTTGAATTCTGCAAAATTGCTATAAGTGTTTTCGGCAAATGAAGTATTTGCGCTTAGAAGTGTTATTAATGATAGTGTAATTAATCTTTTCAATTTATAACCTGCTTTTTCTTATAATGATACATATGATCTCGGGTTGCTTGGCTGACCGTTTACCCTTACTTCAAAGTGGCAGTGAGGTCCTGTGCTGTATCCGGTTGTTCCTTCATAACCAAGAACCTGACCTTTTGAAACGTGTTGTCCGTTTGCAACTTTGATTGTACTCATATGTGCATAGAGGGTGGAAATAGGTTTGCCGTTATATACACCGTGTTCTACAATAACAACTTTTCCATATCCTCCGTACCATCCGGAATAAATAACTTTTCCGGAATTAGACGCATGAATTTCGCCGTAGTTTGGGCCTCCGATATCAACGCCGGAATGAAATGAACGGCTGTTAAATATCGGATGTGTTCTCCAACCGAACGGAGAAGTTATCCTACCGGAAATAGGTTTTATAAAACCAGAAGCAACCTGAATTTTTTCATCTTTCGCTGTTCGATTTATGTATGAACCAAGACTGGCAGATTGTTTAGCCAATTCTTTTTCTGCTCTTTGGTAAGCAATTTTGTCGGTTTTTAATTTTTCAATCATGCTTTCATTGCGTGCAATTGCTTTTTTTATGTACGTTTGCTGTGAATTTATGGATGCAACGTCACGCTCCAAATTACGTTTTTTTGTTTCAATAGAATATCTGAGGAGTGCAATTTCACGGGCTTTTTGCCTTGCGGAATTCATTCTTTCATAATCATCTTTCAAGATAATTTTTTGGTAGTAAACTCTGTCTACCAGCATATTTATATCTTCTGCTGATATTAAAAGTTCAAAAAAGGCTTTTCTCTGACTTTTGAATACGCTTCTGATATGTTTTGCCAGAACAAAATTCATACTGTTATATTCAGCGCTTGCCGCATCAAGCTTAGCCTGCATGCCGTTCAATTCTTTTTGGGCGTGTAACATTTGTGTTTTTGATTGTTGCAAATTGGTTGTAGCATTTTCTAATTTTTGTTGATTTTTATATAATTTACCTTTTTCAAGATTTTCAAGCCACTGAATATGTTTAATTTTTTGTTGAGTTTGTCTTTTTTTTGCTTCTATAGTTTGGTCAGCAAAAGAAGCACAACAAGAAAATGTGCTGAATAAAATTCCGAAGGATATGAAAAGATTTAAGATTTTTTTTATTTTCAAAAAGACCTCCGCTTATCTCATATTTGGAAGTAACATTAATAATCCCATTCCTGCTGTCCATAATATAAAAGAAACGGTGATTAATCCAACAATCAGTTTTTTATGTTCTCTAAAAAATTCCATGTTCACACCTCTATTCTTATATCATATTACAAAAACAGAAATAGGGCAATTTGTATTAAAAACCTGTTTCAACAAGTAGAAATTGAATATTTTTGGAATATAATAAGATTAATGCGGACGTAATTCAGTGGTAGAATGCAACCTTCCCAAGGTTGACGTCGAGGGTTCGAGTCCCTTCGTCCGCTTTTGTAATTTGAAAAAAGAATAGGTAGAGGGCGAGAACCACCAAACGAAGTTTGGTCAGGGTTCGAGCGGCTTGTGAGCAGAGTGCGGAGGACTTTTAACGGAAGTGCGCGAAGCACAGGAGTCAAAAGACGGAGACACGTTTAACGCGAACAAGCCAAGATAGCCCCTTCGTCCGCTTTTTTAAATCCTTTTAGCAATTTAAATTAATTCAACAATTCACTTAAAAACTGAAATATGTTACAATGCGAATATGGAAGGTGTTAATCAGGAATATTTAGATAATTTAAAAACAAGCGTAAGAAACAAAATCCGTGATGTTGATTTGTATCAGTTTAAAGGAAGTGTTTCTAAGCTTTTGGGTTTAACCGTAGAAGTTAAACTTCCGGGGTTGAAAATCGGAGATTTATGTTATATAGAAGCTGCTACCGGAGAAAAAAAACCTGCGGAAGTTGTTGCGTTTAAAGGTGATGTTGCACAGCTTCTGTTATTATATGATGGTGCCGGAATCGGTCAGGGAAGTCTTGTTCAGACGACAGGACAGCCTATTATAATACCTGTCGGAGATTTTCTTTTGGGAAGATTGATTAACCCTATGGGTGAACCTATTGATGGAAAGCCAATGAATCTCGAGGGTGCGACTTGGCGCCCTGTTGAAGGCCCGCCTCCCGGCCCGTTTGAGCGTCCTATTATTACAGAGATGTTTTCTACCGGTGTAAGAGCAATTGATTCCTGTTTAACATTCGGCTGCGGACAGCGTATGGGTTTATTTGCAGGTTCAGGGGTCGGTAAAAGTACTTTATTAGGTATGATAGCAAGAAATTCCGATGCAGATGTAAACGTAGTTGCATTAATCGGAGAACGTGGAAGGGAAGTTAAAGAGTTTGTTGAAGACGCTCTCGGACCTGAAGGTATGAAGAAGTCCGTTCTTGTTTGTTCAACCGGAGACCAGCCACCTTTGATTCGTCAAAAATGTTTGCTTACGGCAACTTCTGTTAGTGAATATTTTCGTGACCAAGGAAAAAAAGTTTTCTTAATGACAGATACAATAACCCGTTGTGCAATGGCAGGGCGTGAAGTTGGGCTTTCAATCGGCGAACCTCCTACAATGAAAGGTTACCCGCCTTCTATATTTTCGTGGCTGCAAAAAGCACTGGAAAGAGCCGGTAACAGCCCAAAAGGTTCTATTACAGCATTTTATACTGTTTTAATGGAAGGAGATGATATTAATGATCCGATTGTAGATACTGTTCGTGGTATTACAGACGGTCACATCTTCTTATCAAGAAAGGTTGCGGAAGCCAATCACTATCCGGCAATTGACATTCTGGGAAGTATTTCACGTTTGATGTCTGCAATTGCTTCTAATGAACACAAAGAAGCTGCCGCAAAATTAAGAAAAGTTATGGCATTATACAGAGAAAACAAGGATTTGATTGATGTCGGTATGTATCAGCCGGGAACAAACCCAAGGCTGGATACGGCAATTGAAATGATGCCTAAGATAAATGCTTTTTTACAGCAGAGAACTACCGATAGTGTTAATATGGAAAATACAATTAACACGCTTATAGAAATGATGTCCGGTGTTGATATATAATACTTTGTTTATTATTAACCGTATTGTTGTAAAAGTGCTTCAATAATAATCCAGTCTTCCGGCTCATCAATTTCGTATGAAGTATATGAAGGAAGTTCATACACTCCGATTTTGCCGCTGATTCTGCATTTTTCGTTTTTTATGTTCTCAACTGAATTTATGTAACAAGCTCCGTTTTCTGCAATCAGTCCGGCAAAATCCTGTCTTCTGGGACGATTTTTGTAATCATAATTTACAGGTTCAATTTTGTTATTATTTTCTATCCAGTGAAATTGTTTTTCTCTCACTCCCGTAAACATTGAATCGAAGTCAGAATTTTTATACACATCATACATTCCGTCTATATATTCGGATTTTAACAAAGGAGAAGTTGCCTGAATTAAAAAGAATAAATCATCATTTTTTAAATCAGATTTTTCAATGTACTCAAGCATTACACTCTCTGTCGAAGATGTATCCTGAGCGTTTTCGGAACTTCGTTCATAAACCTCAAGTTTACTAAATCCAAAAGACAAAACGGTTTTCTTTATTTCTTCACTGTCTGTTGCAATTATAACTTTATCAATACTGTTTGATTTTTCCGCTGCTGATGCAGTCCAATATACAAGCGGTTTGCCGTTTAAAGGTTTTATATTCTTAAGCGGAATAGATTTACTTCCGCCTCTGACAGGAATAAAAGCTATGTTCATTTTCTTTTCTCCTCGATTTTTATTAAATCATACAAAACCTGATTATATGGTGTTGCAATCCCATATAATTTGCCAAGCCGTATAATTTCTCCTGCAAAAATATCAACTTCTGTTTCACGTCCGGCAAGAATATCTTGCAGCATAGAAGTTTTTCCTTCCGGACACATCTTTGAAAGTGAATTTATTGCATCTGATTCCAGTTTTTCTAAATTTTTTATACCTTTTTTTTGCGCAATCATTTTCACTTCTGATATGATTTTTTTTGAAAATTCTATAAAAAATTCATTTTCTCTGAGTTCTCCAAATGTCATTTTTAATATTGCGGAAACCTGATTTGAAAAAAGATTAAAAGTAAATTTCAGCCACATAGCATAATCAATATCCTCAGGATAAGAAAAGTTTATATTTGCGTTTTTCAAAATTTCTTCAAGAATTTCATCTTTTTCGGTAACAATTTCACCGACTCCGTCTTGAATCGTGGAATTTCCGTTTCGTACAGCACTATGCCCTATAAAATAAGATTTTAATACCTTTGCTCTGGGGTAAGCTTTTTGTATAATTTCTTCTGATGAAATTCCGTTGATGAGTGAAATTATTCTTGTATTTTCTCCAACAAAATTTTTTATTGCAGAAATCGCAGAATTTAATCCCTGTGCTTTTGTTGAAATAATTATTAAATCTGCATTTATTTTTTCTGTCGGAAGAATATAATTGAAATTTTGTTCAACATTATTAAAAACAGGTTTATTTTTTAAATATTTTTCCAACCTGTCTTTATCGACAAGAACCCGAAAATCTGTGTTATAAGCATTATTCAACTTTGAACCGAATGTTATTCCTACAGCTCCGAGACCACATAAAATAACTTGTTTCATAACACTCATTTTATCATAAAATCTAACCAAAAATTCGTTTTAGGAATTCTAATATCGGATTAGATTTTTTTGATACAACACTAATTTCTACCGGAGATGTGATTGAAAAATCAACTTTTTTTGCAGAATCCGCTTCTAATTCTTCCAGCGTTTTTGAGTTCAATATACTAGTCATAGCACTATCTGCACCTTTAGAAGTATGACTGTCAATGCTGTATTTGCAAATTTTATCTTTTGCAAGCTGTATAAAAAATGTTGAATGAAAATTAATGTCTGCATCTGCCATGTCGCCTTCTGCAACTT
This sequence comes from uncultured bacterium, assembly GCA_902788575.1. Lineage (GTDB taxonomy): Bacteria > Cyanobacteriota > Vampirovibrionia > Gastranaerophilales > Gastranaerophilaceae > CAG-196. The sequence continues at coordinate 100,587 of CADAKY010000006.1, read as the reverse complement.
TTATATATTTTGCAGCGGCTTCCGGATATTTTTTGTCAATTTCTTTGACTAATTTTGAATTTTCAAAAGCATCTAGAAATCTTTTGTTACAATTAGCTTTGTTTACGAAATTTATTCCAAAATTCGGCGCATAGTCAATTTTCGATACGTACATAACACACACTCCTTTTTTCCTTGCAAAGTATATCATATAAAAAATTAAAAAACAAGTTAAATAATTATAATAAAAAGCGGGGCGGATTTGCTTTAGCAAATCCGCCCCGCAAAAAATTTTTACAACTGATTAAAAAGTACCTGCCGGTTTCTTTTGTTGAGTTGCACCAGGGATAGCCTGCCAGTTAGCAGCCATAATCTTTTTGAAAGATTTAAGAGCTGTATCTTCAAGTTCACCGAGTTCTTCTGCTTCCATAATCAATTCTCTGAGCGGAAGAAGTGCTCTTTGGTCGCGAAGTACACCCAATGCTGCTGCAGCACCGGCTCTGACTAAATCATTTTCTGAACGGTTTTTCATAACGTCAATAAGTGCAGGAACAGCTTTTGTATCATTTAATTTTCCTAAAGAAGTAACTGCATAAATTCTAACGTTTACCCATTCGTCATATAACATGTTAATAATTTTATCAACGCATTTTTTGTTTCCGATTTCACCCAAAGCTCTTGTAGCGTCGCATCTGACATTAACTTTTTCGTGGTCAAGTGATTTCATTAATGCGTCTGTAGCAACATCACCGATTTCAATAAGTGCATCTGTTGCAGTAATACAAACTTGTGAGTTTTCGTCATTAAGAGCTTCTACAAGAGGCTCGACAACGATTTTGCCGCCCAATCTGCCGAGCGCACGTGCCGCACGAACTCTAACATCCACATTGCGGTCTTCTCTTAAAGACTCGATTAAGTGTTCTGTTGCTTTTGAATCGCCCAATTCGCCTAAAGCACGGGCAGCATACAAACGAACTGAACCGTTCTTGTCATTTTTCAAAACATCAATAAGCGGTTCAACAGCTTTTGAATCACCCATTTCACCAAGAACACGGGCTGCGTTATATCTAACCTTTTCAGAACTTGATGTCATTAAATCGTTAATTAATTCCTGAAAAGATTTTTTAACTTGTTTCTTTTTGCTGTTAACTGTAATTGTCATACACTGTACCTCCAAATGTAAGCATGATTTTTGTTTTACTTCTACACAGTTATATAAAGTATTCTTTTTTTTAAAAATTGCCTTTATTTTCTCTAATGTAAAGATTTTGTTACATTTACCTTAATTAGGGTAAAAAATACACTTAATCTTTGTAATAACAATATAACATATTTTTACATATTTTTGTCTAATCTTGTGATTTTTTTTACAAAACTTAATTAATATAATAATTATTATTAGTCTAAAAAGCTTTCATACAAATAAAAGTGAGAGTTTACATTTTTTAATATTTACTACTCACTTGGGATAGTAATACAGAATTCGCTGCCTTTGTTTATTTTTGTTTTTACTTCGATTTTTCCTTTGTGTTTTTCAACAATTTTTTGAGAAATTGCAAGCCCCAAGCCGGTTCCGACACCGACACCTTTTGTTGTATATCCTGCAAAAAATATTTTATCGGGTTCTTTGATTCCGCAGCCTGTATCTTTTATTTTTACAATCAAGTCTTTATTTTTAAAACTTGTGTCAATAGTAATTTTACCCTCTCCTTTTATTGCGTGAGTTGCGTTTACAAGAATATTCATAAATACTTGATTAAGCATATTCGGGTAACATTTTATAGGCGGCAGTTTTCCGTATTTTTTGACGATTTCTATCCTGTTTTTTGTCTCGTGTCTTATTAAATCCAGTGTTAAATCAATTTCTTTGTTAATATCAGCATCCTGAAGTTCTGCTTCATCAAGCCTTACGAATTTTCTTAAAGAAATTACGAGTCTGTTGATTCTTGCAATTGCTTCTGAATCAATTTGGTTTACTTCTTCCATAAGTTCTGCAATTTCTTTATCTTTAATTTGAGAAAGAAGTTTTTTTGTAATTTCGTTATTTGATTTTATTGAGGCAACCGGAGTGTTGATTTCGTGTGCAACGCCGGCAACTAATTGACCTAAGGATGCCATTTTTTCAGAATTAATAAGCTGGAGCTGTGTTTCTTTCAATTCTTTCAGAGTTTTCTGTAAATCTTTTACCATTTCGGCATTTTTTTTGTAAAGCTCTGCCTGTACAATTGCATTGCCGAGTTGAGTTGAGACGCCTTCCAAAACCTCCAGCGTGTCATCAAGTTTTATTTTCTGTTTTGTTGCAAGAAGAATTATTCCTTTGAGCTTATTCATGTGATAAATCGGAAGAACTATTCTCTGGATATTTTCTTTATAAGGTTCGGAATTTTTATACTCTTTTCTGCAGGTAGTGCAGGAAACTTTATTATCTGATATATATTTATTAATATCATTATCAAATTCTATTTTTTTGCCGATATCTTTTTTGAATAACGATTCTTTTATGGTGAATTCTTTTGTTCCTTCTGCATAATAGGCTCTGAATGCACCAAACATCGCGGAAAGTTCTTTTAGTGCTGAATTAAGAATTACGGATGAATCAATGGACTCTCTTATAATATTGGAAATATTGTTTAGCAGGAGAAGTTTCATGGCTTGTGATTGTGCCTGATATTTAATTTTTGCCATGTTTTTATTTTCGTTTTCCAAATTTGTTATTTGTTTTTGAAAAATTTTATTTGTTTTTTGAGTTTTCTCCAGATTAACTTTTGCTGTAACGTCTGTAAGTATTATAACTGTGTATTTTCCGCGCTTGGTTGTATTCATATCATAATAAAAATCACCGTTATTATAGGTTTGATATACAACATGCGCAGACATGTCTTCTTTTGAATTCAGTGCCTGTATAATAGGGGAATATACAGTCATATCGTTGCTTTCGAGAGCAACAACATCATAATATAATTTGTGAGAAAACTTTTTTATGTTTTCAAAATCCGGAAAAAGTCTTTTAAAAACATTGTTGCGAAAAACCGTTTCTCTGTCTTCCGTTAATATAATAACTGCACTATTAAATTTATTAAATAAATCAAACTTCCCCATATAATGATATTATATAACAGTTTTAAACAAAATTAAAAAAATTAATATATAAGATTTTTTGGAATTAAATTTTGACAATTGTTTTTAAATTTTATATAAATATAGTTGATAATATACAAATACAGGAGATTTGGATAAAGAACCTGACGATTACAAATGTCCGATATGCGGATGTGCAAAGGGTGTGTTTAAAAAAGCATAGGATGAATTTATAAAAAATTAATGCAGCTGTTTATCAATATAGATAGGCAGCTGCATTGATTTATTGCTGTGTACTTTCTGTTTTTACTTCCGTTTGTACTTCTGTTTTTTCTTCCGTTTTGGGTTCAGTTTTTGGTTCTGTTTTTACTTCCTCTGTTTGAACGGGTTTTGTAATATCTTTTAAAGATTTAAAAAGATTTTTGTATTCTTCTTTTGTTGAATTTATAGCTTCTTTAGCATCTTTTATTGCCTGTTTTTGATTGTTTATCGTTTCATTTACGCTGTTTACGGTTGTTTTTATATCAGTATTGACTGCTGATTTAATATCTTTGACTGTTTCTTTTACGGATTTTTGTTCAATTTCACTCATGTCTGGATTTGATAACCACTTAAACGACTTAACGGAACTTGTACTTTCAATCCCTCCGTTAAAAGTTACTTTAAAATCTTTATAATTTGTGCTTCCGTTAGTAAGTGCAGGAATTTCCGAAACTTTTTCGCCTGCAGGATTTGTTGTAAATAATTTCACAACGGAAGCTATTTTTGCTCCGAGAATTTTTTCTGCGGACATTTCACCTAAGATACCCAATTTTGATACCATTGGGGCATCCAATCTGCCTAAAATATTTACATTTGTTGTAAAGTTCAATAAATTAAATTTTCCTGTCACATAATAGCAAAGAGACTTTCCGGCACTTTTTATTGATTTTAAATCAGCCCAGCCGTTTGAAAAAGTCATATTTCCTATTATGCTTTCAAACTCACCTGTTGTAGCAAGCCCAGTTGCTTTGGAAATTGATGCAACAGTATTTTTTAAAAGTGTATTTGTAATTAAATTGTTTGCATTTAATAAACTTTCAAATTCTCCGATTGTACCGAATGCACCGTTTTTAATATTGAAATCAAGATTTCCTTTCATTGATTTAATCATTGAATTATAATCCAAAACGGTAAGAGTTAGTTTAGTATTAAAACCGAGAGTTCCGGTCATTGCTTTTTTAATACCTGCAGCGCCTTCAATTGCTTTTTCCGCATTCATATTTGAACCGTGAAAATCAACTGAGGTTTTGGCATTTGTCAGATTGTAAATTATATTTCCGTTAAATTTACCGTCAAATGCTGTTCCTTTAAGATTATTCAGGTAAAAATCAATTCCTTTGAGTTCAAAATCAGAAGTGCAGTTTTGGGCTTTTATACCTCCGGATGCAAATTCTGATACTGTTCCGGAACCGTGAAGGATTGTTCCGTGGAGTTTCAAGTCCATATTTTTCATCTCAACAGGAATTTCCGGAATAATAATTTTCGGAACATTGGCTGTACCTGATACAATCGGGTTCACCATTGAGCCTGTTATATTGATTTTCCCTGTAAATGACATTTTTGATTTATTAAACATAGGAATTATGATTGTAGAAGTTTCCGTTGTTGAATAGACAAGGTTAAGAGTTTGTTTAACTACATTCATATCACCTTTTAGGGTTGATTTTATGTCGCCGGTTGTAACAAAATCCAGCCCGATTTTTTCTGTCAGGTAGTTTGTAATTTTGCCTGATACGTTTGTTTTGATTTTTTCAATTGTTACAGGGGTTTGGGTTATTTCTATCGAGTCTTGTTTTATATTTGCTTTAATACTTGGCGCAGAAACTTTAGCAATAGGATTTATAAGCGCAACGCTTGTACTTATTGCATTTCCTCCGAATGTTTTCCCGTCTGAGGTAATGTTTACTTTTGTGGAAGGCGCTTTTAATCTGATATCAGAAGGAATATTTTTCAAATCGACATTATTGATATCAATTTTTACAATCGGGTTTATTTTATCAAGCTTGCCTTTTATGATTACATCCATTGAAACCAAGCCGGAATAAACAGGATTTTCTTTCAGAAGTGAAGCCTGACCAAGAGCAACAATCAACCCTTTCAGGCTGAGATTATGAGCAGTCAAATGCAGGTCGCTTGTTGCGTCTTCTTTTATTGTTCCGAATAACTTCAACGGTTGATTAAATATAGAAAATCCGACATTTTTTATATTTATATTGTTATCAGCCAAAGAGATATCAGCATTTATATTATCAACACCGATTTTGTATGCGCCGTAATACAATTTTGCTGTCGGAACTTTTAAAAATCCGTTTGATTTTACGGTTTTTGTATCGGATTTTATATTAAAATCAGCATTCAGACTTCCGCTTGCTGTAAGTGTTTGCAGGTCTTTTATGTTGAAAATTAATGCAACTTTTTTTACTATATTTAAGACATTTGAAATATCCAAATCAGATTTCAAATTCATATCAATATAAGGTTTTTTGCCGGTTGTAATTTTGCCTTTTACAGTAGAAATTTCATTTTTTGCTGTATAAATATTTGTATCCAAATCAATTGAATTACCTTTAAATAAAAGACTTGCATTACTTTTTGGTAAATCTATAAGTGAAACATTATCAATTTTAATATTTCCGTCGATTGAATCTTTTGTTGTTTTCAAATCCACATTTGCATTTGCGAATAATTTATAATCATAAATACTTTTCAGAATTGAAATTACATCAACAGATTCTGCCTCTTGTTTTTGTTTATCTTCTTTTTGCGGATTAAATACTATTTCATTCAAGTCTGTATCCGGCATTATTTTATTAAAAATTTTTATATCAAATTTAAATTGTTCTTTATCTTTTAGGGTAAATTTACCGTCTGTTTTTATTTTTATACTTTTATTAAAAACAAAATCAGTAATGTCTGTTTTTCCGCCTGACAATACATAATTATCCGTTCCGTCAGTAATATTCAGTGTGTAGCTTCCTACATGTATATCCGGAAGATGGTTAGACAATTTGAATCCAAACGGAAGGTATTGAGGTTCTGCCGGCTCCGGATTTTCTGTATTTTCTGATATAGGAAGATAATGCATTAAATCCAATTCGCCATTTTTATTGAATTTAAGAGTGATATCAGCATTATCAAGTTGTATTACATCAATTCTCAGATTTTTAGCCAAAACAGGAATAAGCGACATTTTTATATCAAAATTTTCAGAAACAAAAATCGGTTCTTTTTTAGGAGTATAAAGCTCAAATTTACTGACCTTTAATCCTGCTGTGAGTTTAGGAGTAGTAACAATTTTAACCTCTTCCAATCCCGCAGAAAGTCCTGTTAATTTATTAATTTCTCCGACAATTTGCGGAGTATATTTATCAATTGCAAAATTTAGTACAAAAGGCAGCAGCAAGAAAAGCAGATATGCACCAATAAGAATACTGCCTAAAGTAATTCCGATTTTGGATAACAACTTGATATTCATAAAAACTTCTCCCTTAACAAAGTCATTTTAGCATAAAAGGAACGAGAAAAGTGAATTAGCCTAAATGGCTATAAGGTATGATGCAATATTTATTAAAATTGACACCCGAATTCTTTGTTTTTATAATCAGTAAAGAGGGATATTACTATGATTTATGATTTTAAGCAAGCCGAAAAAGAACTGGAAAAAGAGTTTGATTATATTAATGATATAAGAGATTACAATCAGAGAAAAGTGCTTCAGGCATTTTTTGATAATAAAGTTGCGCCGGAACATTTCTACACAGTGTCAGGCTACGGGCATGATGATTTGGGAAGAGATGTTTTGGATAAAGTTTTTGCACAGGTATTTTGTGCGGAAAAAGCTCTTGTCAGAATTCATTTTGCATCAGGTACTCACACTCTTGCCTGCGCCTTGTTTGGTAATTTAAGAGCCGGAGACAAACTTATTTCCGCAGCAGGTGCGCCTTATGACACAATGCAGGAGGTCATAGGAACTGCCGGTGATGAGGAGACAAAGCGTTCTTCGCTCATCGGGCAGGGAGTCTTATATGATGAAGTTCCGCTTATTAACGGACAGGAAATTGATTTTGAAACACTGGAAAATAAAATTGATAAAACTGTTACAATGGTTCTTATACAGCGTTCTAAAGGATATTCAACCAGAAAATCTCTTTCAATGGATACAATAGAAAAGATTTGTAAGATTGTTAAATCCAAAAACCCTGAATGTATATGTTTCGTAGACAATTGCTACGGAGAATTTGTAGATAAAAAAGAACCTTTGGAGGTTGGAGCAGATTTAATCGGCGGTTCTTTAATAAAAAATCCGGGAGGCGGAATTGTAGAGGCCGGCGGATATATAGCGGGAAAAGAGCTTTATGTTGAAAGAAGTGCAAATCGTCTTACCGCACCGGGGATAGGCTCGGAAGGCGGAGCTATGTTCAACCAGCACAGGCTTATTTTTCAGGGGCTTTTTATGGCGCCGTCAGTTGTTTCGGAAGCTGTAAAAGGTGCAATTCTTGCAGCAAAAGTTTTTGAGGATGTCGGGTTTAATTCAAATCCGAGATATGACGAAAAAAGAACAGATATTATACAAAATATTATATTTAATTCTCCGGAGAAATTGGAAGAATTTTGCCGTACAATTCAGTCGCTTTCACCTGTAAACGGGTATGTTACTCCAATCCCCGAATATATTCCGGGGTATGAGGATAAAGTTATTATGGCAGGCGGAACATTTATTGAAGGCTCTACAATTGAATTGTCTGCAGACGGCCCGATGCGTGAACCTTATGCTGCTTATATGCAAGGCGGATTAAACTACGCGCATGTTAAAATATGTCTTGAAGAAATGGTGAAAAAACTGTAGAATTTGTTTGTTTGACCTCACTTTAAGGTCGCGAATAAACTGTGTTTGTGATAATATTTTTTTATGAATTATAGGAATAACGTAAGAAATTTTTGCATAATTGCCCACATTGATCACGGGAAATCAACACTGGCAGACAGACTTCTTGAAGCAACAGGAACTATTGCGCCGAGAGATATGCAGGCTCAGTTATTAGATACAATGGATATTGAGCGCGAACGCGGAATTACGATTAAGCTTAATGCCGCCAGAATGAATTACAAAAGTAAAGACGGAAAAGATTATATATTCAACCTTATAGACACTCCGGGGCACGTTGATTTTTCATACGAAGTTTCACGTTCTCTTGCCGCGTGCGAAGGTGCGCTTCTGATAGTGGATGCTACTCAGGGCGTTGAAGCTCAGACCCTCGCGAATGTTTATATGGCAATTGAACAAAATTTGGAAATTATTCCGGTAATTAATAAAATTGACCTTCCTTCAGCAGATGTTGAGAGGGTAAAACAAGAAATTGAAGAAATTCTTGGTATAGATTGTTCTATGGCAATACCTGTAAGCGCAAAAACCGGTGAAGGAATTGATAAAGTTCTTGAGGCGATTGTTGATTTTGTTCCGCCTCCTCAGGATACAACCGAAAAACCTCTTCGTGCGCTTGTGTTTGATAGCGCCTATGATTCATATTTGGGAACTCTTTGTTTCTTCAAGATTATGGACGGAAAATTAAGACTTGGTGATAAAGTTAAATTTATGGCATCCGGCAAAGAGTATGATGTTGTAGAGCTTGGGTATCTTACACCAAACAGGGTTCAGGTAGAAGAGCTTGTTTGCGGTGATGTAGGCTATTTTGCAGGCTCAATAAAAGAAATTACAAGGTTTGTAGGTGATACTGTAACTCATGTCGAAAGTCCTGCCGATGAACCGCTTCCGGGGTATAAAGAAGCTCTTCCGATGGTTTTTTCCGGCATGTATCCTGTTGATAATGAAGATTATCATGAACTTAAAGAATCTTTGGAAAAACTTAAACTTTCCGACAGCTCAATTACATTTGAACCCGAAACATCATCCGCTCTGGGATTCGGCTTTAGATGCGGATTTTTAGGGATGCTGCACATGGAAATTGCGCAGGAAAGGCTTGAAAGAGAGTATGACCTTTCGATTGTTACAACCGCGCCTTCAGTAATTTATAAAGTACATAAGACTAATGGCGAAGTTGTTGAAATTGATAACCCTGCAAATTTACCGGCTGCACAATACAGAGACTATATCGAAGAACCTTATGTAAAAGTTTCAATTATTACTCCGAACGAATTTGTCGGAACACTTATGGATTTGGCGCAAACCAAGCGCGGAATTTTTATAAACATGAATTATTTGGATAAAGTCCGTGTAGATTTGATTTATGAGATTCCGCTGAGTGAAGTTATTACTGACTTCTATGACCAGCTAAAATCACGTTCAAAAGGGTATGCGAGTCTTGATTATGAATTTTGTGATTATAAACGTTCAAAACTGGTAAAACTGGATGTTATGCTCGCAGGTGAAGTTGTTGACGCTTTGTCTGTAATTTGTCATGAAGATAACGCATATTATATCGGTCAAAAACTTACAGAAAAATTGAAAACAATAATTCCGAGACAAATGTTTGAAGTTCCTATTCAGGCTGCAATTGGCGGAAGAGTTATTGCAAGAACTAACATTAAAGCTTTAAGGAAAAGCGTTTTGGATAAATGTTACGGCGGTGATATTACACGTAAGCGTAAACTTTTGGAAAAACAAAAACGCGGTAAAAAACGTATGAAAGCAATCGGACGTGTAGAAGTTCCGCAAGAAGCATTTATGGCTGTTCTCAGCTTGGAAGAAGAATAAAATTAAGCCCCTTTCGGAAGAGAACAAAAGGAGCAAGGCTAATTATTATGAAGAAAAGATTTTGGTTTCTAAAGAAGTAAGCCGAACACACACACAAAAGCCTAATACTTTTTTTTCGTCGAAATCCGACATATCACTCGCTGCCTTCGACTTACATTATAATTATAACATTTGCTAATGCGCTTCATAATCTACTGCGGAAGTAATTCTTAAGGATTATTTTATCAATTATATGAATACGACTTATTTTTATTTATAATTGTTATATGAATTATGAAAACAGTATAAAATTTATTACATCCAAAGATAATTTCTATATAGATTTAGGGCTGGATAGAATACGCTCTGTATTGGAAAAATTTAATAATCCGCAGGATTGTGTAAAAGTTATTCATGTCGCCGGAACAAACGGTAAAGGTTCTGTTTGTGCAATGCTGGAATCAATTTTAAGAGAGGCAGGATTAAAAACAGGACTTTATACAAGTCCGCATATATGGGAGTATACAGAAAGAATCCGCATAAACGGTATTGAAATACCAAAAGAAAAATTTGCACAATATGTGGAACAAATTTCGCAAGCGGGGATTCATCTTACGGAATTTGAGATTTTAACGGTTGTAATGTTCTTGTATTTCAGAGATGAGAAGGTTGATGTTGCCGTAATTGAAACCGGTTTAGGCGGAAGGCTTGATGCAACAAATGTTATAAAGCAAAATTTGTGTGCAATAATTACGCAAATAGATTTGGACCATACTGACAGGCTGGGGAATACAAAAGACAAAATAGCATTTGAAAAAGCCGGAATTATAAAAAGTGGCTGTCCTGTGATTACAAGTATGGGGTTTGAACCTATAAAAGATAAAGCAGAAAAAGAAAATGCATTATTTGTTTTTGTTTCACCTTTTGTAAATCAAAAATACATTGATGCGCTTGCACTAAAAGGTGTTCATCAGGTTGAAAACCTTGCGCTTGTTCTGGAGTGCATTAATCTTTTATTTAAAGAAATCAGTGATGAAACAATTTTGGAAGGATTGAAAAAAGTTAAACATCCATGCAGATTTCAGATTATTAAATCAAAAAAAATAATCATAGATGCTTCTCATAATCCTAACGGAATTGAGGCTTTAAGAAATAATTTGGATTTATTTTATCCGAATGAAAAAAGGCGTATTGTTTTTGGGTGTTTAAGGACAAAAGATTATGAACGTATGATGAATATTCTTTTCCGTCCGGAGGATGAAATTTTGATAAAAGAATTTGATTATCCAAATGCTTGTACTTTTTCTGAGCTGGAAACAAAATCGCCTGTTCCTTTAAAAAGGTATAAAGATTTGTCACAACTTACATCGGATAAACTCAATATAATTTGCGGTTCGTTTTATATGATAGGCTCAATGCCGGAGCTTCGTTTATTGACTGCAAACTTCACTTAAGCGGGCTAAAATTTTATCAGTGATAACTTTTATGTAGTCTTTATCAACCATGCCGTTAATTATACAGTCTGCAATCTGATAGGTTGGTCTTATGTATTTTTGTGCGGTTTCGTTTACATCTCTGAACTGTAAATCTGCCGCTTCGCCTGTTTTACCTCTGGAAACAGCTCTTTTGTACCAGCGGTCTTTGATGACATCAATCGGAGTAAATACGTATACTTTGACGTCCATAATGTCGCGAATTTCTTCGTTTAATACGTATAACCCTTCTGTCAGTATAACTTTTGCAGGTTTTTTAACATCTCCGTTCGGGTCAGAAACACAGGTAACGAAATCATATTTTGGTGAAACAATTGTTTCGCCGTGTTTGAGCCCTTCCAAATGCTCTCTCATAAGTTTTAAATTTATAACATCAGGTGTGTCAAAGCTGAAACCGGTTTTGAATAAAGCATCATAACTTCCCGCCTCCTGAAGTTCTCTGGACGTATCTTTATAGTAATCATCCTGACGAATAACTGTATAAATACCTTCTTTTTTATCACGAACAACAGCTTCTATTGTGTTATCAACAAATACAGTCTTTCCGGAAGCGCTTTCGCCTGTTATCCCGATAAGGAATGTCTTTTTCTTTTCCTGAACAACTTTTCTTGCAATGTTCAGGATAAAATCATCTGCAACACGTAAAAATAAAGGCTGTTCTTGTTTTTTATCTTCTTCGAGAATTTCTTTTAGAGTGTCTACGATATTGGATATTATTTCCATATCCAATCGGCTGGAATAAAAATTATAGTTGGTTAGCTCAAAAGTTTCTGTCATAAGTCCTGTCATACACTCCACTGTACATTTTAGCGTGAATTTATCAATAAGTAAAGCGAATATTTACATGTTTTAATAAAAAAATAAACGCCCCCTTTTATATCAGAGAGCGTTTATTGTTTGTCAATCTTTTATGCTTTTGCAAAAGATTCATTCGCTCTGGATTTAATTTCCTCTTCTATTTTGGAAATAAATTCATCAATACCGAATGTTCCGACCTGTCCGATTCCTCTTGCACGAACGGCAACCGAATTTGATTCAATTTCTTTGTCGCCGATTACGCAAACGTAAGGAATCTTTTTATCCTGTAAACTTTCACGAATTTTGTAGTTCATAGACTCAGAACGGTCATCAAGAGAGGCTCTTATACCTGCTTCGCGCATTTTTTTGTAAACTTGTTCAGCAAAATCAACGTGTTTTTCGTTAGAAATCGGAACGATTGCGACTTGTGTCGGTGCAAGCCAAGTCGGGAATGCGCCTGCATAGTGTTCAATCAATATTCCGTGGAATCTTTCCATTGAACCGAAGATTACGCGGTGAAGCATTAAAGGTGTTTTCAACTGACCGTCTTTGTCCTGATATTTGATATCAAATCTTGCCGGAAGGTTAAAGTCAAGCTGGATTGTAGCACATTGCCATGTTCTTCCGATAGCATCTTTAACTTTGAAGTCAATCTTCGGACCGTAGAAAGCACCGTCACCTTCGTTGATGTCGTATTTCATTCCTCTGCGTTCCATTGCTTCTTTCAAGCCTGCTTCAGCTTTATCCCAGTTTTCAAGTTCTCCTACATAGCTTTCAGGACGGGTTGAAAGTTCAACTTCGAATTCCATATTAAATATAGCCATTGTATCTGCAACAAAATCAATAATTCCGTTGATTTCATCAACAAGTTGTTCCGGAGTACAGAAGATATGAGCATCGTCTTGTGTGAAGCCTTGAACACGGGTTAAACCTGATAATGCGCCGGATTTTTCTTTTCTGTAAACAGTCCCCAGTTCAGCCATTCTTAGCGGCAGCGAACGATATGAATATCTGTTTGCCTGATAAATTAAGATATGGAACGGACAGTTCATAGGTTTAACTACAAACTGGTCGTCAGAATCTTCATCTTTTTGTATAAAGAACATATTTTCTTTGTAGTGATCCATGTGCCCTGAAATTTCCCAGAGAGTTGATTTTGCAATTTGCGGAGTGTTTACGATTACATAACCTCTTTTTCTGTGTTCTTCTCTCCAGTAATTTTCTATTTGTTCTCTTACGCATGCCAAATTCGGATGCCAGAGAACAAGACCGCCGCCCATTTCTTCACGGGTTGAAAACAGGTCTAATTGTTTTCCGAGCTTTCTGTGGTCACGTTTTTCGGCTTCTTCAAGGAAAGTCAAATAAGCCTGCAAATCTTCTTTGTTCCAGTACGCTGTTGCATAAATTCTCTGAAGCATTTTGTTTTTTTCATTACCGCGCCAGTATGCACCTGCAACTTTCAGAAGTTTTATTGCGTTTCCTTTTATATAAGAAGTGTTAGGGATGTGTGGCCCTGCACAAAGGTCATTGAACAGAACATTTCCGTCTTTATCTTTTGTTAAGTAGAGTGTCGGGTTGTCGTTTTTGTGTTCTTCCAAAAGCTCTGCCTTGTAGATTTCACCTTGTGATTTGAATTCTGCAATTTTTGCTTCAACATCTTCAACCTCGTATCTTTCAAATGTAAGATTTTGTTTAATGATGTTTTTCATTTCTTCTTCGATTTTAACTAAATCTTCTTGAGTAAAAGCATACCCGTCAGTTAAGTCAAAATCGTAGTAAAAACCGTCATCCGTAGCCGGCCCGATAGCTAACTTTGCTTGTGGGAACAGCTTTTGAACGGCTTGTGCCATAATGTGAGAACAAGAGTGTCTGAGAGTTCTCAAAGTTTCGTTGTTTTTTTCCATTTTCTATCCTTTCTTGTGCGGGCAAATTTTTATACTTTTGGCTTGTAGTCACACCTACCCGCCTATTTGCCCCCTGGGTGGATCCCCTTAACTATTACATAAAACAGTTTAACACAAAGTTTAAATAACGTAAATTTGCTGATATTTTCTCAAAAAAAATGGGCAGAATGGAGTACTCTGCCCAATGTTAGCCCGTGAGAGGCTATTAAATTTTATACTCATTTATTCTTGCTTTTGCTTGAATTCTCTTTTCTTTTCAAGCTTTGCAATTCTTTTTTCAAGATTTTCTATAACCTTTTGCTGAGACTTGTTAATTTCTCTTTCTTCATCCAAATGAGCCTGAAGCTCTTCTGTTTTATCAGTATTAGCTTTTATTTCTTCAACCGCTGTTGTAATCTTTGTATCCAATTCTTTAACCGCATTGATTACAGCATAGAACATTTCATCCCAGCGTATGCGGAGATATTTGTCAGCACCTTCCCAAACGGAATTCGGGAAAACTTTTTGCAAATCCTGCGCCATTACACCAACCTGAGGAGTCTTGGTTTTATCAGACTTGAATGTGAAATTGTATAAATCTAATTTTTTAATCTCATCCAGCCCGCCTGTGAACTTTTCGCCGACATTCTTCAAACGACGGTCACATGTTTCATGCCAAACTGGAAATTCTCCAACTGATACTTCTTTGTTATAATTATCAACTCTCATTACTTTATCCCTACCACCATATCCAAATTTTACCATATCTCCCTGATTATCATCCTGAACACCAGATTCTCTAAAGTATATTCCAGCACCGGTTTTACCCTTATTAGATTCACCGCCTTGCCAGCCTAAAATAGTAGAACCGTTAATAACAAGATTGCCGGGCATATAAAAAGTTGTATTTTCATTACCAAGAACTACCGTCCCGTGTTCATTACCGCTTAAACCTGAAAAATCTATATTATTTGCTTTTAATTTCCCTGGAATAACGACTGTATCATTTTCACCACCTAAGACAATAGTATTTGCACCAAGATTACCATTTCCAATTGGATTTCCTGTTGATATTACTACACAATGAGCATTATTACCTGTACTTGCATTATGTCCGATTGCAACAGAGTCTTCTCCGCTTGCGATTGCATCAGTTCCTATAGCGATAGAATTATCACCTGTAGCACTTGCATTTCCGGAACCTAAGACAACTCCATGATTGTCTCCAAATTTCAAATAACCAAGCAAACCATTATTACCAAAACCTATATGATAATTTTGCCATCCAAATCAATATATAATTTAGAATTACGATGTTGTGTATCACCTAAAATAAGTGAACCGTCACCGTTGTTGCCGAAATTATTCCCGATTCCCAAAAAACTGATTGCGCTGCCGCTTCCTCCGGCTGAACGTGCTGATTTTCTCGCAATCATAGGTGCTGTAGCTGCCGCAATAATTGAAACAACCAAAAGCACAATCATTAGTTCCATTAATGAAAAACCGCTCTTGCAATAGCAAAAATTACTTAAAAACTTTCTCACGGACCATCCTCGCTTTCTTTACATATAACTCCAAAGTATATATTTATTATAACACGCGTTTTGATTTTTGTGAAGTAGAAGGGGGGGAGAATGAAGAATTGAAAATGGAAAGTGGAAAGTTGAAAATAATGTTATATCACTCCCTCGCCCCTTGAGGGAGAGGGCTGGGGTGAGGGGTGAATTTAACACTCACGTGTTCATGCAAAAGACAAAAATGTGGTATATTAAAAGAAAACAGAAGGATTCAGATGTACCAGACAATCGGTGAATATTTAGAATATTTAGAGCTTGAAAAGGGTTTGTCGCAAAATACGATTGATGCCTACAGACGTGATATTGAGAATTTTTCCGACAAAATGAATATTAACGATATAAAAGAAATTGACCGGCTTACTATAAATTCTTATATCCGCTCCCTTAGAGAAAACCGATTTGCACCGACAAGCATCATTAGAAAAGTTGCATCTTTAAGAGGTTTTTTCAAATGGGCAAACGCAATTGGTATAATTGAAAAAAATCCGGCTGCAACGCTGGAACAGCCAAAGGTTCCGCAAAGACTGCCAAAAGTTTGTACTGTAAAAGAAATTGAAGAAATGCTTCATAATAATTTGACTCTTTTAGAGCATGTAATGATGGAATTGTTGTACAGCGCAGGACTTCGGGTTTCGGAACTTGTAAATCTTAAAACAACTGATATTGACTTAAATTCCAAATATATAAGATGTTTCGGAAAAGGCTCCAAGGAAAGAATTATACCAATCGGGAATACTGCAAAACAAGTTGTTCAGGAATATTTGCCCAAAAGAGAACTTATCTTAAAAAAATACAATCTTGATACTAAAAAACTTCTCATTTCAGAAACCGGAAAAATTGTAAACAGACAGTTTGTGTACACATTTATACACAATCAGGGAAAACTTATACATAAAAACATTTCTCCTCACACTCTTCGTCACAGTTTTGCAACACACCTGCTGGAAAACGGTGCGGATTTGAGAATAGTACAAGAACTTTTAGGACACAGCGACGTTTCAACGACCCAGCTTTATACACATATAAGCAAGAAACGATTGAAGGAAGTTTACTTTTCAATAAATTCTTAATAAATCTTTACAATTTTCTTAACAAATTTGCACAGGTTTGGCATTTATGCTAAATTCTATGATAAGGGTAGTGTAGAATACCCTAAAAGTAGTGAGGAGTTATGAAAAGCACAACACTAAGAAGATCAAACATTACAAGAGAAAAAGTTGCAATGATGGAAGCTCTTAACCGTTATAACAGAGACCATCAGGATGAAGATTTTTACAGAAAACAAAGTAAAAACAGAGAACTTGATGCTTTGTGGCAATCTTTCGGTGTAAAACAGCAAAGAAACGAAAAAGCTCCTCAGGTTTATTTTGTAACGGGACTTGTTGCCGGTGTTATTATAACTTTGATTATTACAACATTCGTAAGTCTTTTGATTAATATTTCAACTCCAAAAGACGATACGATTGTTGCGCCAAAGACGCCTGCAGCTGCAAAAGATTCAGGAAAGTTTAGATTTATTCCGGCAGACAGTGCATCTAAAAAAGCGCCGGTGTCTTTAAATGAAGAATATACTGTAAAAGAGGGTGACACCTTAGAAAGTATTGTAATAAGATTTTACGGTGCTTTTGATATGGAAAAAGTTACATTGATTCAGGAGGCTAACAAAATGGCTAACCCGAATGCTTTATCTATTGGTCAAAAGCTTATTATACCGATTAAAAGTGTAAACTAAGTTATGGCAAAAGTTAAGTCAAAATATGTTTGTCAAAACTGCGGATATGAGACTGCCGGTTATTTGGGTAAGTGTCCCGAGTGCGGAAGCTGGGGTTCTTTTGTAGAAGAAATTGATGCACCGTCAGCGAAAAGTGAGAATGAAATTCTTGATTCAAACCCTCCGATGAAACTTTCTCAAATTGAGATGAATTCAGAAATAAGACTTTCAACAAACATTTCAGAATTTGACAGAGTTCTTGGAGGCGGGATTGTTCAGGGTTCTCTGATTCTTATTGCCGGAGACCCGGGAATAGGTAAATCTACAATTCTTTTGCAAACTTCCGGTGAATTGTGTAATGCAGGAAAAAAAGTTTTGTATGTGTCTGCAGAAGAATCTGCCTCACAGGTTAAGCTGAGAGCTGAGAGACTCGGGGTAAAATCAGATAATCTCTACATTTACCCTCAGACAAATTTAGAATTAATAAAGAAGAATATTGAAGCTCTAAAGCCCGATTTAGTAATCGTAGACAGTATTCAGGCAATTTATACATCTCAAATTCAAAGTTCGGCAGGCAGTGTCTCTCAGATAAGAGAGTGTTGTAATTCGCTGATGGGAACAGCAAAGAGCGAAAATATTTCTATTATTGTAATCGGGCATGTTACAAAAGAAGGTAACATTGCCGGTCCTAAAGTTCTTGAACACATGGTAGATACTGTAATCCAGTTTGAAGGGGATAAATACAAGACATACAGAATACTTCGTTCAATTAAAAACAGATTTGGTAATACTTCAGAAGTCGGAATTTTTGAGATGGGTGCAAAAGGTTTAAAGGAAGTTTTAAATCCCAGTCAATTATTTCTAAAGGAATATTCACAAACCCAAACCCCCGGAAGTACCATTATTGTTACAAATGAAGGTACACGTCCGCTATTGGTGGAAATTCAAGCTTTGGTGGGTACAACACCTTATCCGGCTCCAAGAAGGGTTGCAAATGGTGTTGATACCGGCAGAGTTCTTCAAATTCTTGCGGTTTTGGAAAAAAGAATCGGGCTAAACCTTTCGAAACAAGATGTTTATGTAAATGTTATCGGCGGAATTGATGTTGATGAACCTGCTGCAGATTTGGGAATAGCACTTGCAATTGTAACCTGTGTAAGGGATGTTGTTTTTGATTTATCAACAGCAATAGTTGGTGAATTGGGACTTTCCGGAGAAATAAGAGCGGTTAATCATATAGAAAAACGCATAACTGAAGCTCAAAAATTAGGTTTTAAACGTATAATTATTCCTGATGCAAATGACGTTCAGGAAAAATTTGAAGGAATAGAGGTTATAAAAATTCGCCGAATTTTGGAAGCAATAACTAAAGGGATTACCAAATAAAATCTAAACCATTTCACGTAATTTTTTAAGCTGGTCTCTGATTTCCGCTGCGCGTTCAAAGTCAAGAATTTTTGCGGCTTTATGCATATCTTTTTCGAGTTTGGAAATGAGTTTTGGCAAATCTTTCTTTTCAATACCCAAATCAACCATTTCTTCCGCAACGATATCTTCCAAATCTCGATAGCTTGCGACAAGAGATAACAGATTGTTTTCAATCGGTTTTTTAATTGTTTGAGGGATAATTCCGTATTTTTTGTTGTATTCGAGCTGAATTTCACGCCTTCTGTTTGTTTCGTCAATTGCTCTCTGCATAGAATCCGTAATTTTGTCTGCGTACATAATTACTTCACCGCAAGCGTTACGGGCAGCACGTCCGATTGTTTGAATAAGACTTGTTTCAGACCTCAAAAATCCTTCCTTGTCGGCATCCATAATTGCCACAAGTGAAACTTCAGGAATGTCCAGCCCTTCTCTCAGAAGGTTTACACCTATTAGGACATCAAATTCACCCAGCCTTAAATCACGCAGAATCTCAACGCGTTCTATTGATTTAATCCCGCTGTGAAGATATCTGACCCTTATGCCGTCTTGAAGAAAATAGTCGCATAAATCTTCTGCCATACGTTTTGTGAGTGTTGTAATTAAGACTCGTTCGTCTTTTTTTGCACGTTTTGATATTTCTGCTTTTAAATCATCAATCTGTGTTTCTATTGGTCGTACGCTTATTTTCGGGTCTACAAGTCCTGTAGGACGAATAATTTGTTCAACAATTTGTTCAGAAGTATTTTTTTCAAAATCCGCTGGTGTTGCTGAGATATAAATTTTTTGTCCGACTTTTGCAAAAAATTCTTCACTTTTTAACGGGCGGTTATCCTTGGCACAAGGGAGCCTGAAACCGAAATCTACAAGCACCTGCTTTCGTGAAGCGTCTCCGTGGTACATTCCGTTTAATTGAGGAATTGTTACGTGGGATTCATCAATAACGGTCAGGAAATCACTCTGGAAATAGTCTAAAAGTGTTGCCGGCGCAGAACCTACAGGACGGCGCTCGATTATACGGGAGTAATTTTCTATTCCTGAACAGTATCCCATTTCCTTAATCATTTCGATATCGTATTTTACCCTCTGCTGAAGCCTTTGAGATTCAAGAATCTTGTTTTCGCTTTCCAATTCCTGTACACGATTTTTAAGCTCGGCGCGAATCATGGCAATTGTTTCATCTTCGTTTTCATCATAAGAGATGTAGTGTACGGCAGGATAAATCATTACGGATTCCGGCGCTTCAAGGATTTCACCTGTAAGATTGTCGATTCTTACAATCTTTTCTACTTCGTCTCCGAAGAAGTAAATCCTTGTGATGATTTTTTCATACGCAGGCATGATTTCTAATATGTCGCCTCTTGCTCTGAAGGTGGAACGCTCCAGTACAAGGTCGTTTCTTGTATATTGTGTCATAACAAGATGTTTAATAAGTTCGTTGCGTTCTAATTGGTCTCCGACAGAAACTTTAATCGTACCTTTGAAATAGCTTTCCGGTAAACCTAAACCGTATATACAGCTAACAGATGCGACAATTATTACGTCATTTCTTTCATACAGACTTCTGGTTGTATTATGTCTTAAACGGTCGATTTCTTCATTTATACTTGCGGATTTTTCTATATATGTATCTGTTCTCGGAATATAAGCTTCCGGCTGATAATAATCATAATATGAGATAAAATATTCAACAGCGTTATTAGGAAAAAGTTCTTTAAATTCGTTATACAATTGCGCGGCAAGAGTTTTGTTGTGCGCAATGATAAGCGTGGGTTTTTGGATTCTTTCGATAACGTTGGCTATTGTAAAAGTTTTACCTGAACCTGTAATACCCAAAAGTGTTTGCGCATCATCACCGTTTTTTAATCCCTCAACAAGCTTTTCAATAGCTTTGGGCTGGTCGCCGGAGGGTTTGTATTTTGAAACAATTTCAAACTTTCTTTCCATAACCAAATTATATCATAGAGCTTGTTAAAGGACATGCGGTAAAAATTTGTGTTACAATTAGCTTATGATAAGACACATTGCACCGATAGTATTACTTTTGATATCAAATATATTTATGACATTTGCTTGGTACGGACACCTTAAATTCAGAGCAATGCCATTAGTGATAGTTGTACTTGTAAGCTGGGGAATTGCATTTTTTGAATATTGTTTTCAGGTTCCGGCAAACAGAATCGGGTACGATTGCTATAATGCAACTCAGCTAAAGACAATTCAGGAAGTTATCACACTTCTGGTATTTTCTTTCTTTTCGGTTTTATATTTAAAAGAACAATTTAAATGGAACTATCTTGTAGGATTTATTTTTATTGTTTTAGCGGTATTTTTTATTTTTAAAAGATAAATAACTGTTATTCATCAGAATATTTCTTTTGTTGTAAAAAATTCAAGCGCAGCTTGAAAATAGCTTTTACTTTTCATTTTTCTATTTGTTAGTTTGGCACTTTCATTTCTTTTTTCTCTTTTTTTGCGAGTCAGGTTTTAACCCGACAAAAAGAATTAAAACAACTTTGTCAATTTTGTATTTACTTCTTTTCTTCCTTTTATTTGCGAGGTAAAAGGAAGAAAAGAAGTAACAAGAAAAGAAGGAAAAACACGCGATTGAACGGTTAACCACCATGCCCTTGCGGGCATTTTTTATTTTCGGCAAAGCCGAATCCATTTGCGATGCTTTACCAAGAACAACAGATTCCTAACCTTGCGTTTACTGCAACTTAGCTATAAAAAAAGTGTGGGTACTGCCTATAAAGCACCTATACTTCTTTTTAATCTTCAGCCGTAAGGGTTATCAATTTAATCCGGTGCTTTCTCTTCTTCTTTTGCTTCGTTTTCTTCTTCTCTTTACCTCCGAAATAAAGAGAAGAAGAAAATGAAGGCTACAAAAAACAAATAATACACTATTCAATAAAATTGCACAAAAGTAGTCTTTTACAACAAAAGAAATATTCTGATGAATATCAAAATAATTTTATGATATGATACATCTATGAAAAAGATAGCTCTGATTAGTCATGGATGTGCAAAAAATCTTGTTGATTCCGAACTTATTCTCGGGATTCTTGCCCAAAATGGTTATGAAATAACATTGAATGAAGACGAAACAGATATTGTTGTTGTAAATACGTGTTCGTTTATTTGTGATGCGGAAAGAGAATCAATAAGCACAATTCTTGAACTTGTTGAAAAAGGCAAAAAAGTTATCGTAGCAGGATGTTTGGCACAAAAACATTCCCAAGAGCTTAAAAAAGAGATACCGGAAATTGCAGGGCTTGTCGGGGCAACAGATTTTAATAAAATTGTTGAAGTTATCAGGAATATTGATTCTGAATCTAATATAGAAGTAAGCGAAGTTCCTGATTATATTTATCCTGAAAATGTTGAGCGTCAGCAGATTACAATGGGCGCAAGTTCTTATATAAAGATTGCGGACGGCTGTAATTATCGCTGTGGATATTGTGTAATTCCATATTTGAGAGGGGATTATCATTCAAGAAAGATGGAAGATATTATTGAAGAAGCAAAAAAACTTGTTAAGCGCGGAGTGACCGAAATTATTCTGATTGCGCAGGATACAACCGGATACGGAATTGATATTTATAAAAAACCAATGCTCGCCAAGCTTCTTGAAGAACTTAATAAAATTGAAGGATTGGGGTGGATTCGTATAATGTACGCGTATCCTACAACTATGAGTGATGAGCTTTTGGATACTATGGCAAGATTGGATAAAGTAGTCAAGTATGTTGATATACCGCTTCAGCACTCTCATCCGGAAGTTTTGAAAATGATGAGCCGCCCTGTGCTTGACTATAGAGAGCTTGTTAAAAATATAAGAAAACGCATACCGGATGTCTCTATCAGAACTACTTTTGTAGTCGGATACCCCGGTGAAACAGAAGAGCATTTTGAACATCTGGCACAATTTATCAAAGACGTAAAATTTGACAGAGTCGGAGTGTTTACTTATTCAAGAGAAAAAGGAACTCCGTCTTATAACATGCCAAACAGAGTACCTGCGAAAGTTGCAAAACAAAGATACAAAAAACTTATGGAAATTCAGCAGGAAATTTCAAAAGAAAGAAACAGAAGTTTCATCGGAAAAACCATACCGTGTATTATAGAAGCATTCTCTGATAATGGTGAAATTGTTGCCAGAAGTCAGTATGATGCTCCGGAAATTGACGGAATAGTGACCGTTGAAACAGACGAACCGGTTGTTCCCGGTGATATAGAAATGGTTACTATTACTGATAGTACAGAATATGATTTAATTGGAAAAATTTAATTTTACTTTTTTACTATTGATTTAATAAGAACATCAGTTCCGATTTGACTAATATTATATATAGATAAATTTACGGCATCAGAAATTATGTTAATGGAGTTTCCGTTAAATGCGCTCAATCCTGTGTTGTCGTTCAGAATTTTTGGGGCTATAAACTGATAGATTTCATCAATTAAACCCTCTTTGAGCATAGAGCCGGCGAGAGTTCCTCCGCATTCAACAAAAACTGTGTAAATTCCGCGTTTGTACAATTCTGATAAAACTTCTTTTATATTTAGTTTTCCGTTTTTTAGCGGTGTGTTTTCTTTTGAGGCAATATAGAAATTTCCCTGTTTAAATATTTGTGCATCTTTTGGACATCTTAAATCCTTATCAAGAATACATTTAAACTTATGCTCCATTCTTGGATTATCCGCTATAATGGTGTTTGAAGAAGTCATTATGCAGTCAAACTCTTTGCGCATTTTGTAAACTTCTTTACGGGAGTCATCAGATGTTATCCATTTGGAATCCCCTGTATGCGCTGCAATTTTTCCGTCCATTGTTGTTGCGGTTTTTAGTACGACATAAGGAAGTTTTTTGGTCATATTTTTTATAAAGATACGATTTAAAAAAATCGCCTCTTCTTCCAAAATCCCCGTTACAACTTCAATTCCCGCTTCTTTAAGTTTTGTTATTCCGTCTACTTTAGGGTTAACATCCTTCATTCCTATAACAACCCGTTTGAGTTTTTTTTCTATAATTAAATCAACACAAGGCGGAGTTTTACCCCAATGTGAGCATGGTTCCAGATTTACATATAAAGTCCCGCCTTCTGCTTCGTTATTTTTCAATTTTAATAAAGCATCACGTTCGGCATGATTTTCGCCGTATTTTTTATGGTATCCTTCGGAAACTATATTTCCTGATTTATCTATCACAACACATCCGACCATAGGGTTCGGCGAAACCGTCCCCTTACCCTTTATTGCAAGGTCTAAACATATTTGCATGTATTTTTCATCAGTTGTCATTTTTATTATATTTTATTTTTTTGTATACGGTGTTATTATTTCAAATCCGAGAATTTTAAAAATTTTGTATTTTTTTTCATCTCTTACAGCATTGTAAACAGAAAAAATATTGTTAAAAAATTCTTTCAGAAATATTTTTAACATAAATTTATAATATATTTCTTTACCGAGTTTAGTTTGTAATTCTTGCCAAAATTCTTTTTTTTCATTGCGTTCCAGTATACTATATTCGTCATAAAGCCATTTTATGCACCAAATTTTAAAATCATCTTGAATCATGTTAAAAATATTTTTTCCCAAAAGTTCAGATTTTAAACACAATATGAAATCAATCGATTTTTTAACTCTTGCTTTATTTTTTTCAGTTATATTTATATTGTTATCTTTTTTAATCCGGTATTGATAATCCGGAGCATCAATGTATCTTATTTTAGATGCCAATATACGGCTTGAAACTGTAAAAATAATATCTTCAGCTCTGGGTAAATCCATAAAATAAATATTGTTTTCTTTTATAAAATTTGCTTTGTATAATTTATTCCAAACAGCCAGTTTATTGCTAAATACATAATTTTTTCTTATTTTCCAATTAAAAGTTTTATTTTGAGGAAGATTAAGTTTATGTTTTATTATTTTTACATAATTTCTTGGTTCATTATGTATGGTGTATGATTCTTCGACTAAATCACAATCATCTTGTTTTGCTGTATTGTAAAGTGTTTCAAACATTGTTAATGCGACCCAGTCATCCGGATCAAGAAAACCGATATATTCGCCGGTAGATTCTTTTATACCGTTATTCCTTGCAATTCCCTGCCCTTGATTTTGTTGGTTAATAATTTTAAATCTGCTATCGCTTTGTGCAAATTTTTCAAGAATTTTTAGTGAACCGTCAGTTGAGCCGTCATTTACGCATATTATTTCAATGTCGCTCAAAGTTTGATTTTTGAGGCTTTGCAGACTTTGTTCCAAAAATTCTTCAACGTTATAAACAGGTAAAATAATACTGACTTTAGGCATTAATGTTTTCCTTTCAAAGGCTAAGATAATATTCTTTCATAAGTTTTGCATCGTCTTCAATATTAGGGCTTTCACAAACAATAGCACCCTTGATATTAAAGTCTTTAAAAGCTTTTAATAAATCTTTGTAATTCATATCTGATTCTTCAAGATTCAAATGCTTTTTTTCACCCTTGGCACCGTAGTCAATTCCTGCAATATGTGCATGAAAGTTATCCAGTGCAGATTGTCCCAGTTCGTTTCCGATTTTTTCAAAAATTGCACAAAAATCATCAAATGTATTTACCCCTCCGTTATATCTTGCATGCAAGTGTGAAAAATCAACGCACGGAAGAACCGTTTCAAATTCTTTAGACAATCTTATAATTTCATCCAAATCTCCCCATTGGGTAGCTTTTCCTGTAGTTTCAGGACGAATCCATATATTATTATTTACTTTTTTAAGCTCATCCGTAATAATTTTTATTCCGTCAGCTATTTTTTTATAAACAGCTTCCGCATCCATTCCGAGGTAAAATCCGGCATGGAAAGTTATGCTGAATCCTCCTAATTCGTTTGCAGTCTGAGCTGTTTCAATAATACGCTGAATACTTGCTTCAACTTTATCATCTTCTCTTGCGTTAAGGTTTACATAAAATGGTGCGTGTGCAGTAATGACCTTGTTTTTAGCATTAGAAACAACTTCTCTGCTTTTGTCACTGATTCTGACTCCACGGACAAATTCCAGCTCTAATCCGTCCAGATTCATTTCATCAAGAACCTGAAACCCATCTTCATATCCCTTTGCTCTTAGAGGAACACCTGCAGTTATAAAATTTAATTTTTTACAACCCTCGCCCCTTGAGGGAGAGGAAGAAGCCGTTAGCGAGGCTGTGCAGAGCTTTACGGATTCAGGTGAGGGGTTCTCACTATTTTTAATATGGTCTTTCATAATAATTCCTACTTAAATTCTTCCCCGATTTTCGGATTAACGATACGTATAAAATCTTTGCTGTCGCCCATAAAGAAGCTTCCAAACTGCATTACAGTGGGTACAATCAGCCCTTTAGATGTTGCGACAAAAAACTTGTCATCTTCAATTTTTGCGACAGTCCCTGCAGGATGCGGCACGCTATAGGCATCAGATGCAACTTCCGCTTTCATAATCTTCATCATATTTCCGCGAAACGTTGTACTTGCGAGTATAAACGGGTTAAGTGAGCGAATGAATCGTTCAATTTCTTCTGCGGTTTTATTGTAGTTTATAAAAATTTCTTTGTCGCTCAAACCTTTTCCGGAAACAAAATCACCTTTTGGTTGTGCGAGTCTTGGCAGCGGCTGGGTTTCATAAGCTTGTAAAACCTGAAGAAGAAGCTCAATCCCCAATACGTTTAACTCGTTAAACAGTGTTCCCATTGTTGCTTTTGAATGTATATGGTATGGTCTTTGAGCAATAATATCACCGGTGTCAAAACCTTCATCCATAAGGTGAACCGTCACACCCGTTTCTGTTTCACCGTTCATAATGACTCTTGAATAAGGGTTTCCGCCTCTGTATTTTGGGAGCATTGAAGGGTGAACATTAATGAACCCGTCATGAGTAGATTCCAGAAGAACTTTCGGAATTTTGTAATTAAACGAACAAACAACGGCTGCATCTACATCTAATCCTTTAATCGTTTCAATCAGTTGAGGTTCATCGAGTTCATCGTAGTCAATGTAGTTGAGCCCTCTTGAAAGAACAAAGTTTTTAAAATCAAAATACATGTTGTGATCTTTTTTGGGTCCCATAGCACCGACAATATTAACACCTGACATCAAAAGTCCGTCAAGCCCAATGTATGCCATATCAGGAATGCCGACAAAAAGTATTCTTTTTTTGAAAGTTGTTCTGTTAAACATAATTTTTCACCAGCGATATTTCAAGTATACCCGAAATTTACGAAATTAACAAACAGACATTATAAAATCATTTAAAATTTTTTATCGAAATGCAGCAAAATAATTTAGGAATAAACGAATTCTTCTTTGCCGTTTTCGTCAAGAATAAGAGCGCAAAGCTTGGCGTGAGGATATTTCCCGCATCCTAAGTCAATTCCGATTTTACCTTCATCAATATAGGGTTTGTCAAATTCAGTGTGTCCAAAGATTATTTTTTGAGGAAGATTGTGCTTTGAATAAATAAATTTCCCTCTTATGTATACTAAATCTACTTCGTTTTGTTTTTCTAAGGGATAATCCGGATTTATTCCTGCGTGAACAAAGAGATATTTGTCTGTTAAATAATAGAACTTCAGACTTTTAAAGAAATCCCCGTGAATTTTAAAAATATTGTTGAATCCGCCGTAACTTTTTTCTGTTGCCGGCCCGCCGTAGTTGTCGAATAAAAATTGATAATAATCATCTGATTTTGCGTGCATAAGCGCGTATTCGTGAGAACCGATGAGATAAACGCATTCATTGTAATTGCTCTGTTCAATTACTTTGTCTATTACTGCGCGAGAATTGGCACCGCGGTCAATGTAATCTCCCATAAAGACAAATTTGTCATCTTTTTTGATGTCCAGTTTTGAAAGCAGACTTTCCAGCTTTTCGACTTCTCCGTGAATATCCGTTATTGCAATGTATCTCATAATCAAATTATACTACAACTGTGGAATAAAAATTTTTATTTAAAGATTGTACATTTTAAAAATGAAAAAATTTTTATTACTTTTTTGTTTAATTATTATTCCGGTTTTTGCTTATGATGTTTTTATGCCGGAAGAATATAGTTATCGTGAGGACGGTGATAAGCTTCTTTTTGTTGTTGATTTTTCAAACAGCATGAGTGAATACCTTGAAGGCAGAACTAAAGTTAATCAGGTTAAAGATATGATGAGAGCAATTCTTCCGCAGATTTCTGCTGAAACAAAGGTTGGCTTAAGGGTTTACGGTCATACGTGTAACTTAATAGCATTTAATGCTTGCAGGAGTTCCGAACTTATAACACCTCTGGGGTTTAATAATCGTTCGCAAATAGAAACAGAGCTGTCACGGCTTCGTCCGCGGGGAATGACACCGATAACGTATTCATTAAAACAGGCAGTGAAAAAAGATTTATCCGGTTATGACGGAATTAAACATATTATTCTTTTGACTGATGGCGGAGAAAATTGTGATGAGAGTCCTTGTGATTATTCAATAGAACTTATGAAAACAAGACGTGATATAAAGATAGATGTGATAGCTTTTAACGTTCAGGATTCTGATGATTTGGCGCAGCTAAAATGTACTGCTGATGTGACAGGCGGTGCTTTTTCAGAGGCTGATACCAGAGCAGATTTATTTCGTTCAATGGAAGAATTTATAACCCCGCATAAAAAAGTGGAAGCAGTCATTTATAAAAATCCGCAATAAAAAAGACCCCAAAGGGTCTCTTTTAAAATGGAGCAAGGACTCCGTTGGCGAGCAGAAAAAGGTGACTAAATGTCACGTTTTTCGTGGAAAGTCAAAACCAAAGCAGGAGGCTCATATAAGCCAATGGAGGGAGAGACGAAGTCGAGGAGTCCGCAATAAAAAAAGACCCCAAAGGGTCTCTTTTAAAATGGAGCGGACGACGAGACTCGAACTCGCGACAGTCTGCTTGGAAGGCAGATACTCTACCAACTGAGCTACGTCCGCTTAATGTGTTATTCAATTTTCAATGGCTTTAAAGACGTTAACGGCTCCGCTCCATCAGCCTGCTCGTATCGCTCCCGCGACACGACACTGCTGATTCCGCTCCGTCGGGCTTACGCCCTCCTTGCCTCATCGCTCGCCGCGAGGCAACTGAGCTACGTCCGCTTAATGTAACTATTATAACTCATAATAGCCACACTTCAACTTTATCCCAAACAAAAATCTTTTTCAAGCATTTATTGCGGGAGTGCTGTTTGTGCACCATCAATAGCCGGTGCATCATCAGTGATTTCATCAGGAGATGTATGTGCATACAATCTCAAGCTTATATCAGAAATCAATATTTTCTTATCTTTTTGGTATGGTTTTGTATCTATATTGTTTATTCTTATATAATAAGGATACTGGTACAAATCTTGTACAAATTTACCCAAATTAACATAATTTGATACTATCTGCATATTTACATCACATACAAAGTATACATCTTTGCCCAATTGTACGAATATATCAGATGTCGGATTATACGTATAATCTATTGATTTTATTTTAACAGAATTTGCATGAAGCATTTCTATTACATCGTTATACAGTGTGAAGAATAATGTATCATTCTCCAAACCTGAGTCAATCGGTGAATATATTCGTTTTTGAGAATTGATTAATGAATCTTTTAGTTTTTTCTTTTTCTTTTCTACGTTATCACGTAATACTTTTTTCTGGTCTAAAGAAGCAGTGAGTGTCTCTATCTCTGAATCAAGGCTTTTCACTTCCTGATATTTAGGACCTACCAACAGATATGCTACTCCTAATAGTAACACAATTGCTACAATAAAAATTACTAAACCATAATATCTTTTGTATTTTTCCATATTTGTTATCTGCCTTTACTCTAATTTGTAGGTGTAATTTCCGGTAATGCTCCCGCATCTCCTTCTTTATTTAAGTCTTGCGGAGCAACTTCAGGTTCATTAGAAATTCTGAATTCATAAAAATCTGCATTTAAAGAATTTAATACAGACTCTGTATCAAAATTACCGTCGTTGTCTAAGGTATTATTTCTGCTTTTTGATGCAAGACCAAGTTTTTGAAGTTTTATTCCGGAATCTTGATCATAGTCTTTTATGCTTCTGTAGAAACTGTAAATACTTTCCAAATTATCTGCCTGACCTTCAATAGTAACTTTGTCGCCAAGTTTCAAATGTGTAAGCCATAATTTTTTCGGAATTTCTGTTCCGACAATTGTGTAATATGAATAAACACCTTTGTTATGGAGTATACCTGTTTTGATTTCGTCTCCTTCATCAAATGTGTTTGATGAGATATCTTTGTTGTCAGCCAAAAATTTATCAATAATTGCTATCTGATTATTTAAATCTTCTTTTTCATTGTTTTTGGAATTTACTGAATTGGACAGCATTATATATGCAGGTATAGTTATTATGAATACTATTATTGCCAGCGTAATAAATAATTTAACCAGAAATTCCGGTGTAAGAATTATTGTACGACCGAATAATTTAAATTGCGGCGGTTGATCTTCAAAGTATAAATCCCCCAGCGAACTGTTATATAAATTTAAGTTTACGGACTTATAAGGTTCTATTTCGCGTCTTATTGCCGCACCAATAACCTCTAATGAAACATTTTTAGCAATATCAGGATCCAAATACGGCGCAAGGTCTATAAAAGCTTCTTTTGAATAGACATTTGCTTCCTGATGAATAATAGGTGCGCCGTACTGCAATCTTCCTGCAAGTATTTCTGCACTGATTAAGTTTGTAGTTGAAACAACATATAGATATTTAGATGGTGTTGTTTTCAATATCGGTTGAACTGTGCTTAATACTGTAGCATAATTTTCAGAGTCGCCTAAAACCTCACCGATAGAGATTTTTTCTTCAAAAACATCAACAGCACTATAGCCAATCATAGGAATAACTCTTGTTGTGCAATTATCGACAATCATCAATACCCATGATGTTTCCGGTTCAATGTTGCTTAATCTTCCGACGTAATTTAATGCATTGAATACAGAACTGACTGAAGAATCAATGGCATAAACTTTGTGTCCTATATCTTTTATTGAACGAACAATTTCGTATATTACGTTATATTGCGCAGCAGTACAGGCAATTCTGTTGAATTGAATTGATGAACCGGGTAGTTTTGCTGCAGAAAAACATGGTTCTTCGTTTGCGAAAATAGGATTTGACATTAATGATTCACTGACAGCATTGGATGTTTCTACTTCATCCATCATTGCCGGATATTCGTCAATTCTAAATGTTACTGCCGGTATATTTAAAACAACCTGAGCATTTTTATTTATTTCAAGTTCAGTAAATAAATCCTGCAATGTTTCTTTAAATATATCCAAATCTGCAATTTGTCTGGAGTTTACGTTATAATCTAACGGTTTAGAACCATATTTAAGTACTGTTTTTGATTCAAAATCTATTTCTGCAACTTCCAAGCCTCTTTCAGGTGTTACAGATACGCCTACTATTGTGCTCTTCTTAAATAAATTCATTATAATTTCTTCCTATTTTTTTTTATTGTACAATAAAACTTAAAATTTGTACACACTATAAACAGATGAATTATGATTAATCAAAAAAATGATGAAAAGACTGTAATTTTTGGAAAAAATGCTGTAATCGAAGCTCTTGAAGCAGGAGAAAGAGAATTTAATAAAATTCTTATTGCAAACAGTTCCCGTTCTGATGAAAAAATTGAGCGCATAAAGAAACTGGCGCAAAAGCAGGGAATAGTATTTCAGTTCGTTGCAAAAGAAAAATTAAATTCTATTGAACCGGAAGGCCGCCATCAGGGGATTATAGCTTTGATTTCTCCTGTAAAGTATACAGAGCTTGAGGATTTCATTTTGGAGAATCGGGAAAAATATGCGCCTGTTGTAATTTTAGACGGTGTAGAGGATTCTCATAATGTAGGTGCAATAATTCGTTCTTGCGTTTGTGCCGGTATAAAGGGTATAATATTACCGTCAAGGCGGGGAGTTCTTATTAATTCAACAGTGGAAAAAACGAGTGCAGGAGCAATAAATCATATTTCCGTAATAAAAACAAACAGCCTTGTAAATGCGATACAAAAGCTAAAAGAACAGAACTGGTGGGTAATTGCTTCTGACCATCATTCAGACAAAAATTATTATGATATTGATTATACAGACATGAATTTTGCCTTAATAATGGGTGCAGAGCATGCGGGTATTTCAAAATCATTGCTAAAGCTTTCAGACTTCAGAGTTAAAATTCCGATGCTGACGAAGTTCAATTCTTTAAATGTTTCAAATGCAGCAGCAGTTATTTTGTTTGAAAGTGTAAGACAGAGAGAATTAAAAAAATAAATCCGAAATTAAGGAGAGAATATGTCAAAAAAGAGCGATACATTAAACATAATGGCAGATGATATTTCAGATGAAGGTGTTGATTTCAATAATATTGAGACAATGGATGATGAAGATGACGAATCCATAGAAATTGAAGAGCCTAAAACTCAAGAAAGTTTAAACTCAGTAAATTCTGATGATTCGGTAAGGATTTATCTTCAGCAGATAGGTAAAATTCCGCTTCTTTCGGCAGAAGAAGAATTGGAAGTTGCAAAGAAAATATATGAAACTCAAAGTGAAATTGCAAGAAAAGTATTGATTAATGCAAATTTGAGACTGGTTGTCAGCATTGCAAAAAAATATATAGGCAGAGGGCTTTCCTTCTTAGATTTGATTCAGGAAGGTAATATGGGGCTGATTAAGGCAACAGAAAAATTTGATTACACAAAAGGGTACAAATTTTCGACTTATGCGACCTGGTGGATTCAGCAGTCTATAACAAGAGCAATTGCGGACAAGGCAAGAATTATAAGACTTCCGATTCACCTTATTGAATCAATTAATAAAATCAAAAAAGCTACAATGGATTTGACGACAAAACTCGGAAGAATTCCTAATAAACAGGAAATTGCTGATGAGATGAATATTTCGGTTTCAAAATTGACTTCTATCATCAAATCAACTCAATCTACAATAAGTATTGATACTCCGACCGGTCAAAAGGACGATTCTAATAAGATTATTGATTATATTGTTGATGAATCAACAATTGCGCCGGATAATATGGTTTCGCAGGAAAGCATGATTGATGATATTAAATCTATGCTTGAACAATTGAGCCAAAAAGAGCGTGATGTTTTGATTTTGAGGTTTGGTTTAAATAATGACGGCAACAAAAAAACGCTTGATGAAATAGGTTCAATTTATGGTGTTTCAAGAGAAAGAATCCGACAGATAGAAAACAGAGCTATTTCAAAACTTAAAAAGCTCTGTAAAAATAAAAATTTAACATCAGGATTAAAGAACTATTTTGGCGGATAATAATCGGCAAAAACGGAAGTACAGAGGAAGAAATGGCAGATATAGACAGTATAAACGAATTGGTCGGAAATAAAGAATTTGATGAAGCCGCAAAGCTTATAGAACCGGCTCTTCAGGCAGAACCGGATAATATAGAGCTGGTAAAGCTTGCAGGGCTTATTGATGTTAATCTTGAAAAGTGGTTTACCGCAAGAAATTATTTTGAAACTGTTGTAAAACAGCTTCCGCAGGATGCAACGGCATGGTTTTATCTTGCAAATTGTTATAATCAGCTTGCTGATTTCATTTCCGCAAAGAATGCGTATATAAAAGTCATAGACCTTCGTCCTGAATACACGGAAGCTTATCAAAGTTTGTGTGTCGTTTTATTAAAATTGAATCAGCCTTCTGACGCTGTATCGATTGCGGCTAGGGCAAATATTATTGATCCGGATAATTATCTTTATGATTTTGTAATAGGTACTTCTTATATGAAGCTTAAAGAGTTTGAAAAAAGTATAGAACCTTTTGAGCGGGCTTTGGAGAAATCTCCTGACAATGTTGGTATATATAACAGCCTCGGAACTGCTTATATGGCGACTTCAAACATAGAAAAGGCTATCAAATGTTATGAAAAATCGCTTGAACTGAATAAGGAAAATCCTATGGGATATTTTAATATCGGTTCGGCATATCAAATCCAGCATAATCATGAAAAGGCTGTTGAATATTTGAAAAAAGCTGTTGAACTTGATGAAGAGGACGAAAGTTTCAAGGTTGCGCTTGGAATGTCTCTGGTGAAAATGGAACGTTTTGAGGAAGCGGCTGACATTTATAAAAAACTTTTGGTTTTTCATCCGGAAAAAGACAATTATAAATACAATCTTGTCACTTGTTATGAAGCAATGGGAGATTTGCAGACTGCAATAAAGATGCTTGAGGGTATGGTTTATTTAAACCAAAAATTTCTTCCTCCGGCGCAGAAGCTGGCAAGTTTATATATAAGAGTTAATCAGTTAAGTAAGGCAAAAGAGATTTATGACAATATTTTACTGAAGAATAGCCCGACTGCAGAAATTATTCACCAATATGCGATTTTATCTTCAAATTTGTGTGATACTGATACAGCGGAAAAAATGCTTAAAAAAGTTATAAAAATGAATCCGGATATTGCAAAAGCTCATAAAGATTTGGGGATAATATATCTTAACAAACGTCTTTTTGATTATGCAGAGGATGAGTTTAAGACGGCAATGAAGCTTGCGCCAAACGACTTTGAGATAATTTTTGAATACGGGAATTTTCTTTATTCTGTTTCAAAAAATAATGATGCAGAGAGATATTATCAGGAGGCACTTGATATAGAGCCGGATAATATTTTGGCATTAACTTTTATGGCGCTTAATAAGCTTATTCTGAATCAGCTCGATGCTTCAAAGGAATATATTATGAAGGCTTTAAAAATAAATCATCATCATGAATATATTTTGTTCTGTGCAGGAAGAATTCTTTATGCCCGTAAAGAATTTGAAGAAGCAAAAAGATACTTAATAAAATCTGTTGAACAGAATCCGGATGTCGAAACACAAAATACACTTGCTCTTACTTATTATGAGCTGGGTGAATATCCTCAGGCTGTAAATATTTTCAACAATCTTTTAACAAAACACCCGCAAAATGTTTCTGTTCTAATGAGTCTTGCAAGGTGTTATGCAAAAATGAAAGATAATGATAAAGCATTGGAAATTTTGGATAAAGTTGTAGAAATCTTCCCTGATGACGAAGAAGCCCACGAAATGATAAGAAAGTTGTCTTAGAAAATATAATATTATAAATTTTTTATTTTATAATGAATAATTGTTCAAAGCACTCGTCAATATTTTGGAATATTGTTTCTTCATGGCATGTGCTGTAGTTATTTACCAGAGATACAATTTTATCATGCAATTGAACTTCTTTTTTGTTTGAAAAATTTATTTTCCTGTAAGGAATTGATGAAATTGGCTTTTCTGAAAATTCGATAATATCACCTTTTCTGGTTCCTTTGTTGGAAAGCCATTTAAACACAAATTTGCTGTTTAAAAGTGCCGCAATATATCTTATATCTTCTTTTGTTTCTTCTTTTTTAAAAAGTGCCGTAACATCCTGTGTCGGAAAATATTCCGGAGGAACTACCGAAAATCTGAATCTTTGTCTTTTTGTTATGCGTTCCTTGCATGGGCAAAAGATGCGTTCTTTCTCTGTTTTGAAAAGGTTAAAGTTTCTCAGAAATGCCCACTCCCAATATTTTAGGTCTTTTCCGTAGCTGTATCTGTTTTTCAGCTTTGTTTTGTATTCAGCTAATTGTTCACTGAAATTCGGATATTCGGATTGGAAATTTTTTTCATCTGTTTCTTGTTTTAAAAATATGTATTTTGTTGTTTTCCCAAAACTTATTGAATTTAAATCCTTTGCTTTTAGGACATTAATGGAATTTTTATTTTCTTTTTCGTTTAATAAGCTTTCGTTTTTTATCTGAAAAGCTTTGTCTAAACCGCTTACCATTCCGTTTCCGATGCGGCAGAAATCTCCGAAAGTGTTTGTATTACATGCGGTTTCGTATTTTTCTATTTCGGATTTATCTTTATTTGGTACGAGAATCCATTTTTCATCTTTTTTAAATTGCGGGATGTCGAAAAACGAAGCATCTGCAGAAGTTTTGTTTTTTATTTCCGTTAAATCTTGTTCTGTGATTTTTTGCTTTGAAAGATATTTTGTAACGGAAATATTCGGATTTTTTGCGGTATCTTTTACATATTTAAAAATCACAAAAGACACTTTAACTTTGTCAAAAATAGGCGTTTCATTAAAATGATAAATTTCTTTTATGTAACCGTTTTCGATTAGATAATTTCTGACATTTTTCGCGTGGGTAGTTGTGAACCAATAGTCAGGCGTGATAAAAATAAGTTCACCTTTTTCTTTGAGCAGGTATGCTGATTTTAGAATAAATATTGAAGAATAATCACATAAAGAATTGCAGTAATTTTTCCACAAGACTGAATTTTCCAGTTCTTTTTTTAAGTCGGTTTCCAGATTTTTCCATCTTATATAAGGCGGATTTCCTATTATTACATCATATATTGGCGTTAAATTTGATGTAACAAAACTTTCATTTCTGATGTTATAATTCGGATTAATAATTGTTTCATCAATTTCAAAACCAAGTATATTCCTAAAACCGACTTTTTCCAGTTTAGAAAGAAAAATTCCTTTTCCTGCAGAGGGTTCAAGACAAACAGCAGTTTTATCATGCTCAACAAGGGTGCACATAAAATCTGCAATTATATTTGGAGTCATATATTGACCGTATTTATTTTTTTCTCCCATTAACTCCCGCTTTCTTCAAAAAAATTATATCAAAAATCTTTAAATTTTTTAATAATCATTCTCCGGTAGGATAAAATCTATAAAAAAAATGTTATAATTCATGTAGATGAGGTCTTTAGTATGAAAAAAATTTGCGTTTTTTTCCTAATGTTATCTTTTATCGCTGCATTATCTTCGGGCTGTACCCAAAAAACATCAAAAAAGCCCAATATGATACAGTCAAAACGCCGTTTTGCGAGTTATGTTGAACCTCAGACTGAACAAAAGGATAAAAATGTTGTAGACCTTTCAGAAGGTCCAAGGCTTAATTATAATGGCACTTTAGGACCTCAAAACCTTAATTTTGAAATAAAGATAGTGGATCCTTATTAAAATATGGATGATTTAAATAACAGAAAATTTGTCGGAAGATTGATTTTTTCTGTCCTGACTTCGAGAAGGACAGTCAGAGAAGCTATTTCGCTTTTTCCGGATACGATGGATAAAAATATAGAATGTGCATACCATGCTCTTGTTCATTATGAAGCGGATGCCGATATAAGGTACAGGGATATTGAATTTCGGGAAGAACAGGATGATTATTTGGAGTTTATTGCACAGAATCTTTCTGAAGGAAAAGAGCTTCCGAGAAATATTATTGCAGATTATGAAGATTTTTATAAAGGTGTTGCAAAACCTTGGACGTCAGGAATGAAGGGGTTCTTGAAGGAATTTTTGAGGTTCGTAAATATTTAATTGTTAAGATACTTGCATTTTTTTTTAGTTTATGCAAGAATGTATTATGGAAATTTACTTTCACCAACAAAATGTGAATAATGTATATCTCCCCAATAAGAAGAGGGACATAGAATTCCGCGGGCGCGAGAGTGTGCTTGTGAAGAGAGTGGGTGAAAGTGCGGATAAGTTTGTGAGAAGACCGGTTGCAGAGAAAAGTGCGACCGGTCTTCACGGTTTAGAGAGCAAAAATATATTCAGTGCCATAAGGCAGTATGGAAGAGATTACGTTCATAATATTCAGCATACGGTTGAACATAAGATCGTTTTTGCAAAAATTGCTGACGAGGTTTTGGGGAAAAAATATAGAAGGAGTCTTGCTCGCGGTGTTGATATGAAAAAGATTCAGAATCTTTTAACATATTATAAAGATGTAACAACACATGATTTGGACAAACTTGTTTTATATGTTCTCGGTTTTCCGAGAGATTATGTATCAAAGGTGCACAGAGCTCATTCCGAACACCATTGGGAAAGCGGGAAAAAACCGAATTTGAGAACAATGTTATGTGATAACATTGCGTCTTCTCCCGAGTTTAAACCGGAAAAGAAGTTGTCACTCAGAGACTATTATTTTTCATCTCCGGAATTACAAAGTGTTGAAGGCTTTGGAGATATTTTAGAGAAGTATGACTTCGGAGAAAATCTTGATTTTGAAAAACTTAAACACGAACAGAAACATAGCGGAGCAACAAATGTGCTGTCACATCTGGCAAAAGTGATTCCGTTTATAATTGCAAACATTATTTGAATGCATCCATAATATATAAAAGCGGGTTGCCTTTAGCCCGCTTTAATTTAACAAAAATATATCAACCAACAACCTTCTTGATATTCTTAGAGTTTACGAAAACAAAATTCGTAAACTTTAGGGGTATTATTTTGCATTCTTAACTTCTGCCCAAATGGTAGGTGTTTCGGTATCATAATCCAAAATGTCGATTACTCTGTAACTCGGAGCCGGTGCAGTTGAAATATGCGTGATTCCGTTTACTTCTTGTTCTTTATTTACCCCGAAATGTCCTGATACAACAGCTTTTACGTTCTTGTGTTTAGTTAAAAGTTCTAAATATTTATCAGCTTTGAATGTATAATGGGACTCTCTTTCTGATGGCGGAACTATAGGAAAGTGCTGAAGTATAATAACAGGTTTTGATGCGTACAAATCAAGGTTTGCATCAAGCCATTCAAGTACATCATCTTTGTAGTATCCCATTTTTGATGTAATAACGTCTTTTGCTCCGTCTGCAACTATAAAAACTATACCTTTTTTTTCAAACACGTAGTTTGGCGTGGAGGTTTTATATTTTTTTGTGTATCTACGGACAAATTTTGCGTAATCTTTTTTGCTTAAATCTTTACGTTTGCTGACGTCTCTATCCCCGATTACAATATAATACGGGCGTTTAAGTTTTTTTGCGGTTAATAAAAAAGCTTTTAATTCTTCTTTGTCCGGTTTTGCAATGTTATCACCCGTAAAAACCACAAACTCAACGTTTGGTTGTTTGTTTATATCATCTATTACTTTTTCAAAGTTAGTTTCTTCGCTTGATTTATACATAACGTCTGTTACTTGTATAAACCTTAAATCACGTGCAAAAGCGGGTGATAAAAAAATCAGCATTGCCGTTAAAAGACTCAAAAATTTTTGCATTATTCTACCCCATAACTAATTCAACAGAATGATTTTACCACGAAAACACTGGAAAAAGTTTAAAAATAGTTTATAATATACATGCAATGTAAAAACAAGAGGACATAAAAAATGTCTTTTAGTTTTGGAGATATCAACCCACCAGGAATGAAAGCCCAGTCAGCATATAAGGATGGAAGCGGCATGGGTGGCGGCGGCATGTATTTTCAGCAAAAGAAAAAACGTAAAGATCAACCGGAAGAAGATATGTTTGAACGTTCGGATGATAAAAACGAAAACGATTTTTCACTTGATGACGGTCTTAGTGACGATGAGATTCCGCAAGACAGTATTGTTAATAAATTTGTAAACTGGTTCAGAATAAATAATCAGAAAAACAGTTGATTACAAAAACCGGCATTTTTATTAAAACGGGATTATATTAATTTTTATTTTTTTAGGGATTTTATTTTGTTGAACATGATTTTTGCATCGGAAAATTCGTCAGGAAGAAATTTTTTTGCCTTTTTGCACATGATTCCGTATATTTCAGTCATTTCAAATCCTGCTTCTTCAAGCAATTTGTGTGTGCCTTGTGAGATTTCAAAATGCCCTAATACTATTAAAGAGGATTCATCAAGTTGTTTAGCCAGTTCTTTTGCTAAAAATACTTGTTTTTTTGCCGGAAGATATGGCCACATGTTTCTTGTCATTAGTACGGTATTACTTTTTGGAATATTTTGCACATCATTCAAGATATCTGCATGCTTAAATAAAACCTTTTCCCGTAAGTTATTTTTGATTTTGACCGGTATCATGCTGTTATTTGAATATAGTTCATTGGGGTGAACTCGGTATGCATTACCGACTGTTATATATTTAGACATTCTCATGTCGCACTCACGCTCTATGTCACACAATTCTGCCGGTCTAACTTCATATACGCCTTTTTTTGCATAATATATATTGGTTTTGTCAAAATCCTTAGCTACAATAGGAAAAAATTTGGCTGATTTTTCATTCAGATAAGCATCCAGCTTCATTGCCAGCGAAAAAGGTTCTTCTCCGTCAGAGCATGCGAAACACTGAATATTAACTTTATCAACATCTTTATATTTGTTGTGCATCATAAATACAAAATCATTCCAGTTAAGGTCATCTCTAAAAAATTTCGTAGTAGTCCAATAGTTGTACGATGTGACATTGGATCTGTGTTCGGAGTACATTCTAAATGAAGGAGTTATTCGGTTTGTTGTTATTTGATTAGTAATTTGCATAATAGTAATAAAACATGAAAAAATTTTTTTTGCTATTTTAAAAATATATGGTTCAAATCCTCTGTATGTATGAAAAAAATGCTTGCAATCTTTTTTGTAATCTGTATAATAATGATGTAGGTAAGAAGAAAGGAGTTTATAATGAACAAAGAAGAATTAGTTACCGAAATCGCTAAAAAAGCAAAAGTTACTCAAAAAGAAGCTAATGAAGTATTATCAGCTTTATTGGAAACAGTAGAAAAAACAGTTTCTAAGGGTAAAAAAGTAACATTGGTAGGTTTTGGAACATTCGAACCACGTAAGAGAGCAGCAAGAAACGGCAGAAATCCTCAAACAGGTAAAGCTATTAAGATTCCTGCAAAGACAGTTCCTGTATTCTCTGCTGGTAAAAAGTTCAAAGAAGTTGTAAACGGCAAATAATTAACTTATTTGTTATAAGAAGAGCGCACAAATTTTGTGCGCTCTTTTTTTATACAAATATTCTGATTTTAAATTTCATATTAAGTTTATATAAATTTTTTAAAGAAATGTCGTTTTTTATAATATACTTGAATTTGTAAGATTTAAAACGGAGAAAAGAGAATGGAAAGCGCAGTTTTAGAAAAAACATCAATACATCCTTCCGCAGTAATTCATCCCACTGCACAGATAGCTGAAGGTGTTACAATCGGACCTAATGTTGTTATAGGTGAAAATGTTAAAATCGGAAAAGGAACGCGAATTATTGCAAACGCTTATATTGAGTTTGCTGAAATTGGCGAAAACTGCACAATTTCTCCTTTTTCTACAATTGGCTCAGAACCGCAGGATTTGGGATACAAAGGCGAACCTACAAAGGTTGTTATAGGAAATGAAACTATTATAAAAGAAAATGTAACAATTCACCGCGGTGCGGCATGCGGAGATTTTACAACAAGAATAGGCAATAAATGTTTATTGATGGTTGGCTCTCATATTGCTCACAACTGTGTTCTAGCTGATCAGGTTATCTTGGCAAACCTTGTAACATTGGGCGGGCATGTTCACGTAGGCTTTGGAGCTTTTGTCGGCGGCATGAGTGTATTCCATCAAAACATCAGAATTGGTGATATGGCTATAATAAGCGGTTTTTCCGCTTCACGTCAGGACATTCTTCCTTACTCTAAAGGTGAAGGCAGACCGCCGGTTCCGAGAGGTCTAAACGTTATTGCAATGAAAAGACGCGGAATTTCTCAGGAAGTCAGAACAGCTACAAATGAAGCATTTAAATTGTTGATTTCTGAAGAATATAATACAACGCAGGCAATTGAAAAAATTAAAGCGGAAATTCCTATGAATGAATATATTGAAAAAATGATTGATTTTATTCAAACCTCAAAACGCGGAGTTCTTTTGAAATCGCACAAATCAGGATATCAGTCATTAGATTAATCGAAATATAATTTTAAAAACAAAAAAAACAGGACTTTTGCCCTGTTTTTTTTGTTGTAAAAAAAAAGTAAAGATTCGTTACGATTTTGAATATATTGCTGGATTTTGATGTGTGTTTTTAATACGATAAAAATATGAGGAGATTTTGGAATAGTGTTATGGCATTAATGCTCATAATGCTCACAACTATCAGCGTTTCAGCAGAAAATAATAATCCCGTTCAGGCAGATTTTTCTGATTATATGGATAATTTGCGCGGGAAAATTCAGTCAAACTGGAATCAGCCGGAACTTACAGAAGAAGGACAAACCGTTATTCAATTCAAAGTTACAAGAGACGGCAGTCTTTTTGCATACAATATTAAAGAAAGCTCCGGAAATCCTGTTTTTGATGAGTTTGCAGTTAATTCTCTTGAAAAGTCCGCTCCTTTTAGTGAATTTCCTGCCGGCTGTAAAGAAAATTACATAACAATTCAGTATACGTTTGAATCCAAGCCGGTTACAACAGAAAGAATGAAAAAAATTGTTTCTGATTCAGAAAAATTTATTAATGTTGATAACCAAATGGCAAGAAAGCTTATAGATGAAGCAATAAGAGAAGCTGACGGAGATTCAATTGCATATTTTCTTTATGCAAGAAGATACAAAATTGACAGATTGTTGTGTGATGTAGAATCTGCAAAGACAGATTTGGCAAAATGTAAAAGGCTTAAAGATATATATGACCAGAAAAGGATTAAAACCTGTGCCAAAGCTTTAGAAGAAGAGGAAACCCCGTTTGCGCATTTTGCACTGGCAAATGCTTATGATGTTGCAGGTGATTATGAAAAAGCAACTGAAGAAATTGATAAAGCAATCAGCATGACGGAACTGAATAATGCTTATAAACGTTACCGTCTGGAAATTTGTTCAAGAAGAAGATAAAAAAGTTGATAAATTATATTTTCATATAACTTATCAACTTATTGATTTATCAACGTGTTATTATATCAATTAGTTGTCATATCAACGGATTGTTGTATCAACTAATTGATATTGCTACATTTCCAAATTCATTTGAGAGAATTGGATAATCT
The DNA here is from genome assembly GCA_902788575.1 of uncultured bacterium. Classification (GTDB taxonomy): domain Bacteria; phylum Cyanobacteriota; class Vampirovibrionia; order Gastranaerophilales; family Gastranaerophilaceae; genus CAG-196. The sequence continues at coordinate 58,037 of CADAKY010000006.1, read as the reverse complement.
TGTTTTTGCCTCTGTGTTTTGCGTTATACAAAGCGTGCTCTGCGTAACGTATAACAGTGTTTGCATCTTCATCAACATCCGGCATGCAAGGATATGTTGAAATTCCGCCGGAAATTGTTACTCTGTGAGCTTCTTCTTCTCCTGCAGGTATAAATTCCATTTTTTCGACTTCTCTTCTGAATCTTTCGCCGAATAGGAATGCGTTGTCTTCTGATGTATTAGGAAGAACAAGTAAAAATTCTTCGTCACCGTAACGGGTCAGGATATCTTCTTTACGAATCATTGCATCGAGTTTGTTAGCAATGTTTCTCAAAAGAATATCCCCCCATTCATAGCCGTACATGTCGTTTACAACCTTAAAGAAGTCTATATCAAACAGTATGCAGGATAACTTTGTTCCATATCTTCTTGAACGTGAAATTTCTTCTTCCAGACGTTCCTGAAGGTATTTTCTGTTATGCAGTCCTGTTAAATCATCAGTTGTAGAAACGGTTTCCAGTTTATCTTTTATAGCTTTTATTCTTAAAAGAGCGTTCACGCGGACAATTAACTCATCCTTGTTAGCTGTGTTTTCGATAAAATCAAACCCTTCGGCTCTAACAGTAATATCTCTTCTTGTTTTACCGAGGAAAAGTATCGGACATGGAAATTTGTTTGTCATCAAAGCATCGCGTGCAGCTTCAATGTTTTCTATAATCATTAATGACGGATTTAAAACCGCATAATCTTTAATTTGTTCTACGGAAACAACTCTTGTTTCTGCTTCATCAATTTCCGAAAGTATTTCCGTTAATTCCGGCATTGGTTTTGTCGAATAAATAATAATATTACTCATAATCTTCCTCTTCTGTTTAACTATGCTCAAATTATATCAAATTTTTAAACAAAACTCAATATAATTGTAAAAGAACAGTCTGTTTGAGAAGAAAGAATACAAAGTTTGATAATTAATTTGGTGTAAAAAATTTGCACAGATGATAGGTTATTTACCATTCCTCTTTTATATCTTTTTCCAAAAAATATATAGGTGTGCCTACATCAAAAGGATGATTTGCGTCAACTATCCATTTGTTACATTTTAGCAATGCACCATCTTTTAAACCAAACATTTGTCTAACACTTGCCGCAGTATCTCCACGTTTTGTGTGATATGTATATTCAGCATCTTTTGTATGAGTAAAGAACAAAAAATTGTATGTTTTACTTTCTGAATAATCTAAATCGAGTTTTGTATTGTCTGAACAATAGCCCAATCTTTTTCTCGTTTTACATTTATTGTGTAATGTTTTTGCATAGACTTTAGGATTTTTGCAATTATTTTTTAGTACGTCCATTTCTTTTTTTGAAACATATTCATTTTTCTTCCCACGTGGTTTTATAACATCTTTTGGATTTCTTTGACATTCCATTTGTTTTTCTAACTCTACTGATATTCTTTGAGTATTAGTATCTGTACAATGCATATTTACAACATTATTTATCATAAAACATTTCCTTTTTTATTATTAATATCCTTATTAATATAAAGTTCATTTTTTTTCAGAAATTGACCTTTTTATTAAGATATATTAAGCTTGTAGTTTTTTGACCAAAGGTAGGTTGGGCATACCTGCCCAACATCACGAGTTGTAGGTTAGGTTTTCAACCCAACAATAATTTTCGAGTGTAATTATGCACAAAAGTGTGCAAGAATATTAAATAGGACGGGTTTTAACCCGTCAATAACTCAAAAATATGTGTCGGGCTAAAGCCCGTTTTTGAGCAAATTATTCAAAAGTGATTTTTTAGAATGGCTATTGTTTAAATACAGTTTGCAGGGTTGCCGATATGTTTTGGTTGGCTAAGGTTAATTTTACTTTAACATACGAGTTATTAACAAAAATGGTGCGCCATTCTGGCGCACCCTTTTTGCAATAATTTAATTTTTATTATACCAATGCTTTTGATTTTTCAATACAGTTAATCAAAGTTGATGCGACTGTTTTTTGTTCTTCCAAAGTAAGTTCAGGGAACATCGGAAGTGAAATCACGCATTCTGTATTTTTTTCGGTTATAGGCAAGTCGCCCATTTTGTAACCGAGGTGAGCATGAACTTTTTGCATGTGCAAAGGAATCGGATAATAAAGCATTGCGCCGATACCGGATTCCTGAAGCATTTTGTGGATTTCATCACGGTTAGGAATTTTAACCGTATATTGGTGATAAACACAATATGTATTATCAAGTTCTTTCGGTGTTTGGATATCTGAGCATCCTGCAAACAATTCATTATAAGTTGCAGCGTGTTCTCTTCTTAATGTGTTCCATTCATCAATGTAGTTTAATTTAACTCTTAAAATTGCTGCCTGAATTTCATCAAGACGAGAGTTTAGACCGATTTCATCATGGTGGTAACGAATTGCGCCGCCGTGGTTACGTAATGCTACAATTCTGTTCTTAAGGTTTTCGCTATTAACGGTAATAAGTCCGCCGTCTCCCATACCGCCTAAGTTTTTAGTCGGATAGAAGCTGTAACATCCGATATCACCGAATGTACCGACTTTTTGTCCTTTGTATTTTGCACCGATTGCCTGACAGCAGTCTTCTATTACATATAAATTATGGCGTTTTGCAATGTCCATAATTTTGTCCATATCAGCAGGCTGACCATACAAGTGAACCGGCATAATAGCTTTTGTACGAGGTGTAATAAGTTCTTCTATCTTATCAGCATCAATATTAAAGGTATCAGGGTTGATATCACAGAATACAGGTGTTGCACCTACGATTTCAATAGATTCCGTTGTTGCAACAAATGTAAATGCTGTTGTAATAACTTCATCCCCTGCTCCTATATCTAATGCTCTGAGCGCAATATGAAGAGCATCGGTACCTGAGTTAAGTCCTACCGTATAGTTGCATCCTATATATTTTGCAAGCTCTTGTTCAAGAGCTTTAACATTAGGTCCTAATATATATGAACCTGAACGCAAAACTTCACAAACTGCTTTTTCAATTTCTGTGCCGATTTTAGCGTATTGCCTTTTTGAATCTAAAATTGGAATCATATTTCCCTCCTAAATTTTGTACCTCTTCCACATTATAAGTGTACCATACTTTTTCATCATCTTTATATAATCTTGATGTTAGATTTCTGCAAGAATTAATCCAATAGCAAGAATTAATGAAAAATATCCCATTAAATTCCTTGACTGGTACATTCTGACCATAAATGCTTCCGCTCCCATTTTTTTGAACCGTCTCATATTTTCCATAGGAAAGTGGTACCATTTATGCTCAGGTATTGATTCCGGCTCGACGGAAAAAGTTTCCATTGATTTATACATATCAACAGCAAGCGGAATTGTCAGAATAGTCAGGAATACCTGCCAGTCAGAAATATCAAAAATACAAATTAAAATAGTTGATAAATACGCAAGAATCAGCAATGCTTTTAATACAACCAATGAATCAAGCTGAGAATCAAAAGAATTTGCGATAGTTTTGTGGTTTTCGTTTATATCAAAGTCAAAATCCATCACGGTATGGATATAGATTAGTATTATTGTCATAAACATTGTGGGGAGTGAAAGTATAAATACTTCCGGAATAATTGTATTTGTCATAACATAATACACTCCGCCGAATAAAGCCGGTCCGTAGGCAAGTCCTACAGCAATTTCTGAGAGTTTAACCCTTGACATAAAAGAATATACAAGTCCGATTACACCGCCCAGCAGAGCAAAATATAATACCGGTTTGCCGCATTTTAAATAAAAGAATAATCCGATTAAGCCTGAAAGAGCAAAATATACAAGAATAACAATCTTAACCTGTAATTCGCTCATAATTCCGGAAATCAGATATCTGCATTTTGTTTTTTGGGAATTTTTAAGGTACTCTCTTCTGTCAAATCCCACCTGCTTAATTAAATGCAGATAGTCTATATAATCATCTAAAACATTTGTTCCCAAATGTGCAAATGAAATTCCCGCAAGAGCAAGTATTCCATACCAGATGTTTCCGGAGCTAAGAACTCCGAATGTAAAAACTACAAGCCATGACATAATTGTCATTGGTAATGAAAAAACTCTCGAACACTCTAATATTGTTGTAACCTTAGTCAGCATATAATTATCCTATCACAAAAAAGAAAGTCTTGCAGAATGTGCAAGACTCAAAAATATACATTTACCCCACTAACTTTATACCATATTGTGCCATGCTTGTCAAGTGTTTGCCAAGCATTTCAGTTTGCTGAACAACATAGGGTGCAGTGTTTATTTTTGAGAATGGAGTTTTTTGTATACAAAAATCAAAATAAGCAGTGTTATAAAGATTCCGACTGTTTCTGCCACTTTTAAGGAAAGATTAAACCCGATTTTTTCACTGAATATAAACGACATTGTGATAAATACGTAAAACAGCGCGGGAATAAGTGTTACTAAATAGTTTTTCTTTATTTTTGCCAGATATATTGTCCCGCATAAAAGAACAGGAATTGCTATTAATTGATTAAAGAATGTAAAATATCTCCAAATCAGTCCAAAGCTTCCTGCATTTGTTTTTGCCCAAAAAAGAATTGATAAAACACAAATAACTATCGGAACAGAGATAATTAACCTGTTAATAATCTTTTTTTGTTCAAGATTTAAAGCATCTGCAATAGTGATTCTTAAACCTCTCAGTGCAGTATCACCTGATGTTATCGGAAGGATAATTATTGCGATTGTTACAAGGCAGGCAAGGTTCAGAGGAACAAACTTATTTGCAATTATGTTTACTACATTCACTGTTCCTATGATATTTTGAGGAACAAGATTAAGGCTGTATACATCCATTGCTGCTGCAGCCCAAATTATTGCAATAAGAGATTCAAGGCACATCATGCCGTAGAAAATAACTCTGCTGTCTTTTTCATGGTTTACGGTTCTGGATATTATTGTTGCCTGAGTCGAATGGAATCCTGATAAAAGCCCGCAGCTTACGGTCATAAAAAACATCGGAATTAAAGGAAGGTTCTGCGGATGAAGGTTAAATTTTTCTAATGTAAAATTCTCCAGATTAACCCCGTGTATAAAGAATCCAACCAGAATCATGCCTGTTCCCAATATTAACATCAATCCCAAAACAGGATAGAATTTTCCGATAATTTTATCTATCGGAAACAGCGTTGCGACAATAAAGTATAACAAAATTACACAATACGTTCCAATAACAAGCGGATTTGTGATTACAAAATCTTTCACACCAAAGAATCTTTCTACAAAAAGATCTCCGGCTGTATATACAAAAACTGTTCCGAGAAGTAAGAGCATAACGGATACTATAACCATAAATATTTTGAATGCGTTTTTTCCCAAATATTTTTCAATTAGTCCGGTTATCTGAGCACCGTTATTTCTTATTGAAAGCATACCTGCGCAATAATCGTGCACTCCGCCAGCCAAAATACATCCCAGCGGAATTAATATAAAAGCTATAGGTCCAAATAGTATTCCCTGAATTGCGCCGATAATCGGGCCCATTCCGGCGATGTTTAAAAGATGTATAAGTGCGTTTCTTCCCTTAGAAATCGGTACAAAATCAACACCGTCCTGCATTGAATTTGCAGGAGTTTTTTCATCACTGGGAGAAAACAGCCGGTCTATATATCTTGAATAAAAAATATAACCGATTAATAAAATTAATATTCCAAAAATAAATGTAGCCATACCGAAATTATACACCGGTAATTACAAAAAAGCCATTTTTATACGATAATGTTGTAATGATAAAATATAAAACAAAAGGTCTGTTTAACGGAATAATTGCTTCTGTAAGTTACGGCACAAATCCTCTTTTTGCACTGCCTATGTACAATTTGGGAATGGGAGTCAATTCTGTACTTTTTTACAGATATTTTTTTGCTGTAATAATTTACGGAATTTGGTTGAAGTATGTTAAAAAAATATCTTTCAGAATTACAGTGAAAGAATTTTTTGCTCTTTTTTTATTGGCAATTCTTTTCGCGCTCTCGTCTGTTACCCTGTTTGAATCCTTTAAATATATTCCGTCCGGAATTGCCTGCACTCTTTTATTTATATATCCGGCTTTGGTTGCGGTTATTTCAACAGTATTTTTTAAAGAAAAATTTACAAAAACAATGCTTTTTTCAATGTTGATTGCGCTGTCAGGAGTTTTCATCCTTAACGGCGGAATTCATGGACAATTAAATAAAACAGGTATAATCTATGTTTTTTTATCGGCGCTTGTTTATGCTATTTATATTGTTTTGGTTAAAAATTTTGCACCAATTAAGCATATAAAATATGACAAATTAAGCTTTTACGTAATGCTTTTGGGACTGTGCGTTTTTATTTGGAATTTGAAGTTTTGTACGGTTTTGGAACCTTTGAATAGCTGGAAACTTGTATTCTGTTCACTCGGGCTTGCCCTTTTTCCTACAATAATTTCATTGGAAACCGTAAATATTGCAATAAAATTAATCGGTTCTACAACAACCGCAATTCTTGGGGTTCTTGAACCTTTAACGGCTTTGTTTATCGGAACGGTGTTTTTTAATGAAGTATTGAATTTTTATAAAATTTTAGGTATTATATTAATTTTCTCAGGTATAAGTTTAATAATATTGCATGATAAATTGAAAGGCATAATTAATGAGCGAAAAAGTTGAAAAAGCAAAAGAATTATTTAAATCCGGATACAATTGTTCACAGGCTGTTTTGGGAGTATTCTGTGAAGAACTGGGCTTGGATTTTGAAACGGCAATGAAAATAGCATCTTCCTTCGGAGGCGGAATGGGAAGAATGAGAGAAGTCTGCGGAACGGTTAGCGGCATGTTTATGGCGGCGGGGCTTGCATGCGCATCTTCAAGTGATTCTGCCTCAGAAAAAGGTGAACACTATAAACGCATCCAAGAGCTCGCAAAAAGATTTAAAGATAAAAACGGAAGTATTATTTGTCGTGAACTTCTTAACGGTGTAGAAAGTTCAACCTCACCAACACCCAGCGAACGAACAGAAACTTATTACAAAAAAAGACCATGTGTTGAGCTTGTAGGTGATTCTGTAGAGATACTGGAAAACTATCTGGAAGAGCATAAGAAAATAAGAGCATAGGTTTTTATAAAACTTTGTATTTTATTGCAATTTTTTTGCATCCGCAACTTTCATTGCAAAATAAGGCTCTTTATTTTTTTCTTTTATAAATATCACATATTTATCATTGAAATAAAAATACCTTGGCTCTTCAACAGGCATCGGGAGAGCTGTACAACCTACAACAATTGCTGCCTCCGATTTTAGCTTTACACCCGTTTCATCCATCTTAAATTTTATGGTTTCTATTGCTTGAGAAATTATAAAATCTGAATTCTTAATCAGTTTATTACACAATTCCGGAAAGGATGTTTCGGCTTTAAAATCAATAACAGGCGCTTTAAACCTATCACGCTCTTTCAGACGTATACTGCCATTATACGCGGCGCTTTTATCATTCATATCGCGATAATATTCGCTTAATGTTTTATCATCATTCGTTCGGTATAAATAAACAATATCACCCTGTTTTGACTCCAAGCTTACGGCGTAATCGCTTGAATTATTATAAAACATTACACCGACAGAATTTCTGACATCATATTTGGTATTCCTGTCTACTCCGAAATACTTAACCGGTTCGTCACTGCCTTTAAAATCACCATCCTCAAGTTTATCAAAAGGTTTTATGTATTCAAAATCTTTTTTAAGCATTGCATAAAGCAGATATTTTTCAGGTGCGGGTGTCCAATCAATACTGTCCAATACGTCACTGGTTTCATTAAACTTATCTTTTATTCCTTTTTCTATTTCATTTTTTAAATCTGCTGAAACAAGCCCCCATTTCTTATAATAAGCAGCGTCAGAAAGTTCATCAATCGTAAATGCTTTTTTATTAAGACTTTCTGCCATTAAAGATTTATATCCGACAAATTCTATAGGATGTTTAATTATTTCATCAATTAAATCATTCCATAAAAGCTGAAAAGTTCCGACCCAAACCTGATTTACGGCAGATGATTTTGAATCCATTGCCGCCAGAATTTCCAAGTCTTTTTTTTCGGTTTCTTTGGATTGAGTTATTTTTTCCTCTATTACAGGTTTTTCAACATTTTTCTTTCCCCAAAACTTGAAGTGGCAAGCACTTACAGATACGGTGGCAGTAAAAACCATTACCCAAAAAGTGCATATAAATAATTTAATTTTCATTATCTTACTCCTTATCTATAAAGAAAATAAATTAGCATTTATGATTTGTCAAGATTTCTTTTTACAACACTAAACGTACAATTTGCCCAAATGGATATACATATAACGTTAATTTAATAAGTAAAAAGTCGATTTATATGTGTAAATATAACATTTTACTACATTAATTATAACCTGCTTATTACATAAAATTAACGAGGATTACGAAACAAAAGCAGGGGATGAAAAGAGGAGCTTTTATGGAATCTAAAATCAAACTTTTTGGACAAAAGATTAAGGAATTTCGAAAAAAGAGAAGACTTACGCAGGAGCAGCTTGCGGAAATAATAGATGTTGATTATCAGACAATAAGCAGAATTGAGACAGGTTATTATTTTACAAGTTTTGAAAATCTGACAAAACTTGCTGATGCATTGAATGTTGAAATAAAGGATTTTTTTGATTTTGAAGCGGATGAAAATACTGAAAAAATTCAGAAAGAATTGTCAGAATGCATTAAAAAAATGTCTGCTGAAAAGTTAAAAAAACTTTCAAAATTTATAAAAGAATTTCTGTAATGCGGAGGAGAAGTCGAAAATGAAAAATAAACAATTATTTTATATATTTTTATTTATCAATGCAATTTTGTGGACATTGATTCAGTGTTTAAGGACAGTGATAAGCATAGATTCAATGGAGGCAATTTCGTGGGGTGAGTTGATAAGTTTTGGTACAAACAAACATCCGCCTCTTTCAGGATGGTTGATGGCGGGAGCATATAATTTGCTGGGTGAACACAATATTGCCGCATATATTTTAGGACAGGTTTGTATTGTTATTGGTTTAATTTTTGTATATAAACTTGCCCGCAGATTTATGGATGAAAACAAGGCGATGTGTTCTTCTATGGTTATTACAGCCTGCTATTATTATACTTATATTGTATTAATAGATAATTTTAACTGTAATTTTTTGTCGATGTGTCTTTGGCCGATGATTGTTTATTATTTTCATAAATCGGTTAAAGAAAATCGAATTAAAGACTGGATGTTATTTGGTGTTTTATCCGGATTGGGTTTCCTTGCCAAATATCAGGTCGTTTTTTTATTTGCAGCGTTGTTTATATACTTAATTGTCTGTGACAGAAAACAATTTCGGCAAAAAGGAATGTACGTTTCTGTTTTTACCGGTTTTTTGGTAATTCTTCCGCATATAATTTGGCTTTTTCAAAATGACTTTTTTTCTTTTATATATATGACCGGCAGAACATCAATCGGTGCGCATAATACGCCAAATTTTCTTGTAAGGTTCGGAAGGGTAGTTTTTCCGATAAAATTTTTGCTTGACCAAATTTGTTCTGTCATTGTGTGTATTGTTTTGTACGTGTTTCTTGCACTGCAGGCAAAAAATATTGAATTCAAAAACAGAGCAGGAAGTTTTTCGGATAAAGTCTTTCTTTTATCTGTTTGTTTTGTCCCGATTTTGGCGCAAGGCAGTATGGCACTTTTTACAGAAAGCAGAATTCAGGGGATTTGGGGTTCAATAATGGTAAGTTTTATGGGAATTGTTCTTTTTTACTTTTTCCCTGTTAAATTTAACAAAGACAGTTTTAAATTTTTTGTGAAAATGATGTATGTATCAATGTTTTTGTGGCTTGTCGGAATGTTCATTTTTATGGAGCTTCAGACAAAACGAGTTCTGTCGTATCCGAAAGAAGAAATTATGAAAAATTTTGACATAATTTGGTCGAAGGAAACAAAAAATGCTCCGTTAAAATATGTGGGCGGGCATATAGATTATGTTTTTCAATTCAGGCTATACAACAAACATCATCCTACAGTTATTTTAGAGACATTCGGGCATAAAAATCCTTGGATTAACCATGAAGATGTATTAAAATCAGGCGCCATAATTCTTGGTAAAACTGCGGAAAATGCGTCTGATTATACGACAGAAATCGTAACTTTATTACCAAAAGATTACAAAATTGTTCCGAAACCATATAAATTTGAAATTAAAAACAAGCTTGGCAAAACTAAAGAATATGAATTTTTCTATGTTATTGTACCGCCTGCAAAAGAGTAATCTCTTTTGAATCAATTTTAATATCGGAAGTATTTAATCTGCCGAGAGGAACAGATTTGTTGGTTCCATGGTAGTCGCTTCCGCCCGTTATTATAAGGTTGTGGTTTTCTGCACATTTTAAAAGAAATTTTGTTTCTTCTATAGAATATCGTGAGTAATAACATTCCAATCCCTGAATCCCGCAATCAATCATTGTTTCAAGCTTAGGCAAAAATTCTGTTTCTGTTAAATGAGTTTCGCCTTCTCCCCCGAGAGGGTGTGCCCAAACAGGAATTCCACCTGTATTTTTTATAATTGTTATCGCTTCTTCTCCGTCAAATCTTGTATTTCCGGTTTTACATCCGTCCAAATATTTTGCCATGGCAGAAACATTGTCACTTGCGAGTCCCCTTGCGACAAGTATATTTGCAAAATGAGTTTTAACTACACTGTTTCTGGAATACAGCCAATTTAACTCTTCCTGTGTAAGTTCTATATTCCAGACTTCTTTCAGATATTTAATTCTTGTTTCAAGCTTTTGTCTTCTCAAGACTTTGCCGCGCTTAATTAATTCATGCAGTTCATGATTTTTCGGATTATATCCGTAGCCTAAAATGTGACATTTTATATCACGAGCTTTGCAGGTTAATTCAACCCCGAGAATAAACTTTTTCCCTTCCGGAATCAGAGCGGATGCATCTATTGCACCATCAATCGTATCATGATCAGTTATGGAAAAAATATCAATTCCGGCTAGTGTAACTTTTTCTATTAATTCTTTTACAGAATCGCTTCCGTCGGAGTTATTTGTATGTAAATGTAAATCAAAACTTGGCATATTTACATTATATTACAGATGTTTCATTTTAATATTGTTATTTTTTGCAATTAGGCAATTTTTTAAGAGAAAAATACTTTATATATGTAGAGAAAAGGGGAACTGATATGCCTGCGGCGGAAAAATTTGTATCGGGAATTAGAACAATTGGCGGAAGACTTTCTTCCATGTACAATGATGCTCGTTCTTTCCATGCAGATATTATGACTAATGGGACAACAGCCGGCATGCGCCGTGCTCAACTGGCAAGGCAAAATCCGCTTATACAAGAATTTTCAATTTACGGTTCAATATTCAGAAAAGCATCAGAACCTATAGAAAGAGATTTAATAAATGTAAAACATATGCCAAAAGATGTTTCTGAGGCATGGAAAAGCGGCAGCAGTGTAAAAACAAAAGCAAGAAAAGCTTATCGCAACGGGGTTAAACCACATTTACCGGGGGTTCTTGCATATATCGGCACAGTTGTTCCTCTGCCTTTGGCACAGCCTTTCGGGTATGTTATGGGGCAGGTTCTCAAATATCTTACTTAACAGGAACCGGTAGAGAAAGTTGCGGCTTCTTCATAAGGATTGGCGATACCGGCATCTTGTGCTGCTTTAAATGCTGTTTCAAACATTTTATCGGAATTGTCAGCTATATGCGGGTTGTCCAATAATGCCTTCAAATCGTTATTTACAGTATCGCTTTCTTTGATTAACATTGAGCGTCCGAGTGCTTCTGCTTTTGGGTCTCCAAAATCTTTCAGTTTCGGTTCCTGAACTTCCGGTTCGGCAGCAGGGATTTCAGCCGGTTGTTTTTGCACACTGTTGAAATTTACTTGATTTAAACTAAATTTTGGACCATTAATTTCACTCATGTTGTACCTCGCTTTTGTTATTAAAATATTATATCATATTTTTTTTTAATCAACCATCCGTTTATACTAAAACGTGAATAAATTTTTTTTTGCTACTTTCTTTATATTTTCTTTACAAAAAGTTACATTTAATTCTGAATGCAATTTAAAAAATGTAAATAAGTTCACAAAAAATATAATTTCTTAAATACAAAAAGAGATGAATATAAAATTCATCTCTATAACAATTTTATTTTTAAATTTTTTATGCAACATCTGCTTTCTTCTGGTATCGTGCGGCTTTCGCGTTTATTGCGTAACATGTTGTACATAGTTTTTGCGAAAGCATAAACATATTTCTCTGAATTGTTGCAACATCATTCATTGCATCAAGCATTTTTTGCGGGTCAATCATTGATTCCATCGAATCGTGATTATCAACTTTTTCATCTGCATATTTTTTGACAAGCAGTTTGTCAATGTAATCCCTAGCTCCAACAGCCATTTTGTATGTCTCCTATTAAATTTTTCCCTATATATTAATAAAAACATTTTGTGTTCGGGAATTGCCTTTTGGGAGAAAGGTTCTTTACAAAAGTTAATATATGCACGTTGAAAAATTTATAAGAATCAGAAAAAACAGCTGACGGATTCTGTTCGATTATAAATTTTTATACCGTCTTATCAATATTTGAACCGATTTGAATGTAATTTTTGTAATAATAGTTAAAGATAAATATCACAACAAAAACAATGTAATAGAAATTAACAAGCGTCATTATAAAGTGTATAGCAACATTTGTTCCTCCAAGGGTTGAAACCACTGATATAATTGTGTAAGTTGCTGCGATAAGAATAAACAGAAACACGTTTTTAAAGAAATTTCTGCAAAAAATATCTTTTATTCCGATAAATAAAGCTTTGAAAGGATTTTTTGTCTTGAAAAACAGAGCCGGAGTGTAAAACATCAGAACAAAGTGAGAAGACACAGCAGCTGCAAACAAAAGCAAATTCCATTCATTAAGTTTTATCAGTTCATTAACGGAAAGCCCTGTTATATAGGTTTTAATTGCGGCAGTTGAAGAAGAGGCATTCATCAAACCCTGATAGAGCGGTCTTATGTCTCCGATAAATTTGGTTCCTGCGATATAAGCAAGTCCGGAAATTATTGCCGTGATAATTATACAAATTATTATTATTCCGCAAATAGGTAAAAAGTATTCTCCGACCCCTGCCGGAAATTCAGCCAGAAGTCCGTTTATATCGTCATTTTCCGGATTAATAATACATTTTTTTGCCATATAAAGCCAGCCTGAAAGAAACGCACCCAGCATAAGAAAGAATAAAATTACTGCAAATGCTACGCCTGCAGAGTTCCCGTTTATTGAAAATATCAGGTACAGGCTGGATACCAGTGAAAATAATATTAATGGTGTGGCAAGAATTATATATTTGTTTGTAATATCAAAACTGTTTTTCAGTATATTAAACATAAATGCTCCGTTACTTATCCTAATATACCTCATTTTTTAGGTTTGTACAAATTATTTTTTTTCAAGAATAGATTTCAAATCTTTTTTTGGTGTAGAAAGCCCTTTAATACCGTAGACTTTAGTCAGAGTAAAAATCAAATTCGGATTAAGAGTTATGGGTGTGCACTTGCCTACAAAGATTTCGGCATTTGGATATTTTGAAAGATAAATCATTTTTGAGACAGTGTGTCTGTTACATGTGGGGAAAAACAGTGTTACAGGTTTATTGTATTTTTCCAGAATTTCTTCCGATATTTTTAGCATTGCGAACGAATCGTAGCAAGCATTTACACTGATTATATTATTCTTTTCTTTACAGCTGAACAGTGATACAACAAGAATATCTTCAGGAATATATTCCAGAAGTTTTTTGAAATAATTCTGAATTTCTTTGGTATAACCGTTTATCCCGATTACAAAAATACGTGAAAAACTCTCTATTTTAGAATTGATTTCATTTGTTAGTTTTTCGAAATCATACCCTACAACTTCATCTTCGCATATTTTTCCCGTCTTAAACCCTTTAGTATCTTCAATTCCTTTCAAAACTTCAGAAAAATTGTTATTCGAAATTCGGATTACACCTTTTGAAGACGCAAAGTCTGTTGTATAAAGTCTTCCGCGATAAAGATGTTCGACATTGTATAAAGAATGTCTGGTCAAAATTATAGGTCCGGGGAATGTTGCAAAATCCAGCAGACAATTTTCCATTCCCTGTCCGAATTGTCCTTTTAGATTTTTGTATTCCCAAAACTTGGGAAATGTATGTGCAAGTATCATTTCATCGTGTGTATAAACATCAATTTCTTTATCCTTAAAGGCTTCCAATATAATTTCAAGTTCGCGTATGTTTGAACCGACGACTAAAATTGCTTTTCCCTTCGTTGTGCTGTAAGAAACTTCTTTTGCCTGCTGTTTTCCGTACTTTTCGGTTTTTGCGGTATAAAGTTTTTTCATTAAAAAATTATCGAAATCCGAAGCTTCTTTTATTATTTTTTTAAGCTCTTTTTCCTCGCTTTCAATATTAAGGGAGTTTAAAAGCTTCAGTATTTGCGGATATCCTTCAGTAATACCGAAACTTTCCAAATCCAATATATTTATGCAAATGCTTTTTGCAAGTACAAAAACAATTCTGTACAAATCTTGAGTTTCTTCGTTTAGATTTTTAATCCGTTTTTGGTATTCTTTTTGCCCAAAACGAATGGATTCTGCTATGTCGGAAGATTTATTAATTTTGACCGGAGTTTTCAGGTATTCCGCTTTTTTGCCGTTTTTTTTGCATAATTCTTCATACGATTGTATAAGTGCAGGCAATTCTTCATTGAACCCTTTTACGATTGCCTGAAAATCATTTTCAGAAAATTCAGGATTGGAAACCATTACAGAAATTGTATTAAGAATAAGATTTTTGATTTTTGTATTTGTTTGCGAATTTTCTTCAAGTTTCAGGGCATAATAAGATGCCATATTCAGATAAAGTAAAAGTATTTCCTGCAAAGAGGATGTGCGCGGATTAACAGAGCAAATCCCTCTGGAAATACAACTGTCATATTGATAATCTTCATTGTAGTTTGTCATGGTATGAACATAATAAATGAATTTGCGAAAAAATTAATTCCCCTGTTTTCTTATTTTTGTTAGAAAGAAATCGGCATTAAATAATATTATGCTGATTATTTTAAATTAAAGACTTTCGGTGCTATTTACCGCAAACGGTGAATGATGTATACTGGGTTTATGTTAAAGAAAATTTCCAAAAAAGCTATGATACACACAGTGTTGATTTTGACTTCACTGCTGTCTGTTTTTCCTTTTTTATGGCTGACTTCTACGTCGCTTAAAGGAATAGGGGAAGATATTTTTGCATATCCGCCCAAAATTATTCCTTCGGATTTTACTTTTCAAAGCTATATTGATGTTTGGGGAAAAGTAGATTTTATGGCATATTTTTGGAACAGTGTAATCGTTGCCGCTTTAACGGTTGCGCTTAATCTGATATTGTCTTCGCTTGCGGCATATCCGCTTGCAAGAATGCAGTTTCGCGGGAAAAAGTTCTTTTTCTTTTCAATTCTTGCAACTATTATGATTCCGTTTCAGGCGATAATGCTTCCTGTATATATAATTACTCTTAAACTTCATTTGATAGACAGTGTGAATAATGTTATGGGGTATATCGGTCTTGTTATGCCTTTTGCGGTAAGTGCTTTCGGAATATTTCTTATGCGGCAGGCATTTCTTAAAGTACCAAAGGAGGTTGAAGAGGCGGCAATTGTAGACGGATGTAATGTTTTTCAGATGTTTACAAGGGTTGTAATTCCTATGGTGAAGCCTACGCTTGCAGTCTTAGCGGTATTTACTTTTATAGGTTCATGGGGTGAATTTTTGTGGCCGAGTATTATGCTTACAAAAGATTCAATGTATACATTACCTGTCGGGATAAATAATTTGCAGGGCATGTTCTCTTCAAACTGGAGATTTATAGCTGCCGGTTCAATTATTTCGACAATTCCGATTATTATATTCTTTCTGATGATGCAGAGATATTTTATTTCCGGCGAGAATGACGGAGCGGTTAAAGGATAAAACTTCATTATTTCAATTTTTTTAAATATGTTTCAAAGCTTTTGTCTTCAACCGTATAACCGCATCCTTTATGGAGTTTTCCCGCATACCCTATCTTCGGTGCCGGATAGTTTCTGCACATTTTCAGTCTTTTGTCATATACCGAGCATAAACCTTCATCGGTCACGTATTTGCAGGCAAAAATAAGATTTCCGTCTTCGTCTTTTCCTCTTATGTAAAATCTTCTGTACGAAGGAAATAAAAACTGCATAATCTTAAAATCGGTTGTTGTATACGTATCAAAACTATACATATATCGGCAGCATTTTCCGCATTTAAGGCATTTTCCGGTTATTTTATATTCCATTTTTTCCGGAACAAAATATGACAAAATTTCGTTTTTTAAAATCGTCAAAAAACTTAACATTATATTCAAATGTATCCTTTTAGATTATTTATTTGGTAGAATAATATTATTATAATTTATTGACTCAGTCAATTGAAAGAGGGATAAAATGGGAATGTATAAAGTTCAGAAAAACAGAGGAAGAGGAAAGAGAGTTGTGATTGAAAACCCGCTTCTCAGGCTTCTTACAGGAGTTCTTGTTTTTGTTACAGGTGTAACGCTGGCGGGAATGATAGCCCTGAAGCTATACCTTGTTTCGCTTCCGCCAATAAAGAACCTTAATTCACTAAAGCCGAATATAGTTACAACGTTCTGTGCAGGTGACGGACAGGTTATTAAAACTTTTGCGGCATACACATATTCAAATGTTGAATTAAAAGAAGTCCCCGAAATGCTAATAAAAGCATTGATTGCAACAGAAGATAAGAACTTTTACACGCATGAAGGATATGATTTGTTCGGACTTGCCCGTTCTATGGTCGCAAACGTTCTTGCGGGACACGTGGTGCAGGGTGCAAGCACTATAACTCAGCAGTTATCAAGAATTTTGTTTCTTTCGAACGAAAAAACTTTCTCACGTAAGATAAAAGAACTTCAGGTTGCTGCACAAATTGAAAAAACAATCTCTAAAGATAAAATATTGGAAATGTACCTTAATAATGTATATTTAGGCTCAGGTGCCTATGGGGTTAAGGGTGCTGCAAAAATATATTTTAATAAAAATCTTAAAGAATTAACACTTCCTGAAATGGCTTTGATTGCGGGGCTTCCGCAGGCACCATCGGTTTATTCACCGTATAACAACCTCAAACTTGCCGAAAAGCGCAGAAATCAGGTACTTTTGAGAATGTATAAAATGCGTTACATTGATAAGGAAACTTATGAAAAGGCTAAAAAAGCACCAATTAAACTTTCTACAATGCCTATGATGTATGCGACAAACAAAGCTCCGTATTTTTGCGATTACGTTATGAAAGAACTTCAAAAACTTGGATTCTCCGAAGACGAGATTGTGAACGGCGGACTCAAAATAGTTACTACGCTTGATTATAACGCACAGGTTAAGGCGAATGAGGCTATTTTAAAGAATCTTGCGGCTTGGGGCTTAACAAGAGATATCAATCAGGCAGCAGTATTTTCATTTTGTCCGATTGACGGAAGAATTCTTGTTTATGCGGGCGGTAAAGATTACACCAAGAGCCAGTATGACCGTGTAACACAATCACAAAGGCCTTCCGGCTCCGCATTTAAGCCATTTATTTATACCGCAGCTATTGAAAAAGGATTTTCGCCAAATGATATGATTGATGATTTGCCGGTAAAATTGGGGAACTGGACTCCAAGAAACTACGGGAATAAATACAGAGGCAAAATTCCTTTGTATACCGCTTTGATGGTATCTTCAAACGTGTGCGCAGCAAGGCTGATGGATGAAATCGGTGTAAGACCTGTAATACAACTTGCAAGAGTTATGGGGATTTCGACCCCGATTCCGTTTGATTATACAATTGCATTGGGGTCGCACAGTGTAAAACTTTTTGAAATGACAAGAGCGTTCGGTGTTTTTGCAAACGGCGGATACAAGGTTGAACCTTATGCAATCGAAAGAGTTGAATCTTCAAGGGGTACGGTTCTTTATGAAGCTAAAAAAGCAAGAACAAGCAAAGTTTTGAACATAAATACGGCAGCTACAATGACTGCTATTATGAAAACTGTTATCACAAACGGAACCGGGCGTGCTGCTAATATCGGAAAGCCTGCCGCAGGTAAAACAGGAACGACAGATGACAGCAAAGATGCATACTTTATAGGGTTTACACCCGATGTCGTTACGGGTGTATGGGTAGGTAACGATGACAACTCAAAAATGGGCGGAATTACAGGCGGTACAGTTCCGGCACAGATTTGGAGAGATGTTATGACTGTCGCAACTGCGCCGTATGGAAACTCTGATTTTGAGTATCCGGAAGTTGTTTTGAATCCTTTCAGTGCAAAAACTATTTCCGTAATTTCTCAGTCTGATGCTAAAAAAGCATGGGATGAAGAAGAACAGACAAAAGAAGACGTTAATAATGAATCGCCTATTGTTAAGCCGGATTCTATTAAACCGTCTGAGATTTTACAGCAAACGCTGACACCGCTGAAGAAAAAAGAAGTTCCGACTGTTGATGTTCCGCAGGAAAGAACGGATGCGCCAAAACCTAACTTTGCACCGATTCCGGTAACTTCTGCACCTGTCGGACAATAGATAATAAGTGATTAAAACGATAAAAGTATTGCGTAAACGCTTTGTCACGCCATCACTTTAAAAAGAAAGGAATATAAATGCAAATCGAAGATATACAAATAACAACCGGAATAAACGCTTTTCAGAGTGCCAGTTTTGAAGACCATGACAGAACGATTGAGTATGAAACAAACAAAAATTTGGGGTACTCGGATATAATCAGCATAAAAAAGGGGCTTGATGTTATCAGCGAATTTTATGATGTAAATGCAATTTCTGCAACAACTCCTATAGGAATCTGCGCAGTTAGTCTGGGAAAAACACTTGAAGACGCTCTAACAAACGTTATGGATTCAAATCCGATTGACTTTATATCTTCAACAATTACAAGCTCAAAGGAAATAGACAGCGACCTTGCAAAAATGCTTAAAGATACAGGGATTGTAGTTGCACCAAGTTTTACAAAAAATGCTTTGGAGTATCTTGAAACTCACAACGTCTGCTGTGTAACGATAAAAACACCGTTAAAGGATTATAAAAAATATTTATCAAATGAAATGATTGAAACTCCGATTGGAAGGCTTATTCAGGCGCCTAATCTTAGTGAACTCAATCAGGATTCATTTAAGGTTGTTTCAAAAACAAAACCCACCGTTGAACAGATTGAGGATGCCGTTTTTGCGTGGAAAGTGGCAAAACATGTGAATTCCAGAGCTATAGTTATTGCAAAAGACCTCAAAACAACTGCGATAGCACAGGGTTTGCAATCAGCGTCCGTTGAATTTGCGCTGGATTATTCCTGTGATATGTCAAAAGAAGCAATTCTGGCATCGGATTTACCGCTCACCCCTCATGATATAAATGTTGCGGCTCAGGGACGAATATCTGTAATAATAGTGCCGTCAGCGTCAAAAGAAATAATCACTGCCTCTGATAAATACAATATGAACCTTATTACAACAGGGTTTACGAATATTCTTTATTAAAACAATTCTCAATTGTTTGTGATAAAATAGAATTAACAGAAAAGAGGAAAAATTATGACAGATTTGAGAGATAAATACGAAGTTGTTATAGGGCTTGAGGTTCACGCACAATTAAAGACAAAATCAAAGATATTTGCACCGGATTCAACAGAATTCGGAAATGAACAGAATTCGCAAATAAGCCCGATTACTTTGGGTATGCCGGGGGTTTTGCCGGTATTAAACAAGGAATGTGTTAATATGGGTATTCTCTTAGGACTTGCACTTCATTGTGAAATCCCGTCAAGATGTAAATTTGACAGAAAACAATATTTTTATCCCGACCTTCCGAAGGGATACCAAATCTCTCAATACGATGAGCCGATTTGTGTAAACGGTTATCTGGATGTTAAAGGTAAAAGAATCGGTATTACACGCGCTCACTTGGAAGAAGATGCAGGAAAACTTGTTCACGTTGGTGCTGCAGGTATCAATGGTGCAACTTATTCTCTTGTAGACCTTAACAGAGCCGGAACTCCGCTATTGGAAATCGTTTCCGAACCTGATATGCGCTCAGCGGAAGAGGCAAGAAATTACATGGAAGAACTCAGAGACATAGTCAGATACCTTGGTGTTTGTGACGGAAACCTTGAAGAAGGTTCTATGAGATGTGATGCAAATATTTCTATTATGCCAAAAGGCTCAAAAGTTTTTGGTACTCGCGCAGAAATCAAGAATGTAAACAGTTTTTCGGCTTTGCAGAGAGCTATTGAATACGAAATTGACAGACAAATTGAAATCGTTGAAGAAGGCGGTGAAGTTGTTCAAGAAACTCGCCTTTGGGATGATAATTTAAAAGAAACACGCTCTATGAGAGGGAAAGAAGATGCTCATGATTACAGATATTTCCCTGAACCGGATTTAATGCCTTTGGAAATTTCAAGAGAATGGGTTGAAGAAATCAGAGCAAAAATGCCAGAGCTGCCGGAACAAAAAAGACAACGGTATATGGGCTTAGGTTTGAGCGAATATGATGCTTGTGTAATTGTTGAACAAATGCCGCTGGCTTTATTCTTCGACAAAGTTCTTGAACTCGGTGCAAATCCGAAAACTGCCGTAAACTTCATTATGGGCGAAATTGCGGCATATTTAAAAGAAAACAAGGTTGAAATTACGGAAACTAAATTAACACCGGAAAACCTTGCTGAGCTTATCAGCTTGATTGAGAAGGGAACTATTTCAAATAACATAGGTAAACAAATTCTTGTTGAAGAAATGATTCCGACAGGAGAAAAGGCATCCGTAATTGTTGATAAAAAAGGTTTGAGCCAAATCAGTGATGAAGGTGCAATTAAAGAAATTGTTGAAAAAGTTGTACTTTCTCACCCTGCAGAAATTGAATCTTACAAAAACGGAAAAACAAATCTTTTAGGATTCTTTGTCGGTCAGGTTA
This sequence comes from uncultured bacterium, assembly GCA_902788575.1. Lineage (GTDB taxonomy): Bacteria > Cyanobacteriota > Vampirovibrionia > Gastranaerophilales > Gastranaerophilaceae > CAG-196. The sequence continues at coordinate 36,945 of CADAKY010000006.1, read as the reverse complement.
TGAAAGAAACGAAGGGTAGAGCTAACCCTAAGACCGTTAATGAACTTGTAAGAAAAATTCTTGAAGGTTAAATCAGATTGTATTTGCGGATTTTTGCGCTTTGTTCTGTGACAGGCAGTTTTATTCTGTTACAAAAAAATCATTAACCGCAAGCGGGCGGGTAAAATCGTTGTGAGAAAATACCTGCATTACATATCTTCCTTTTTCGTGGAAAATAAAGTAGTCTGTATGATAATATCCTTCATTTTTCATCAGCCTGACGTCTTTTGTTCTTAATACATCATTTCCGCCCCATGGTGCAAGGTCAGTCATTTTGAATATTTGAACTCTTATAAATTCACTGTCGATTTTTTTTTGTGAAATAAATATATAATAAACTTTTTGTCCGATTTTAAAAGTTTTTGCATCATTAACAATATTTTGCCTCGAAATCGGTTCTTTGTTAAAAAGGATAATGCCTTTTTCCATGGTACATCCGGTGAGAACAAAGATTAACGGTATGATTAAAATTAATTTAAGAAACTTCATCAGCCTTCCAGTGTTTTAATTTTCTTTTTAATTTCTGTCTGCATTGTTTCATCGGATTCAAGCCCTGAGTATAAATAGTAGTATTCAAGAGCTTTTGAAGTATCCCCCTTTTGTTCGTATGCCATTCCGAGCGAATAATATGCGTAAGGATACTGTGGTGAAAGCTGAATTACTCTTTCAAAACATTTTATAGCGTCATCAAAATTCTTTTGTGCTGCAAGAACAAGCCCTTTGTTAAAATAAGCGTCACTGTTTGAAGAATTTAGTGAAAGCAATCTGTCATAAAACGTTAGTGCTTTTGTGTTATTTCCCATAAGTTTATAAGTATTTGCAATTTTCAGCATTGTATTTTGGTCATTTGGGGAATAAACAACTGCTTTTGTGTAAAAATCCAGCGCTTCATCATATTTACGAAGTTTATATGCTTCATCTCCTTTTTTAATTAAATCGGAAGCTGATACATCTGTGCTTTGCGGTTTGGAAGAAGCATTTAATTTTGCCGTTTCTATGTTATTTGAGTTCATGAAAGCAGTTAGCGCTGTTTTATATTCGGTGTTATCAGGAGCGAGTTCTGCTGCTTTCAGGTAATTTTCTTTTGCAACTTCAATGCATCCGAGTTTTTCGTTAGCTTTTGCGTAACCAAAGTATGCGGATGCTTCTTTGTCGTTCAAATCTATTGCATCTTCAAAGTATAAAATTGCCTGACCGTAATCCTGTTTGTCGTACAAATCAAATCCGTAAGCAATATTTGCAGCGGCTAAATTCTGTTTTAATCTGTCATTTGGATGTTTGTCCAGTATTTGTTTATAAAGTTCAATTGCAGTAACATAATTGCTCATTGCATGAAGTGTCAGGGCTTTGTTTGCCAGAAGTTCGTAGTTTTCAGGGTCATTAGCAAGCGCAAGATTGTAATATTTTAATGCTTTTACGTAATCCTGTGTTTGATGGTAGCAAAGAGCAAGTTCTTTTTTCGTTTCTTGATCTGCAGGATTTTTGGAGTATGATTTTTCAAGATTAAACAGAGCAAGTTCGTAATCTTTCATGTTTTTATATACAAGACCTAAGTTTTTATAAGCATCCGCATCATTTGGAAATTCTTGAATGTAGGCTTTGTACTGCTCAATTGCGTCAGAATATTTGCCCATATTTCCCAAGAGGTTTGCGTAATCAAACTTTAGTGCCACAAGCTTCGGGTTTAGTTCAAAAACTTTTTGAAATTTTTCCAGTGCTTTTTCGTTTTCGCCCAAATTTTGATAAGAAAGCGCCAATTTCGCAATTATAGCTTCGTTATCAGCATTGTCTTCAAGCGCTTTTGTGAGCATTTCTGAGGCAGGTTTGTATTGTTTAGTGTCAAACAGTGCCATACCGTAGTTTGCGTAGTCCTTGAATGCGGAAGGATACTTTTTGTAAATCATAGAATACAATTCACAAGCTTTTTCTGCGTTACCGGAAGCATAATAAACATTTGCAAGGTTTTCTCCTGCTTCCTTATGTTCAGGATATGCGTTTAAAAACGTGGTGTAGTATTCGATTGCGTTTTTATAGTTCTTTCTCTGATATTCTATGTTTGCAATATTAAGATAATTGTATTTATATTCCGGATAAATCTCTTTCGCCTGCATAAATGAGTTATAAGCGTTTTCGTAATCTCCCATTGTCTGAAGTATGTTACCTATGCTTATATAAACAAAAGCGTCATTCGGACGTATTTTTAAGGCTTTTTTATATGCTCCGAGAGCTTCTTCATACTTTCCTGTGTCAGCATATAATCCCGCAATTTTGGTATACAGCATTGCGTCATCGCCGTTAATGTTAAGCGCTTTTTGTATAATGTTTATGGCAGAAGAAAAATCACCCTTATATTCATAAGAGCATGCCTCCTGATACATTGCGTGCGCCTCTTTGGTCATCTTTGCTTCCACTGAATGAGAAGTCAAAACTAATGCCAACCCTAATAACGAAACATATATTTTTTTATTCATTTTTAAGCCCTCAAGAATATTTTAACTCAAAAAAATTGTATGCAAAATAAAGTATGCGTATACATTTTTAGTGAAATATCATTTGAAAGTTTATATCTGCCGTTTTTTCAACATTTGCAGGTTTTGTTTTCCACAATTTTATTGTAAATCTTGCCGGTAATTTTTTTAAAAATATATAATTGTAATATTGCCAATATGGTGCATAATTGTTGCATCCGCCCTCGTATCCGCAAGCATTGCCATGCGTATAGTAGCCGGTTAGTTCTTTTATGCCGGATTTCAGGGTATTATTTTCCGCTTTATATTGTTTATAAAAACCGACATTTTCAGATTCAGCCATATAGGCATATTTGTATCCTAAATCGTGTGCATTGGTATCAGATAAAAATATAGGCTGATACGTTCCGTTTTCGGTTTTATCATTCTGAATATACGCTGTTATTGTGTTTGTAGAGGGATTATAAGTTAATTTGTACGGAATAAAGTAAAAGTCTTTGTAAAGCGGTATAAAATCCTCACTTTGTGCGTCTTCATTTTCTGAAGTGGAAAGATAGTACAAAAGTTCCGGATTTAAAATTCCGACACTTTCTCTGGAGGGTCCTGTTATTCGTTCATCAGGGGATAGTTTTGTAAAGTGCAGAGCTCCTTCAAGGCTTATCCATGGAAGTCCGTCAACTATTCCAAAAACTTCTGGGTCCGGTTCGTATTCCATGTCTGAAAAAATTCGCGATAATTTTATTGCATGGCGTCTCCTGCTAAGAATTGCATCTCTTGAACTTCCGTTAAAACACATTGGAGGTATAATTGGTATTGATATAGTCTCGCTTAAACCGGATTTAATTTTGGGGTTGTTTTGGTGAGTTTGTTCAGGAGCGGTTTGCCTTCTTTCGGGAGTTCTTAAAAGCATTGCTCTTGAATTATTGTAATTGGTTTGTCTGTTTTCTTGTAAAAAGTCGGGAAGATAAGCAGAAAAATTCCCGTCTTCAACTACCGCAATACGAAGAGCGCTTAGAACTATAGCAATAAGAGCAGCGATAAAAACCATTTTTGCTATTTCGTTTATTCTGTTGTTTTCCATCTGTTTCTACTCTGCGCTTGTTTCTTCTTCAGCGTTTTGCGGAATTTGCTCTGCTGTATTTTCTTTTGGTTTTTCTCTGTCAAAGAGGTGTCTCAGTTTGTACTTAACTGTTTTCTTTTCAGCTTCCAGCGCCTGAGCTTCTGCGATTGCCTCCTGTATATTTGTAGCGGTACTGCCCTCAACAGGTTCAGGAAGTGAATTTACGAATTCCATCGCTTCATCATAAGCAGTTTTGGAAGAAAGCCATTTAAAAGATTTAACAAGTGTAAGCGGTTTTGCGGCATCACCGCGGACTTTAAGCTGGAATTTTGCGGCTCCGCTATCAACGTATTTGTTTGCAAAGCTTGGTAAAACATCCAATTCTTCCTGCGGAACAACTTCGCAGAACAGTGAAAACGCTTTAGCCGTAACAACATTCAAACTTGCAGCGCTGTTCATAAGGTTAATCGGGTTGATTGCATTCAACGGTCCCAAAAGCTGCGCAATAATAGATGCCATTCTTGCTCTGACCTTCATGTCTGCGTAATTTCTGACTAAATCAAAATCGCCGAAGATGTGCAAACTCAAAATGTTTCCAAGTGATGTAATCGGGTCAATATGGCAGATTCCTTCTTCAAAATTCAGATGTCCGGAAAGCTCTGCAAAGTGAGTTGTATCAATAGATGTCAGTGAATTAATTACACCCCCCAGAGCTGTCTGGAAGAATTGAGATTCTCTGATATTTTCTGCAATAATCAAGTTTTCAATCTTTCCGAAAGGCCCGAACTGACCGTTTGTAACGGTAAAATTAACATCTCCTTCTATGCCTTTCATTTGAGCGGCAGGAGTTGTCGCAGAACCGTCTATAGTTAATTTTGCGTCAAATTTTGCAGTTCCTGACAGCATATCCTTCATTCCTGCAGCGTCAAGAAGAGTTTTGGCAACGTCAATGCCTTCCCCTCTTAAATCAACCGCAACAAGAAGTTTAACCAAATCTACATTAATGTCACCGTTTACGCTGCCTTTGAATATATTGGTTCTTAAATTTCTCAATGACAAAATGTTTCTTCTTAACCCGAGCCTTGAAGTTGTATTAAGAACTTCAATATTTCCGGTTAAAATTCTTCTCATATCAATAGTACCGGAATGAACAGCCACCGGAATATCAGCCGGCTGTGAGCTTTTAGCAGATGCAGAAGAAGGTGTTTTTGGCGTGTATCTTTGCGCTCTGTCTGTAACTGTAAGCATTCTCTCCAGATTTATTAATCTTGAAGTCACATCAAGTCCTGAAACATTTAGAACTCTATCAGCCAAAAGACTCAAAGTCCCTTTAACGCTGATGTCTGAGCCGTTCAATAAAATGTTTCTCAAATCAAAATCCAAATCATGACCGCGGAAGTTGAGATTCAAGTTTTCCAGCGACATTAAAAGCTCCGGAATATTGATTTCTTTTATGTTTATACTGCCTCTGATTATTGGAGATGCTGATGCACCAAATATAAACAGGTTTGATTTGTCCGTAAGGAATGTTGAACGCGGAAATACGAATATCTTACCGCTCAAATTTTTCGGCATATTGACTTTTATGAGATTTATTCTGTCACCCGCAATAGTTCCGTCAATATCCAGAATGCTGTCAAGATTTATTATTTCGTTTCCTTTATCATCAACCGTTACTGTTCTTGTAAAAAGTCCGGTTTTCTTAATTTTTATTCTGTGCGGTTTGAAATCGACAACAGTTTGAAGTGATGTTTGTTTTCCGCCAAGCTCCGTAAATTCAACCGGTGTTATATAATTGTCTTTGTCCGCAAGAGCCTGCGCAACAAGGGTTTGCTTTTTTTTATTTCCGTCTATAGTTACTTTTACGGGAATTTCACCTTTGGAATTTATGTACATTTTAAATTCTCTGCCGATAAGTTTAATCATGTCATCGGTATTTATTGAACCCTGCGTTACAAAGCTGATTTTATTAAGTTTTTCATAATTTAGAATTTCACCTGAATATTTAAGTTTTGATTTATCGTTAAATAAAATTTCGTTTTCTTTAATTGTGACATTCTTATCTGCAATTCCCACTTCTAATTTAGGTATTGAAATTGAAGAGCCTGTTTTTGGAAGCTGAAGAGCGAATGCGTTATTATCAACTTTTCCTGTCAAAGATTTTGCTTTTGTATCACAGATGAATTCACCTGCGAGTTTTGAATCTTTGATTGTGAAATTGTTTGCTCTGTCACCGAGATTTAAATTATCAAGTTCAAAGTTTGCTGCCCCTACAATGTCCTTAAGCTTCCCGTTCAAAAGTAAATCCAGAGTGACATCTCCCGAACGGAAATTATACGCATCGCGAATATTTTTCGGCGCAAATGCATTAAATAAAACCGGAAGAGGCAGTTTTTCAGTTTTAATCTTAATATCCGCAATTGATTTTTCATTAATACTTCCGTCAGCGTAAACTTTTGATTGGTGTACGAACAGACTGGAATCTTTAAGAGCCAGAATGCTGTCATCCAGAATTACATTGATATTTGCTTTTGATAAAACCTGTCCCAGATTTCTTACTGAAAGCCCGCCGTTTTGAATTTTTACAAAGCCGTTGGATTTAAGTTTTTTGAAGTTGGTTTTTATATAGCAATCTGAAACAAGAGTACCGTCTGCCTTGATTTGCGAAAGTTCATGCGGAATTCCCAGAGAATCTAAAAATGCACGGGTTAAAATCAGCATGTCGTTAAATTTGATTTCACCTGTTTTAATATTCATATCTATTTTCGGATGTTTGCTGTAATTAAGTTTACCCAAAAGCTGAATGTTTTGCTCCGGAGCAGCATAAATGTTTGTGTCCATATCAAGCGTAGAGCCGAATGTTTTTACTCTTAGATAGCTTTCCGGAAGTTTTAAATGCGAAACTTTTAGGGTTATTCCTTCAATATTAAAATGTCCGAATGAAGTTATGCTTCCGTCTTTATGAGTGTTTACTCTTAATTTTGTATCAAGATTTGCTTTCAAATCATAATTTCTGTACATAGATACAGGGTTTATGAAAGGAATATCAATTCTTTCTGCAGGGTCATCCTCTGAATCCAGTGTCGGTTCTGATTTCGGGATAAATGTATTTATATCAATATTTGCTGTTAAATTTTTGTTTTCGTCACTGAATAATTCTGCGTAAGTTTTTAATTTTGCACGTTTACCGTTAAAATATCCGGCGATGAGTTCGTCCCCGTGCAAATCAAGGTAGTGCTTTGTGTTCAAATCCGTAATCAAAACTTTGTAGTTATGAAGTTTTACGGCAGGAACTTTAATTCTTATCCAAGCCGGATTGAACCAGCTTTCTTCTTCAATTTTTTCCTCGCCGAGAGTTTTTTCCTTGTTTTCGTTTAAGATATCTTCAACAAGTTTAACAATTTTATAATCCTTGTTATCTTTAGCAATTTCAAGATTGACAAACGGTTTTTCAACTTCAAAACAGGAAACCTTTACTGTCATTAAGAAGACAGAAGGGATAGAAATTCTTGTTTTCAAACTTTCTGCCGAAAATAAAAGTGAGCCGTCAGGAAGTTTAATGCTAATGTCATCAACCTTAATCCCTGCGCCTAAAAGCGGAGTTGTAATTATTTTAGGATTTTCAAAATTAATATCTAATTTAGCCTGCTCTTTGGCTAAATCCTGAACGAGCGGTTTATATTGATTCAAATCCACAGCCCGCGGAAGAATAAATAAAAATCCTGCATACAAAGCAAGTAAAATTACGCCGATTGTATATCCAAAAATTTTCCAATAATTATTCATACACTTAATTCCCTTCTTTCAAGGAAAATTATAGCATAAATATTGTGTGTGTAATTTTGGATGGTTTAAGTCTTTATGAAAAAGCAGAAAAAATGATAATATAAGGCTAAATTTTTATTATAACGTTGTAATATTTTTGGTAAGGTCTTCGTATAATTTTTGAAAGCAATTTACAAAAGTTTACAAAAACGCCATTTATCCCCGTTGAAAAATTAATAAAATCCTTTATAATATAAATAGATAGTTTTGATACGGTAAATCTTGCAACCGGACCAACTGGTGACAGTGGGAAAGCTAAGTCCACATAATCAAAGCTATCTTTTTTATTGGCTAATATTTTTCGTATCGTTCTTGGTCTAATAAATGGAACGATTTTATATAGTTTTCGTCTTTATTTTTGGTTATTTTAATAACTAATTTATAGAATTTATTGTCTGCTTTGAATAACATTACATCATAACCATTTTTTGACTTAACTATTTTGTCAGGTTTTGATGAAATTAACGGAATTCTTTTGTAATCTTCAAAAGTTACATCAGAATGTACAAGTAAATTCTTTACTAAATTTTCAATAGAAAATTTTAAAATATTGCTATTTGTATCAAGTATTGTCATTACATCTTTGCTGATAAATCCAATTTTTATAAATCCTCTTAAATCTGATTTATATACATTGTTTCTTGCATATTCTACTCTTTCTCCTGCAAGAAAGCCATTAGTTTTAGATTTTATATTAGAAACTAAATTATAACCATAATTATAAAACTCTTGAAAATCTTTAAACTCTTTCATAAAAAGATTTTAACATAAAATTTGTGGGTTCGGATTCCACAAGGTCAATTCATGTGTACAAAATAGTCAAACTGCATGTTCTTTTACTGTATAGCGACAGGACTTTTGATAAAAGACACTACTTTGATAATTTTGGGAAAGTGGTGTATAGCGACAGGTACCTTTTAATAGGTAATTTGCTCGGAAGGGATGAATATTCTGAATCGGTAGGAGTGCTAATTTTAGTAAGTTCTAGCGATTATATAAGGTCGGAAATTGGTTGATTAAAAAAGTCCGAAATGTCCGGTTTTGGTAACAAAAATGTCCGCAAAAAGACTTTTGAAAAGGTAAATATTTGCCTTAAAGACCTACAAAATCTAAATTACACAAAAGAACACAAATAGGTAAGAAAATATTAATAGGTGTGACAACTCTTGCCACACCTTACCAATTTTATTTAATAAACAAATATAATAATTTCTAGTTAATTACATTTACAGGAAATTCATATGGTGAATATCTGGCATTCCCATAAACATCTTCTCCGTATGTTTTTAACTGGTCGAAAATATTAGTAGGTTTATATCCGGTTTTTTGCATTGCAATTTGTCTTGCTTTTAGAACTTCAGCCTTATTTTCTTCTGTAATTGGTGTATTTATTCCAACAGGAGTATTTAAATTCTCCCTTACACATTTTTCATAATCCAATCTTTGTTGAAATCTATTAAACAATTTGTCTAAATTTGGTGCCATAAAATCCTCGCTTTCTTTTTATTTTTATGTAAAATCTACATATATATAAAAAAATTTAAGAAATAAAAATTGCGTGGTTTATGCGATATTGTTACAAATATTTACAAAATTATGCAAAATAAACACATAAACTATTCATTAGATAGTGATTTGATAACTTTATAGATACTTTCTATTTTTTCTCTATCATCTTTTATTTTATCAATAAAATCATATATATCTTTTATCAATTCTTTTGTTGGGCGTAAATGACTTGATATTATAAAATCTTCAAAGGTAATGCCTGTATATTTCATAATATTTTCAATTGTTTGAGCGGATACAAAACTTTCTCCGATTTCAATTCCTGCAAGAGTTCTTGTTGCAACACCAATTTTTTCAGCAAACTGTTCTTGTGTTAAGCCTTCTTTCTGTCTTAAGCGTTTAATTTTCAATCCCAATTCTCTTTTTACATCCATATTTTTATTTTAAAAAATTTAAATAAAATATAAATGCGTTAATTATGCATATACAATCCATTAATTGTTATATAAATTCATTTTAACACATGCTATATGTATTTTTGTTGCATAATTTTTTATAAGATATGTTTTTCAAATATATTTAAAACTTCAAGATAGGTCGTTTTATTTTGTACATAATCCCTGATATTATAATGGGCAATAGTATTCCTTAAATCTAAAAGAATTTGTCTGTTTTTAATCAAATTCCCGTATTTTTCAGGAATATTTGTATAAAACTTTTCAATAATTTCTTGTTTACGAAATTGCTCGCAACAAAGTACAATAAATAAAACATCTGATAAATACATAATATTTATGATTTTTATAAACTTTTTGGAATCTTTTGTTATCTGCGGGTTTTTCAAAATTGATAAAAAACCATTTCCGGTTTTATTATCGTATCTTTTCATACGAGTTTTGTTATAGAAAAATTTGTCAAATTCATTGATAACATCTTCCTTATAATATCCAAGCAAAGAAGAAATCAATTTTTTCTTCATTAAAATCTCTAAACGCATTAGTCTGCAATAAATATCTGAAAACTCTTGAAAAAAATTCTCGTTCATACTTGTATTATACATTAAAAAAAGTGTATGCATAAAGCATACACTTACTTGCTTTTGTACTAAGGGAACCTGTCTAGCAGGCTTATGCCCTATCTCATTTGAGCTTGAGTACACTTTCATTATAACGTATCAAAATATAAAATACAACCCTTGTGCCTTTTTACATTCTCAAAGTATGTGTTCTTTCTTCTCAAACCGACTGTTACTTTACAATAAGCTTATTATTTTTCAAGTATAATCTTGAATTATATACTTATAATATGTATATAGTTAACTTATATAATGTTCGTTGGATAAAAAAATATACACAAGAAGAAATTATTAAAGCGACAGGTTTAAGTAAAAAAACGGTAAACCAATTATTTAGCGAAAAACATTACAATTATACGTTAAATATGCTGGAAGTAATCTCAAAATTTTTTAATTGCAAAATTAAAGATATTTTAATCGAAGTTAATGATGATAATCTGTGATTTTATATTTACCAAGAAGATTTGGACGGTTATTCCGCAGTCAGGTTAGTTTTTAACAAACCCACTCTATTCTACCCGAGCATTGCAACATTAATTTTTCCGAATTTTGCGGAAAGGTCGTCAATATGGTGAATCAAATAATAAATCGGTTCCAAATCTTTTTCATTTAAGTCTACAATAGCACCCCAATCTGCTCTTGCGTGGTGTGCGGCTATCATTTTTGCAACCTTTTTGAACCCTGCATTCATACATAATGAGAACCCGTATTGTGAATGGGTTATCCATTCTTTTCTGAATTCTTCGTCGTAATCTATCAGTCCGGATTCGGTATCAATTTTATACTCAAAAATTTTGCCTATATCATGCAGAAGACATGCAGCATAGACATCATTGCGGTTTATTCTTTGAAAAACAGCATCCATAACCGCATCTGCATATTTCAAGCACTCCCGCGTATGCACCATAAGCCCGCCGATATAGTTGTGGTGCATAAGTTTTGCGGCAGGCGAGATTAATATTTTTTCTTTGTTTTCTTTATAAATTCCGGAAACAAAGTCTTTTAATTTTTCGTCCGTAATTTTTTCAATGTATTCAACTAATTTTGAAAATTCTTCTTCCCGTTCTTTCTCATCAAGCCCCGTTTTGGCTTCTTTTATAAGTTCCAATGCTGTTACAAGGCAGTTATTATATTTTTCGTTAAAAGAGCCTGATACTATTCTGAGCTGGTTACCGCTCCTAAAGAGCTTGGAATCCATTCTGTTCAGAGCTTCTTCCCAGAGAATACAGTTCAGAACTTCTTCTGTTTTATGGTCTTTTAGTTGTAGTTTACCCATTTTTGTTCCTGCTTTTGTATCTCCGATTGAAAAAGTAACGACGTCATAAATAATATCAGTGCTAAACATAGTTTTCTCCAAATTTATCTTAATAAAGATTATATCATACAAATTTTATGTTAAAATAGAAAAGTGAGGTAAAGAGAGTGATGTTTTTCAAAAAGCCTAAAACCAATATGGAAACGGAAATTGCAGAACAGGCAAAGATTGTCCCGTATATTCTTATGAGGTATATAAATCCTGAAACAGGAGAGATTAAAATTGATTTACCGTCTCATATAAGAAAAATTGTTCTTGTAGCAAGCGGTTCTTCATACCATTGTGCAAGGTTTGCGGTAGATTTACTTGAAAAATTTTCCGGTATAGAATCCCGTGCAATTTATTCAAGTGAATTTCTCTTAAAAAGCGTAATACCTCATGATGAAAACACGCTCTATATCTTTATTACACAGTCAGGCGAAACCAGTGATACCCTCAAAGCTGTTGATATGGTTAAAGAAAAAGCCGGACTTGCAACTCTTTGCATTACAAACAACGAAAACTCAACAATTTGGAAAAAATGCGACTACAAAGTTGCGTGTTTTGCCGGAGTTGAACAGGGAATTGCCGCAACAAAGTCATTTACGTCTCAAATGCTCTGTCTCATACTTATATCGCTCAAACTTATTGAAAACGTAAACGGTACGGAGGGAACACAAAAATACAAAGATTCTCTCATTCATCTTCCTATTATTTTGGAAAAAGCGTTGGCAAAGCGCGATGAGATAAAGAAACTTGCACAGAAACTCAAAAAAGAAAATGTTATAATTATAACCGCAGACGGAATTTCTTATTCTCTTGCAAAAGAGGCTGCTCTAAAGACAAAAGAGACTTCTTACAAAAATATTTCAGCTGCAATTCTGGGAGAATTTATGCACGGGCATGTTGCCGTTTTGAATAACAAATCTACACTTATATACATTGCTGTAGACGAAATTCCTTCGCGTTCTGTTGATAATTTGAATAAAATTAAAAAAGACTACAATCCATACCTTGTCGTAATCGGGCGGAGTTCGGATAAAATTTGTCCTGATTTTCATATAAATGTTGAATGTGAAAATGAGATTCAGCAAATGTTTGCAAATGTTCTAATTTGCCAGCAGCTTGCGCTGGAAATCGCATTAAAACTTCACAGGAATGTAGACCATCCTAAAGGACTTCATAAAGTTGTAGTTGATAAAAATATGTAATTTGGAAATTCTGGTGCAAATGTTTTCTGACATTGCCTTTTGGAGGTTTTGTTGTGCATAAGTTTTTCTGAATTATTAATTTTCCGTTAAATTTTCTTGATTTTTTGAAAATGACATTAAAATAATAATGTACGGAGTTAAAATTATGATTAATTTTGAAAAATTTACAAACTATTCTCAGGAAATTATTTTTGCGGCAAACGCAAAGAAAGATTTTTATAAAAATACAGAAGTTCAACCTGAACATATTATGCTTGCAATGATTGAAGATAAAGGAATTGCAAAAGATTATTTGCAGGAGCTTAAACTTCTTAATCAGAATTTTATAAATCAAATCGTTTCAAAGATTAAGGAATTTCCGACAGTAGCTGTCGGGAATGCCTCACAGCAGGTGTTTTTGTCACGCGATACAAATGCACTTTTAGAGATTGCAACACAAGAAGCACAAACGCTTAAAGACGAGTTTATCGGAATAGAATGTATATTGATTGCTATGACAAAATTGGAAGGCGGTGTAAATATAACCGAGCTGTTAAAAAGGTTTGGTGTTAATTCTAATTCGGTTTTACAAGCAATGAAAAAAATAAGAGGTAACAAAAAAGTGGACAATAAAAATGCAGAAGAAAATATGAAGGCTCTTGAAAAATATTCAACTGACCTTACGGAACGTGCAAGAAAGGGTAAGCTTGACCCCGTAATCGGGAGAGACGAGGAAGTAAGACGTATTATTCAAGTCTTGAACAGAAGAACAAAAAACAATCCGGTGCTGATAGGAGAACCCGGAGTCGGTAAAACTGCAATAGTAGAAGGACTTGCGCAGAGAATCATAAGAGGGGATGTCCCTGAGAGTTTGAAAGAAGTAAAACTCATCTCTCTTGATTTAGGCGCTTTGGTTGCGGGTGCAAAATTCAGAGGAGAATTTGAAGAAAGGTTAAAAGCGGTATTAAAAGAAGTTCAGGAATCAAACGGTGAAATTGTAATGTTTATTGATGAACTTCACACAGTAGTCGGCGCAGGTGCGACAGAGGGTTCAATGGATGCAGGAAACCTGCTTAAACCTATGCTTGCAAGAGGCGAACTCAGAACAATCGGCGCAACAACAGTGAACGAATACCGCAAATACATTGAAAAAGACCCTGCTCTTGAAAGAAGATTTCAGCCGGTACTTGTGGATGAGCCGTCAGTAGAAGATACAATTTCTATTTTGAGAGGGTTGAAAGGTAAGTACGAAGTTCACCATGGAGTCAGAATTTTGGATAGTGCTTTGATTGCGGCAGCACAACTTTCCGATAGATACATAACAGACAGATTCTTACCGGATAAAGCAATTGACCTTATTGATGAAGCAGCATCCGCTTTGCGTATTGAAATTGATTCAATGCCTGAGGAAATTGATGTTATGCTCAGACAAAAAATTCAGCTTGAAATTGAAAGAGAAGCTCTCAAAAAAGAAACTTCTCCGGAAAGTATTGCAAAGATTGATAAATTGACTTCCGAAATTGACGAATTGGCGGGGAAAATTGATAAATTAAAAGCTCAGTGGGAAGTAGAAAAAAATACAATTACCGGTGAAGCCGGCATAAAAGAAGAAATTGATAAAGTCAAAAACCAAATTGCTGAAGCTGAACGCAATACAGACTTACAGACTGCTGCGGAACTTAAGTACGGCAAGTTAATGGATTTAGAAAAGAAGCTTCAATCAATTCAGGGTAAGGAAAAGAGCGAAAATCGTCTTTTAAAGGAAGAAATTGACGGAGATGATATTGCGGCAATTGTTTCCAAGTGGACGGGAATCCCTGTTACAAAGCTTGTAGAAAGTGAAATGCAAAAACTTCTCCGTATGGAAGATGTTTTGCACAAAAGATTAATCGGTCAGGAAGAAGCTGTTAATACTGTTTCTGACGCTATACGTCGTGCGCGTTCGGGATTGAAAGACCCGAAACGTCCTATTGGTACGTTTATTTTCTTGGGACCGACAGGTGTAGGTAAAACAGAACTTGCAAAAACTCTTGCAGAATTTTTGTTCAATGACGAAGACGCTATTGTTCGTATTGATATGTCTGAATATATGGAAAAACATAACGTTGCAAGGCTTGTCGGTGCGCCTCCAGGATATGTCGGGTATGAAGAAGGCGGACAATTAACAGAAGCTGTTCGCAGAAAACCGTATTCGGTAGTTCTTTTTGACGAGATTGAAAAGGCACATCCTGACGTATTCAATATTATGCTCCAAATCTTTGATGACGGACGTTTGACGGATTCGAAAGGAAGAACTGTCGATTTTAAGAATACGGTTATCATTATGACTTCAAATATCGGCAGCGACATTATTTTGGAAGATTCTATCAATAATGCCGGCGGAAATTTTGAAGAAACAAAGGAAAAAGTAAACGCTGTAATGAGAGAACGCTTTAAACCGGAATTCCTTAACAGAGTAGATGAAACAATATTCTTCAAAGGTTTAACAATGGATCAATTGTCTTCTATTGTTGATATTCAGATAGAACATCTGCAAAAATTACTTGGCGACCATAATATGTCTTGTGAGATTACAGAAGATGCAAAAGAACTTCTTGCTCGCAGAGGGTTTAACCCTATATACGGTGCAAGACCGCTTAAACGTGTAATTCGCCAACTGGTTGAAAATCCGCTTTCAAAACTTATTTTGGCGCAAAAGTTTATTGACGGCGATGTTATTAAAATAGGTACAAAAGATGATGAAATAGAGTTCTCGAAATAACTTAACTCTTATTAACTTATTGTTCTGGGTTTAGAACTTCAACCGGTCAATAAATAAGATAAACCCTCACCCACAGTTGTACGGCTCTGCAGTCGCCTACAACTGAGCCCTCTTCCGCCGGAGAGGAGTCGTAGGGTAGACTTCAGTCTGCCAAAATTTGACCTCCATTCGAAAATCTAATTTTCGCCCTTACGGTTCAAATTGATTTTCTGCCTTCTCTCGTGTAGAAGGCAGCTGTAAATTAGCGGCGCGCACTAAGATGCACGCCGCTTACTTATCTGTTATCTTATTTATTGAATTTTACTCACTTTCAATTTACTTCTTATTCTGTTTTTACATCGAAAGTGAAAAAAGTATTATTATACTCAGAAAAAGAACAGTCATAAAAAATGCAAATCCTACTTTTACAAGCGGATTAAATGAAAAATTTGTTCTGTCTTCAAGGTTCATTTGTTTCAAAACGCTTTTTGAAAAATCAGGTCTGGTTTCGCCTTTTGCTTTTTTGAAAGAATTTTTCATTAATTTGCGTATTTGATAATTATCCTCCAGCTCTTTGCGGGCTTTTTTGTTATTAATAGTATATTTCTTTATTTTGATATTCTCTTCCGGTGAAAGTTCATTGTCTATGTATGCGGAAAGATTGTTCTGAAAACTTTTGTACTGTCTTGTATGATATGGTTCTTCCTCTTCGGTTTCTTCACTCATATCTTTAAATAAGGAACTCAAAATATTATACTTTGCACGGCATGTCGGGCATTTTTGCAAATGCTCTTCAACTTTATCTTTTAAAGATAATGTAAGCTCTCCGTCTATGTAAAACGATAGCAATACATCCATCTGAACACAAGTTATTTCCATAAAATATCTCCTTTTATATAAATTCTTTTAATTCTTTCTGCAACTTTAGCCGCGCCCTTGAAATTCTGGATTTCACGGTTCCAAGTGTTGTTTGGGTTATTTTTGATATGTCTTCATAACTTAAACCTTCGTATTCTCTCAGAATAATAACAATCCTTAAATCATTCGGAAGGCTCAAAAGCGCCGCCTTAATGAGTTTGTCCATCTCTGAAAACAAACATTTTTCACCGGGTTCACATCCGATTTTATCCTTTATTTCCATCAATTTGCTGTCATCATGTTCTTCATTTATATCGCGGGAATGTTTTTTTAAATAGTCATAATAAGTATTTGTAACAATGTGATTTAACCATGATTTAAAGGCATTGGGTTCTTTGAGCGTATTGATTGAACGGGCTGTCTTAAATAGCGCCTCCTGTGTTAAATCCGCAACGTCTTGTCTTTTGTCTGCAAGATAGCTGAACATACCGAATACATTTTTCTGTATCCGGCGCAAAAGTTCTTCCAAAGCGCGAACATCACCGTTCTGCGCCTCTTTGATTAGCGTGTTCAAACTTTCTGATTTATATGCGGAATTTATCACAACAAATACATAATAAAATTCCCGCAAAATAAATAAATTCCCTAATCAGGCATATAGTCTCGTGTATCATCGGGCAAAAGAAAACAGGTCGGTTAAATCCTTCCTGTTAAGATTTTACACTAGCCGAAATATAAATAGCAATTTTATTGTACATCAAAACCCGCAAAAAAACAAATAATAAAATCAATAAATTCAACCTTTTTAAACCGATTATTTTGATAAAAACTCCGAAAAGAGTTAATAATGCTATTCAAAAGCGCCATGCTCGGAAATGTTAAGTTATGTAACAATTATATATAATTTATATATCGCTTTGTCAATTTTCTTAACATTTGTGTTTTTATATATATAAGAGGACGATTATATGAGCTACAACTTAAATTCTTTTGTAAACAGAAACGAAGCAAATGCTCTTAAGGAGATGATATTCAATCGTGCCCGCGAACGCTCACAGGCGCTGAATGAAACTGTTCAATCTGATGTTATGGATGTTGCAAGAGAATCGTTTGTAAGTAAAAATAATCCGTTTTCCCAAATTGTTCAGGCAGCAGAGGAAAAAGCATTAGCAAAAGAAAATTCAGCAAAAGAAATAAAAGAGCCAACCCGAGAACCTCGCAGTGAGATAGGTTTTCCTCAGAGAGAACTTAAACCGCGCGCAATTGAGCAAGGAAGAGTTGTTCAGGAACAGATGACAGCTTCTGTTGTTAAAAATAATATGGAAGAAGCACGTTCTGCTTTATCAAACAAAAAAAGCTTTATGGGAGCGTTGAATTTTCTGAATTCACAGGCTGCTGTTTCTTTAATGCGTACAAGGACAGACAAGTTTGAGGCTGTTATTTAAATTATTAAAAGAAATAAAAGCATTATAGCGGAAATCAAAGCGGAAATACTGACGAGAATCCAAAAGATATGCTTTTTTTCGCGTTTTTCTGATTTTACACTGCAATATTGAACTGTCGTTTTTTTATTTTTGGATTTCTTTTCACTCTTTGTTTTTTCTTCCGAGTATTTTTGTGCAAGTGATTTTTTTGATTTTTTACCTGTAAGTAAAAGTTCGGTATCGTATTGTAAATCCAAAATTGAGCGGGAAGTTTTGCAGGAATATACACAATAACTTATTGCAACTTCAAAAGCTGTTTTTAAGCATTCAAGAGCTTCCATGCCGTCTTGTTTAACTTTGAAGGAATGCGCTGCTTCATTTCCGTGTTTTTTTAAGAAATACAAATCATTTACAAATTCTTTTTCCTGAAGATTTCCGCCGAGTGAACAATCTTTTAGAGTTGCGAGCATGGAATCAAATGTAATTTCAGTTGTGCGTCTGCTTCCAAGAACATTTTTGCATACAATCTCACCAAACCTTCTGGTCTGGGTCATGCATTGTTCGAAAAATTCATTGCGATACAAATTTTCAGCATCGCTTATTATTTCAAACAAATCTTTATCAACTTTTTTTAGGAATTCAAAATTCTCTGCCATAAAATATCTCCGCCGGAAAAATGATACTATGATTGAAGCTTAATGTCAAAATGTTTTCTTTAGTGTTATATCTGGTATAATTCAAGTATGAAGAATTTTATTTCGTCTCTTTTGGATTTAATATACAGGCGCAGGTGTTATTTTTGCGGGAAATCAAAATATTCCTTAAAAATGTGTCCCGATTGTTTTGAAGAACTTATACTTGCTCCAGTAAACGCAAACAGAATTATTTTCGGAGTTGATATTTATACATGCGGAATTTATGAAAAAACTTTACAGAAACTTATCAGAGGGCTTAAGTATCACAACCAAAAAGAGCTTGCATACTATCTTGCAAAATTTATGTATGAATATTTTCAAAAACTTGGACTTGAGAAAAAGTTTCAGGTTGTTCCTGTACCTTTACACAAAAACAGGATTAAAAAGAGAAAATACAATCACATGGAACTCGTTGCGGAAGAGTTTTGCAAACTTTCAGGTGATACACTTAATACTGAACTGATTAGAAGAATTAAGGATACAAAACCTCAATACAAGCTGTCACGCAAAGAAAGAATGCTCAATCTTGCATCCGCTTTTGAAGTTGATAAATCAAAAGACCTTGGGTGTCCGATTCTCATTATTGATGATATTTGTACAACAGGAGTTACTTTTGAAGAAATGATAACAAGTCTGCATTCTGCCGGAATTAAGGATATAACCTGTCTTGCATCATCAAGTCCCGCGGGTTAGCATTATTTTCCCCCGTTGTCTAATTGCTAAGGCAAAATAAAATAATATGATAAATTTATGAAACGATTCTTTATTTTGCTGTTATTAGTAATAATGCCTGCAGGTGCGAGCGAGTATTCAAAGTTTGCAGAAAAGAATTATGCCTCCCAAAATTGTCTTGAAAAGGTTCATATAACGGTAAAAAAAGAGTATACGGAACCTTTTGCGCAGGAAATCGGAAATCAGTTTGTTCCTTATATTGTGTATGGGTTCGGGGATTTGAAATCAAAAGGGCATAAAAAAAAGCGTATAACGTATACCTGCTTGTTAAATATGTGTCTAAAACCTTTTTGGAGCGATGTATATGAAAGTCGGTGAAAAATTATTAAAAAACGGTTATATAGTTTTTTAAAAAATGCCGATGGCCGGGGTCGAACCGGCACGTAGTTGCCTACACCAGATTTTGAGTCTGGCACGTCTACCAATTCCATCACATCGGCATATTCAATTGTCAAAATACATAAATCTTTTTCTTATGTGATGGAATCGGTATATCTATATTTCTCCGCTCTTACGGTACCAATTTCCTCACATTATCGCCTCTGTTATCGCTACGGTCAGCCATCACATCGGCATATTCAATTGTCAAAATCCAAGAATTATTAAACCAAAAACATAAATAAATTTCAACTGCGCTGATTTAACTTACATTTTTATCAATATTTTTAGGCTTTCTTTAGACTTGTTAGCCTCAAATGCTTCCAAAGCATCATCTATAGAATAAATTCCGGAAATGAACGGTTTAAAATCAATTCGGTTGTTTTTCAGCAGTCTTAACGCCGGTCCGAATTGACCGCATCTTGAGCCTAAAACAGTAATTTCATCAATAACTATAGGTGCAAGGTTAAGTTCTTTCCCTGTAGCAACGGTGCTTTTCAGAACCAAAACTCCTCTCGGTTTTGTTAAGCCCATTGAAGTTTCAAAACCTGAAGCGGTACCGGTTGCTTCAACAACAACATCATATATTTTTTCTTGTTTGAATTCCTGCAGTAACGCTGTTTTCACTCCTTGAGCTTCTGCAATATCAAGTTTGTTTTTGTGTTTTCCGACAAGTAAAACGTCAAGATTCTGTGCGCTCAAAGCTAATGCTGTCGTGAGTCCGAGTTTTCCGTCACCCAAAACCAAAACTTTTTGTGCAGGTTCAATGTGAAGTTGTTCCGTTATTTCGCACGCAGCCGCTAATGGTTCAACAAAAACAGCCTGCTCGTCAGGAACGTTTTGGGGAACTTCAAATAGTACATTAACAGGCATTGTCATATATTCCGCAAAACATCCGTCTTTCTTCCATATTCCGAGTGTGTGGCGATTCGGACAATGGCGGTAATTCTTTTTTGCACACCATTCGCAATCCGGAGAGTCACAGCCGTAACTGATTTCTGCAACAACTCTTTTACCTTTCCAAGCAAGTTCTTCCGGCTTTGTACTGTTTACATTTTCTACAATACCCACAAACTCGTGTCCCAATATTCCTACATAGCCCATATATCCTTTGGTTATTTCATAATCAGTGTTGCAAATTCCTGCCATACTTACTTTTATTAGTGCTTCTCCGGCTTTCGGTTCAGGCTTTTTATAATTTGTATCCAGTTTCAATTCTTTATCAAAAACGATTGCTTTCATCTCTTTCTCCTTAATTCTATTTCTAATTATATCACCAAAATTTATTCCTTTATTGTTTACCCCGTATTATATTTTTGTTAGACTCTTATAAGAGGCAAGATATGACATCAGCATTTTTTAATTACACTTTGGTACATACAGATTCAAAAACCGGTGCACGCGCGGGGATTCTGCATACTCCCCATGGTGATATTGAAACCCCTATATTTATGCCTGTAGGAACAAATTCAACGGTAAAACTTTTGACAAATCATCATTTGTATGAAACAGGAGCGCAGATTATCCTCGGAAATTCTTACCACTTGTATTTGAGAGCGGGGCATAAACTCATTGAAAAATTTGGCGGAATTCACGGATGGATGAATTGGCAAAAACCGGTTCTTACCGATTCGGGCGGTTTTCAGGTGTTTTCTCTTGCGCATCTCAGGAAAATAACAGAAGAAGGTGTGGAGTTTCGTGATCCAAAAGATGGTAAAAAACATTTCATCAGTCCTGAAATTTCAATGGAAATTCAGCAGGCAATCGGTGCGGATATAATAATGGCATTCGACTGGTGTGCACCCTTCGGGTGTGACTATAAAACAGCAAAAGAGGCTATGGAATTAACTCACAGATGGCTTGAAAGGTGTGTGAAAGCTAAAACACGTGAAGATCAGGCATTGTTTCCGATATGTCAGGGTGCTTTTTATGATGATTTAAGAAAAGAAAGTGCCGAATTTGTTTCTTCAATTGATGCCCCCGGTTATGCAATCGGCGGATTAAGTGTGGGTGAGGACAAAGAAACGATGAATCATTTCCTTGAAATTACTGCACCGCTTTTACCGGAAAATAAACCAAGATATCTTATGGGAGTTGGTACTCCGGAGGATTTGCTGGACGGTATTAAACGCGGAATTGATATGTTTGATTGTGTTTTGCCGACACGAAACGCAAGGCATGGTTCTTTCTTTACAAGTCATGGTAAAGAGCAGATTAAGAATGCAAAATTTCAGGAAGACTCACTGCCGCTGGATGAAAACTGTGATTGTTATGCCTGCAAGAATCATTCCAGAGCTTATATCAGGCATTTATACAAGTGTTCTGAAGGCACAGGTCAGGCTTTAATGTCTATTCATAATATAAAGTTTCTTATTGATTTTGCAAAAAAAGCCAGACAGGCAATTCTTGAAGACAGGTTTGACGATTTTTATAATGAAAATATAAATATTTAAGAATACTTATTTATGCATAAAGTTTATAAAGGCTTAATTTTTTATAAATATTGTTCTGACCTCCGGCAATAACGGTATCGCCTGATATAATGTCCAAATATATTCTGTCTGTTCCTGAATTTCCGATAATATCAATATTGTGTTCTGCTGTTTCAAATCCGGAAAAATCAACTTTGTGTCTGTTAGGGCCGGCATAGATTTCCAAATCAGGGCGTCCGATTTGAGCACACAGTTTTTTTGCGTATTCAATGAAACCGTCACGGATTTTGTTGTTATTTTGGTATTGTGTTTTTAATTCTATATTGTCCAAAATTAGTGATGGTTTGCCGTCCACATAAGCAAAATAGAACATTGTATTTCCGACGGATTTTCCGTTATCGGTTATTTCTATCGCGCCAATAAATTTGTTCATAATATAGTTTGGTGCTGTCCATTCGTTTGAAATTGCCCCTAAGGCTGTGCAGCATTGAGCATCATTGCCTAAGGAAAGTGCTTTTTTAATATTGTACATATCAACTTTTCTTATCTCAAGCTTTTTTGTTTTGTTTGCTTTTATTGATTTTGCACGTTTAACATCTTCACTTCTTTGATTTACAAGGTGGCTGTATAAAAACTGACGCGCGTCTTCTGTTTGTAAATCAGCGTTTGGTGTTGTCCAGAATTTGTTTGTATTCATTTCTTCTTTTATAGCGGAAATAACTTTTGCAGCATCGGAAAATTCTATCGGTTTATCATTTTTTACAAGCTGTAAGTATAAGGATGTTCTTTCTGCAAAACCAACTGCATCATATTTTGTCTTTTTAATTTCTTTAAAATCAATTCCTGATTTTTGAATCCTTTTTCTGATACCTTCTACAACCTCATCCGGAAGCAGGTTAAATTTTTCATCATTTAAGTCTTCTTCCAGATTCCTGATAACGGCGTTTTTTGCACTGTCGGAATCAAGTTCTGTTTCTACAAATACAACGGAATTTTTATCAAACTTTGTTAATTTTTCATAGTTAATATTAATTTTTTCCAGATAGAATTTTGTCACTTCGTTTTGCGGAAGTTTATCAATAATATTTTCTATTGGTGAATCAATATCATTAGATATAATTCTTACAAGTTTTTCCAAGTTTTCGGAAAACTGTTTGTCTCTGTAGTAAAGGTTTTCTTCGTCATCATACATAAGCGAAACGAGTAATTTAGAAAACTGTTTTGAATTTATTAAATCCAATTTTTGCGATAACTTTTCAGAATAAGGAATCTTGAGAATTTTGAATATTTCTTTATCCATTTCTTTATTCCATTGTTTGTTATCATTCAGAACTTTCAGGTACTTTTGCATTTCTGCTTTTTTTGCGGCAGTGGAAAGTGCAGTCAGAATTTCTGCTTTTGCGGCAGCTTCCTGCGGTGAATCTTTTTGTTTTCTTTCGGACAAATATTGTTTCTTTTGTTCGTTTTTAGCGTTTATTTTCGTTATTATTTTTGAAATCTCTTTTGAGTTTGAATTGTTGTAATAAATATGCTGTATTTCATTGTGTTTTTGTTTGTACGCTTTTGTCAGTTTGTTTATTTCTGCCAAAATTTCTTTGTCATTTTCTTTCAGTTTCTTTTTTAAAGTTTTTATCTGTGTTTTTATGGCGAGTTCTTGTTTCCTGAGAGTTTTAATATGCTTTCGCTCAGGTTCTGATAAAAATTTATCCAGTTCTTTTTGCAAATCTTTTTCTTCTTCTTCCAGCTTGCGATAAGCAGCAGTGTTAGACGGATTAAAGACTTCTTTTATTAAATCCAGTTGTTTTGAGGTAAGTTTGTTGTCAAAGATTTCGTAGCAATAATTGTCAAATTCGGTTATTTTTTGCGGGAAAACTGCTTCTAAATTTCCTCTTCCGATTAAATCCAGAGTATAAATAACTTTGGGGTCGTTGAAATAGTCGTAAATATCACTATCGGAAAGTTCTTCATCAGTTTCTTTAAGAATATTTCGGTTTAAAAAAGCGTCTTTTATAAGTTGTTGATGTTCCGAAATAATATTCGGGTTATCAGTACGTGCATAATATTCAAACAAAGGAATGGCATCCGGTGTGGTGCCGGTTTTAATAATATATCTCCAGAATTTGGCGGGATACGGTTTAATTTCAAGATGTTTATGGTATTCACCGCTGTCAATCAGATTTAATACATCTTTGTCGTTTGTTTGGTCATCGTATTGTTTAAGTATATTTATAATTTCTTCTTCGTTTAATATTTTTTTTCGTTCCAAAAGTTTGAATGCAAAATCCGTATTATCTTCCCGAATAGCTTCTAATGCCTGCAAAATATATTTTTTGTTAAAATTTTTATCTCTGCACATTGCTGTAATAACCGGAATTCTGAAAGGATGAGGACGAAAATCTCCTGTTAGTGTCAATATTTGTTTTGCGGAAAGCTCCTTTGTTCTTATAATCTCCATTATGTTATTAAATGTTTCAATAGGCAGGCTTTTTCTCTCATGATAGGGTTTATTAAATGTGTCAAAAATGTCATCAAGAATTTCATCAAGAAATTTTTCTAACATAGATTCATTAAATCTTTTATCATCAAAAAGAGTTTCCAGCAGAATTCTACCCTGACGTTTTTGTGATTCTTCCGCAAAAGTTTCTATCAGTGTATCCTTAACTTTTGCTTTAACAAGTCTTTGAATAAAGTGTGCATTGTCTTCATTTATTGTATTAGTTTTTACTAAACAAATCGGAATGTTATATTTTTTTGAAAGCTCTATTGTCTCGGGTTTAAGGTTTATAAGCGTTTCTACTGAAGTAATTCCTTTGTTCTCCAGTTCATAATAAGCAGAAATAGTATCTGCATTTGCTGCATCAATTTGTCTTATATTTTGTAAAAACTTTTTGTCATAATGAATGCTGTTATGAGACAGCACTATGCGTTTACTGATAATATTTTTATCAAGGCATACTTTTTCTAACGCATTAATATTTTTTTCGTCAGTTATTTCCAAGATTTTGTCGATTTCATACGGAATGTATTTGTCTGTTATGATAAGTTTTTTTGCTAATTCAAAATTGAGTTCATTTAGGTGGTTGAAAGCATATTCGCTGTCTCCCATAGAACTCTTTGCGGAAAAATTACCAAGTAAATTTCTTTCTTCCATAAACTTAAAAATTTTGAACTTTAAATCAAAATTTTCTTGAGTTTCAGAATTAAGCATTGTTAAAATGTAATCGGAATCCGGAAAATCTTTAACCAGAATTTTTGTATTTTCAACATCATGAATTTCATTTCTGAAATTTTCAAAATATTTATAAGAAGTGTAAAAATCTTTTATTTCGCTTACAACATCTTCTTCCCGATTTGATTGAGGATTATATTTTGATATAAAGTCAAAAATTTTATCACGCTTTTGTACTGCAAACTTATAATCAATTAAAGCTGATTTTAAATCTGTATTTTTATCATTTTTTAGTTGAAAGATGTATTTTCTTTCCTCTTTTGGAATATCAGGGTCTCTGAATATTGTCTCAACTTCCGGCATGATATCTGTCTCAGGCTCATTTATCTGAGAAGATATTGCCGTATCAAGCATGTATCTGTCTTTAATGAGTTCATCAAAAACATCTATATTTGATGTGTTCAGCTTTTTATTAATAAAATCTTTTTCGTAATCAAGTAAATTTTTGTCGTATTCTTTCTTTTTCTTTGATATTTTTGCATTATTGATTAATTTATAAAAAATATTTTTTATATAATTAAAAAAACGTTCGGTAAAATTTGGCTGATTATCGGGCATTTGAGACATCAGAATGCCGCCGCCGATAATTGCAGCTGTAGTGCTTTTTATTGCGGTTTTCCTTACGGAAGATTTATATGTTAAATTATTAGGAGTTATACTTTCACACTTCATATTTTTTATAAAACAAAAACATAATTTTTTTTGCCGTTTATAAGGAATTTAAATTTGCATATTTACACTTGAATCATTATTATTGGTCCAGTTTGTTTTTTAAATCCTGAACTTCATACTTTAATCTGTTAAGTTCACACTTAATCGGGTCAGGGATTCTGTTGTGCATCAAAATTCCTTCATGGTTGATAAATTGTTGTTTTACGATTCTTCCGGGGTTTCCGACAACTGTACAGTTCGGCGGGACATCTTCTATAACAACAGAACCTGCTCCGATACGAACATTATCCCCGATTGTAATATTCCCCAAAACTTTTGCTCCTGCACCTAAAACAACATTGTTGCCGATGGTTGGGTGCCTTTTACCGTGTTCTTTGCCTGTTCCGCCAAGAGTAACCTGCTGATAAATCAGCACATCATCTCCTATAATAGCGGTTTCACCGATTACTATTCCGTCTCCGTGGTCGATAAAAACTCTGTTTCCAATTCTTGCTTTGGGATGAATTTCAATACCTGTGATTATTCGTGTAAGATATGAAATGTATCTCGGAATAAAAGGAATTCCCCAGTATGCGAGTTTGTGTGCAATTCTGTGTGATATCAGAGCCTGTAATCCGGGGTAGCAAAACAGAACTTCTGCTATATTGTTTGCGGCAGGGTCATTTTCGTAAATAACTTTTATGTCTTCTTTGATTTTATTTAACGCTCTTAATATCATACATTAAGTATTGCACAAAAAGGTTTTATTGGAATAGACCGGAAGCATAAAAATTAATTGTTCATAAGCAGTTTAATCTTTTTTAAGTCTTTGAGCATAAGATCTCTCGGACTCCCTTCTTCAAGAGAATGGTATCTTAAAAGATAAGAAGGGTGAAAAATCGGTATGCATTTTCTTATTTCAGTATTATTTCCGACTTTTAAATCCAAAACCTCGCCCCGGATTTTAGAAATAGGTGTTTTTTTCGGGTAAAAAGATTTTAATGCAGTTGCGCCGCAAAAAATTATAATTTTTGGATCTACTATTTCAATTTGTTTTAAAAGGTATTCGGAACAGAGTTCCTTTTCTTTGTCACTCGGAACCCTGTTTTGAGGTGGTCTGCATTTGACGGTATTAATTATGTATAAATCATTTTCTCTTGATATTCCGGCATTTTCCAGAAATTCATTAAGAAGTTTCCCTGCGCGTCCCACAAACGGAATTCCTGTTTTGTCTTCATTTTCTCCGGGGGCTTCACCGATAAGTATAGCTTTTGCAGTATCAGGATTTCCGTCTGCAAAAACGATATTGTTTCGGGTTTTGCCTAATTCACATTTGCAGCAGTTAAGGCATTTGTCTTTCAATTCATTAAGTTTTGTCTTTTTCATACCACACCTCAGATAATATATTAACATGAATTATGGTTGAAATAAATTATAATTCAAAAGGACAGACAATTGTCTGTCCTTTTTTGTGTAGTGTGTAAAACGAAAGTGTTATGTTTTTAATCATTCAGTGATTGTTTTGCTCTTGCTGCAGTTCTTGCAACGATTGGATTTTTGTCTTCCTGAGCTATTGAGAAAATTGTATCAAGTTCATTTTTGTATTCCGGTCTTGCAAGATATGCCAGACTGTCTATAGCAGCTGTTTTTACCCCGGGATTCGGGTTGTCTCTGAGAGCATTTACAATATCAGACATTCCGGGAACATCCGTAAACGGTACTACGTTTCCAGTTTCCTTCTGAATTTCTCCTATGTAAACATTTGACAGAATACCAATTGTGTATATTGCGTATTCTTTGTTTCTTTCTGCCTGTTCCATCGGTGTAATTCTGTTGGCAAGATTAACTTCTTCTTCCGTTAATTGATAAGGAAGTTTAACTTCTTTGTTATCACGTTTTGCGACTTCTGCAGCAATAAAGTTAGCAATTATTTTCCTTCTGATTTCAACTTGTTTTTCTGTCGGAGCCGGCAAATCCGTTGTATCTTTGTTTGTAATTTCAATTAACTT
This sequence comes from uncultured bacterium, assembly GCA_902788575.1. Classification (GTDB taxonomy): domain Bacteria; phylum Cyanobacteriota; class Vampirovibrionia; order Gastranaerophilales; family Gastranaerophilaceae; genus CAG-196. Next base: position 9,337 of record CADAKY010000006.1, on the reverse strand, counting down.
TCCGAAAACATCTTTTACAATATACGGAATAGCATTTTTTGAATCTTCAATTGATTTGCGGGAAATTTCTTCCATTTGCTGTGCCTGAATATCAAAATCAGGATTTTCCAAATTGTCTATAACTTTTGCAATATCAACTTGAGGCTTAATTTCTTCTGCCGGAACTATTTCAGGAGTTTTTTTTTCCTGAATTTGTTCTGAAGCGCGAAATTGAATGTTTGTCGTTTTGTTGTCGAAGTCTTCTGATACCCCTTTTTCGGCTTCAGTTGTAGTATAATTTACTGACGGAATATCAATTTCTTCATCAGGGTTATTTTCAATAACAGTTATATCAGAATCCTGAGGTTTTTCCCCGACTTCTTCCGGAATTATGACGGTTTCTGAATAGTATGCTGATGAGATTGGAAAGTTTTCCGGAAGCTCAACATTGTTTATCGGAAGCTGGTTGTATGTAACAACTTCATTGTTTTCCGGATAATCATAAACTTTTTTGGGTTCAGTATTGATTGTCGGGTTGTCTATGTCGATTTTTACTGAGTTATAAATTCCGTTGTCATTGACGACTGTTGTTTCATTTGTGCTTCTTGCATTAACTTCCGGTTTTGTAATATGAATGTTTACTGCACTATACACTGCTCTGTTGTCTATTGATTGAACCATACGTACTTTTTCCTTTCGACGCTACACTTTACATTTCTATTAAATCCCATCAATAAAAAAAATTGCTTAAAAAAATGTACTTTTTTACAAAAGTTTACAATTTGAGTCCGGGGATAGTTTATAATAAATTTTTTATAAAATATCCAGCGGATCTACATCTATCGCGAGACGAATATCTTTAGGGATTGTGATTTTGCTCAGGAATTTTGAAATAAAATCGTGTCCTTTTTGTGTAAGTTTATTTTTTATAAGTATCTGGAATCTATAGAATCCGTTCAGCTTTTCAATTACGCAGGGGGTTGGTCCTAAAAGCTCCAAATATTCACTGAATCCGAATTTTTCTGTCATGGTTGTAAATCGCATTGCAATTTCCATTGCGGATTTTTCTGCTCTGAAATTATTTTGACTTGAAAGAATCAGTCTGACAATCTGGCTGAACGGAGGGTAATCAAATTCTTCTCTGGATTTGATTTCTGTTTCAAAAAACTTTTCATAATCTTGTGCTTTTGCGCTTTGGAACGCATAGTAATCCGGATTATATGTCTGGAATAAGACTTTACCTTTGTACTCCCCTCTGCCTGCGCGCCCTGCGACCTGAGTGAGAAGCTGAAACCCTCTTTCTGATGCGCGATAATCCGGAACGGAAAATCCGGAATCTGCGCTCAAAACCCCTACCAGTGTAACATTCGGGTTATCAAGACCTTTTGCAATCATTTGTGTTCCGACTAAAATATCAATTTCACCTTTTTGAAATCTTGTGAGAAGTTCTATATGGGCGTTTTTTCTTGTTAAAATATCGCTGTCTATTCTTTCAACTCTTGCATTTGGATATAATTCTTTTATCAGAGTTTCAATTTTTTGCGTTCCGACTCCTGATGTTGAAAGAGCGTCACTACCGCATTGCGGGCAAAAGTCCGGAAAATATTGTTCACGGTTACAGTAGTGGCATTTAAGTTTTTTAATGCTTGTGTGCCAAATCATAGGAATTGAGCAATCAGGGCATTCTATAACAGTTCCGCAGGCTTTACATTGAGTATAAGTTGAGTATCCTCTTCTGTTCATAAGCAAAATGACTTGCTGACCTCTTTCGAGCGTTTCCGAGATTTCTGTTTGGAGCGGTTTTGAAATTATACCGCGATAAGAGGCTTTTCCGTATTCCTGCATATTGATTACCTGAGGTTTCGCAAGCGGAGAATTATTGAATCGTTTTTTCATCTCGAAAAGGTTATTGTTGTTTGAGGCAAAATAATATGTTGAAACGTCCGGTGTTGCAGAACCCAGCAATAACGGTGCTTGGTGGAATTGCGCAAGACGTTTTGCAACGACTCTGGCATCATATCTCGGGGCAGGGTTTGTTTGCTTGTAAGCTCCTTCATGTTCTTCGTCTATTATGATTAAGCCGATATTTTGCAAGGGCGCAAATACTGCAGAACGTGCGCCTGCAAGAATTCTGATTTCATTTTTGAAAAGTCTCTGCCAGACATCATATTTTTCACCGTCAGAAATACTGCTGTGCCAGATTGCAACATCTTTTGTGCCGAATTTACGAGCAAGACGTTTTGTTAATTGTGAAGCAAGTGCAATTTCCGGCGCAAGAAAAAGAACATTTTTGCCGGAATCCAGAACATCTTTTATGAGTTTAAAATAAACTTCTGTTTTGCCGGAAGCGGTGACGCCGTGAAGCAGAATCGGGTTCGGAGAACGCAGTTTTGCCTTTATACCTTCGTATGCGATTATTTGTTCGCCTTCAAGCTCAAACAGCGGTTCTGTTTTAATATCTTTGAAAATTGAAAGCGGGTTTCTGTAAACGTATTCCTCTTTAATTCTTACAAATCCGTTTTCCGCAAGCTTTTTGAGTGTTGTTCGCGTGGTTTTTGCAATTTCTTCAAACTCTGTAATTGAACATTTGCCTTTTTCTTTCAGCAATAAAAGGATTTCCTGCTGTCTTTTTGTCAGTCCTTCTCCTTCAAATCGAATTCCTTCTATTGAAAGCTCTGTTTTTGAGTTTTTATCAATAAGTTTCATCGGCAAAGCCGCATTCAAAACCGTTACAAAATCGCAGCAATAGTAATTTGATACCCATTCCAAAAGTTTAAGATACTTAAGCGAAAATAAGGGTGTTTTATCAATAATTTTGTTGATTTTTTTTACGCGGAAATCTCCGGGAAGATAATCGGAAAATCCTACAATAAAAGCATTCTGCAAACCCTGTCTTCCAAAAGGTACAAGAACAGCCTGCCCGATTTGAATCTCTTCTTTCATTTCTTCCGGAATAAGGTAGCTGAATGTTTTTACTCCCAATCCCTTTATATTCACCAAAACAACCGCGTATTTCATAAAAAACATTATACTACAAATTTCTTATAGTTTTTGATTAATGGATTAACTATGGTATAATTGTTTCAAAGGAGAAGAGGACTATGGATAAGAAACCGAGCTGCGATTTGGAAAGTAAACTTTTTGAAAGTGTTATTGAGAAAACACCGGATTATGTTAAAAATTTAAACCTTTTTGATTTTGATAATGAAAATGCTTTTACATTTACGTTGAAGCGCGAACATCTGTATCCGCATTCAAACGAAAATCCGGAAGGTTTAAATTTGAAAGAGTGGTTTACAAATTATGCAAAAGAGGCAAAGGTTTCTACAGCAGGTATCAGAGGCCCTCAGAATATAATTTATCCTCAGGATACAAGATTCCCGATTAATCTTGTCGGCATTGTCCTTGCAACACTCGCTAAAGCTCTTGTTGCAAAAGAAAAATATCAGGGTAAAGATATAAGAAAAATTGCCGCAAGCGAAGTCAGATACAATTCTGACCTGTATCTTGATGCTATATCAAGAATTCAGGCAGCACAAGGAATCAAAACTCTTCTTCCGGAAGGCAGAAAAACTATTCCGATTTGGTTGGCTTCGTTTCTTGCTTTCAAACTTGATTTGCTTGGCGGTGAATACATAACCTCAAGTCACGGGATTTCTGTTAAGACTGCTACAAAAGACTTAAATTCACAGGGTAGTCAGTATTTGCCGGAAGAATCATTGGAATTTGTAAATAAGATTCAGGAAATATTTGATATTGTCGAAAAAGAAGGTTCTTATGAAATAAAAATCGAATCAAAAAATAATCCGTTTATTGATGAAACTATTATGAAAAAATTTAATGACGGTATTGATTTGTATGCAGAATACTTAAAATCCGGAGTTGCGGAAAATATTGAACCGATAAGAAAAATGAAATCCAAACTGTTCGTAGAAAGTGTCGGAGGATGTGCCTACAGGACTTTAAGCAGAGTTCTTGAAAAACTGGGTATTTCAGACAAATATGCTTGGAACAATACTAAAGAAGACCCGTTCTTCCATTCAATAGGCAAGTATGATACCGACCCTAAAGGTAATAAAACTTTTTATGATTATTCGGTTGATGCAACCGTTCTTGCAAAGCGCCCGAATGGTGAAAAGTTCTTTCCGATAATTGAATCTTTGCACTATGAAAAAGTTCTTGCTGATTATCCTTTAGGTACGGTTGTTTTGATAACAGACCCTGACCATGACAGGCTTACTGTCTGCCAGATTGAATCAGCAGGCAACATTCCTATGCTTGAAGACTTCGGAATCTCTTATATCAAATTAAGCGAAGAACGAATTTTAACAATTTACAGCGCAAATCAGGCATTTTTAATGCTTATGAATTATCGTGTTAAACACCTTAAATCGAGCGGAAAATTTAAACATCATCCGCGATTTATGATAAAAACTACAGCATCTGCGCTATCATGGGATGAATGGGCAAAGGCAAACGGTATAAAGGTTGTGAACGTTCCTGTCGGCTTTAAGGAAATTGCAAACATTATGAAAAAAGTCGAACTTCAGATTAAAACAAATCCGGATAAAGAAGTGATTGTTGATGATGTTTTCGGTGAGTCAATAAATCTTGGTGTTCAGCCCCGTTTGATATTCGGCGGTGAAGAATCGGGCGGTATGATAATGGGTTCGGAAGATTTAATAGAGTCTCTTGCCGGAAGGAAAGCGGTTGCAATGCGTGAAAAGAGCGCAACGGAGGCAATAATCGTAGCATCTTTGCTTGCCGCAAAACTGGAAGAAGACAATCAGACACTTTCCGAATATTTGATAGATATTTTTGAAGAAAATAATATTATTGCAAAATATGACGTAAGGGAAGATATTGCATATTATAACGAGTCAGAACCTGATATCGAAAAGCTTAAGCTTGCAAAAATTGAAGGTGAAAAGCAAAGAACGAAGAATGATTTATTCTACTTATCTCTTGCTATTGCAATAAGAGAAGGAAAAGCAAATTTGGAAGAAGTTAAAAAAGTTCTTAATGATGCGTTTCCGCAGTTGAGTTTCGATAATTTGGTGTCGGTTAAATTCGTTGGTGACGGAACTTATTTGCAATTTACCGATAAGTATGTGGAAATTCGCCCGTCAGGAACTGATGCCAAGACTAAAGCATATTCCGGCGGTGAGAAACTTGAAGATATTGAAAACTTTTCAAGAATACTGGGGAACTATTCCGGTGACAGAACTGAATTACATAAAGCTCTGATAAGCGATGAGTTTTATGAAAATTCTAAAGAAACAGCACTGAATTATTATTTGCAGTTTGTTGAAAAAGATGCAAACAATGAAGTGTTTGAAATACCTGAGTATAAATTTTAAGGAAAAACTGATGGAAAGATGGTTTAAACTGGATGATAAAATAAGATTTTTATTTGTGGGCGGATTTAATTTTGGGGTGTCTTATCTTATTTATGCGCTAATTTGTATCATATTCGGCGAAAGTATTTATCAAATCGCGCTTGCTCTTACCTGGGCATTATCATCGGTTGTATCTTTTACAACGCAAAAATTTTTGGTATTTCAGGGCAAAGACAAATGGTATAAAGAATATCTGAAATGTTGTACAACGTGGGTTTTTAGCTATATAATCAATGCTGTGTTGCTTGAAGTGCTGGTTAAATACGTTCACATGAATGTTTATTTGGCGCAGTTTATTGCAACTTTTACGGCGGCAGTTTTTACTTATATAGTGTTCAAAAAATTTGCATTCAAAAAAACACAGACTAACTAAGCCATTTTTTACGGAGCCTTGGAATAACATTCTTTTGGTTCATATCTTTTATTGCAAAATTAACTTTTTCTCTCAGTTTTGCAGAAGACTTGCCTTTTTTAAAGCCGATTCCGTATGGTTCTCTTGAATATCTTTTTGGTAAAAGCTTAACATTTTTATCTTCCAGCGCATATCTGCTTAAAATTGTGTCATCGGAAGTTATTGCATTTATGTAACCGGATTTTAGTGCGTTGTATGCATCATTATACGTCTTGAACCCGATTACATTTGCAGTCGGTGCAAGTGTAAGCATATTTTTTTCTGCTGTTGTACCCCAAACAACACCTACATTTTGTCCGCCCAAGTCCGCAACAGAAGTTATTTTGCTTGTTGATTTTACTAAAAGAGCCTGCCCTGCTGTATCATAGGGAATTGAAAAATCTATAATTTCTTCTCTTGAAGGTGTAACGGTCATTGTTGCAATAACCATATCGACTTCGCCCGTAGAAACCTTCATAATTCTATTTGAAGGTGTTACGGGAATAAATTCAACTTTGTATTGACTGTTAAGCAGGTATTGTGCAAGATATTTTGCCAAGTCAGCATCATATCCCTGAATAAATCCGTCTTTGTTTACAAATCCGAACGGTTTTGAGTCGGTATTGATTCCTACCCTTATTGTTCCTCTTTGCATGATTTCATCGTATACATCATTTTGTGTGTACTTTTCAGGCTTAAGAACAATAAAGTAGAAAGCTACCATCAAAGTAAAAATTACAGAAAATAAGATTGCAAGATTTTTCATTCGCCAAGTCTCGGCTTTCTCCCGCAGGACTTGTCTTCATCGCAGAACCCGAGACGCTCGCATTTAGGAACGAGATATGGTTTTAGCCATGGTTCAACTTTTATAAGTTCTTCGCACATAGCTTTTACCATCATTCTGATTTCGTACTGCGCGCGGGAACAAAGTCTAAGGTTTGCAATATGAATAAGTTCTCTGAGGTTTAAACTTGTAACAATAGAGGTTGCGCAAGCGTTTGGAAGAACTGCCCTTGCATCCTCTGCAGGAATTCCCGCATCTACAAATTCCTGATACTTATTTGAAATTTCATTCATAAAATCAACAAATTTTGATTTTAATTCTTCATTTTTTTCTATTGTAGGCGGAATAATATAGTCAAATTGACCTTTTTCTTTAACATACCTTTGTGATTTCTGTGAAAAAGACATGTGACGGTGGCGAACAAGCTGGTGAGTGCAAGCCCTTGAAACATTTGAGATAGCAAAAGTTACCTGAATGTGTTCGATAACAGAATAGTGACCGGAACCGACAACACGCTCAATGAGCTTGAGCATTTTTTCCTCATCATCCGTACTGTTATAAATATTAATAGGCATGTCCGCGCTGTAGCAGGTTCTTGCCGCTGTATAAATTGTTTTCAGCATGTTTTCCGGTCTGGAAATCAAGTGTACAACCGGTTTATTGTTATTTTCCATCTTTCTCACTCCTCTTGCAGTTATTATATCATAATTTTATCGAAAAATCGATTATGGTATCATATATTTATGAAGGGTATAATTTTTGATTTTAACGGAACATTATTTTGGGATTCTCAGCTTCATTATGATGCTTGGAGAGATTTTTCAAAAATCTTAAGGGGAACATCTTTTACTGATGAAGAGATGCGTGACAAAATGTTTGGGCACACGAATGCCGATATTATAGAATATGCTATAGGAAGAAAACCGTCTCCTGATATGGTGGAAAAATACGGTAAGGAAAAAGAATCGCTTTATCGTCAAAGATGTTTAAATGAACCGGAGATATTTAAACTTGCTCCCGGAGCCATTGAGCTTTTGGATTATTTAAAATCAAACGGAATTCCTATGACAATTGCAACAATGTCAGAATGGGATAATGTGGAATTTTATATCAAAGAATTCCATTTGGAAAAATGGTTTGACCTAGATAAAATTGTTTATTCAGACGGAACTATCCCCGGGAAACCCGCTCCCGATATATTCTTAATTGCTGCCGGTAAAATAGGACTTAAACCGGAGGAATGTATTGTTATTGAAGATGCAATTGCGGGAATTGAAGCCGCAAAATCTGCCGGAATAGGTAAGATTATTGCAATAGCGTCGCTTGAACCGGATGAATTCTATCAAAATATGAACGGAGTCTCCAAAATTATTCATAATTTTAATGAGTTTGACAGAAATGTATTCAATTCGGCTGTAGTTTAATTATAATTCTATAGTTTTGTATGTTATAATTAAGTCATAAATCGGAGAAAAAAATGGAAAGAGCAGAGTTTATTAATGCAAAAAGAATTGTAATAAAACTGGGCACAAATATTATAAGAAATGAAAACGGCGAAGTAGCTTTATCAAGAATTTATTCGTTTATAGAAGATATCTCAAAGCTTGTTAAACAGGGTAAAGAGGTTATACTTGTAACCTCAGGCGCAGTAGGCTTAGGCAAAAAGAAGCTGAATCTTGATTCAACGGCAGAAGAAGGTGTAAAGCAGGCTTGTGCGGCAATAGGTCAGTCAAAGCTTATGTCTTTTTACGAAAGCGGTTTTGGGGTGTATGATATTCCGATTGCTCAAATTCTTTTGACCGAAGATGATTTTTCACTCCGTCATAAATATTTGAGCCTTAGAACTACAATGAATAAGATTTTGGAGTTTGGTGTTGTACCGATAATAAACCAAAACGATACCGTAACACCGATTTTATCAAGCTCTGCAAATTCAGGCATGAAAGTAAATTTTTCTGATAATGACAAACTTTCTGCACTTGTTGCAAGTGAGCTTGATGCAGATTTATTAATTCTTTTATCTGATATTAACGGGCTTTATACGGCAAACCCGAAAGAGGACAGCAGCGCTCAGCTGATTAAAGAAGTAGAATCCGTTACAGAAGATATAATGAAGCTTGGCACAGACCCTTCCGAAGGCGGGCGCGGCGGAATGAGAACTAAACTTGAAGCCGCTAAACTTGTAACTCGCTTCGGAGGTAAAGTTCTTATTGCAAACGGAAAAATACCTTATGTAATAAATAAAATTTTTGCAGGAGAAGACTTAGGAACGATGTTCTTACCTTCAAAAGTCAGTCTTGCGGATAAAAAGCGCTGGATAGGGTATGCTACAAATATTTTTGGCGGGCTTGTGGTTAATGATGGTGCAAAAAAAGCTATTCTGGAACAATTTTCAAGCCTTTTACCAGTAGGAATCGTCAGCGTTGTAAATGAATTCAAGCAAGGTGAAGTAGTTTCGATTATGGATGAAAACAATGTTGAATTTGCCCGCGGAATGGCAAACTACAGTTCTGCCGAGTGTAGAAAAATTGTGGGTTCTCATTCAAACGATATTGAAAATATTTTGGGATATAAAAATTATGACGCTGTTATAACAAGGGACAACATTACTGAGTTGGTGTAGGTATATGTTTTGCTGAAATGTGCTCAGTCATTTCAAATTATAACAGATTAGCAGAATACATTAAAATATCTCTTTTGTTGTATTGATTCTTTTTGCTTTTTTGTAGCCCTGATTTTATTATATTTTTTTTGTTACTTTGTAGCCTTCATTTCTCTCTTCCT
>CADAKY010000005.1 GCA_902788575.1 uncultured bacterium | reverse complement strand
ATGCAGATTTTAAAAAATGCTATAATGATAATGTACCTGATTCGGAAACAATGCGAAAGCTGCGTAGGAAGAATCTCCCAAGGGTACAGGGATAACTACACCCTTTTTGTGTTAATTACCCAATTTACGACTATAAATATTTGGCGGGAATGAATATTCAATTATTGAATAATTTAATGATTATCGCATTTCCCACCCTACGGACTAAAACCAAATGTTTATAGCATTTTCCATTATGCAATTTTAATTTTTTATTTTTATATTTTTTTATTTTATTTTTTTTTGTTTTTTTATTTATTTTTTATTATTTTTTATTATTTTTTTACATTTTTTTATTTTTTTACATTTTTTTATTTTTTTATCATCGGATTAACAATCCGGTCAATTCTTTACCTGACAAGGCTATATGGTGAAAAATGCGATAAACATAGAATTCTATTATGATTGAGCATTCGTTTTTACCAAAACTTGCAGAAAAATCTTTATAAATTATAATCGACTTATTATGAGCATTATCCAAAAATCACAAAAAGCGCTTGAATACGATAAAATTTTAGCCGAATTGTCAAAATTTGCAAAAACCGAGCAATCAAAAAAGCTCTGTATGGAGCTTACTCCTTTTGTAAAAATTGATGACATTCAAACTCAGATAAATTACACAAAAGAAGCGAAAAGTATATTGGATTTTGCGCGTGATATTCCTATTGAGAAAATTGAAAATTTCACTAAACTAAGACAAAAAAGTGAGTATTTTGTGGAAGAAGAGCTTGTTGATATTGCAAAATCAATGAGAACGTTCAGACTTGTTAAAAATTTTATCAAAGAGAATATTGCTTATGATTCTGAGCTTGCAAAGCTTTCGGAAAATATTTTTGCGGATAAAGAGCTGGAAGATAAGATATTCAATACCTTTGATGAAAACTGTATGGTCAAACAAAATGCAAATGCCGAACTAAAAGGTCTATACGCTTCATTAAGAGATACGGAATCAAATTTAAAAAAGCAGGTTACAAGCTTAATGAATTCTCCCGATTTTCAGAAACATCTGCAGGAAAATATTTACACCTTGAGAGACGACAGAATTGTTTTTCAGGTAAAAGCGTCTTCAAAGAGCAAAGTCGGAGGAATTGTGCATGATGTTTCCGCGACAAACAGAACTTTTTATATTGAGCCGGAATCAATTGTTCCTATCAATAACAAAATAAGAGAGCTGAAATCCAAGATTTATGCGGAAATTATACGAATTTTGACAACTCTTTCGAACGAAATCAGACAAAATATTGAACCGCTTATACTGGGTGAAAAAACTATTGCCCAAATAGATTTCCATTTCGCAAAAGCGCGTTATGCCGTAAAAATTCAGGCGGTAGAACCGAATATTTCGCTTACAAAGATTGTTAAAATTGACCTTATGCGCCATCCGCTTTTAATCGGCAGGGTGGAAAATATTGTGGAAAACGATTTTGAAATCGGAAACGAGTATAAATCCATCATAATAACAGGCTCAAACACAGGCGGTAAAACAGTCGCGCTTAAAACGGTCGGCTTATTTATTCTTATGATGAAATCAGGTATGTTTTTGCCTTGTGCGGAAGCTCATATTTATCCGTTTGAAAAAGTTTTGGCGGATATCGGGGATGAACAGGATATCTTGCAGAGCCTTTCAACGTTTTCTTCACACATAAAAAACGTGATTGAAATTCTTGCACATGCGGATTCCGATACTTTTATATTGATTGATGAACTTTGTGCCGGAACAGACCCGCAGGAGGGCGCAGTTTTAGCGGAAGTTATCCTGAAAGACACAATGAAGAAGCGCGCACAGTCGGTGATTACAACCCACTACGGCGAATTAAAAACGCTTGAATACACAAACCCGTATTTCAAAAATGCTTCAGTTGAATTTGATACGGAATCGCTTTCTCCGACTTACAAGCTAATAATAGGTATTCCGGGGTTGAGCAACGCAATTTCTATCGCTTCAAACCTCGGTTTAAATCAGGATTTGGTATGGGAGGCAAAAGAGCTTCTGATTACGCAAAGAGATACATCAAGTCTTGTTGTGGAAAGGCTTCAGGATACACAGCAAAAGCTTGATACAAACCTGAAAGAAGCGGAAACTAAAAATGAAGAGGCTCAGGAGCTTAAAAAACATTACGAAAAAGAGCTTAAAGAACACAAGAAAGAAAAGAAAAAATCTCTAAAAGTCATTAAAGACAGGTTTGAAGGACAAATAGAAGAAGCAAAAGGTGTAATAAAAGATATTCTGTCAGAGCTTCGTCAGGAAAAATCAGAAAAGATTGCCCGCCGTTCTTATGCAAGACTTGCAAAGCTGGAGGAGGGCTTCCACAAGGATATACAAAATCTTGAAGAAAAAGAGCAGTATCTGGAGCTTGATTGGTCTAAGGTGGATTTGAACGACAAGGTTATGATAAAAGAATTAAATCAACCTGTTACGGTTCTTTCTCTCCCTGATAAAAACGGCGCATTATACATTCAGATGGGGATGATAAAAACTAAGGTTAAAAAAGAAAAGCTTGCCGTTTTTGACCCTCAGATGACTAAAAAAGTTACACTGCCTCAGGGAGCAGTTAAGAAAGAAGGCGGATTTAAGCTTAGAAGGATAGATATTTCAAACACTCTTGACCTCAGAGGAATGAGGGTTGAAGAAGCGCTCGATGAATTAGAGGTTTATCTTGATAAAGCAAGCCTTGCTAATCTTTCACCTGTTTATATAATTCACGGACACGGAACTGGTGCTTTAAAATCAGCCGTAAGAGATTTTCTTTCAACATCGCCTTATGTCGCTAAATTCCGTGTCGGCGAAGATACGGAAGGCGGAGACGGAGTAAGTGTTATTGATATAAAATAAATTATTCTTCATCTTTTTCTGCTGCGCGGCGGAGAATATTTGTATCAAGTTTCTTTTTACCGTATTTTTTGTGAGATTCTTCCATCAGATTTTCACTCGGACGTTTTTTACTCTTTCGGGGTTTACGTTCTTTTTTTATCGCAGGCTCATAATTTTTGCTGAGTTCTTTGTACCACATCGACCAGAGTATCGAACGCAGCGGAAGGGTGTATTGTATTAAGACCTGTGCAACAAGTGACTGTACGACTATTGTACCTAATTGAATATCAGATATTGTACCAATGTTAGGAATATTTAACTTGGGAAGAGAAGAAAACAGAGGTACCGTCCATCCTGCTATAAGAACCGTAAGCCCAGTTCCGTCAAAAACTTTTGTCACAAGCTGAGGTATTATGTAATAAGTCAAAATTCCGACAAGTGTCATCAATATAAAAGTAGAAGCAAAGTGCCGAAGTACAAGCTCCAAACTTCTTTTCAGACATCCGACAGGGCTTTGTGACTCGAAGGTGAACACCTGAAAAGCAAGAATAAAATACACTGCAAAAATTCCGCATATTATCCAGAACAGAGGACAAACAGCAATCAGTGAAAAGATACCTATCAGCATCCATAACCCTATAAAAGAGCCTGTACGTTTTTTAACGAGTCCGGTATGAGCCTCAAAATCATATACCCTTCCGGATTTTAGCATGTTATCGAGCATAGAATTCACTGCTCCGTATGCTACAAGGTATTCCCAAAATGCTTTCAGATAAATTAACAACCCCGGAAGTGTAATGAGGACGGATATAACAATGAGAGTTGTCATATTATTGTTAATATTCGGATATTTTTCCAAAAGCTTGGGTAAATTTTGCGTATACAAAAATGTTGTTGCAAAAATTAATCCCAGTCCTATAAGCTGTCCCCAAACCGGAAATGACATGTATTTTACAAACTGTAAAAAATTTGAAAAATACAATCCTACTGATTCGGTAAAAATTCCAAGCGGTGTTCTATCCTTTTTTGACATAAATCTTCACTCCGAAGATAATTATATCATAAAGGGCTTATATCATCATCGCTTCCTTCAGGATATCCAAATGACCGTGAATTAAAAATTTTGCAAATTCTTTTGTATCAACCTGCGCCGTAACTATAGACATCAAGTCCGGAGGAAGTATGGAATTCATTCCGACAAGTGTTTCTTTATTCAGAGCAATCAATGATTTCACCATATCCGGTTTTTGCATTGTTGATAACATATTGACATAAGTTTGATTCGGGAATAATTGCAGATACTCCGGCTTTTCTTTTGTCAATTGGAAAACAAGCTGTCTTTGAACTTCAGGGTCAATTGATGACATGAAATCTTTGTATTTATCAACAGGCATATTTTCGATACTTTTCATTAAGCCATCAGCATTTTCCTGATTATAAGGCATTCCCGTTACACCTTCAACAAGTTTTTGCATAAATTCCGGCGGTAACAGCTTTAATTGTTTTAAAACATCTTCTCTTTCAAGGTCATCACTTTGGAAAAACATTGCCAAATCGTCTTCCGTATACATAGCCATGACATTTTCTATCGGAAAGGCCGTTAAAACAACATTTACCAACTCTGCAATATCAACCTCCAAAAGCATTTCCAGAAGTTTATCCTGTGTGAAGAAAAATAATCCCATAACTAAATCCTGAGGGTCTAAAAGCGGCAAAACTTCTCTTCTGGTTTCATCGTCCATTTTCTGCAGGATAACAAATTTGTTTTCCACATCAGACAGTCTGAATACATCTATAAGCTTTTGCGGAGAATGAAAAACTTCTGCTGCATATTTCACAGCCCTCATATTACCTTTTTCGGCTTCTGCTTCAATGATTTCTTCAACAGTTTTTAAGCCGTAATCTCCAACCATTCTGGAGGAGGTTATATTCATTCTGTCAGCAAACAGCTTCATGTTAGTATCAAGTACTACTGCCATAATACTCCTTAATTTATATATCTTATATATATAAAGTATTTATACAAATAAAAATTGACTTTTTATTAAGAATTGTAACAATCAGTTTCATGTGGTATAATCATAATAGTATGAAACGATTTTTAATTATTTTAACACTTTTTTTAACTTTTATAAATACTGTATCAGCAGCAGCGGTTGCAAAAAAGGAAATAAAATATACTGCGCCTGACGGGTTTAGTATTAATGCATTATTGGAATACCCGAATGTAAAAGGACAAAAAGATTATAAAACGGTTGTTCTGTTGCATTCACTGGGGTATAACAGCGAATGGTGGGATACTCTGCCGGAAGCTCTTATCAGTAACGGCTATGCAGTGCTTATGATTGATTTAAGAGGACACGGAAACAGCGTTTATAATTCAAAACTTACACGCGTTTCGTGGAAAAGCATGACAAATAAAGCTTATGCCAAGTATCCTGATGATGTGGCAGGAGTTATGAATTATATAAAAGCGGATAATATAAAGAAAACTTTTTTTAACGACTGGGCAATTGTAGGCGTTGATATTGGCGCTGTTACAGGTATAATAACTGCAAACAGATATGAAACAAAGCCAAAAACAATAGTTATGCTTTCTCCGGTAGTCAGCGCAAAAGGACTATACGCTCCCGTTAAGTATGCAGAACTCAGCGGTGTAGATGTTTTATCAATTTGCGGAAAAAATGACACATCAAGTATAAAAGCTCAAAATTATCTTGCTAAATTTGCGCAGTCTACATTTGTGGAATACACCTCTGATTCAAAATCTGCAGGCATGCTAATGTTCAAGAGCGATAAAGGACTTGTTCCTTTTATTACCGGATGGATAAATCAATATTTAAAATAGTTTAATTTTATGTTTTATGATATACTTTTCTTATTAAAATCGTTATAAGGAGAAATTAATGAACACAGCGACAATTGTAGGCAGAGCCGGTCAGGACGCGGAAATAAAGTATTTTGAATCAGGAAAAGTTAAGACAACATTTTCTCTTGCTGTAGATAAATGGGACGCAAAAACAAAAGAAAATGTAACGGACTGGTTCAATATAGAAATATGGGACAAACAGGCAGAAACGGCAGGAGAGCTTGTTAAAAAAGGACGTCTTGTTGCTGTAGACGGAAGAATTTCTGTCAGCAAATGGACAGACCAAGCCGGCGAAGAAAGAGAAAGATTCTTAATTGTTGCGAACAGTTTCAGAATGCTGGGCTCAAGACGTGACGCAGAAGCATAGTCTTCTTTTGGGGGAGAATAAATTTTGATTTTTACGGATTTAGTGGGAATAGTTGCGGACGATTTAACAGGCGCAAATGATACGGCATTGCAGTTTCACATGCAGGGTGCGAAAACAAAAATTCTGCTTGATACGGATTATACGCCGAATCGCAAAGATGTTGCCGAAGTCTGGGCAATATCCTCAGAATCACGAAACTGTACAACTGAAGAAGCTCTGGAGCGTGTTGAAAAAGCTGTTAAAACTTTTTCCGAAAGATTTTCTTTTGAATATTACTATAAAAAAATAGATTCAACACTAAGGGGGCATATTGCTGTTGAAACGCTTAAGATGCTTGAAATTCTTGATTATGATGTTTCTGTAATAATGCCCGCATTTCCGCAAGAGGGAAGAATTACAGTAGGCGGTTATCATTTGCTCAAAGGGATTCCTATCGGAAGAACAGAGATAGCGATTGACCCGCATTCACCAATATTGGAATCACACATACCCACCCTTTTAAAATCACAGCTGGATGAAAAACAGCAAAATTTAATCGGAACTATTGATTTGAAAACCGTTATGAACGGCGCAGGACCTATATTATTTAAGATTAAAGATTTGATAAACGAAGGTAAAAAGCTTATTGTTGCAGATGCAGCATCTATTACAGATTTAGAGCAGATTGTTCTTGCAATAAAAAAATGCGATAAAAAAATTCTTCCGGCAGGAACGGCAGCCGGAGCACAGGTATTCGGTAAAATATGGCTTGCTGATGTGGAAAATGAAAGGGAGAAGCCTGAATTGAAAAAACTCCCGAAGTTTATCGTATCGGGAACCGCAACCCAAATTACTGCGGAGCAGATAGAACAACTCGAAAACTCTGATGACCACGATAATATTAATTTTATAGCACTTGATACAAAAACTATAATAGAGGGAGTCAGTGATGAACTCGTTTCAAGAATTGTCACAAACCTGAGAAGCGGAGTAACCGTTTGCGTTCATACTTCACACCTGATTGCAAACTTTGACGGATTTTCTGATGATTCATTTAATGCAGAGCTTACAAAGGAAAAGCTTGCTTCAATGATAACTGACTATCTTGCCGAACTGACAAAGCTTGTGCTGGAGCAAATTAATGCCATACTCATAACACTGGGCGGAGAAACTTCTTACAAGTGCTGCCGCGCAATCGAATCTAAAGAACTAAAGCTTGTAGATGAAGTAGCACCTGCAATTTCTTTGTGTTCGGATGTTAATAATCAATGGATTGTAACAAAATCCGGAAACCTCGGGCGAGGGAAAACGCTGATTGATATTATGGATTATTTCGGATTCCACGAAGGACAAGAATAACATGAATGACTATTCTCATAAAATTGCAATAACAACGGGAGACCCTAACGGAATCGGCGCGGAAATTACAATTAAAGCGCTAAATATGCTTAATCTTCCCGCCAAAGATATAGTAATTGTTACAAATTCAAAGGTTTTAAATTCCTCCGGAAGAATCAATAACAACTATGAAATTATTGAAGAAGATTATGATTCAAGAATCGTTTTCGGGGAAGTTTCCGCCTCAGCCGGTGATTTTTCGTACAGATTGCTTAAAAAAGCCTGTGAAATCAGACCAAAATTTATTGTAACAGCACCGACTTCAAAAGAGGCAATGAATCTTGCCGGACATAATTTTAAAGGGCAAACTGAGGTTCTTGAACATTTTCTTGCGCATGACGGTCAAAAAGCGGAAATGCTCTTTGTCTCAAAGGATTTTCGGGTTCTTTTACTTACAAGACACCTGCCTCTGAGTGAAGTGCCGAAATCATTAACAAAAAGTATGATAATTGAAAAAACAGAGAGACTCAGAAGTTATTTTCAAAATCATTTATATATTAAAAAACCGTCATTTGCACTTTGTGCATTGAATCCGCATGCAGGAGAAAACGGTCTTTTAGGGACGGAAGAGCAGGAAATTATGCTTCCTGCAATAGAAGCCGTTAGAAAAAGAGGTATTAATATTACCAATCCGCTTCCGGCTGATACATTGTTTATTGATGGTGTGCAAAAATATTTAGGCGGAACCAAAATTCCTTATGATTGTTATATAGCCTGTTATCACGATCAGGGGTTAATTCCTATCAAATCAGTTGCTTCGGAAAAAACCGTTAATATGACAATCGGACTTGATATAATAAGAACTTCGCCGAGTCACGGAACTGCGTTTGATATTGCAGGCAAAAATATGGCAAATCCTGAATCAATGATGGAAGCAATTAAGTATTGTTTGTATTAAGAACAATAGGTTAGACGTTTGATTTATTGAATGAAAATTCTTCAACTTATCAGTCTTCACAATCTTTAATTCTTTCGTTATAATAAGAAAGGAGGGCGAAAAATGGTTAAACTCGGAATTATCGGACATCCTTTGGGGCATTCAATTTCTGCTGTTATACAAAAAGCGGGATTGGAGAGTATTGGACTTGATGGTACTTATGATGTTCTTGACACACCCCCTGAGGATTTAATTTCACGCATAAAATATCTTAAAACAAACGGGTATGACGGGTTTAACGTAACTATTCCGCTAAAAGTACCTATGTCGCTCTTTTTGGATGATATTGATGATTATGCAAATATTGCAGGATGTGTTAATACGGTCAAAATAGGTTTAAACAGAAGCTTTTTCGGGTATAACACCGATATTTACGGGTTCAAAAAAGCTATTCCGGACGAGTTGAATTTAAACGGAAAAACCGCAAGTATATTGGGTACCGGAGGTGCTTCCCGTGCTGCGGTAGTCGGTTTGGCAGAAAGGGGAGTGAAGAATATTGATTTTTACACAAGAAATATTCTGAATTCTGAACAGCTTTTGAATTATGTACGCGATAAATTTCCGGAAATAGAGTTCAATGTATATCAGATTCAGAACATCAGAAGCTTGGAAGAATCCGCAATAGTTGTTAATGCAACCCCTATCGGAATGAAAGGATATATGGCAGACCAAATGCCTCTTGAAAGGGCTGATTTGGACAAGCTTAATCCTGATTGTGCAGTTTATGATATTGTGTACAATCCTTCTAAGACCATACTTATTCAGGAGGCAAGAAAACGCGGATTAAAAACTATTGGCGGGCTTGATATGCTGATTTATCAGGCAGAACGTGCGTTAGAAATCTGGACAGGCAAAAAGCCGGATACACAGGCAATGAAAATCGCGGCACTTGAAGCGCTGTAGAATAAATTGACCGAAAATTAAACTATATGCGATAATCCGACAATTTCCGGTTCGTTGTCAAAATAAGATGCAAATGATTTTTTGTACTTATCAAGATTTGTGCAATACGCTTCCAAATCCAGAGAGATGCCTTCTTTTAGCGGAAAAGATTTAATCCCCATAGCTTTATAAAGTGAGCGGATAAAAACATTCGCGATTGAATCACTGCCTCTTTCCCACGGAGTAGAGTGTGCGAGAATCCATCGTATTTCCGCAATTTTTTCGTTAATTTCAGGCAGATTATTGTTGGTTGGATTTTTTTGGATAAAATTTTTATGTAAATCATTGTAAATTTCTCCGACTTTATCCAGAGCATTATTTACAAATTTTGAGTTCCCGTGCCTCATATAACTCCAGTTTTCCTTTTTTACAATTTCAGTTAATCCTATATTGTCATAAGGATTTGTAAGCGGTTCTTCTGCAATTTTATCAAACCGGTCTTTGTAAGGTAAATATTTTCCGGAGGTATCATATTTAGTTACAAGTGAAAATCCGTCCCATTCAGAGCCGTGCATCCATCCTTTGCGTTCGGCGCGAAGAATTCCTGTATGTTTCTTGAGCGGAGTATTATTAACGGAGGAATTTGCCATTTGCACTCCGGAAACAATTGATTGAAGGACTGCTTCAAAATTCGATTTGAAATCAAGTATCTGAGCTACGGCAATATCAGCCGTATGTTTTATTATATTTACCCAAACTTTCCTTTTTTGGTATCCTTCAATACGAACATAAAAATCTGCATTAGAAAATGTCGATTTTTGGCGGAAATTTGTGTTATTTGTTGTTGTTGGTTGTAGTGGTAATATACGCATATTTGTTTTAAAACACATAAAAAAATTTTTTGCTAAAAATAATTACACCGCAAGGCGAGTGATAAAGAAGTGTTAAAATAATTATCAGTTTGGTATATCTACAATAAATGTTGAACCGTTATTGACTTCGCTTATCAAAGATACTTTTCCTCCGTGGAGTTCGGCAAGTTCTTTTGTTATTGTCAGACCTAATCCGGTTGAGCTTTCTTTTTTTGTATAAGCGCTGTCTAATTGAACAAATTTTGCAAAAATCTTGCCATGGTACTTTTTATCAATACCGATTCCGTTGTCGTGCACTGCAATTTTAAAAGATTGACCGCAATTCAGAACTGCAATTTCTACTTCATCATTCTCAGGCGAATACTTTATTGCATTTGATACAAGGTTGTACAAAATTTGCTGAATTTTCTGGTAATCCGCAAAAACTTCAAAATCTTCATCCAGTGCTATATTTATTGAAACACCTTTTTTCTTTGCAAGAGGCATTAGTATGTTTGAAGCTTCATTAACAGCACGGCTTATAAAGAAATTACTTTTTACCACCTTCATTGCATTTGCTTCTATTTTTGACATATCCAGAATCTCATTAATCATACCCAAAAGGTGTGTTCCCGATGCTTTTATATCATCTATGTATTCTGACTGTTTGCGGTTTAAATCTCCGTACAATTGTGCGCTCAATATATCAGCAAACCCCAGAATAGAATTCAAAGGTGTTCTGAGTTCGTGTGATATGTTTGCAAGAAATTCATTTTTAACCTTGTCCGCTTCCAGAATTTTTTCATTCTGTTCTTTTATCGTTTTATAGGCGTTATTTTTTTCTACAATCCCGTCTTTTAAGGCTTTTAGCTGAATCTTAAATACATTTGAAAGCTCGGCATCTTTTAGTACATACGAAATAACCGAAGCTGCCGCATTAAGTGCCGACAAATCTTCTTTTGTATAAAAATTTTCTTTATCAGAAACTAAAATAACTGCACCATAAACAGCAGATTTTATTGCAAGTTTTGATACTAAAAAAGATTTTCCGTTAAGTGATAAATCTTTGATAAGCTTGTTTTTTGTATCAAAAATTCCGCCGTCTCGGGAGAAAATGAAATCCTCTGAAGTTTTATAAACAGAATCAATTTTACTGCTTTTTTTGTATGAATATTTTAACTGCAGACTGTCAGGATTTGCATAAAAAATGTATCCGTCTTCAAACACAAGAATATTTTCAAGTTTTTTGAAAATATCAACATCGCCTTTTATATTTGTTTCAAAAAGCTTTGGAATATAATCTAAAAGTTTATCCGGTGATAATAGTGCCATACTAACCCTCTTGGACAATTCTTCCCGGAAGGTGGTTCTGCTGAATTGTGTACAGCAATGATTCTGCGCTTTGCTTGTTTTTGAAGATACCGACCTGCAGAGTATAATTGTTTGAACCCAAACATTTAACAATCGGATTGAGTCCGTTTCCGGATTCAGTTATGATGTCTTTCGCTACTCTTGCCTGTTCCGCAGATGTATAAGAACCGATAAAGACCTTGTATACAACTTCTTTTGCGGGAGCCGGCGGTTCATCATGCCGGTCAGATTGTGAAGAATCAACAACTATGTCATTCACTTCGGTTCTGTTGTCCTGTGCTTTTTTCATAATATCAGTGAAATTTTTACCCTGATCTTCGTTTTGAATCATCTCCAGTCTGTTATCAACAATTTTTTTGGAAATTTCTTCTTCATTTATTGAAGGCTGTTCTTTGTAATCTCCTATGGAGGTATCTACATTCGGCATCAGAGATTTGATTATAAATGTAAAAAACAAAAGCATTCCGAAAAATGATATTATAAATATCTTTATAAGCGGATTTGATTCTCTCGCTTCTTTTTTCATGTATTTTTTGTATCCGCTCATTCACACACTCCTCTTACTTTTGTTGCAGCAAACTTTATATCTTCAAGCTCTTCAGCGTATCTTTGCATAACCTCCAGAGCAAAAGCCTTTGTATCTTTTATTCCCAATTCACTTTCCAAGCCGGACGCTTTTACCGGCGCACCTTCCGATAAAATATTCAGTCCGGTATGTATAAGTACGGAAGTTATTGATTTTGTTGCAATAGAAACAGAAAGTTTTTTCCCGTCTATCATTAAATCATCTCCGTTTCTTACAACAAAAACCCCCTTTTCTTCAAGAAGTTCTTTTATTATGCACATCAGCAAACGCTGACGGAAAACTCCTTCCGAAAGTGAAACTCCAAATTGTTCTGTTATAAAACTGAGCATGTACTTGCTGTATATCGGTTCATTATTGATAACATCTTCAATATCAACCATTTCTGATAAATCAACCTTGCATTCACCGCGAAAAGCAACAATTGCATCCCCCTGTATATTAAAATTTTTGTATATCCAGTGAGGCGCAAGCTGTGAACCTATGTATTTAATTTCCTCTTCTATAAATTTTGTTTTCATCATGATTCAAATAATATATCGATATATCTGCTGCATTTGTTTGCTTCCAAAGCTTTTTTTAAGTGCCGGCATGATTCACATTTGCCGCAGTGTTTTGTCCCCGAATTATAACAACTCCTTACTAACTCAAGCGGAATTCTTTTTTCCGCCGCAATTCTTACTATATCACTCTTGGTGCAATTTATCAAGGGTGCTATAACCTTTGGGTGAACCAGAGTTGAGCTTTCAAACACTTTTGAAATATTTTCTCTGAATTCTTCGGTGTTATCCGGAAAAGTCTGTCCTTCGTCTTTGTTTGCCCCGAATATTATGTAATCGTATCCGAAAGAATCCGCGAAAGATGCGGCAATATTTAAGAACAGCCCGTTTCTGTTCGGAACCCAGACAGATTTGGCGCTTTCTGCGGTTCCCAAATTTTCTGCAGGAATGTTTTTATCCGCAACCAATGCCGTTTGGGTAATTTCTTTGAGCCAGTCAAGCTTTATTACTTTGTGAGAAATCCCGTAATACTTGCAAATCTCTTGTGAGGATTTAATTTCTGCCATGGCGGATTTCTGACCGTAGTCAAAAGTTAATGCCAAATCAATCCCCAGCTCTTCTTTTTTAAACCCTAATGCTACCAGTGAATCTAAGCCGCCGGACAAAAGAATGATTGATTTTGTGTTTTTTAATCCCTTCTTCATTACGTTTCATCCTCATATTCATTTATCAAATTTCTGGCTTCATCTTTCAAAAACTCTGAATACACCGGAAGAGAAATAACTTCATCAAGAATATCCCGCCCCTGCAGATTGTACAAGGCTATTAGTGCATTCCGCTGAACTTCACAGTCTTCATCACGGAGAGCTTTTCTGATAAGAGCCGGAGCTTCTTCGTAATCACTGTTCATAAGGGCTTCAATAGCATTTATTCTTACCATTGAAGAAGAATCCATAAGAGATGATTTTAGTACATTAAGAACTTTTGCATTGTTTATATTAAGTTTCCCTAAAGCTTCTACTATTTTTTCTTTCAGGAAAGAAAATTTATCCCAAAGCCCCTGCTTTGCTTCCATAATGGCGACAAGCGGGTCAATCGCGGAGGTGTCGCCGATAAGCCCGAGTGCAAATGTTGCGGATTCTTTTACATATATGGACTGTTCTTCATCGTCCTCAAGTATATTTATAAGAGGTGCAACAGCATATTTGTCGCCGATTCTGCCCATTGCATCAGCACATGCCAGACGGATTCTGTAATTTTCGTTCTTATTGTTCAGACAGTACAAAAGTGTTCCGAGTGTGGATGTGTCTTTATAATTGGCAATTGCTTTTATGCACGTCACTCTCAAATTTATATTATCATCGTCAATGTTGTTATTTTTTAGGAGTAGAATATCCGTCAGAATGGGTAATGTGCTCGGATGTCTAATACTGTCTGCCTGTACTATTATTTCTGTAAGAAGTTTTGTATCCTTGTTGTTAAGAAGTATATAATTAAGAACTTCCGTAACCTCATTTTGAGTATATAACTGCTTAATCTCTGTCACAGCATCTAATACAGCTTGATAGTCACCTTCATCGAGTCTGTATTTTTCCGCAATCTCTCTTATTTCAAACACTTCATTTCCCACAAGTACAACATACAATAAACAACTTTATTTATCAATAATAACGCTAATTTAGGCATTGTTTTAACTAATCGTCTTAACATTTGTTTACATTATTAAATAAAAAAGGCAATTTTTGAAAATTGAAATACTTTATATATACATAAGAAGTTTTTATAAGGAGCAGATAATGAAAGAAGAAGAATTGAATGCTACAATGTCCGTTATTGCAGATCCGATTAATAATGTATATAAATTAGATTCAAGACAGGCAGTAGAAGAAATACAAAGAATTTGCAGAATTTTTGCAATTTCCGAAAAACAGGGTAACAAACACAGAATGCTTTCAATTAAGAATTTGGCAACGTTCAGATTGGTTTTGAGCAACAATTAACAGATAAATAATTAACAAATGAATAATGAAAAAAAAGAATGGATGACATTCTTTTTTTTTTGCTTATTGTTTGTAATACAAGGGATTTGCCGAATCTTTAGAATGTATTATCACCACTGGACAAATTTTTTTTACCGTTATAAAATTACATAGAAATATAATTAGAGGTTTATAATGGATCAAATTATTAAAGTAGCATGGGAACTAAACGAAAGTACAGAAAACCGTTACAAGCTCGTATACGAAATTGCCGAGCTTGCTAAAAAGTTGGTTGATGAGACTCAAATGAAGAAAGCCCGAGACGAGTTCGGTTTTGAAGAAGCTGCAGTGAACGAGAATCCTTTAAAGAAAGAAAATCCTGTAGAACACGCCATTATGGTTAAAGCTTCCGAAGCGGACGATACGGAGCTTGTAGGATAAGATAAAAGGAAAAAGAAAAAACTCTCACTCGCAGCGGGTGAGAGTTTTTTTATGTAAATATTTCTTAACAAAAGGGCAATTTTTAATATTCACATGTTTTAGAAGAAAGGTAGGTCGAATATGAATAAAAACAGCAAAAAATTAATGAACTTAATATGGGGGCTGTAATATGGTAAACGTAGCATCTATATTTTCAACCCTCGGAAACCCCAATTCGCTCATTCCTCTTGCGATAAAAGACACCGCTTCAAGTACAGGTATGACTATGGGCTCTTTTATTACAGGGAAAGAGGAAGGGCAGGACAGATTTATTGATGAAGTCGGAACGGAAGCTATTTGGCTTTTGGGAATTCCTGCTTACAAGCGGATATTTGATAAAACCGTATATAAATTAGCCGGAATAGACCCCAAATTTGATGTCAGAAATTTAAAAGACAAAGAAATTTTTGAAAAAATTCAAAAATATGCTCCGACTGAAGATATTAAAAACAATATGGCAAAAATTGCCAAACAGCAGAGCAAGACAAAAAATACTGCTGTTGCAAAGTTTTTTATTTCGACCGGACTTACTATTGCGACCTACATCGGGCTTACAAAAGCCAAACACAAATACACAGAGGATAAAATCAGAAAAAATATTCTGAAAGAAGAACAAGAAAAGAAAAATGCCAACCCTTCTTTCAAAGGATTAGGCAAAACCATACAGAGTTTTGCATTTTCCCCCGTTAAAAATATGTGGATTCTTGACGGTGCTATTACAACGGAAAGACTTACCGATTCAAGATCTCCGCAAGAGTTTGCCGGATACGCTATAAAAGAAGTGTCTCTTCTTTTGATGCTTTATTATGTCGGAGAAAAGATTCAGGAGCTTTGTGAAAAATACGCTCATAAAAAATATAATAAATCCATCGGACTTGATTCAAGAGTGCTTGAAAACAAAGACCTTCAGCATGCTTTTGAGGACGGAAGTATTATAAAAAGTTTAAAAGAATTTGAACAAATAAAAGCAAACGGGGACGGTGCAATTTATGAATTTTTACACACCAATCCGAATAACCATATCGTCAAATATGCGAAAAAATCTGAAATTATTAAGATGTACGAAAAGCCCCAAAAATGGTATGAGATATTTAAAAAAACTGAAATAACAAACAAAATTGATACAAGAAAATATATCGACCTTGAGGATATCAAAGGGGTTTATACAAAGCTGGATACGCTTTATAAACAATATCAGACAGCCATTAAAGACGGTGAAACGTCAGAGAAGTTCTTTAAAGGAGTGAAAAAGCTCAAAAGAGGTTCAATTATAATGAACATCGGAACAAGTATTGTTGTTTTGGGAATTCTTACTCCCGCAATAATGGTTGCAAAAAGACTTGCCGACAAAGATGATATTGAATTCCATACCAAAAAACAAATCAGAGAACAGATGAAAGAAGAAGGTTTGATTGCGTAAATGTAGCAAAAAATTTTTTCAGATGTTTTTATAATAACAGAGGTAACTTTAATGAAAATACTCAATCAACCGCAAATACAAAAATATAATACATTCCGTCATTCAACAACTCCGGTTTTTCAGGCAAAAGTTCCCGTTCAGAAAACAGTTTGTGCTGCGGCGGCTTTGGCTTCTGCAGGAATGGCAGCCGTTGCTATGAACAAGGGTAAATTATCACACTTAAGTGAAGACCAGAAAACAGAAATTCGGCAAATGAGACTGTGGAATCGAAAATTAGATTTAAGTATGGAAAAAGATATAGAGCAAACGCTCGTATCAAAGGCAACTGATTTGAGAAAGCTGGAAACTGAATTTTACACAAAATTAAATTATGATACGGAAACACTTGAAGAAGACGGAGGTAAAGAAAATTCTTCCGAAATTTATAAAAACCCAAGTAACGGACGTGTTGATAAAATTATAGATATCATAAATGATAAAAACAGAAAAATACCTGATAAACATATTATTCCGTTCCTGATGACGGCTAATGAAAATAATTTAAACTTGGCTCTGGATATTTTTACTGACCCCGAAAAAAATTATAAAGATTATGAAGAATTACTATATGATTGTACTATTAATGAAAAATTTCTTCTGTGGATGATTCATGATAAAAATATGACCCCGAAAGAAATTATGAAATATTGTACATCATTTGAAATGAGTCCTTTAAAAGATTGTTCTCCGGAGGAATTAAAACAATATTATACAGAAGTTCAGTCGCAAAAGATGATTGTTAATAAACACCCTGATTTGTACCTGAATGAAGATGACTCATTAGATGTAATTGAAAATTTTTTTAACACTCCGGAAAGAGTTACTCAAATGATGCTGGTATTGCATACTTTCAAAGACAAGTCTTTTTTAAATGATTTATTAAGGCTGAGATTATATGATGCCTGCGAATATATGGATTTACTTGAAAATGCACATAGAAACTATGTTTTTGTTGGAGATGAACTATATACAAATAAAGAACCGGAAGTCGGTACTAAAGTAAAACTGCTTGATACAAAAGGTGCTTTAGACAAGTTATTAAATGCTAAAAATCCTGATGGCTCGTCATTATCATTTAAGCAGAAATTATTCATATTAAAAAATTTTAATGCATTATTGATATTGTATAAAGATGAAAATATTAATAATTTGTTTAAAGACGGAACTATAAATAAAAAGCGGCTAAAGAAAAAAATTATTGATACTATTGTACAAGTATCAATGCATTTTAAAAACGATTCATACAGAACAAACGCAAAGAAAGTGTTTTCAACTCTTGATACTGAAAAATTGATGATATTATTTCATACAATTTTAAGTAAAGATCCGAAAGCGTTGAATATTGAAACACCTTCTATACGTTTGTATTCGGAAGTTTTGTACAGTATTTGTTATAATTATTTTGAAGACTCTCTTCTTGATAACAATTGGCTTACAGGAAAAACAAATATTGAAACACAAAAAATTTTTAAAAAGAATAAGCTTAATTTTGTACCGTGGTTATCCCCAAGAAAAACTGAATTCAAATATACGGATGAAAATGTTGTGGCACTTAAACAAATATCCGCTCAATTACTGGAAGACATTGATAATATCAGAAAAAGTCCTGCAGGCGGTATTTTTGATAAAAAAATGAAGGAATATATTCAAGACGGCAGGTTTGTAATTCCTCAGGAGGTCCTTAATAATCCGAATTTACTGAAAGACTTTATCAGAAAAATGCTTAATGTTACGCAGCCTATAAAACATCAGGCTGAAAAGAATAACAACAAAAATGCTCTTACACTCTTCTATCATATAGAACAAAGAGGTAAAGACCTAAATTCAGTAAAACATATAAAGGGTAAAAAAGACTTTGATTTAACTATAAAAATGTGGGACAGAAAACCTTTGCATGACTTGTTTCAGGGAAATTATTCAGATTGCTGTATAGCGCTTGATGAGTGTAATTCTTCTGCTATGTTTGAATATATATCGAATTTGGCTTTCAATATGATTGAAATTGTTGATAATAAAACCGGTGATACAATTGGAAATGCTCTCTGCTATTTTGCAAAAAATAAAGGAAAGCCGGTATTTATTATTGATAATATCGAGATTAAACCGAGCATGAAACCGTCTGAGAATGGACAAAAAGCTCTGAGAAACGCTATTGCTGATTTTGCAAAGCAAACGGCTGTAAATGTTTCCGGTAATAAAGATATAGAAGTTTATTTGGGAATGGAAGCAAATGATGTTGTAACAAACGATATTAAACCTGTTACTAAAAGTATAGAATTCTTGGGAGAAGCAATCTCTGAAGAAGTTTATCTGGATGCTTTCGGAGGATGGAAAGAAAAAGAAAAGCTTCAAGGAAACCGAAAATTAATACAACTCGGGTAATTTAATACTCAAACCCGCCTCCTGAAACCGGAAGGCGGGCAGATAATACATTCCCGTGCGGGGTAGGGTAAATATAGGGAATGTATTTCATGAAATTTTTCTTACCATAAGAGTGTGAGACAGAGGGATTCCTCCCTGTACGGCAGGACGATTTACTACCTGCCCTTTAATAAGCATTACCGTTGAACCTCCGCCGTCCAAGTTCATTGCATTCACACAGCCGAGATTCTTCATCAAATTTGCAAGCTCGTTCAACGTAAGTCCTATTGAAGCACCTTCTCTTCCGTCAGCAGTAAGCATAATCAAATTATTATCCTTCGTGTATCCGATTGCTGTACGAGGATTTCTGCCTCCGATTGCGGAAAGCTTTTGTTCGGTCATATCAACATAAACTTCGCCGTTTTTTACCAAATAAGGACCGCCGCTTATTATGTGATTGACATCTTTCCATTCGGGATTAAGGTTGATATCAAGCTTAATCTTTTTTGCACCCTCAATTGCTTTAAGCTTACTTGCCGGACCTACAATAACGAATCCGTCATTGGGAATAGTAACGCTTTGATTTGTAATTCTTGTTATTTTGCCGTTTTCTACAACAATTTGCGTACCGTACTTAGGAGTCGGCGGAGTAACATTTCCCCAATCCGAAGTATAAACAATTGTATGTACCGAAAGCATTCTGGGTTGATTAACGTTGTCAATTTTTAACCCTCCTATATTAGTCTTAACTTCTGCCCTCAATTGAACACGCGCCATATCGTAACCGTTTTCAAAAATTCCCATCGCAACTCTGTCATAAATCGGACCTGTGTACATTTTTTTATTAATCATTAACGTTCCGAGCGGAGTTCCTGTCTGAGGCTTGAAATATCCTCCGTTAATTGCAACAATCGCATTTTCTCTTGCTGCAATATTTGTTATTTTTGAACGATGTGCAAGAGTTGTTGAAGCAATTGCAGGTTCAATCGCCAAATTTTCACTTGCACCTGATATTTCCACAATGTTTATTCTGACGGGTTTGCCGTTATAGTATTTAATCATCCTGATATGTTTAACGCCCTTTTCCACTTCCAAAACTTTAAGATTTTTGTATTTTGCTAAAATTTCCTCCTCAAACATCTGCTGCTGAATTTCCTGCTGTTCTTTCAACTTATTTACAGAAGGAGAAACCCCTGTAATCCCTCCAATATCTTTTGCCGAAATCCAAAGATTCTGGGTCAGCAAAAGACAAATAGCAATGCCTATCCCTGCCGCGCTTGTCGCGGTTTTTTCCGCTTGTGGTCGATTTAGTATCAGTGTATCCATGGCTCTCACCTATTGGCTTGTGTGACGGATACCTTTTTTATTAAAGAGTGGTGTGGGGCTGTAACACTCTGGGTAAATATATGAAAATGTATTTACTTTCGACCTGAAATCGGATACATCTATCCTCATTTTTATTATACCATACACTTAATAATTTTTCAATCCTTTTATGATAATACTTTTGGGTAATTTTTTGAATGGTACAAAATACACTTATTAATATTTTTCTTGATATATTCGAATTTTAAAAAACTTGTAATTTAGGATTTAGGATTGTAGAATGTTTTTGTACGGTTAGGACGGGAGATTCTCATTCTCCAAACAGGGGTTCAATTCCCCTTACCGCCGAATAAAATAGCCTTGGCTCTTGCCATAGGCTATTTTATTTTGCTTGCAATTTGGAGTGGAAAGAACCCCTACAAGCCGTCAGGCTTGTCAGGGGTTCAGCGGATTTGCGGACGGACGTAAGTCCGGATAGCGAAGAAACGTAGCGACTAAACCGTTAGGTTTAAAAGCGGAGCTTTCTGAGCGTGGAGCAAATCCAAGACAATTCCCCTTACCGCCGCCAATAAAAAAGGACACGCTCGTCGTGTCTTTTTTGTTAACATTAATTGTATTTTTTGTACCCGATATGTACTCTTTTCAATCTCTCATAAAATAATGTGTTAATTGAGAAAATCCTTTATGATGTCATTTTTTACAGCAAACTCATCATATGTATTATACACATATTTCATTGTGGTTCTGATGTCCTTGTGGTGCAGAAAAGCCTCACTTTACGGACATGTCTCTTTTCCCCTAATGTTGTACCAACAGTATGTCTAATTATATGAAATCCATTAGCGTCAATGCCTGCCTTATTGAATATCTTGTTAATAATATCTTTTTGCGGGTTTGTATATGGCATTCTTGTTTCTTGTCTAGCAAAGAGATATCCGCTACTCTTTACACCCAGTTCAATTAATATGTTACTAATGATATATTAAAGATTTATGAAAATGGTAAATGTCAGAATTTGAATTGCAAGTGCAATAGAAAAGGTCTTAGTGATTAATATTTGTGGTAGTATTTAAATATTAAAGGAATAATTGATTAAATATGAAAAAATGGCTTAAAATAACAGGTTATATTATCATAGGAATAACATTATTATTGACGACAATAATATTTGCCCAAACAGTATATGATACATACAATTACAATATTCGATATAGCATTACAATGCCAAAAATTGTCGGACAATTTAATGTAAATAATGATTTTATTCAAATATGGGGCTTAAATAATATTATAAATGATGACATAGCAACACTAACATATAGTGAATTATCATGTATTCCTTCTCGTAAATATTGCTCGGAAAAAAGAATATCAATAAGTGGATTAGGAAATCGTACAGTATTCGTTCCTACTAGTGAAGAATATATTATCCGTTATAATAACAAAGGGAAAATCATATTTGATAACGATATGGGTAATATTACAGGTGAAATTGATTTAAATTTTAAAACACTTGTTTTTACAATTAAGAATACAGGAATAAATGGAAATGAAACTCGCAAAATTGAAATAATAACTGATAATGAAAAAATTGAAAAATTGGAAAAGAAAATAATCCGTAAGTATTTAAAAAGAAAACTATTTAGAGGTTAAAATGAAGAAAACTATTGTACTATTATTACTTATGTTATTTATAGGATTGCCAACATTGGCAGAGCAGATTTATGCCGATGCTTTTCATTCATATAGCATAAAGGACGGTATAACTTTTGATAAACTTTCAAATAAACTTAACTATACCTTGTTAATTAAAGATTTAGCAAGAGATTATAATTACAAAGTATCTGTTACACAGAACTTGTATAATAATTTTATATCAATATATAGCTTTGAAGCATACGATAAACAAAATAAATTCATCTATGATAGCAAAGATTTAAAGTCAACAGTTAATGATGACTTAAAAGAAAAACAACAAATATTAAAAACAACAATTACTCAAACATATACAAATTGCAAAGCTGGTTATGCAACTGTGAGTTTGTATTGTACAAAATAAAGTAGGTAGGTTGGGCATACCTGCCCAACAATAATTTTTGTGTACAAATTTATAAAAAATCGTGAATGAATAGTACAAATAATGAGTAAAGATTGCAAAAAGTCACTTCTAGAACAGCTTGATTTTACCATTTTATAAAATTTCCGATTACTTAGATTTAGTGTTGTTGGGCAAGTATGCCCAACCTACTGCTTCCGCAACCTTATTAACATTTTATACTGCTTTTTGTTTGCTGTTTTCGTATCGTTTTTTTGTGAAATAATTTGTCATTCCGGCAACAAAAAATCCCATTACTCCGATAGAAAAAACATACGGAAGTCCGGCTATTAAAACTTTTTGCTTAGCTAGTGATTTAAATTCTTTTTCTGTTGTTGTTCCGCGTTTTTTTGCCAGTTTTTCCGCGATTTCGCCCAATTCATCAAACTTTGGTACATTTAAATCTT
Source organism: uncultured bacterium (assembly GCA_902788575.1). Taxonomy (GTDB): domain Bacteria; phylum Cyanobacteriota; class Vampirovibrionia; order Gastranaerophilales; family Gastranaerophilaceae; genus CAG-196. The sequence goes on along the minus strand of CADAKY010000005.1, from coordinate 169,715 downwards.
TTCCGATTAAATCTTTGCACTTGCCCATTTTTTGCAGAAGTTTTCTGAACCCTTTTTCTACAAGCTCCGAACCTGTAATTACGTAAAGAGCTACAAGCGGGAAACGTGTTGCTGTTTCTTTGAGGTTTTCTTTTCCTCTGTCTGCAGAGGCTCCAAAGTAACCGCAGCCACCAACCATAACGCAGGTTGTCAGCTGTCCTTTTGAAAGAACAAGTTTTCCGTTTTGACTGTTAAAGTCCATATTCAAATATTTATTCACAAAATTTTTGGCTTTTGCATTTTTTTTGAACAATTTTGTTCCCGGTGCAACAATGAATTCTGAAATCTGCTGTAAGATTTTTGAATTTTTACCTTTTGCTGCCAGTAATCCAGCTAAAGCCAGACATCCGGCATACAATCCTGCCGCAAAACCTATATGTTTTTTAGCACTTGTTTTTACGCGTTCTTGTTGTTCTTTATCTTCTTTGTTGTCTTCAAGAGATGCTATATTTTTGAAATCACTTTTCTTAAAAACTTTTAATGTCATAAGGTTTTTTATATAGTTCAAAGAAAATTCTGTTAAAGGAATTGCCATTGCTGCCAGTGCAATTGCAGCTTTAACCGGAAGAACTTTTTTATTATTGAGTTTAGTCAATGGATTTTTCTTTTCCAAAAGTTCAACGCCTGTTGTTGCAACATCTTTTTTTAAATGGTTTGGAAGTTCTTTGGAAAAGATATTTCTTGCGACTTTTTGTCCCAAAATTGCCGGAACAAAGTATATCAAAGCTTCTTCAGAAGTCTCCAGAAATGTATTTTCGGATAAATCAGCAATGCTTCTGGAAAAAACTGCTTTTGGAATAAGGCAGGTTGAAACATCCTGAACAAATCTTGATGTTGATAATCCTGATGCCTGTTCCTGATGTCTTATGAATCTGGCAGCCGGTCTTAATGGTTTCGGTAGTGTATCTATAAGTATTTTGCTTGTTTTTGACATAAAAAAATCCTCAACATAAAAGTACAGACAAAAACTGTCCTTTTATATTGAATTAAACAAAGTCTGGAAAAAGGACAGCCAAATTAGCTGCGCCACCAACCTTTATTTAATTTTGAAGATATTGTACTTTTCATTTTATCCCTTTGACCTTGTATCGATATATCGATACAAGGTCATTATAAATTACATAATATTTTTTGTCAAGCCGTGAGTTCTTTGTACATTGCCAAATACTTTTTAGCACTTTCTTTCCAGCTAAAATCCGCGTTCATTGCAGAATTTCTCATTGCGTTAAATGTGTATTTATCCCTGTAAACATTCATTGCGCAGAGAATAGCATCTTTCATTGCCCAGCCGTCATAGCCCCAGAATTTGAATCCGTTTGAGTTGTCGAGCGGGTATCCGATAACGGTGTCTTCCAGTCCGCCTGTAGCACGAACAATCGGAAGTGAGCCGAATCGCATTGCAATCAATTGTGAAAGTCCGCAAGGCTCAAATTTACTTGGCATTAGGAAAAAGTCGCTTCCTGCATAAATCTGATTTGCCAAATCTCCTCTGTAACCTACATAGGCTCTGATATTCGGAGTGTTGTTAGACAGCCATATAAATAGGTTTTCGTATGCACTGTCTCCTGTTCCGAGGAATATAAAATCTGCTTCAAGATTCTTCAAATCGTTTTCGACCTGTCGGATTAAATCAACGCCTTTTTGCTCTACAAGACGTGAAATCATTGCGATTAAAGGTCTTTCAGGATTATATTTCAGTCCGAAATATTCCAAAATATGTTTTTTACATATTTCTTTGTTTTTTAATGATTTTTTATCATAATTTTTAACCAGATTTTTGTCGGTTTTAGGGTTAAACATGTCGTAGTCAATTCCGTTTACGATACCGACAAGTTTTCCTGTGTGACCTCTTAGTGTGTAATCCATTCCTTCTCCGTATTCTCCGGTAAGGATTTCTCTCGCGTAATTCGGTGAAACTGCAACAACTCTGTCAGAATAGTTAATAGCACCTTTCATCCAGTTTACACGTCCGTAGTGTTCACAACCCCATTCGTTGAATACGATATCCTTTCTCATATTTGCAAAATCTAATATATCTTCAAACCATACACCCTGATAAGCAAGGTTGTGAATTTCAAATACATTTTTAGTTTTTGACCAAAATTCGTCAAACTTGTAATTAGCTTTGATGTACAAAGGAATCATTGCCGTATGCCAATCGTTTGAATGAATTATATCGGCTCTGAAGTTTAATTGTTTGGCATATTCAAGTGTGGCAAGTGAAAATGCAATGTATCTTTCGTGTTCATATCTCGGGTCAAGCCATCTCGGATAAACTTCTTTAAAACAGGAAAAATACCAATCATTTTGTACAAAAAATACATTAATGTTTGTGTTAGGAAGTTTTGTCATGTGAAGCTTAAATTTTTGCGGACAAGAACCGAAAGAAATCCACATTTCTGAGTTTTCAAGCTCTTTAAGTCCCCATTTGTTGTAATCAATACATCCGTGAAGCGGTGTAAAAATTGCAATTTCAGCATCTTTTTCAAGCCATTTCGGCAAACTTCCCACAACATCGGACAATCCGCCTGCTTTTGAAAAAGGCGCGACTTCTGCGGCAGCAAATAATATCTTCATAAAAACTCCTTTTTAAACGGTTACTTATGGTTAGATTATAAATCGACAATGAGGAATTTTCAATATTAAAAACTCATGATAGAATGTATTTAAGGGAGTATACTAATGAATAAAAAATTTGTTTCTTTGATTCTGGCAGGTTATGCATTTACGGCAGGAATTGTTTTCGCGGCAAAGTATACCGTAAATTCATCCGGAACGGTAAAGACAAGCTCGGGACAGGTGCTTACATCTCCGGCAAACACCGTAAATCAGAATTATTATAACAATTACTACATCCAAAATTATACAGATTCAAATGCTGTTAATACAAACCAAACAGGCATTGTAGAAATTGTCATGGATTTTTCGGGCAGTATGTCAAACTGGATTAATGCTGCAAAAAGAAGTATGTCAATTATAATTTCACAAATTCCGCCTGCCACAAAAGTCGGTTTCAGAGTATTTGGGCATGACAGTTACGGTAATAATCCGACAAGTATTCATACTCTTCAGGACGTAAAAAGAATTGTTAAAAACGGAAACAAATTCACTGTTGTAACAGAGCGAGGCCCGATAGGAACAACAGCCGGTGCCTGCAGTGCAACCCGTCAGGTGACTGCAATTATGAATGCAAATTCAAACGCAATATTAGCCGGTATGAATTCTGTTGATATCGGAGGCGCAACCCCTCTTGTTTATGCATTGGACAGAGCTGTTTATCAGGATTTTGCAGGGTTTGATACAACAACTCCAAAGAAAATCGTTCTTATAACAGACGGTGGTGAAAATTGCGGAGGCGACCCTTGTGCGTTTGCAAAAAGTTTGATGAAAAAACGCTCTGATGTTCATATAGATGTTGTTTTGGCATCATCTTCATCAAGGGCTTTAACTTGTCTTGCTTCAACAACCGGAGGACATTTCTACACTGTTGATAATCTTTCGGATTTTTCAACAACTATGACAAAGACTCTTCAGTCTAAACCGCAGACACCGGCTAAGAACAGCAGACAAAATTATGAATTCATAGGTGAATAGAAATGACAAAACAAACAAGAATCGGTATAGGATATGATATTCACAGACTTACGGAAGGGCGCAGGCTTGTAATCGGCGGAGTGGAAATTCCTTATGAATTAGGGCTTCTCGGACATTCAGATGCTGACGTTCTTGTTCATGCAATTATAGATTCACTTTTGGGTGCAGCTGCACTGCCTGACATAGGAACGCTTTTTCCTGATACGGATGAAAAATTTAAAGATGCGGATAGTATTGAACTTCTCAAAAAAGTTTACGCTATGATTCAGGAAAAAGGGTACAAAATCAGTAATCTCGATACAAATATTATTGCGCAGGCACCAAAAATGATGCCCCATATTCCAGATATGAAAAGAGTTTTAAGTAAGGCGCTTGATTTGGATTTCGGTGACTTATCAATTAAAGCAAAGACCAAGGAAAGCCTTGATGCGGTAGGAGAAAAACGTGCAATAGAAGCTCAGGCTGTTGTTTTGTTAGATATAAAATAACGGTTTTTAATTGCGTTTATATGTATAAAATTAGTTTTTACCCACAAGCGCTCGATTAAATTGCTGTTTATAATAATCCATGTTAATGTTGAGATTTTCACCTATATCAAATAACATTATAAGCAAGTCTTTATCTGCCTGACAGGAAATATTTCGAATCATTTCTGCCAAATTTTTAACAATTTTTGCGAAGAAATAGCTTTGAGCTTCTGCAATATCAACCTTTATTTCCAACTTTGAAATACAATCCAGAAGTTCAAGAGTTGCATCTACTTGTTGAAGATCGAGCGCATAAGACAATCTGTTTATATTCTGTGCGATTTTTTTGCTGAATATTTTTGAAGTATGCGATTTATCAATTTCCACACCGATTCTTTTTGCTTCAAAATTAATATCAGCTGCCTGCTGGATTGTATCAGTGTCTATAAATCCTCTTGAATCAGAGAAAAGCTCATTAAACTGTTTTGTTAAAACATACTGAGCAGAAATCTTGAATTCTTCAGGAATTGCAAGTCCCAGCCCCTGCATTTGATAAATTGAACCTTTGCCTTCATTATACATGGATTCATAGGTGTTAGCAAAAATTTGGAGTTTTCCTTTAAGCATAGTTTGAAGAATTTTACGTCTTTCTTCGATAAAGATATCCTTTAGCGTAAAGTATTCTGTTCCGAAGTAGTTATCAATGTTTCTGATGATTTCAGTCAGTGGTGAAACCAAGAATGTTCGGATAAGTTCTTTTTTCATATCTGCAAAGTTTTCTGAATATTCCTTTATTGCACAGTGGAAGTCTCCGCCTGAGAACTGTAAAAGAGCAAATGTCATATTAGATTTTTCAAGCGTAACCTTTGATTCCACTTCAATATTTCCGACAATCAGTCTGGAATCGCCTTTTTTTACTTCTTTATAGGATTTTTTTCTGATTCTGTAACAATATACATTTTCTTCGTCATCAACTTCCGTATAAAGAGAAGAAATTGCCCACAAGCAAACTATTTGCTTTGGTGTTACAACAGAAGGTCTTACAAAACGTTCGTAAACGTCTTTTCCTGAGCCGTATTCAGCAATGTTACTTTTTGCTGTGCTTAGAATTTCAAGGAATTTTGTTTCCAAATCTTTTTTTATAAAGTTTTTAGCAAGCTGCATAACTCTTGCGGCATATTTCATAATTTGCACGGTTTCAATTCCGGAGATTTCAGAGAAAAACCATCCGCAGCTTGTGTACATGAGCATTGCTTGTCTTTGAATTTCCAAAAGCTCCATTGCACGGACTTTTTGTTCATCGCTTAAATCTTTTACAAAATATTCTTCCTGAAAACTTCTAATAGTTAAATCTGTACGGTCAAGGATTACATTTATGTAATTATTTCTGGCATCTTCAGGATTTTTGAAATATTTTTTGCCTTGTTTTTTGTATAAATCCGCCATTTCATCTCTTAAAAAGTCGAGAGCTTCACGGAGCGGTTTTCTCCACTTTTGGTTCCAGCCTGCGTGTCCTCCTGTAGAACACCCGCAGTCATCGCTCCATCTGCCTACACCATGGAAACAACTCCAAGATGATACCGGTTTAATTTCCACTTCCCAGTCACTGCGGTACTTTTCAAGATATTCAGCATAATTTGTAATAACAAATCCTGAATCTTTTACTTTTAATTTAACTGCATAAGAAAGCGCCATATCTCCGAATTTTGTGTGATGACCGTAACTTTCTCCGTCAGTTGCAATATTAATTAATTGCGGGTAATTTCTTTGTTCTGAGATTCCGTCTTTTAATCTGCTTACAAACTTATTTCCGTCTTTTAAAAGCTCGTCAAATGCTACAGAACGTGAGATTGCGCCGTCATAAAAGAATAAATCAATAAATTTTCCGGGGGCAGATTTAATATAATATCTGTATGAACGTGCAGGGTCAATGTTTCCCCAGCTTACATCCTGCCAATTTGATTCACCTTCTTTTCTTATGCTTTGAGCCTGATAAGGAGAAAGGATTGTAAACTTGATATCATTTTCGACCAGAACGCGTAATGTGTCATCATCAACGGCAGTTTCAGCAAGCCAAATTCCTTCCGGCTTACGTCCGAAACGGTATTCAAAGTCTTTTATACCCCATTTTACCTGAGTTTGTTTGTCTCGTTCGCTTGCAAGCGGCATTATCATGTGGTTATACACTTGCGCTATTGCATTACCGTGACCGGAATGTGCCTTTCTTGAATTTATGTCTGCTTTAATTATTCTTTCATAAGCCTGCGGAGCGTATTCTTCCATCCACGAAAGCAGTGTAGGACCGAAGTTGTAGCTCATATATTCGTAATTATTAACCACGTTCAGAATTTTGTTATCCGAAGTTACAATTTTTGACACGGAATTCGGATTGTAGCATTCTGCGTTAATCCTTTCGTTCCAGTCGTGATAAGGATGAGCGCTGTCTTGTTCCTCTATTGCTTCAAGCCATGGATTTTCTCTCGGGGGCTGATAAAAATGTCCGTGTATAGTTAAAAATACTTTTTCATTCTTCTGTTCAGGCATACGAAATTCCTCTATTTTTTATCTGTTTCGGGAGCTTTTTTTGTAATTTTAAGTTCTTTAACATCAACCCATGCATCTCCGAGTGCATCAGAAAATACGACACCTTTGATTTCTATTTCGTCATCGGTTTTTAGGTCGATAAATTTTTCCGCTGTATCACGTTTAAGAAACAATTTCATTTCGGAAAGCGGGATATTAAAGCTGGTATCTTCGCGCTTAATTAAAAATGAAATATAATCCTCAGATGACTTGAATGCAGGTTTATAATCAAGACCGAGAGTTGAGAACTTGTCGAATTTTGCATTCATAAGAACTGTTTTATTTAAATACGAACTCGGTGCGTTTACGATAGCAATCGGTGCAGCTTTAACGGCTGTTGTTTGCTGCTGTACGGCAGGCTTAGTCTGTGTTGATGCAGGCTGTGCCTGAACTTTATCTGTGCAGATTGCGCTTGTTGTCAGTAAACCGGCACTTAATAAAATTAACATTCCTGATTTTATATATTTTAAACATTTCATAATAATTACCCTTCTTATATGTATTACCCCTTTACCCCTTTACTCCTTTACTTGGTTTGATAAACATTCTAGCATGCATTCCGAGTCGGGACAACTGTCGGACAATTTAATCTGAATGATTAACGTCCTGTGTACGGACGAATTATGCCGTTAGGTTTTCCTTGCGTATTACTAACGCCGGCACAATTAAATATTTCTCTTGATGTTGTTGTTCCTGTTGTAAAACTCCAATTATTTGTATTCCAATTGCCACTATTTGCATTTATTTTCTTTAATTTTGTTCCGTAATTATTCGGTAATTGTATATATAAAGGCCCATTTACTTGACAGGCTGCTTCTCTATAACTAACAGGGGTTATTTTGTTATACGTTACGGAAGCTGTACTTCCGGAACCGGCATATGTAGTTCTTCCTTCTGTACCCTCATCTACATAAAATTTCAGCAGGTTATCAGCTTGCATAGCAAGCGGAATTAAATGAGCTTCACCGCTATTTGGGTCAAAATGATAAAAATATTCTTCAGCCTGTGATAAACCATTTGTATTGGTTCGTGTTTTTGCCTGAGGAACCCGCATTGTTATTATGTAAGAACCACTGCCATTATCTGTTGCTATATCATATATAATGCCGTTTCTTGTTCTTACCATTGTGGTAGGGTCACCATTTCTACTTGGCACACCAAATAAACCTCTTAATGCTTCAGCTAAATCTGTGCGGGCTTTGGGACTATTATTATCAATATCATTCCCGCTGTATCTCAAATCTGCAAGTGCATCATAAAGGTTTTGATATCCTGTTCTATAGTATTCTCTGTACGCTTTTGCGGTGGTCTTTTTCATAATATTTGCGCCCATTGCGGATATAATACCTATTATTGCAACGCATATAAGTAATTCAGTCAGAGTGAATCCTTTTAAAAATTTCTTCATATTAGCTCCCATAGTTCTCTATATGTTTCTATTATATCACATTTTATATTCAATTTCAGCCCTGTTACATCAAGTACTGTTGAATTTTCTTTTACCGCGTATATTTTTTTTCCTATTTTTGACATTTCTAAAACAGGAATTGACCCCATTGCGCTATATGGAACCACTAAAAAATCTACATCCAGAACGGATATACCTTCATTTTTCGTAAGCATTGGCGCCTGACTTAAGCCAAGCAAAATACACGGCAGAAATGTCGGTGTAATGTATTCAGCGGCGGCTCTCGGGTCTACAATTTTTGTCGGAATCGAAATATCATCAAAAGCCGGCGCATGTGCGCACGGAATCTGAAATTCTTTTGAAATAAAATGAGATATTATTGCTTCAACCCCTCCAACCGGATCGACTCCGATTCCGGAGGCGTAATCGTCATTTTCGTTATCTTCCGGAAAACGACAAACTATTGCAATTGCTTCAGCCCCTCTTTTAATAAGTTTTTTAGCCGCATTAGAAAGTGTATCAAGGTTTTCTACGTTTCCGGTTGAAATAGCTGATTTATCGACAAAAAATTCAACTCCGACAGGTTCATCCGTAATTTCACAGCCGATAACATCCGTTCCGTATACTGTTTTTACTGCATTTATCGTATTTATATGAACATTCAAAACTTCTTTAGATATTGATTTATCAAAAATAACACCGATTTTGTTGTTATTTGAGGGTTTAAGTTTTAAGTTTCCTTTGAAAAATTCATCAACGGAATATCCTTCAACATAAAGCATGTTTTCTGTAATTCCTGAAAAGCAGGCGGCATTAACAACATTCGGGTTCACAATAAGTCTGCATTTTGGGGAAAATTTTCTTGCCCAAACACTTGCGTCACCTGCAAATCCTCCTATAGAAGCTCCGATTCCTGTCGGAACGATAAAAGCGCCTGTTTTCATTATTTAAGCACCTCTTGCATTTTTGATATTACAAAATCGGCGGCTCCGCGCTGTTCTTCAAAGGTCGATGCGCAGGATTGTTTCATTTTATTGTATAAATTTTCGTCAGAAAGGATTGCATTTATTGAATTATAAAGTTCCTCTCCGTTGCGTACAACTTTTGCTGCACCTGAGGCTGTGAGAATTTTGTAAATATCCTTAAAGTTAAAGATATTCGGGCCTGAGAAAACAGGTTTTTCCCAAATTGTAGCCTCCAGCGGATTATGCCCGCCGGTTTTGTTAAAGCTTCCGCCAATAAAGGCAATATGAGAAATTGCATACATGTTTTTGAGTTCGCCCAATGTATCCAAAATCAATACATCTGTATTTTCACTGAATTTATCACCCTTGGAACGATTTCCGAATTTTAAACCGAGATTTTTTGCATAGTTTTCAATTTCACTCACTCTTTCAAGATGGCGGGGAGCAATTAAAAGCTTAAGGTCCGAAAAGTTGTTTTTCAATTTTGCGTATGTTTCAAGAATTATCGGGTTTTCCGGCTTGTGCGTACTTCCTGCAAGCAGAATTCTGAAATCGTTTTGCCCAACATCAACAGATGTTTCATTCTTTGTGATTCCGAATTTTAAATTGCCCATAAAATCGGTTTTTTCTTTTTCGTTGCCGATAGAAATAAATTTTTCAACATCTTCTCTGCTTTGAGCATAAATTGCTGAATAATTTTTGAATACTTCTTTAAAGAAAGGTTTTGCAAGTCGATAAGATTTATATGACAAATCGGAAATTCTTCCGTTAATTATAAAAAGAGGGATGTTTCTTTCTTTGCAAAAAAATGCAAAACATGGCCAAATTTCAGTTTCTGCAATCAGAACAAGCGACGGGTGGATTCTATCCAAAAACTTGTTTACGGAAGGCTCAATATCAAAAGGGAAAAATGTTATTAAATCTGCAATTTGTTCAAATTTTTTCTTTGCAATATCCTGACCGGTGAGAGTTGAAGTGGTTACAACAAGTTTATATTCAGGAAAAGCCGATTTTATTTTCTTTGCCATTTCTTCTACAGCAACAATTTCACCGACCGAGCACCCGTGAAGCATTATAACCTTTTCACCTTCAAGGTAATCAATATTGCCGAATTTTTCTTTCCAGCCGCCGGATTTTTTATGGATTACGCGTTCCAAAAAATAAAACGGTAATGCTATATAAAAACCAAGTGTTGAAAGTTTTTGCCCGAATTTTATCAAATATTTCATTTAATTTTCCTTTTCTGTTAATTTATCCACTGCGCTTAAAACTTCTTCAACATTCGGAAGTTTTGTGCAGGCTAAAGTATTATTTTTACATTTTCTTTTATGACAAGGTCTGCATTCAAGTTTACCTCCAAAAGAAATATAATTTTCACCAATCGGTGCGTAATATTTTTCCGGTGTTGAGCAAAATATTGAAATTATTGCCTTAGCCTGCGCTGCCCGTGCTAAATGCGTACTTCCGCTGTCAAGTGAAATAATTAAATCACTTCTTCGGAAAATTTCAATAAGCTCTTTTAAATTCGTTTTGCCGGCAAGGTTTAAGCCTTGTCCGTTGTTTATGGATTCTAAAAAATCATAGTCTGTTCCTGTAAATACAAGAGAAAATCTGCCGCTTATTTTTTCAGTTAATTCTATCCAGTTTTCTTTGTCCCAGTGTTTTGTAACCCAGGTCGTCTGAGGACATAAAACCGCAATTGGTTTATTTATCCCTTTTAACATATTATCAACATTTTCAATGTCTTTTGTTTCGGATGGAGGAAGTGACATGTCGGTTATATCAGTTTCTGCATCAAGATATTTTGCAAAATCGAGGTATTTTTCAACTACGTTTACCTCAAAAATATTTTTACCGACAGGAACAATTTCATTCGCTCCGAATTTTGAGAATTCTTTTCCGTCACTTCCTGCAATACGTCTCTTTGCTCCGCAAAAAAGATTAAACATCAAACTCTTAAATCTTCCCTGAGTATCAATTGAAATATCAAATTGTTCATCTCTTATTTTTTTCAGTATTGAAAAATATTCACGAAAAGAGAATCCGCTTTTTTTCCATTTAACAAAAGGGGCTAAAATAACATCATCAACACAGGGATTATTTTTTATAACATCATATCCTTTTTCTCCGACAAGCCATGTGAGAGAATATCCCGCTTTTTTAAGAGAATTTGCAAGCGGTATATTAAAAATGACATCCCCTAATGAGGATAATTTGATTAATAATATTTTTCCCTTAATTCCCTCTGTCATCTTTAACCCCGCCTTAAAATTTTAACACAAAATTGAGTATGTATAAAATAAAAAATAAAAGAGGCTGCCCGTGTTCTTTAGACAACCTCTTTTAAATATAACAAATTTGCTAACCTTATACAAAATATCTTGCAAGCAGTCCGTCAAAGCCTTTGCCGTGGCGAGCTTCATCTTTTGCCATTTCGTGAACTGTATCATGAATTGCATCAAGACCCAATTCTTTTGCTTTCTTAGCAAGCTTTAATTTACCTTCGCAAGCACCAAATTCAGCTTCAGCTCTCATTTCAAGATTTCTCTTTGTTGAATTTGTAAGAACTTCGCCCAGCAATTCCGCAAATCTTGATGCATGGTCAGCTTCTTCGAATGCATATCTTTTGTATGCTTCCGCAACTTCCGGATATCCTTCTCTGTCAGCTTGTCTAGCCATTGCAAGGTACATACCTACTTCTGCGCATTCTCCGGTAAAGTTTGCTCTCAAACCTTCCATAATTTCAGGGTCCAAGTCTTTTGCTATACCAACTTTGTGTTCGTCAGCATAAGTTTTATTACCATCTTCAACTTTTGTGAAAACTTCTCTAACCGCACCGCAAACAGGGCAAGTTTCAGGAGCTTCGCCTTCTACTGTATAACCGCATACAGAACATACGTATTTTGCCATAATTACTCATTCCTCTCTTTTGTTAAAAGTTAATACACAAATAACATTATATCATAAAAAAGTTATTTTAATGCAACTGTCATATCAGCTTCTACACAAACTTTTCCATCAACAGAACCAACCGCATGGCATTTGCTGATAGGTCCCTTTGTTTTAACCATTTCTACGCACATTTCAAATCTGTCGCCAGGGCGTACAATATTTTTGAATCTTACATTATCAACACCTGCAAAAAGTGTTAATTTGCCTTTGTATTCAGGCATGCACATCAAAATAGGTGCCGAACATTGCGCCATTGCTTCCAATTGCAAAACTCCCGGCATAATCGGATTACCCGGAAAATGTCCTTGGAAAAATTCTTCGTTCATTGTCAAATTTTTATATCCTTTTGAATATTTGCCAGGAATGCATTCCGTAATTCTATCTACAAGCAAAAACGGATATCTGTGCGGTATCATTTCCATAATTTGCTGTATATCAAATGATAAAACTTCTCCTTCTTTAATTTCTTCTGTCATTTTTTACTCCTTATATTTTTACTAATTTACTTTTTAATATTTGTGCTACTTTCGTGTGAACAGCATGTCCAGCTTCTTTTACCAAAATTTGCGCTCTCAAATTCAAAGGAGATACTCCTGTTAAGTACAAATCTCCGATTAAATCCAAAATTTTATGCTTAATAGGTTCAAGCTCTGAACGCAATTCTGTAGTATATCCGATATCTTTCAGCCCTACTGTGTTATCAATTGTAACTCCTTTTGCGAAACCAAGCGCCTGATATTTTTTTAAATCTTTGTAGAAACCAAAGGTTCGGGCTTCTATAATTTCCTGCAAGTTATCAGGATTAAGCGTTACCCACTTGTTTTTTAAATCAGGATGGTCGTAGTTTACAGCGTAAGTGATTCTGTTTTCTCTGTCCGGAAGAATTACAAGGCTGGTTTTGCCGTTTAGATAATATACAGGCTCGCTTACAGTATAAGTATCTTTGTTTTTTCCGTCAATTCCGGCTTGCTTAAATAATTCCACCCATACTTTAGAGCTTCCGTCAAAAATAGGCATTTCTGTCTCGGTCAAATAGACATCCAATTCATCAATCCCGCAGATTGCGCATGCTGCAATAAAATGTTCACAGAGCATAACCTTGTATTTGTAATCTCCAAGAAGCGTCCGTTGTTCTTTGCTGCAAAGAGTTACACAATGGTCTGTCGAATATAGATTTTCAATACAAACTGTAAAAGGTATTTCTGCTCCTTTAGAAAAAATACGTATTCCACCTCCGCGCGATGGTTTTAGTGTAACCTCGCACATTTTATTTTTCATTAGTGATTTACCGGATGTTTTTATCTCATTCTTTATTGTAACCATTGCTTTATAAGTGATTAAGTGATTGAGTGATTAAGTTATTAAGTTATTTTATATAAATTCACTTTTTAACTTGTCTGCCTGCTCACCTGTTCACAATTCTCCTTACACCTTCTCTGCAACTTCTTCTTCAAATGACTTCAAAAGAGGTTCATATTTTTTGAATTTACCGATTAATTCGCCGGCGTCTTTCATAATCTTTAACTGTTTAATAAATTCTTTTCTCGGAACTGCCGGAGCGCCGACAACAATAGATTTTTCAGGGAAGCTTTTTGTAACACCGGCTTGAGCGGCTATAATTGTATCACTTCCGATAGAAATATGGTCTGCAAGACCTGCCTGACCTGCTATTACGACTCTGTCACCGATTACGCAGCTTCCTGCAATACCGACTTGTGAAACAATCATACAGCCTTTTCCGATACGGCAATTGTGACCTATCATAACGAGGTTATCTATTTTTGTGTTGTCACCGACAACGGTATTTTCTATTGTACCTCTGTCGATACAAGTGTTTGCGCCTATTTCTACATTGTTGCCGATTACAACAGAACCGATTGAAGGAATTTTGAATATAACTTGTTCAACGTTACTTTCTTTGATTTCTCCATCTTTTCTGGCTTGTTCAATGTTGTTCGGGTTTTCTGTTACAAAGCTGAATCCGTCAGCGCCGAGTGATACACCGTGGTGAAGAATAACCTTCTCTCCTACTTTTACTCTATCGCCGATATTTACTGCAGGATGGAAGAAACAATCTTTTCCGATAACAGCATCATTTCCAATGTAGCAGTTTGGAAGAATTTTAGTGTTATCACCGATTACAGCATTTTCTGCAACAACAACATTTGCGCCGATAGAAACATTCTGACCGATTTTTGCTGTAGGAGAAATTATTGCGCTCGGGTGAATTCCGCTGTTTACTTTCGGTTCTTCATAGAACATTGTTATAAGCTTCATCATTGCAAGACGCGGTCTTTCAACTTCAATTGTTGTAAATCCGTCTATGTTAACCCCCAACGGAACCAATGCAGCACGGGCTTTTGTGGAAGATAAATTGTTGATTTCGTCTTCACCCAAAGCAAGTGCTAACGTATTTTCGTCAGCCAAAAGCGGCGGTGCGATGTTTGTAATAGCAACATCAGTTGTTTTTGTAAGCATACCGCCCGTAATCTGTGCAATTTGTTCCAATGAGAAAGTTTTCATAATACACTCCTTTATTAATTATTGATTTTATTTATTATGTTTGTTGTGGATTTGCCTTCCACAAATTTTATAAACTCTACTCTGATATTATTTCTTAAAACTATATCTCTCTCAGGAAGCGTTTCAATAGTATAATCCGCTCCTTTTGTATAAATATCAGGTTTAATTTCTTCCAGCAATTTTGCAGGAGATTTCTCTTCAAATAATACCACATAATCAACACACTGCAAAGCAGTTAATATTTCTGCTCTGTCATTCTCGTTGTTAATGGGGCGGCTTTCGCCTTTCAGCATTTTTACGGAAGAATCGGAATTAAGCATTACAATTGAAAAATCAGCAAGAGCTTTTGTTGCCTGAAGGTATCTTACATGCCCCACATGCAAAATGTCAAAACATCCGTTTGTGGCAGCAAACGTTTTATTTTTTGCCTGACCGTTTCTAACAATTTCAATTATTTCATTTTTTGAAACAATTTGACCCATAATATTCCCTCTCACAATCTATTTTAAGACAAACGAAATTAATTATACATAAACTTTTGTAACAATTTGCGTTATAAGCATGTCCGAATCTATGAAAAAAGTCCGGTTTGAATTCCAAACCGGACTTTTTTGTTAGCAATAATGTCAAACTACTTGATTTCAACAGTAGCACCAGCTGCTTCAAGCTGTTTCTTGATAGCATCAGCGTCTTCTTTTTTAACGCCTTCTTTAACAGCCTTAGGAGCGCCATCAACTAAGTCTTTAGCTTCTTTAAGACCTAAGCCTGTGATAGCACGAACTTC
This sequence comes from uncultured bacterium, assembly GCA_902788575.1. Taxonomy (GTDB): domain Bacteria; phylum Cyanobacteriota; class Vampirovibrionia; order Gastranaerophilales; family Gastranaerophilaceae; genus CAG-196. Next base: position 154,400 of record CADAKY010000005.1, on the reverse strand, counting down.
TTTAAGAACTGCAATCTTCTTATCAGCAGGAACTGAAGCCAAGATTACGTTTACTTCAGAAGCACCTTCTTCTGCAGGAGCAGCGCCGGCAGCAGCAGGAGCAGCCGCAACAGCTACAGGAGAGCTACAGGAGCAGCTGCAGATACGCCGAATTTTTCTTCCATAGCTTTTACTAATTCAGCAGCTTCTAATAATGTTAATTTTTCAATTGATTCTAAAATTGCTTCTACACTCATTGTTTTTCTCCTTTATTTTGTTTTTTGTTGTAATACGTTTTTACTTTAATTAGTAAAATGAGTTAGGAATTCAAATATATTTATCCCTTTGCCCATTTACGCTTGTTTTTGGTCACGTACAGCAGCAATTGCTCTGACAAGTGCTGACATAACGCCATTGATTCCGCCAACGATACCTGAAGCCGGTGAATTGATGCAGCCAAGCATTTTTGCGTAAATTTCTTCTCTTGAAGGAATGTTAGCCAATGCCTTAGCATCCGCAGCTGACAGTAATTGTCCGTCCATAGCTGCTGCAAGGATTTCACCTTTCTTTGTATCCTTGATGAATTTAGATAAAGCTTTTGCAGGTGCTACCTGATCTTCAAAACCAAATGCAATAGCGATAGGTCCTTTTAAAGTATCTGCTAATACTTCGTAAGGAGTTCCTTTGATAGCGATTTTGGCAAGAGTGTTTTTTGTAACCATATAATCGCCGCCATCTTTTTGGAGTGAACGTCTGAGCTTAGTAATTTCTTCTACGCTCATACCTTTGTATTCGGTAACAATTGCAACTTGAGCTTTATCAATTTTTTCCTTGATAAGTTTAATCTTATCGTCTTTGAAAGCTTTTGTTGACATTTTTTGCTCCTTTATTTTACACGTTTTGTGCTATTTATTTTTTATCGGACATCTGCCCGTTCGACCTTTTTTCATACTAAAAAGATTTTGCAACCTTTTTATCTAATCGCAAAACCTACAAACAAGCTATTTATATTATTTTGTATGTAATCTGGGCTAGCTCTTTTCAAGAATTAAATCCTAACAGGATACTAACTGTCTGCGATTATGTTACATGAATATAATAAACATTTTTCTTTGTCAAGCGGATTTGGAGAGAATATAATTAAAAATCATTTGCTAAACAAAGAGTTTTACTGTAAAATTAATCTATAAATATTTTCCGTTTTTAAGAGAGGTTATATGAATAAGATTCAGATAAAGGCAGAGATTTTAGCAACAATAACGGCACTTGCTGCAACAAAACCGGATCCGGTATTGATTACCGATTTAAAGAAAATAGAAGATAAAAAAACTGTGTTAAATATTTTGATTCGTGAGTTGTCGAATGCTTCCGAGCAAAAATCTTTAATAATTTGCTGGATGATGGTTGAACTTATAGATAAAGATACGTTAAATGACGAATTATGGAATATTATTAAATCTCCGGAACATAATGATCACGTTAAAATGATAGCTTTTAATATGCTTAAAGATCTCGGGAATAAGATTGATTATGATGTTATAAGCGGATATTTTGAAAAGTTTAATGAGCTTATAAATGAAGAAACGCGTCAAATTTTGGAATCAGCAATAATGAATCCTGAGTCGCAGATAGATTTTATGGATTTTTTGAATGCTCTGGCAGATAAAGATAAAATTTTATTAATAAAGTCTCTAGAAGAAGATTACGCTTATGATAGTCTTGCGAATATTCTTGTACCGGTATTCCTCTATTATATGGGAACAGAAGTCGGTTATACGGCATTAGAGATATTGGGACGTTCAAAATCTCAACTGGCATATCATGCATTGGAAAATTCAAAAAGCTTTGCATCGGAAGCTCTTATAAGCCGAATTAATAAAGCTATATCCGAATTAAAAATGTCAGGAATCAGGGTTGATAATACAGAAGAATTTTATAAAAATAGTTTAAAAGAATCAAAACCTTATAAAACATACATTTCATTTCCTGACGGACACGGAAATCTGGCAATTATTTTTTCCAGAAAAAGAGAAAATTCTTCACTACAGTTTTTGGCAATTGTAATTAATCCAAGATGGGGAATATTGGATTCCTTCGGATTCAATAGTATGACAGAGCAGGATTTTTACAGGATTGTAGATAAATTTTATAATTATCAGGAAAGATATGAAATACCGGCAGGTGTTGCGAAATATCTTTTGGAACAGGCAGAAGAAAATGCACATCAAAACGGTGAACCGATTCCATACGAATATATATGCTGGCAGAGTATTCTTCTTGATATTCAATCTCAAAAACCTCAAATTGATTTGGAAAAGAAAGAGCTTAACCAAAAAGATATTGATAAATTATGTTTGAGTGAATACGTTCAGAATTGGTTCTTTGATGAAATTACTTCGGAGACTTTTAATGCTTTCATAGAAAAACTCTCGCACGAATTAAAAGTTAATAATTTCAATCTTGATTACGATAAATTCATTGCTGATAATTATGATAGTGTGTATACAGCGCAGGAGCTGGCATACAAGCTTATTACATTTAACATTGCAGCTTATTTAAGGCTTATAAAAGATGATAAAGAACTTGCGGAAGTATTTTATTCTTTGGGCTCAAATTATCAATTCCTGACAAATATAATAAGAAAGAGTATTTATGAGTATTATGTCGGAAAACGATATATATTAAAAAATAAAAGAAGAACTTCTAATATATTTGAAAAACAAAATGCTTCCGAAGCGGATGAATTCAAACTTTTACAGTTAGATCTTGTAATATCAAGTATAGAAGCAAGGTGGGTTGATAATGCATAAGGTAATGGCGCTTGATGTAGGAACTAAGAGGATTGGTATAGCTTTAAGTGATTTTTTGCAGGTAATTGCAACTCCTCATTCGTTTATTTCCCGACAACCTGAGAATAAAGCGTTAGAAGAAATTACAAAAATTGCAACAGAAAACAGAGTTGAAAAAATTGTTGTGGGTCTTCCTAAAAATATGGATGGTACAATTGGTGCTCAGGCAGAGGATTGTATAAATTTTTCACAAAAAATTATTGGTTTTGATATAATATTAGAAGACGAAAGACTAACTTCTGAAGAAGCTGAAGAAAGACTGCGTGAGCGGAGGGTGGATTTTCGGAAAAATAAGGGGCTTGTCGATATGGAAAGCGCTTGTGTGATACTTGAACAATATTTAGGGAAATGATTATGAGTGAAGAATTAGAAAATGAAGAACAGTACGTGGAAGTACTTTGGGAAGACGGAACAACTGTAAAATGCGAAATTTATGATGTAATAGATTTTGAAGAAAAAACTTATGCGTTGTTATTTCCTTTAGATGGTGATGAAAATGATGAGGAAGAAGAATTAATCGTCATGGAATATGTTGAAGAAGGCGAAGAAGGATACTTCCAAAATATTGAAGATGAAAATGAATTTAACCGCGTTTGTGAGTACATTCAATCTTTGGATGATGAAGAAGAAGAGGAAGAATAGAATTGTTTGAAAGATTTACCGAGCGTGCTGTTAATGTAGTCAGTGAAAGTCAAAGATTGGCGGAGGGGTGTTCTGAAGTTATGCCGGAACATCTTTTGCTTGCCCTTATCAATGAGGCTAAAGGGGTATCTTTAAAGCTTTTCAGAATGTATGGTGTTACGTTTGAAGAAGCGGAAAAAGAAGTTGAAAAATATGTAATAAAAACTTCTAAAAAGATTGAAAATATTCCGTTTAGTCACGCATATAAAGATATTCTTAAGCATACTCTGGATCTGGCAAGCCGTTCCGGAAACAATAATATTCTTTTTGAACACTTATTTTTGTCTGTAATTACTGATAAAAATTCAAATATTCAAACTATTCTTGAAAATTTTGATTTTGATACTTTTAATGCACGTGATCTTTTGACAAAATTGGTTCAAAAGAAAATTAAGCGTCTTGAGCATCCGGAAGCAGAATACGTTGAAGAAAAAAGCAGTCTGGAATCTGTATATGAAGGGGAAGCTTTGGCAGGTGTGTTTGACAGAGCTGTTTCTAAACTTTCTGCCAAGGGGTATGAAATATTAGGAACAGAACAGATAATGGCTTCCATATTGGAGACTACGGATTCGGAACTTGTAAGAACTATAAATAAATACGGGCTTAATACAGAAAGCTTTGAACAAAAGCTGGCAGAACAACAATCCCGTCAATCAGAGTTTGAAGGGAAGAAAATTATTTTTACTCCAAATGCTTTTTTAATGATGAATTTAGCTGTTCAGACGGCAAAGGAGCTTGGTTCTTCCGTTATTACTCCGGAGCATATTGTATTAAGTATGCTTAAAACAAAAAAAGGTCTGGCATATGATATTATAAAATCACTCGGAATAAATGAAGATAAACTTTCAGAGGATATTTTAAAACCGATTGAAAAACAAATGCCAGAAACATTAACAATAATGAAACTTGCAAAAGAAGAAGCAAGAAGAATCGGCAGGAATGTCGTCGGAACAGAAATGTTTTTGCTGGGTATAATCGGTGAAGGCACAAGTGTTGCTTTTCAAGTTTTGAATAATTTGGAAGTTACCATGAAGGATGCACGTATAGTTGTTGAAAATCTTGTAGGATACGGTAATGAATATTTTGACAAAGAAATTATTTTTACAAATCGTGCAAAGAAGGTTTTGGAAAGAGCTTGGATTTCCGCAAAAAAAGCAAACAAACAAAAAATAGAAGCTGTAGATTTATTGCTTTCAATTCTTGATGAGCCAACCTCATTAGCAATGAAGGCTCTTGACCAATTGGGAGTTGATGCGGTTGAAATTCGCCACGGGATAAATAATGATAGATAGAATTTCAGATTTTATAAAAAAGTATGAGCTTAGTGATAAGACAATTGTTGTCGGTTTTTCCGGCGGGTTTGATTCTATGTGTCTTCTGGATATTTTGTCTCAAATAAAAAAAGAGCCGGAATTTGAAAACTTAAAGGTTGTTGCGGCACATTATAATCATAATTGGCGCGGTGAGGAATCGTTAAGAGAACAGGAAGTCTGCAGATTGTTTGCGTCCGCCAAGGGTTTTGAATTTTATACTAAAAATGCTCCGGCAGCGCTTAAAAAGACTGAAAATGATGCAAGGATTGCAAGGTACGAATTTTTTGAAGAAGCATACGAAGATTTCGATGCGGATGCTGTTTTTACTGCACATAACAAAGATGATAATGCTGAAACGGTTTTGTATCGAGTAATAAAAGGAACAGGTATTGTAGGCTTAAAAGGCATTGCTGAAAAACGCGGATATTTTTATCGTCCGCTCTTAAAAACAAGCAGAGCGGAGATTCTTGCATATTGTAATGAAAGAAATCTGACTCCAAATAATGATTCTTCAAATTCAAATGTTGCATACAAAAGAAATTTTATCAGATTGAATGTAATTCCTTCTTTAGAAAAAATTAACCCTTCAGTTAAGGATGCACTTAATACTTTAGCCGGTAATGCAAATACAGATAACGAAATAATAGAAGAATATTTAAGCACAATAAGACCTAATTTGTATGATCGGGATGTTTTGCTGACCGAAGAATATAAAAAACTCTCAAAGCCGGTAAAATTAAGAATTTTGTATGAATTTATACAAAAATTAGATTTGGATTATGATTCAAAAAAAATTAATGAATTATATGATTTTATAGAAGCTAATTCTAACCAAAGAAACGGAAGCACAATTTCTCTGGCATCTGCCTTGTGGCTTTATGCTGATGACAAAATTATTGAAACAATTCCGCGAAAAACAAACGAAATCAGCTCTGATAAACCGGTATTGATTACCGGAGAAGGCGAATATGAATTCGGTAATCATATTTTTACAATAAATAAATGCAGCGAAAATGACATTTTTGTATTTCCTCAATCTACGGCAAATTTCGCGTATGTAGATTTATCAAAAGCAGAATTTCCGCTTACACTCAGGACAAGAAGAGATGGCGATGTGATTACGCCGTTTGGCATGTCAGGAAGTATGAAGCTGAAAAAATATATGAATGCAAAAGGTGTTTCACGTCACAAAAGAGATGCTATTGTACTTTTGTGTGATGAAAAAGAGGTTCTTTGGGTTGCAGGAGTTGGGCTTAATAATAAAATAGGTGTTAAAATCAAACCCACGCATGTAATACAATTGCAATAATATCGGAGAAAATATGAATATAAAAATTTTACACGATGAAATGACAGTTCAATCCGGAATAAAAGATTTAGCGCAAAAGCTAAATGCGGAATATAAAGGAAAAGAAATTGTATTAATCGGAGTGCTTAAGGGTGCTGTAATGTTTACTGTTGATTTGGCAAAGTTTTTAACAATGCCGGTAAAAATGGAATTTATCAAGCTTTCCAGCTACGGTTCAAATACTTGTTCTTCCGGAAAAGTTAAAGCTCTGGATCTTACGCTTCCTGATTTGAGCGGTAAAAATGTAATAATTTCGGAAGACATTATAGACTCAGGTCATACTGCAAAATTTTTAATTGATTATATAAAACATAATTATCAGGTTGAAAGTCTTAAGTTTTGCACTCTTTTAAATAAAAAGATAAGAAGAGAAGTTGATATAGATTCTGATTATTCAGTATTTGAAGTTGATGACTTGTTTCTCGTAGGGTATGGGTTGGATTATGACGGTTATTACCGCAATTTACCTTATATAGGATATATTGAAAATTAAATGAGTCTTTAAGCAGTTTCTTCTTTTAAATATCTGACAAACCATGATGATAAAGCCGGCAGAATACTTACGACAAGAAGTACGTTCATTATACCGAAATTCTGTGCGAAAGTTCCCATTACCGACATACATAATGCGACTATACCCCAGCAGAATCCGTTAATAAAACCGGCAACGATACTTTTATACTCAGGCAATGTCCGCTGAGCCCAAACCATTACAACAGGCTGAGCGAGCATTGTTGCAAATCCGATTGAGAAAAATAATATTATAGAGATTATCGGGTGAGTTTTATACACAAACCAGAATCCAATCATCATAGGGAATGTAGCCCACATTGAGAAATATATTACAGCTTTTGAACCAAACATTTTTTCTACTATTGGACTTAAAAAAGAACTGATTGCACCGGCAAATACAAACAGGAATAAAGCAAAACCTATGAAGAATGGCGAATGCCCCATATCTTTCCACAAGAACGGAAGAAGAATGCAAAACGCATTGGTAATAAGTGATTTCATCGTAGAAACGAGCATCAAATAATCCATTTGACGATTAAAAATAATTTCTTTAAACGATTTAAAAAATTCATTATGGTGCGGAACAATACCTTGATTTGAAAGCTTTGGAATACAATAGAACATTGAAAATGCCAAAACCAATCCGAAAATTGAGGTATAAGAAATCATATCTAAACCTAAAACCTGTGTAATAAGTGCTGCCAGCAGAGGACCAAACGCAAACCCCAAAGAGCCGAGGCTCATAAATACACCCATATTACTTGTGCAGTTTTCTTTATTTGAAAAATAATTTACAAATCCGATTGATTGAGGATGAAAAAAGCTGTTACCGATGCTTCCCAGAATCATAAACACAACCAAAAATGCAATTGAAGGGGCATTAGGTGTAAGCGGAACAAAAATTGACCCCAATAAAAGTCCCCAAAATATAAAAAATCGTTTAAGCATATTATCGGCAAAGAATCCGAATATCGGCTGGAGCATTGAAGAACATATATGTGAAACACTTATTATGACAGTAGCAACTGCCATTGAGAAGCCAAGCTTTTGAGCGATAAAAGGCATTATAGGATTAAGAAATCCGCTGTACACATCGCAAATAAGGTGTGCAAGACACAACCATATAATCGCTTTTTTTGTATTTTCAATCCCATCTGTCATAACAATATTATATCACCGTTGAATTTATACTGATAATATGTCATAATGGTATTACTTTATATAGGTGTTTATTTTGTTCCTACATTTTTTCTAAAAGGGAGAGTAAGCTCCGAGTTAATTGAAGTATACCCGCCGATACTATATCGCCAGCGGGAAACGGATAAATTCAGGCACTCACCCACCTGCTCATAAGGCAGGAAACAAAATCGCACTTATATAAAGTTTTTTATTTTACAGTTTTGAAAAATCTGTTATAAGAGTGTATTTGTCTTTTAAAAGTTTTAAAAGAGCAAGTCTGTTGTTTTTGATGTTTTCATCTTTGTCCATTACAAGAACATCTTCAAAGAATTTTGTTACAACAGGATTTATCGAAATTAATTTTTCGGAATAGTTTGTATAGTCTCCGTTAAATTCAACTTCTTTAACTGCATTATACAAGGCTTTCTCTGCATCTTGATTAAACAAAGTTTCTTTTACTTCGGAATTAATATCGTCTTTTAGTATACGCAAAACTCTGTTTGAATTTTCAATGAGCTTTTCATCATTAAGCTCGGAAACTGCTTTGACTCTTAAAAGATAATCGCACAAATCTTTGCAAGGATTTTTCATTGAACAAGCTTCAAGAACATTCTTTGAATAATCCGAATTTAAGAAGATAATTAATCTTTGAACAAAGAATTCTTCTACATCATTTTTTACATCGGCTTTTACCGGAAGAAGAGCCAATGCTTCATCAATAAGTTTTGATAAATCTAATTTGATATTATGCTCCAAGATTGTTTTAATTATACCCAGAGCAGCACGTCTTACACCAAGCGGGTCAGATGAGCCTGTCGGTTTTTTGCCCGCAGCAAACACTGCGCAAATTGTATCAATTTTATCAGCAATACCTACTATTTGACCTTCAACGCTTTTTGCGGTTTCAGAATCCGCATTAAGCGGAAAATAGTGTTCTCTAATACCGTCTTGAACACCTGCATCCTCTCCGGATACTCTTGCATAATCCGCACCGATAAATCCTTGAAGTTCAGTAAACTCAAATACAAGGTTTGTTGCCAAATCCGCTTTACAGAGTTCTGCAGTTCTTTTTACTGACGGTTTATTTACATTAAGAGCTTTTTCAATTTTTTCAGAAAGTGAAATTATTCTCTGAGTCTTGTCATAAACAGAGCCCATACCCTTTTGGAAAGTCATACCTTTTAAGTTTTCGACATAGCTTTCAAGCGGTTTTTTTGTATCTTCATTAAAGAAGAATACCGCATCATCAAGACGAGCTTTTATTACTCTCAGGTTTCCGGCTTTGATATTTTCAAATTCATTACCTATATAATTTGTAATTGTTACAAATTTATTAATCAATTTTCCTGTTTTTTCATAAAGCGCAAAGTATCTTTGATGAGTTTCCATTACAGTAACGGCAACTTCTTGCGGAATTGTAAGATAAGCTGTATCAAAATCACATGTAACAGCAACCGGATATTCAACGATAAAAGTAACTTCTTCCAATAAATCATCGGAAATTTTTGTAACCGCATTCAGTTTATCCGCTTCTATTTTAGTTAATTCCAATATTTTAGCTTTACGTTCTTCCTGATCTACAATAACTTTTGCATCGCGAAGTTTATTTATGTATTCATCCGGATTATTGATTACAATATTCTGAGTTGAGAATCTGTGTCCGTTTGTCAGATTAGAAGAATCTTTATCTATAATTCTTACGGGAACTTGCTCTGAATCTAAAATTGAAAGTACCCATCTGATTGGGCGTGAAAATTTTACATCATTGTTTCCCCATCTCATAAAATGCGGACCTTGAAGTTTTGCAAATATTGAAGGAACATTTTCCGAAAGGAGTGATTTTGTATCCTTACCTTTTATGGAAATTTTTGCCCAAACGTAATTGTCTTCTACATATAAGTCTTCTTTTGTAACACCGTTTTTATTTGCAAAACCTTCTCCGGCTTTTGTAAGATTCTTATTTTCATCAAAAGCAACATTAACAATCGGACCTTTTACTGTTTTTTCAACATCCGGCTGTGATGCTGCTAAACCATCAACAATAACAGCAAGACGTCTTGGAGTTGCCATCACATTGACATTATCAAATTTAACATTATTGTTATTTAAAAATGTTTCAAATCCTGTTTTTAACTGGCTGATTGCCATTGGGATAAATTTATACGGGAGTTCTTCCACTCCGACTTCCAATAAATATTTACTCATCTGTTTTTCTCCATTTCTAATCCTTTGAAATCATTATACTACGAAATTTTGTTTAACGCATTTATCTGTTGTTTTTGTATTCACCCTCTTGACGGGCATGGTATAATAGGATTATGAGGAAAAGATTATTACTAGCCCTGCTCATTAGTGCTTGTCTTGTGAGCGGAATAAATACGGAAGTTATGGCTCATGGTGAACATGATGAACATGCAGAACTGTTTAAAACCGTTGTTGTAAAAGACGGTACAGAACTGGATGTTGTAAAATGTGTTGCGCTTGCTTTTAAAAACAGCCCAAGAATAAAACGTAAAAAATACGAATTAGATTTGGCAAAAAGCAACGTAGGACGTGCAAAATCGGCATTCTTTCCTGTAATAGGCGCAGGTGTCGGTTTCCATAATGAAAATAATTCAAACAGAAGAGAATATGAACATTATTATAGAGAACTGCCAAATGTTGCAGTTGCTGTAAATCAGCTTGTATGGGATTTTGGGAAATCTACCGCCAATATTAAGATGGAAGAATTCTATAAAATCGGCGCAGAGTATGAGTTTATGGACAGTCTCTGTTCAACTCTTTTTGATGTAAAAAAGAAGTATTATGAAGTTTTAAAAGCACAGGCTCTTGTTGATATAGCAGAAGATAATGTAATTATTTGCAAAAAGTATTTGCAAACAGCAAAAGGTGTACCTGATAAAACAACCGCAAATGTTCAATTGAGCAAAGCATTGTTTGAATTGGCATACGCTAAAACCGTTTTAAAGAATGCAAAGGTTGATTTGAGTAATTCTATGTTCATAGAAAATACGCCTGATTACAATATCAAAAATACAAAAACATTCGCATATAATCATGATTACGGATATTTGGAACAAAAAATTCCTCAGAAATTTGAGCCGCATAAATTTGATTTTCAAAAAAATAAAGTTATGGAAATTGCATACGCAAGCAGTCCTGATTTAAGAGTTTTGGAATCTACAAAAAGTGCTATGGAGCAAGCTTTAAAATTTATTAAAAGAACGTATTTACCGGAATTATCGGCAAATGTCGGATATGGATATAATAATACAAACAAGGCTTCTAATAACAGTCTTGTTGTAGGAGTTAATCTTTCAACGAGTGTAAACCTTATGGAGTTAAAACATTCTATAAAAGGCGCCGACGCTCAATTGAAACTTGCAGATAATGAAATAAATTTGTTTAAAAAAGATTTGTATTTTGAGGTTCAAAGGGCGTTCAACAATATTGAATTTGCCGAAGACGATGTACCTTATGCACAAAATACTGCTATACAAGCTTTGGAAAATATTAATACTGTAGAAAAATTATATCAAAGCGGAGTGTTAAATTATGTAGCTCTTCAGGATGCAAGAAAAGATTATATTACTGCAATGCAAAATTATATAAAGAGTCTGCATTTTTATAATCAATCACTAATTGAAGTTGAAGAAGCTATGCACTATCATCTCGTAGATATTCATCACAAAACGCAACACGCAATGATGGAACACTCGGATGAATTGATTGAACACTTGAATGAAGCTCTCGAGTGTGACGAAAGCGAACCTAAAAAACGAAAGAAAAAACACGATTTGTAGTTACTAAAGTTTAAAAAAGAAAGTGACTAAAAATTAAAATCGGGTATTTACTTGCCCCTTGCCGGAATTTTCAATTTTCAAATATTACGATTTTCAAGTTGAAATTTATTCTGTATTAATAACTTGTCAAAAATAAAACTAAGCTAATACAAAAACATAAAATTTGGATAACTGTATATTTTTTCAACGTCTGGTATTTTACCAATTTCCCTATTACAAACGGCGAAGCTAAACAAATTAAAAGCAAAATAAAAATTAAATTATGCTTCAAAAATATCTGAACAAGCATCACTAAAGCTGTAACTATAAGATACGGTATCATTCCGGCTGCCAGAAAATATCCGTACGCTGCCTTGTTTTTAGGATTTTCAAACTGATGAAACAATCCGAAAGAAAGCACAGCAATCGCTATAATATTTAAAATAAGTGCAACCAACATTAATAAGCGCATACGGTTTTCCTTTCATTACAAGCCGGTGAAACGCTTTCCATAAATTCTTTTGCCGTATTCATTACAAAATCTTTTTCGTTATCATACAAAACCATGTGGTAGCTGTCATTTAACTCAACATATTTCTTTACAACAGAAGATATTCCGTCAATAACAATCTTTGCGCCCCTTACGCTTGCAAGGTTATCATACTTTGAATGAATACACAAAACCGGACAAGTAACGCTTTTCAAGTTTTTTCTGACATTTTTGGAAAGTTTTAAGAGCGCATCGACACAGTTAAGCGGATAGTTATCCATGCCTATTTCAGCTTTTGCTGTAATTTTTGCAAGACTCTTTCTTGTACGCTCATTTTTAACCCCAAAACAGTCATCTTCAGGGAATGTGTAATAAAAACGAATAATAGTGCTCAGTGCGAACGGCAGAAGTTTAACAGTCCACGGAATGCAAAAACCGTCCAAAAGCAGTGTTGTAGAAAGAGCTATTATTCCGGTAATATCTTTGTTGTGTTCACCTAAATATATTGCCATTGCAGCGCCAAGACAAAGCCCTGAGAGATAAAATTTGCTGTAATTTTTTCTCAGAGTGTCATATTTATCTTGAGCGAATTCGCACCAGTCCTTCCATGTTACGGTTTCTATCTCGCTAATTCTTTCACCATGTCCGGGGAAAGAGTAGCAAAATACGTCGTAGCCATTCTTGAACAAAAAGTCTCCATACTTTTTCATCTCAAAAGGACTTCCTGTAAGCCCGTGAAACAAAAGTACCGCTTTTTTATCTTTGATGTCTTCGATTTCGCTATGCAATAACTCGAAGTCTACGGCCACTACGACAACCTCGTAAATAATTGATCAATAAGCTCTATTGCCATATCAATTTCTTCAAATGAAATCGTAATCGCCGGTACAAGCGTAATTGAGTTATTATAATGGCTTCCCTTATTCAAGATAATACCGCATTTTTTGCCTTTGTAGCTCAAATCGCCCTTCAAGCCTTCTGCTACGATATCCTTCATAAGTTTCGGATCAGGAGTGTAACCGTCTTCTGTTACACATTCTATTCTAAGAGCTAATCCTAAACCATCAACTGTACCTATGCGTTTATGTTTCTTTTCTAAATTCTTTAATCCTTCAAGGAAGTATTTACCCTTGTTTGCAACTTGTCTTTCAAAGTCACCTTCTTCAAAGGTCTTCATAACTTCATATCCTGCTCTCATACCTACAGGGTTGTTGCAGAATGTTGAGTGTGTTCTTCCGTTCGGCCAAACTTCAGGGCTTATTAGTTCTTCTTTTGCCCACAAACCGCCTAAAGGATTCAAACCGTTTGTCAAAGATTTACCAAATGTAATAACATCAGGTTTAACATCATAATGTTCAATAGCCCAAAGTTTACCTGTTCTGTAGCATCCCATTTGAATTTCATCATCGACAAAAAGAACGCCAAAATCATCAAGAACTTTTTTAAGTTCTTTGAAGTAACCTTTCGGAGGAACAATATATCCGCCTGAACCCTGAACAGGTTCTATAAAGAAGGCGCCCAAAGCGCATTCTTTTGCAGAATGGTCATATAAACCTGCACAATTGTCTTCAAATTCTCTTCTCAACTGTTGTACACAGTAGTAGTTACAAGAATCGCAGTGTTTTCCGTAAGGGCATCTGTAACAATAAGGATACGGAACAAAATGAGCTTCATCCGCAAAGTGACCGAAAGGTTTTCTGTATCTGTATCCTGCCGTTAAACAGCTTGCACCGAGTGTTCTTCCATGGAAACCGCCATAAAAAGAGAATACTCTATTTTTATGAGTATAGTTTCTGACAAGCTTCAAAGCGTCTTCTGTAACCTGAGAACCGCCTACGTTGAAGTGTACTCTACCTTTCATTCCAAATCTTTTTATATTTGCTTTAGCAATCTTTTCTGATAAAAGAACTTTGTAATCATACAAGAAATGTGACGAAATTTGCGGCAGAGTATCAATTTGGTCTACAACCGCATCTCTGATTCTCTTGTTTTTATAACCTAAATTACAAGAAGCAAACCACATTTCTAAATCCAAAAACGGTGTGTTTTCAGAGTCATACATGTATACGCCGTTACAATCTCTGAAAATTTTCGGTATAGGTTCAGCGTGAATCTTGTCGCCGTATGTGCAGTAATCTTTATCAATATTTAAAAGTTCGCTGTCAGTCATGTACTCTTTTGATGCATTTGAAGTTGTAGATTCTTGCATCTTAAGTAATTTTTCTTTAAGTTCTTTTTCTAATATTGCCATGTCCCCATCCAATCTATAAATGTATCCACAAAAACATAATACAGCGAAAATATTTAAAATAAAATAATTGATATACAAAATATTACAATTTTGTAATATTTATTGTGTTTCATAGTACACTGTAAAACTCTCAGAAGTCAATAATTTAGCCCTTCCGCCGTGTATCGGAACAAAAACAAAACCTGCTACATAAAAACAAATATTTCCTGCTTGATAAAGAGGATAAACCCAAATTGAGCGATTTGCTCCCATTTTTGAAACGGATCCATGAAGGTTAATTGTTTCATCTCCGGCTATATAAAAATTGTCAATTTTAATACATTCAGGAGTTCCCATTTTGTCTGAATCAGAAATTGTTTCTACTCTGCCTAATATAGTGGTTCCTTTTGGAAATTTTTTGCCTTCTATTTCAAAATCATCTTCCGCAACAAACGGAATATCAGCACCTTCTGCAGTTTCTTTTGTTGTTTTGAGATGTTTTGCGATTCTTATTCGTATAGGAATTTGTTGTTTTGTAAAATCATATTTGGTTTTAGGTTTAATTTTTCTTGTTTTTGATACGTCAGTAATTTTTTCAATAAAAAATTCATCAGGAATTTCAATTTTTGTAATTGCCGAGTTAGAAGCATTAGATATAAAATCATTATTTATTAATTCGTCTTCAATAGAATTTTTTTGATTTTTATAGACTCCAAGCTTAAACGGAGCTTTGTCGTACAGAGACGGATTTAAAAGCTCATCATATATCGGGGAGTTATTGAGTTTTTTTAAACTATTTTTTTGTGAAAGAATAACTCCGCTATTTAATATTTCATCTTCAATCCTGCCGGAATTTTTGCCAAAAACCGATGCTTGAAAAGATGTTAATCCTATTATTATTAAAAAAATTAAAAATTTTCTCATGTTAGTATGAATATTTTATCTTCTTTTTAGAATTTGTTTTGATTTTTTCTAATAGTTTCATTCTGTTGTTTCTTGATGTCAATAGGAAATTCTGGTAATAAATATTATCCTTATATTCATTTTCGACAAGAATTGACGGATATTTTGTATAAATGTATTCATAAATCATCATCATGCGTCTTGAAACGAGTGTGTGATTTGAGAATATGTCATATCTGTATTGTTTGCCTATTTTATTTAGGATTGTTATTATTGCAAGCGGATTGTATCCGGCATTAACCATATAATCAACGGCTAGCTTGTCTGCTTTCATGTCGTATTTATTAGGTGCTACCCAATAATTCAGTATTGAAACATATCCTCTTAAAGCTCCGTCATAAGTATCAACGCCATGCGCAATGGAATGGCTTAATACCGCTGCAAGTTCTTCATCGTTATCAATGTAAGGAATAATTACAGGTTTTACCCAAACGATTCTGTTTACTGAGCTTACATCTGTCCAAAAGTCTCTGGTGTATACTCTGTTGATTGCCATAAAGGTTAAACGTTTATCAATTCTGTTTGCATTAAGAATTTTAAACCCCACAGAATTCATTCTTTCCTGCAAATCTTCTGTTGTTTTTACATCCCAAGCAAAAACAGGAGTTGATAGTATTAGCAAAAATAATAATGTTAAAAGTTTTTTCATATAATTTTACCCTCTTCCAGTACTTCTATAATATTACGAAATGAATTAAAAGGTATATGATTTATTGCATTTTCGTTACAATATTTTTGCAAATTTTTGGTTGCAAACAAAATATTTGCTTTGCGTGCAATACATAAATCACTTGTACCGTCTCCTATATAGCAGAATTTTTTTTCTGTTACACGGCTGCATTTGCACATGCCGGCTCCTACATCGCATGATGAATTGTAGTAAGGAAATTCTATATTAAATTTATTATTCTTATGAACAAGATGATTTGCAAAAACATTAATTCCGTCAATGTTAAGTCTTTGCAGTGTTTTGTATATAAATAAATCAAATCCGTCACTAAGAATTGTAAATTTGATATTTTTAGATTTTATATATTTTATAAAGTCTAAAAAATATTCATCTATTTCAATATTTTCAATATATTCATTCAATTGTGCTTCTGTAATTTCAGGAAGAAGTCCCACCTGAATCACAGCATTTTCTCTTGAAGAAATTTTCCCTTCAATCCACAACTGTTCTGAATCTAACCATTTTGGCGGGGCATACATTTCGAAAAAAGTATTTACAGCATCTTTTTTTGTAATAGTTCCGTCAAAATCACAATATATAGCGTCAATCTTCTCCATAAGCGAATTATATCATAAACCATAAATTGAATAAACTTGAATTATTTTATTATTAGCAAACCTCTTTAATTATTCCGCCGCCAAGCAATAAATCACCGTCATACAAAACTATGGATTGCCCGATTGCAATTGATTTTTGCATGTTATCAAAGCGGACTTTCATGCTATCACCGTTAATTTCGACATTTACCTCTGTAGGTTCTTGAGTTGAACGTATTTTTGCAGTGCATTTCCCGCCTCGGAAATCTGTTACCCAATTCAAGTCTGAAGCAATGAGCGTATCTTTCATTGTTTTATCTTTCGGACCTATTACAACCTCGTTAGAATCTTTTCTTAGCTCAATTACGTATAAAGGCTCTGTCGAAGATACTCCTACTCCTTTTCTCTGTCCTATTGTATAATTCCAGATACCTTTATGTTTTCCGAGGATTTTACCTTCGGGTGAAACAATATTTCCTTCCTTTTCTTCAACGCCTAATAATTCATTATAATCACCGTAATAAAAATCTTGTGAATCCGGTTTTTCTGCAACAGTCAGTCCGTTAAGTTTAGCAATTTCTCTGATTTCTTCTTTTGTTCTTGTGCCTAACGGTGTAACAATTTTTGCAAGCTGTTCCTGTTTTAATCTGTACAAAAAGTAAGACTGATCTTTCTTCGGATTTACCCCTCTTTTTATAACAAATTTACCGTTTTCGGCTTCTTCTATTCTTACATAGTGTCCTGTAGCAAATTTATCAAAATCAATCCCGTTTGCTTTTGCTAACTTTGGAAGCACATCAAATTTTATTAAGCTGTTACACCAGACGCATGGATTTGGTGTATGACCGTTTAAGTATTCCTTTTTAAAATTATCAAGAACAATTTCTTCATATTGTTTTGCGCAGTCAAATACATAAAACGGAATCCCGATTTCTTCCGCAACTTTTCTTGCTGCTTCAATATCTTCTTTTTCATCAGGCCCGAAGCATGCTCCGTGTTTTGTGTGAAACTTTTCCTCTACAGCCTTATTAACAGATTCTTTTACGCCTCTGTCGCCCCATATAGCCATAGTCGCTCCGATTACTTCATGCCCCTCTTGCTTTAATAAAAGAGCTGTTACTGTGGAATCAACTCCGCCGGACATGCCTACCAATATTTTCATTTTTATTCTCCGTTGTTCTTTATTTTCTTACAAGTAATGTTATGTCGTTGAATACAACAACTATCATTAATATTATCAAAAGCGAGAAAAATATTGTCGAAATTATTTCTATAACTTTTTCATCAAGTGGTTTTCCTGCGATTTTCTCATATATAAGAAACATTAAATGTCCGCCATCCAGTGCCGGAATCGGCAAAATGTTAAGAATGGCAAGGTTCATGGAAATTAATGCCGCAAGAAGGATTCCTGCTGATTTCCCGCTTTTATCAATCATGTCTCCGCCGATTTTTGTAATGGCAACAACACCGTGCATATCTCTTAGCGGGATATTTCCCGTAAATAATTGTCCGAGAGAATACATCATTGTGTAAGTGTTGTCCCATAGATAAATACAGCTTTCTTTTACGACAGAAACAGGAGTTTTTGTTTCTATTAAAGTTTGTTTTGCTGTTAAACCTACTCCTATAATTCCTTTTGAATCTGGATAAATCGGCTTAAGTTTAATAATCTCATCTCCTCTTTGTACTGTTATTACTACGGGGTGATACTCGTTAGAAATTGCTTTTGCGATATCATAAAGTGTATGTTTGCCGTCTGAAATGTATGCTAAATGGTTTTTCTCAATCTGTTTTTCTAAATCGTTTAAGTTTTCGTCTATTTTAGAACCATTAAGTTTAAAATATTTTGCACCTTTAGCGGCATACTTATCCATGGTTATTACATCTTCCGCAAAATTGTCAGGCAGTTTTATACCAAGTCCCTTTGGTATAATTTCATCCATCGGGAATCCCGGATTTAGATTTTTCAGCATTTCATAATTTTTGCTGACGGTTTCTTCTGTTATGTATCCGTTATTTTTCGCACTGTTTTTTACAATTGTTACAAAAGAATACACATTGTTAATTTCGCATCCGTTTGCACTTAAAATTCTGTCGCCGGATTGAAGTCCGGATTGCCAAATACTTGCTTCTTTGGGCGCGCTTATTTGATCAGCATAAATTTCATAATTACCTGACGGGAGTTTGCCGGATACAATTGCTACAAGCATTACCAGCGCAATTGCACAAATTACATTTGAAATAACACCTGCAGAAACAACAATAGCTCTTTGCCAAATTGGTTTATTTACAAATCTTTCAGGTGAATCAGCCGGTAAATCACAATCTTTTTCATCATCAGGGAAAGAAACGTATCCGCCTAAAAGCAGAGCATGGATAAGAACCTCCACATCGCCGATTTTTGTTTTGTATAATGTAGGACCAACCGGAAGCCCGAAACCAAATTTATCCACTTTTATTCCAAAAGCACGTGCAGCAATGAAATGTCCGGCTTCGTGGATTAGAATAAGCAAGCTTAAAAGTAAAATCATTATAAAAATTGACATAAATTCTTCTCCCTGTATTTTGATTTTTATTGTAGCATAAATTTTTTAGTTGTAATATAATATTCATAACAAGGGGAGAAGGTATGAATAATCAAAAGATAGCTGTAATCGGTATGGGAATGTGGGGCAAAAATATTGTCCGTAATTTTTATAATTTAAACGCGCTTGAAATGGTTTGTGATTTGGATGATGAATCTTTAAAAACAGTATGCGAACAATTTGAAGGTGTTAAAACAACAAAAGATTTTAACGATGTTATTAACAATCCCGAAATAACGGGTGTTGCTGTTGTTACCCCCAGTCATACACATTTTAAACTAGTTAAGGCTGCACTTGAAGCCGGTAAGAATGTTTATGTTGAAAAACCTATTTCTACAGTTGCTGAAGAAGCTCGAATCCTTATGGAGCTTGCGGAATCTAAGAATTTGGTTTTGATGGTGGATCACCTTCTTTTGTATCACCCTGCTGTAAACAGGCTCAAGATGCTTATTGAAGAAGGTGTTTTGGGAGAGATTGTTTACGCTCAAAGCGACAGACTGAATGTAAATTATCATAAAAATGACAGAAGTGTTATGTGGGATTTGGCTCCGCATGATGTTGCAATGGTAGCGTATGTTACAGGAAAAAGCCCTGTTAAAGTTATTTCTGCAATTGGTGCGTCAAGCGACAGAAATAATATTATGGATATTACTCATCTCGGTATCGAGTTTGAAGGTGGCATGATTGCTCACATTTCCGATAGCTGGATAACTCCTCAGAAACACGTAAATCTTCTTATTAGAGGTACAAAAGCGACTGCAATCTTTGATGACTGCGCTCCGACAGATAAACTTAAAATATATGACAATTTTATTCCGGCAAATACTCAAAACGTTGCGCTCGATTATTTGGAAATGGAACCGCTTAAACTTGCATGCCAGCATTTTGTAAATTGCTGTGCTACCGGTCAAAAAGCGCGTTCGGACGGCGCTAACGGATATGAAGTAGTAAGTATATTAGAAGAAGCAGAACGTATTATGCTTGGTTCAAAAGTTGAAGAACTTGATAAAACAAACTTTGCACTTTCAAGAATGAAAGGGTAGGGTTTCATAAATGGACAATGGAAAGTTCAAAATGGAAAATCAGATTAAATGAAAATATTTCATAATTGGTCGGATTGCTGCAGGTTAAGGTTCTTGCAATGAAAGATAGGTAGATAAAATAGGTCGGATTTTAACCCGACAATATAAATGAGAGGGGATATGGCAAATTTTATTTCAATTTTTAGAATTTTCGTAATGTTTTTGGCAGTGTATTTAATTTATTGTTTTGAAGGAAGTACAACAGCTTATGTATGGGCGCTGATGCTTACTATTCTTGCATTTTCATTAGACGGAGTTGATGGATATATTGCAAGAAAATTTAACGAAGTTTCAAAATTTGGAGCGCTTTTAGACATTATGGGCGACAGAATTGTTGAAAATACATATTGGATTTTATTTGCAGTTATGGGTTGGATAAATATTTTATTTCCGCTTATTGCAATCACAAGAGGATTTATCACTGATACAATAAGAAGTGCTGCTATGGAAAAAGGTTTAACTCCGTTTGGAATGCAGGTTAATCCTGTATGTAAATGGATTACCGGTTCTAAATTTATGAGAATAAGTTATGCAGTAGCAAAAGTGCTTGCTTTTGTTCTTATAGTAACAGCGAAAATCCCCGGAATAGCTCATGCTGATATAATTTGGGCTGTTGCGTATTGGACAGCAGTCTTTGCAATCACCTTCTGTGTAATCCGCGGTTTGCCGGTTATGATTGAAGCAAAACGAGTTATTGAAGGCTAGGGTTAAATATGTTTCAGGGTAAAATTTCTTTTGCTAAAATTAGAAATTTATACAATTTTGTTTGTAAAATTTGCGTAAAAAATTTTTTAAGATAGTAAATATTTGTTATTATTACTGTATTTGAGCATATTGCAAATTTTTGTTAAGAAGTTATATTTGTGATATGATTTGTCAAAAAGGTAGTATTACTATGGCAAAAATCAATGTAGTTTTGTATGAACCGGAAATACCTGCTAATACAGGAAATATTGCACGTTTGTGTGTTTGCACCGGTGCGTCTCTTTATTTGGTCGGAAAGCTGGGTTTTGCCTTAACGGACAAATATGTAAAGCGTTCCGGCATGGATTATTTTGAACATGTTGATTTGCATAAAGTAACATCAATGGATGAATTATATAAACAGTTTCCTGATGGAAGATTTTTCTATTTAACGACAAAATCAAAGAAAAAATATACGGATATTGAGTTTAAAGAAGGTGATTTTCTTGTATTCGGTCCGGAATCAAGAGGGCTGCCGCAGGAGTATGTTACTCAAGAAGCAGCAATAACACTTCCTATGGTCGAGGGACAAAGAAGTCTAAATCTTTCAAATTCAGTTGCAATAACGGTTTATGAAGTAATACGACAAATAGGACTGTAACAACTATGCAAGAATACAAAATGCCCATACGCGAGCAAAATTCTAACAAAGGAACTTTCGGAAAAGTGCTGAATGTTGCAGGTTCCTCAAATTATATAGGTGCCGCGTATCTTTCTACCGTAAGCTCATTAAAAGTCGGGGCAGGATTTTCGGCGCTGGCTTCTGATAACAAAGTTATTGATTCTGTTTCAAAACTTCTTCCGGAAGCTGTTTATCTTTCAAGAAAAGGAGCATTAAAAAAACTTAACGAGTTTACTGTTTTACTCATAGGGTGTGGTTTGGGAACAAACAGAAGTGCCGAAAATGATTTTATTAAGTATGTAAATCAAGCAAAGAAATATGATTTGCCGGTAGTTATTGATGCTGACGGGCTTAATATTTTATCAAAATTAAAAAACATAAAATTACCCGAAAAAATTGTTATTACACCTCATCCTAAAGAAGCTGCAAGACTTTTGGGTGTCGATAACATTGGGGAAGATAGAAAATTTGCGGCAAAAGAATTATCGAAAAAGTATAATTGTGTCACTGTTTTAAAAGGTCACAGGACTATAATTTGCGAGAGTGATACTATTTTTATTAATCAACATGGCAATTCCGCTCTTGCAAAAGCCGGAACGGGAGATATTTTAGCAGGTATAATAGCGGGGCTTCTTGCTCAAAAAATGTCTCTTTTTGATGCCGCAAAACTTGGAGTTTATCTGCATTCAAGAGCCGGAGAAATCGCTTCGGAAGAATTGACGGAATACTCTGTTCTTGCATCAGATTTAATCAAATATTTACCAAAAGCTATTCAAGAACTCTTGTAGAATCTTCGCCAAAGTTATTATCATCCTTTAAAATTTGCTTTATCTCTTCAAGTTTATTTTTCTGTTTTTTCAAATCTTCATAATTCTTTTTGTTTTTTCGTTTAAGAATTTTTTGTTTTTGCTGTAATTTTGTAAGTTCTTTTTTGTTATTATTGACATCTTCTCTGCTTTTTTGAAATCTTTCTCTGGTTTTATTCAAAGAGTCGGTATATTTTTTTATTTGTTCTTTCAGATATTTTTTAATATCAAGTTTAAAAATATGCCCCGATTCTTCATACAAAGTTTTTTTAACTTCCTGCGGATAATAATCGTATCCCGTTAGTTTTCCTCTCAAAATATACCTCATAACTATAGAGGCTTGTTTTTGTGTGTTTTTAGCAAAATCAGGAAACATCGTAAATTCTTCTGAATAAGGCGTTGTCCCTCTTTTGTTGTTGCAGTCGGAGCATAAATAAATTCCGTTATGTTTTCCGTTTTCTCCTTTTTGGGATTTTGGTTTAATATGTTCAAAAGTATTTATCTTATTCATCAGATGATAAATTATTCCGTGCGGACTTTCATTTTGAACTGTATTTACAATTATTCGATGCGGATTTGAAGATGATTTTGGCAGTGATTTTATAAGATTTTTAAATTTTTCAACATCTTTTGGATTTTGAATATCAGCGAGAACATTTTTGTATACCTGCTCGAGCAGTAAATCTCTACCGTCATCATTTGTATTATTTTTTATAATTCTCAGAACTTCACAATTGGCAATTGTAAGTGTTTCCTGAATAGAATTATCGGAGTTTTGTGGTGAATGTTTTTTTGATGTCAAAATACTCATTTTATCAAAAATTCTTTGAGCTTTTACCTCAAGAGCTGCTTTTTCCAGTAATACTGCTTCTTTGTGAAAATTAAATATTTCTGATTTTGAAAGAATTTCATTAAAAGTCATTTTAGGGTATTTCTCAGCGTATACAGACAAAATATCAAACAGTTCAAGAGCTGTACTATCCATATATTTTCTGTATTTTCCCAGCTTTTTTATTACAAACGGGGCATTATATGTGATTGCTCTCACTTCATTAACAAGCTTTGGAGAAAGAAGATTTGTTTGTTCTTTTTCTTCTTCTTTCTGCAATATTTTATCAATATTGTCTTTTGGGTACTTATTGGCAAGCTGCTCCAGAATTTTATACCCTTTTACTTTTTGAAATTTTTTTAATTTTTTTAAGCAAGTCTTCAAAACAGGTCTTATTTTTGTAAGAAAATTTTGATCTTCCATTCTTACCAGCATTTTTTGACCGCATTTTGCGCAGGGTAAATTCGGAATGTCGCGTACATCCGAAAATACTTTGTTCGGATATCGTCCTTCAAAAGTTAGCTGGTTTGTATTTCTGGATACGGGAATTACATTTATCATGGTTAATCAACGTATTTAATACGTCCGGTTTGATTTATGACAATTGGTTTATTTAAGTGTTTTATGTAATTACATGTCAAAACATCTTTATCATACGGAAGTATTTCAATGCATTCATCTGCCGGAGCAAGAACATCATAATCCGCACCCGCTGACATCATAAATTCATCTGTTGCAACTTTATAAAATTTGTCTTCTCTTGGATTATTAATATCAATAGGTGTTTCGTTTCCGTTTCTATCAACGTAATTCATTGCAACAAGTGATGCTTTGGAAGGACTTACCGTATAATTCAATCCTGAAACGGCTATCAATCCGGGCTTAAACCCATGACTTGTGTATGTTGTATGAATAGCTTTTTTGAACATATCTACAATAGTTTTTTCAGAAACTTCGGCAAGAGACATTCTGTCCAAGAATGGTGCAATATCTTTAATATCACGTGAATCTATTGAACCTTCATGGAAAAAGTTTCTGATTCCGCCATTGTTCCAAAGACCTATATCAGCGCCCATTTCTTCCTTCATTGCATCGCAAACAAAGTTTGCATGGGGGTTTTCCTGAATAAGATTAGTAGGCGGTGGCGGAGCCTGTTCTATAAAACCTACATCTTCCGGTTTCCCGAGAGCTTGTTCAAATAAGTATTTGTGAATCATATTTTTATGGAAAAATCTTGTTTCTCCGATATTATTTTGAGCTTTTGTTATAACACCATTTTTATCAAAGGCAAGTTTCAATTCTCCGAAATAACTTCCGTCCCTGCCGGCTTCTGTAATAATAACAGGCTCTCCGGATTTTGAGTACAATAGATTTTCACCTTCTTTGATATCTTTAACAAGCTCGTGAGTATGACCGCCGATTATTACGTCAATTCCGTTTGTATTTTCCGCAACTTTTCTGTCTCGCCCGTGACCGAGATGTGACAGAAGAATTATTTTATTTACACCTTGAGATTTCAAATTATCGACTTCTTTTTGAATTGCATCTATTGAATCATCCAGAGAATCTACCTTGCAATCAGTATGATATGTCGGGTGCGTTATTCTGTCGAACATATCTTCCGGAGAAGCTCCTAAAAGTCCGATTTTTTCTCCCTTAACTTCAATTATCTTAGAAGGTTTTAATGATTTTTCAAGATGAGCACGTCCAAGCTCTTGTACTGTTTGGGGGTCTTGTTCTTCTACCGTTTGTTTATGGAAATTTACCACAAGATAATCCCCTTTAAAATTATCTATAGAATTAACCAAATCTGCCTGGTTAGCATCCATTTCGTGATTACCGAGGGCTGATGCTTCTATTTTGGCAAGATTTAAAAATTTAGCCGTGGCTTTATGTATTGTTTGGTTTTTTTCGTCTCCAATATCGTTGTCACCGGCTGAAAGTCTTATGTCACCTTTTAAACCGGATAATATTCTCATCATATTGTTTGCCTGACCATGAGTGTCATTAACATATCCGACAGATATTTCAAAAGTATCTTTTTCAGGTGTTTTTTCTAATTTCGATTGTTTTTTATTTTCCGTTATTTGCTCTCCCCTAAACGGTACTTTTGGGATATTGAAAGATATTGTTGATAGTTTTATGTTCATAGTTACCTTCTATTCTTACTTATATGAAAACTTCTAAAAATATAATTTGCTACCTGTATAAATTATTGTTACATATATTAAAAAACTCATCATAAAATGATGAGTTTATATAGATAAAGTTGTTAGTGTTTTTCTTAAAATTTCCTCCGGATTTGATGTATCTGTGATTGTAGGCATAACTTTCGAAATAGCATCTTCAATTTCTTTTTCTTCATAACCGAGAGACAGAAGAACAGCCTGTGTATCGCCCAATGCAGCGGTCTTAGGTATAGATGTTGAAGAAGATGCAGGCAATTCTGTTTTCATTAGTTTATCCTTAAGCTCAAGAATAATTTTTTGTGCCAATTTTGGTCCGACACCTTTTGCTCTTGTAAGCTCCTTAAAATTGCCGTCAATTACAAATGATATCAAGTCGCACGCATCAAATTCATTTAATAATGCTATTGCCATTTTTGCACCGACACCGGATACTGACAGAAGAATTTGAAAAATATCTCTTGTCTCTTTGTTTAAAAATCCGTAAAGGTTCATAGCATCTTCTCTGTGTGACAGGTGCGTGTAAAGCTTTTGAATTTTGTTATCATCTGTATTTAAATTATAAAAATCACGTTCTGTTATTTCCGATAAATAACCGCATCCAGATACTTCACAAGTAACAAAACATCCTTTTGATGTTTTGCGTTTATCTGTTACATATCCCTTTAAATAATCAAACATTTTGCACCCTTAAGCTGTCTACATATTAATTGTATCGTAAACTTTAGATATTTGTCAAAATAAAAATATTAAAACATTTCATCATGTACAAAAATGATTATATATTGTATAATAAAGAGGGAAAAATAAGGTATAAGGGCTATTCTATTGAATTTAAGTTAATATTTGACTTTCTGAGATTTAAGACTAATAATAATATATACACAGTTGAAGGTAAATACATGAAACTAATAGACAGACTGAAAATATTTGAACAAAAGTACGTTTTTTTAAGATGGGCAACAGGAGCAGAGTACGGAAAAGTCACATACGTTGGTGAAGACTACATTGAATTCAATATAATTGATATTGATACAATGGAATACCGTGAAACAACTATTATTAATGCAGGTCTTATACTTGAAGCCATTTTTGGCGGACCGGACATTTCAAGAATTGTTGCAGAGATATCTTCAATGATATCAGATTAATACATACTTTTACATAAATGTGTTAAAAATTAGCAGGAATAACTGCAGCAAGTAGAAGTTCCGCCGGAGCAGCTGCCTGCAGAAGTAGCAATTGAACCGCAAGATTCACCGCCCCCTGAGTATGCCATTGAACCACAGGATTCATCACCGTAAGCCATTGAACCGCAGGATTCGCCAAAAGCTATAATAGTAGCTTCACTTGGACCGGAATAAAAACTGCAAGTATCCATTCCGCCTTCTGAAAGAATATTAGATATTAATGACGTATTTGCAGTTATCAAATTCGTATTATTTGTAATCAATCCGCCTTGGTGAGCTTGAGTTGTAATACCAAGAAGGATTGCTTGAGATTCTTTTTTTGAGTTACAAAATGATGCTACCATATGTGTTTCCTTATTAACTTCTTACATATATATAAAGTATTAAAATTTTACCCGATTTCACAAACTATTTTTTTTGTTACAAATTTTAACATTTGCTTAAATAAAAAGTGTAAGTATGATACTTTATCATGGGAAGGATAAAAAAATGAAAATTCAATCAATCAATCAGACAAATTTTAATGGCGGAATACAGGTTCTTGCTGCAAAAAATGCAAAAAATAAGTACCTGTATAATCAAGTTATGGATGTAGTTAAAGAAAATCATGTATCAGCTACGTTCTCAAATAAAGGAATTGATTTTTCCTCCGTTACGGAAAAAATAATAACAGATTTAACAAATTTAGGAATACTTTTCATAAAAAAATAACCGGAGTTTTTAATTCCGGTTATTTTTTATTTATTATTTCAAGATATTTCTGACATCTTCAGATATTAATTCAGGTGTCAGACGATATCGTTTTTCCAATTCGTCCATCGGAGTTCTGTCGGTAAATTCTTTGAATGAACCGTAATTGAGAACCTTCATTTCAGAAGTTCCGTAAAATCTTGTTACTTTTTCTCCGAAACCGCCGTCCAGTTCGCCATCTTCAATTGTTATTACAAGTTTGTGGTCAGATTTTAGACTTTCCAGTAAATCTTTATCAAGTCCGGTTGCATAAATCGGATTTATAAGTGTCGGATTGATTCCGTTCTCTTTTAATTTTGACTGTACTTTTTTCGCCAAATCAAATGAATTACCCAATCCGAGAATCGCCACCTTTTCACCTTTTTGGGTAACTTTAAATTTATTCAAAACAGAATAATCTGTGGAATCGACTTCTTCAGAATCCAAGCCAACCATCGGAACTCTTATCACAACGGGATATTCATTCTGATTAACCGACCAGTCAAGCATTCTCAGGTATTCAGACTTGTTTGTCGGGCAGAGATAAACAAGGTTCGGGATGTTGCTGATAAGAGGAATATCAAATGTTGTTAAGTGCGTAGCATCAGCTCCAGTAATACCGCCCCAAAAAATCAGAATTGTCGCAGGGGTTTTGTTAAGCGCCAAGTCCTGTGACAACTGGTCATAGGCTCTTTGGATAAAAGAACTCATTACAGCAAGAACAGGCTTCCCGCCTCTTTTTGCAATACCTGATGCCATTGCAACCGCATGTTGTTCAGCTATACCTAAGTCAATATAATGCTTTCCGACTCTTTCTCTGAATGGCGGGAAAAATCCGCTAACAGCAGGAGTTGCCGGTGACATTGCAATAATAGGCAATCCTTCATTAACTTTTTTCTCTATATAATCTGCAGTTAAAGTTCCGTAATCTACATACGGTTGTTTTTCTTCATTCAAACGGTCTAATTCACCCGGAACAATCCAGTGGAAAGGTTCTCTGTCTTTTTCAGCAGGCTCAAAACCTTTTCCTTTGATTGTATGCATGTGAATTACAACCGGATGGTCAGTGTCTTTAACTCGATTGAATAAATCTATAAGTTTTTGAATATCATGTCCTTCATCAATGTAATGATATTCGTATCCAAATGATTTAAACAAATTATCCTTATATTCACCATTTGAATTTCTGAGTTTTGTTAAGTGCTCGCAAATCCCGCCCTGATTTGGTGCAATTGATTGGTCATTATCGTTTACAATAATAATTAAATTACTTCCCAAAGTAGCGCCTATATTTAAGCCTTCAAGAGCTTCACCACCGGTCAAAGAACCGTCACCGATAACTGCAATTACGTTTTCTTTTCCGCCAACAAGGTCGCGTCCTTTTGCAAGACCGGTTGCAAGGCTTATTGACGTAGAAGTGTGACCGACTTTGAATTGGTCATGGTCTGTTTCTTCCGGTGCAGTGTAGCCGGTATATTTAAGATACAAATCCGGATTTAGGAAACCTTCTTTTCTGCCTGTTAAAATTTTGTGCGGATAGCATTGGTGTGAAACATCAAAAACAATCTTATCAACAGGAGAGTTGAATACATAATGCAGAGCAATAGTTGCTTCTACCATACCCAAATTCGGTCCGAAGTGCCCGCCTGTAGTATTAACTTTTTTAATAATTGCACTGCGCATTTCATCTGCTAAAGTGTACATCTCTTCTACAGATAATTTCTTAACATCATCAGGTGAATTAACCTTATCTAATACCTTTGTTAATGTTTCTGTCATGTAGTTTCTCCTTTTTTGATATTATATCATGCGTTTTTTATTTTAATAAATCTCTTATTACTTCTCCTGCGATAATAAGCCCGACTGCTGAAGGTACAAAAGCGTTACTTCCTGGGATTTGGCGTTTTGTATTCCCCTGTTCTTCGCTTTTAGCCGGTTTAATCGGAATTTCTTTTGAATAAACAACTTTAACTTTTTTTATTTTTCGTTTTTTAAGCTCCTGTCTTATAACTTTTGCAAGCGGACAAACCGAAGTTTTGGAAATATCTGCTATTTCAAATTTTTCAGGGTGCATTTTGTTTCCGGCTCCCATTGATGAAATAACCGGAACTCCTGCATTTTTTGCCCGTTCAATGATTTCCAGTTTACCGGCTACGGTATCTATTGCATCTATTACATAATCATATTTGGAAAAGTCAAAATTTGTTTCCGGCATAAAAAATAAATTGTGTTTTGTGACCGTTGTTTCGGGATTAATTTCTTTTATCCTTTCCTCTGCCACATCTATTTTTAACATTCCTATGGTTTTTTGAGTTGCGATAATCTGACGGTTTATATTTGTTAAAGAAACGGTATCATTGTCTATTAAATCAATTGAGCCGAGTCCGCTTCTTATAAGAGCTTCAACAACATACCCGCCGACTCCGCCGATTCCAAAGACCGCAACACGGGAATTTCTTAATTTTTCTATACCTTCGGTTCCTATTAAAAGTTCTGTTCTTGAAAAACGGTTGAGCATAGACTGATTATACAATAAATAAGATTTTAATTGTTTATTTTTATATATTGCTACATTAAACAGACTATTTTTTTCATATTTATTAAAGCTATTACTTTTTTGTGTCGTTTTTCATGTTGACTTTTGTAAAAAAATAATTAAACAAAAATAAAAAATAGGAGATTCGGCTATGGGAATGGCAGCATCACAGGCAAGATATTTGGCATTAACCGCAAGAAAAACCAATACAGAATGGGAAGGACAGCAGATAAACCAGGCAAGAACTGCCCTTGCAAACCAGAGTGCGAACCTGTTTAACAGATTGTTAAATATGGAAGTTCCGAATGCACCTAAAACAACAGATTATACAGAACTCCAGTATTCATATTCAGATGGCGATAACAACTCTGTAATAGAAGAATGGCACCAACTTTCAGATAAAAATTCTGACTATAATTATTCGGTTAAACATTATTACTATGCAGATATCTTTACCGGTGCAAAAAAGATGCTTGCCGACCCGCAAGTTCAGGTAGGTGATGTATTAAAAGAAGTTCAATACAATAAAGATACAGCTTCAATAAGTTACGGAAATGACGGCGTTACAGTTAAGTATAAAATCCCGACCGATCCGGATGAAACTACCATAAAATATACTAAGGTAACTACGCCAAGTAAGGATTTAACGGATTTTGCAAAAGCTAAAAATCTGGCATTAAAAGATGGCTTGCCTGTTTCCGATACTGTATACGGAAGGCAAGATGCTGACGGAACATGGCACTTTTTCCTCGCAAATATTCAGGAGGAAACTTATACTCATGTAACACAGGCAATGGTAGATGCGGATGAAACGTTAAAAACATTTTTAAAAGCAAACGGTTATTTGAATGATGACGGAACATTAAAAGCAAACAATATATATGGCAATGAAACTATAGATGAAGATAAAACTTATTGGAAATTTGTAACAGACGACAGCGGTGCTGATTCAACCGTCAGATATGCAGGTAATGCAATTGATAATAAAGATTATTCAATGGCATATAATTCACCCTCGTATGTCGGAAATTCAAGATTGAATGAATTAAGCGAACTTATCGTTAATGACGAAATCAACCAAGTCGCAGATTTGGCGCAAATTCTGCGTGATTGTCCGGATTCATCAATAAAGAAATATGTAAGTTTTGATGAAAAAACGGGAGAACTTATATATAACGGAAAAGGAATTTATACTTTTGATATTAACGGCAAGTCATATTATACAACAGAAGATGACCTTTGGAACAGTATAGGTAAACCCTACGACCCTAATAAACCAATTGAAGCACAGGCAAAACTTGCTTATTACAATGCTTCATACATAACTAAGAAAATTGAAGAAACAAATAATGCTCTTCTTGAAACGGACGGAAGCGGAAGATTTAAATCAGTAAGATTTGATAATGACAGTATCGTTTATGACCTGCATGTTGAAACGGTTACAGATGAAGCGGCATATCAGGATGCAATGAACGAATATCTTTATAAAAAAGAACAGTATGAAAAAACAATTGCAGATATAAATGCAAAAACATCCATAATCCAAAAAGAAGACAGAACACTGGAATTAAGATTAAAACAGCTTGATACCGAACAAAACGCACTTTCTGTTGAAATGGATGCAGTTAAGAAGGTTATCAAAGATAACGTTGATAAGACATTCAAGACATTCAGCGATTAGGTTTAAATTTTACAAACCAAAGAGCCGGCGAATTCGCCGGCTCTTTGGTTTTATCCTCTTTTGTTTATTAAATGTCTATCCCTGAATCTCTTCAGTTTCCTCTTCACAAACCTCTTCACCTTCAGAAGATTTCATTTCTTCAGGAGTTGAAACATTTTTCTTTTTTGATTTTTTAGGCTTTTCTGAATCAGAAATTTTTTCAGTTTCATCAGTGTCAGATTCTTCACTTTCACAAACAGTTTCACCTTCTTCTGATTCTGTTTCTTCCGTCTCTTCAGATTCTGTTTCGTCACATTCTTCGTCTTCTGAAATTTCTTCTTGATGTGCCTTTATTGCAGCCTCAATTTCTTCTTCATCTTTTGCGCGTATCACAGGAATAGAAAGCATCAACGCTACCTGATCACCTTCTTGTTCAAAATTGAGTTCAAGAAGTTCTTTATCTAATTCCACATATCTGGAAAGAAGATCAATAAGTTCACTCCTCATTTGTTCCAGAATTCGAGGAGTCAAATTCGTTCTATCCTGCATCAATACAAGTTTTAACCTGTTTGTTGCAACGGATTTTGATGCTTCCCCTTCTTGTTCTTCTTGCGGGCGGAAGAACTTAGCCACTGTATTGTATATATCAGAGAAAAGTCCCATCCTACACCTTCACTTTCAGTTTCGCAAAAACATTTTTAATCTTTGCCATGAATCCTTTGGGCTCATCCAAATCCAAGAACGGAATTTCCTCACCTAAAATTCTTTGAGCAACATTTCTGTATGCTTTTCCGGCAAGAGCGTTTTCATCATTAACAATCGGTTCACCTTTGTTGGTAGAGGTTATAATTCCTGTATCCTCCGGAATTATACCGACAAGCGGAATTTCAAGGATTTCTACAACATCATCAACGCTCATCATTTCATTTGACTTAATCAAATTCGGGCGAACTCTGTTTAAAAGAAGCTTTGTGCTTGTAATTTCTTCTTTTGTTGCAAGAAGTCCGATAATTCTGTCCGCATCACGAATAGCTGACATTTCAGGAGTTGTAACGACAATTGCTTCACTTGCACCGGCTACAGCATTTTGGAATCCTTGTTCAATACCTGCAGGGCAATCAACGAGAACAAAATCGTTCTTTTCTTTAAGTTTGTCGCAAATATCCTTTAGCTGTTCAGCATTAACTGCAGTCTTGTCTCTGGTCTGAGCGGCTGCTAAAAGCTGAAGGTTAGGGTTCTTTTTGTCTTTAACAAGAGCTTGTTTAAGCTTACACCTTTCTTCAATAACGTCCACAATTGTATATACAATTCTGTTTTCCAAACCTAACAATAAATCCAGATTCCTTAATCCAAGGTCAGTGTCAATAAGTACAACTTTGTAGCCGGATTTTGCCAATGCAGTTCCGATGTTTGCGCTTGTTGTTGTTTTTCCTACTCCGCCTTTTCCGGATGTTATAACTATTACTCGGCCAGTCATTAATCTCTCCTTAACTTTTTATAAATTACTATTCTTCCATCTTCAATCAGAGCTTCCTCAGGGGTAAACTCATCTGTCTTTTGTACATAAGGAACATTTAATGTATCATTCCTTCTTGCATAAAGACCTGCTATTCTTAATTGAATTGCATTTAATTTCAGTGCTCTTACTTTAGAAGTAATATTGCCTTCACTTCCGGCGTGAGCAATACCGCCCAGTATGCCCCAAACCGTGATATCACCTGTCGCAATAATTTCACTTCCGGGGTGTGCGTCCCCTATTATTAATATATTTCCGTCATAATTGACAGTTTGACCGGAACGTAATGTTTGATTCAGGTACAAAGTCGGCAAAGATGATGTACTTGATGAATTTTCTTCTATTCCTTCCGGTAGTACATTTCCTGTGTCAAGCAGGATATATTTGCTTGAATCTTCTGTAGGAAGAAGTCCTTCTTGGGCAGCAAGTGAACCAAAATCAGTACGTTCATAACTTTCTGACGGAATGATTTCGGATATTTCTTGAGCGGACATTTCTTCAAAAATATCTTCAACTCCTTCTGTTGTTTCAATAGGACTTGAAGAAGGCAATTCTACGCCGGAATCCACTTCAACGATTTTGTCGTAGTTATCTTCTTGTTCTTCTTGAATTTCTGCTGTGATACCTTCTGTTTTGTCGGATACTTTTGAAATTATTAAACCAAGACTAACAGCAGAAGCTTCTGTTTGCTCGGAAGAGGTATCAATAAAAGCAATAGAAGCGTTTCTTGATTCTATTAATGCTTTTATGCTCAGTAATTGTGACTGTGTTAAATCCAAAGTTCCAAGCTTTAAACAAACATTTTTTTGTTTAACGTCCGGATGTTCTATTATAGAATTAAGCTCTCCTACAAGCTGGGTAGTGTTTTGAGCCGCGCTTAAATCAATAATAAACCCGTTTTCTACATAACCTTTTTCCATTAACATATATTCTAATTCCTAAATAATCTGTGACTTTATTAGAATATCCTAAATAATTTCTCAATTCAAGAAAAATTGAGATATTGTAAAGTTTTGTGACCATGTGAGTTTGCGGAAAAACTCACGTTTTTCTCGCAAACTCAGAGGAACGGTTTCGAGTCAATTCCTATGCTATCCCGCATAGGGATTGACTCTCACACACCAAAATCGGACGCGGGAAAATCTCAAAATTCTGTCAAATTTTGGATTCTTCCGCGTCCTCATGTTAATGAACATTAATCGAGTCTTATTTTACCGGATGATAAAGTTTAAAATCAGGATTCTCAAATATTCTTTCTTTGTTCAAATTATAAACCGGCTGATATCTGAGCTTGTCCTCTCCTAGGTTTTTACATTTAAAACCGTTATTTGAAAGCTCGGTTGCCACAAAACTTTCACAAAATATCCACCGGCTTGACGGTAATAAAGATTTTTCTTTAAATATTTTTGCGTGTTCTTTTCTTCTGTTGTAAAGAAAATCTGCTGCTTTTCCGGATAATCTTGCTACCGGAAAAAGGCTTCCGTACTTTGTTTGACCTTCGTATATCCAGTCACTGAAAGAATTCCAATACCAATTTTCGT
Source organism: uncultured bacterium (assembly GCA_902788575.1). Classification (GTDB taxonomy): domain Bacteria; phylum Cyanobacteriota; class Vampirovibrionia; order Gastranaerophilales; family Gastranaerophilaceae; genus CAG-196. The sequence goes on along the minus strand of CADAKY010000005.1, from coordinate 119,781 downwards.
CGGAATCTTTAAAGCATCTGTAATCTTGAATGATTAAGTCGCTGTCATCTGATTCATATTTTTTAAAAAATGGTTCATAGGAGTTGCCGTTGCAAAAAACATCAGCTTCTATTGACCAGTAGTAATCATAATCCGGTAAAAATTGTCTCATAATATAAAGAGGATAGTCGCTGTTATACCACATTATTTTGCCTATATCCTGATTGTTTGGATTATCTGTATAATACGGAAGCCCGCAAGATTGGAATACCGTCTCATTAAAAATAAAACAATTTATTGAAATATCATCTATAATAATATTTTTTAACGGTAAATTATCTTTAGTATTTAAAAAATTTGTATGATTGTCTATGAAAAGCATTGTGTCATACTTATCTGACGAAATTTTATTCAGTTTTTTATATTCAGAGATTACAGAATCATCAATATAGTGTGTTTTCATAAAAACAAGATTTTTCATACAAATTTCTCCGGTTATTAAAATATTTTAACATGTTTTTGGATATGGTATAATACTCTTAATGAGGGAGTATGTATGTCAGATAAGAAAACATTAATTTTAATAGATGGTCACGCGCTTGCATTCAGACAATTTTTTGCGCTGGAAAGAACCGGTATGAAGAATTCGGAGAATCAGCCGACTTGGGCGGTTTATGGTTTTTTTAAAGCTATATTTGATTTGCTTGGTAAAATTAAACCGGATTTTATAGCGGTTGCTTTTGATGTCGGAAGGCAAACTTTCAGAGTTGAAAAATATGAGGATTATAAGGCTCAGAGAGAAGCCATGCCGGATACATTGCGCTCGCAAATCGGAGTAATATGCGAGGGACTTAATGCTTTTGACATACCTATTTATACAAAAGAAGGTTTTGAAGCGGACGATGTAATTGGTACAATTTCAAAAATTGCATCAGAAAACGGACATAATACTTTGATTCTTACCGGAGATCAAGACAGTTTTCAACTTATTGATAAAGAAGGAACCGTAAAAGTGTTAATTCCGTCCAAAGGTGAGCTTATTGAATACGATTGGAATAAGGTTTACGAAAAGTTGGGTGTATATCCTAATCAAATAACGGATTACAAGGGCCTTAGGGGAGATACTTCCGATAATATCCCCGGAGTAAAAGGAATAGGAGAAAAAACCGCACAAAAACTTTTGAATAGATATCCGAATTTGGAAGCTGTATTGGCGGATTGTGAAAATATTCCGGAAAATGCCGTACGAAATAAAATCTGCGCAGGTAAAGAAATTGCAATTCTTTCAAAGGATTTGGCGACAATTATTCGTGATGTCGAAGTTAATTTTGATATAAATACCGCTACGGTTACACTTCCGGAATTAAGCAAAGTGTCGGAATTTTTAAGAAAAATGCAGTTTTATACATTTATAAAAAATATTGATAAAATTTTGGCATCTTTTAATAAGAATAATGTTGAATTAGAAACAAACTTAAGCCTTTTTAGTCAAGTTTCAACCGAACCTGTTCAGCAGGGGCTTTTTTCTCAGGCAATAAGAGAAAATATACAAGATGAAGGTGTTTGCGTTGATGGAATAAATGAGATTTCTGCAATTAAAGAAATTAAAAAATCAGAAAGAATTGCCGTTAAATTGTATTCTAAAGATGATGAAATCTCTGCAATAGCAATTTCTAACGGTAAAAATTATTATTTTGGAAAAGAGTTTTTGAATGATTTAAAACCGATTTTTGAAAATTCTGAAATAAAAAAAGTCGGATACGATGTAAAATCTGATTACAATTTGCTTTTGAATAACGGTATAGTTATGAAAGGTATAGAATATGATGTACTTCTTGCAAGTTATGTTAAGGACCCTAACCGTAAACACACGCTTGACGCGCAGGCTTTGGATTTTTTGAATCATATTATGACAAGCACAGATGATACTGAAAAGTTTGCATGTGATGAGGTTTCAACTATTTATAAACTGTACGATTACTGGCAAAACCATCTCGAAGAAGATGAACAAAAACTTGTTAAAGATATTGAAATTCCTTTGACAACAGTCCTTGCAAAAATGGAAAATGCGGGAGTTTCCATTGATGTAGACTATTTAAAAGAACTTTCTTCTTTTATGACAGAAAAACTTGCTGAACTTGAAGATTTAATTTATCAGCTTGCGGGTGAATCTTTTAATATAAATTCACCAAAACAGGTTGCAGAGATTCTTTTTGACAAATTGGAACTAAAGACAAAAAAGAAGAAATCCCGTTCAACAAGTGCGGAAGTTTTGGAGGAACTGGCTGAAGAGTATGAAATTTGTGAATATATACTTGAACACAGAAAGTATTCAAAGTTAAAATCTACTTATACTGACGCTTTGCCGGCTCTTATCAGTAAGCGTGACGGCAGAATACATACAACATATAATCAGGCGCTTACCGTTACGGGAAGGTTATCTTCTTCTAATCCTAATTTACAAAATATACCGATTAGAACGGAAGAGGGAAATAAAATTCGTTCTGCATTTTGTGCAAAGGATAAAGATAACAGTTTAATTTTGTCTGCGGATTATTCGCAAATTGAACTCAGACTGCTTGCGCATGTCTCGGAAGATGAACATCTCATTCACGCGTTTACATCAGGAGAAGATGTTCACACCATGACAGCATCTAAAGTCTATGGTGTTGAACCGAAAGATGTCACAAAAGAAATGCGGAGAAGTGCAAAAGCCGTAAACTTCGGAATTGTGTACGGTCAATCAAAATATGGGCTTGCCAAGAATTTGGGTATATCAAATGCAGAGGCTCAAGAATTTATAGATAAGTATTTTGCGACATATCCAAAAGTCAGAGATTATATGGAGTATGAAAAAGCTTTTGTTCTGGAGCACGGGTACGTAGAAACGATTTTCGGACGAAAAAGATATTTGGCAACAGAGCTTATGAGTCCGAATTTTCAGATAAGAGAATTTGCACAGCGTGCAGCTATAAATCAACCTTTGCAAGGTACTGCGGCAGATTTGATAAAGATGGCAATGATAGAAGTTGATAAACAACTGACTGAGCAAAAACTCAAATCAAAAATGATTATGCAAGTGCATGACGAACTCGTATTTGAACTTCCGAAGGAGGAACTTGAACCTCTTAAATCATTGGTATTGAAAGCAATGGAACTGAACCAGCCGCTTAAAGTACCATTGGATGTAGATATAAATTACGGCTCTTCTTGGAAGGAGGGTTAATTTTATAAAAATTAAAGAATTCGGATGATTTATTATTTTATCAGATTGCATAAGTCAAGAATTTATGATAGAATTTACTCTAAGAAGAGAGGTTATGCGTGAGCGAAGGACACTGGATTGTAAATAAAGTTATTGCCGGACATTCAATGGCATTCAATATGGATACTCTTGTGACAATGTGGGCAGCAATGGCATTTCTGCTTGTTGTTTCTTTTTTTGTAACAAGAAATTTGTCAATTTTTCCGACAAAACTACAGTTGGTTTTTGAAAAGATATTGGGCTATTTCAGCGGAATTGCAGACGGTATGATTGGCGAAGACGGAAAAAAACACTTCCCTCTGATTATGTCGCTGTTTTTGTTTATTGTGACTGCAAATCTGATGGGACAGTTACCGCTCAGAATGTTTGAGCTGCAGCATGGTGAAATAGCATCTCCTACTAATGACATAAATTTGACAGCAGGACTTGCAATCATTGTTCTTGTATATTATGTAACCTGCGGTTTAATAAAGAAAAAAGCAAAATTTTTCTTCAAGGGTTTTTCTTTTGAAGGAATTATAGAACTCTTTGTAGAAATTCTTGATATGATAACAAGACCGCTTACGCTGGCTCTTCGTCTTTTTGGAAACATACTCGCGGGAGAAATTCTTATAAGTGCAATGCTCGGGCTTATGGCATGGGGGCTGCCTCTTCCGTTTATGTTTTTTGAAGTTTTGGTTGCTTGCATACAGGCGCTCGTATTTACAATGCTTACAACTGTATATATAGCAACAGCGGTGAATGAAGAATAGTAAAAATTTAATAATAAGAAGGAGAAAATTATTATGGCAGATGTTCAAACAGTTTCAGAATTGGCACAATTAGGTGCAGGTATTGCAATCGGTTTCGGTGCAGTTGGTGCCGGATTAGGAATTGGTATCGCAACAAAAGGTTTGATGGAAGGTATTTCAAGACAGCCTGAAATCGCAGGTAAGGCAATGGGTTTCTTCCTATTGGGTGCAGCATTAGCAGAAGCCTGCGCAATTTATGCTTTGATTATTGCGCTTAAATTATCAGGTATGATGGGTTAGAGGTAAGTTATAATCAATGGAATTTAACGGTACTTTTTTTGCAACAATAATTACATTTATCATCTTTGTTTTTGTAATGAATAAAGTGTTGTATGAACCTATGCGCAAAATTGTAAATGCAAGACGCGAGTTCATTGATGGGAATTATTCAGATGCCGCAGAATGTGATAAAAAAGCGGAAGATTTGAACAAAAACAGAGATGAAAAAATTGTTGAAGCTAAAGATGATGCCAGAAAACAGTATAACGAATTGCTGAATGATTTTAAGGCAGAGAGAAGTGAAAAAGTTAAATCTGCGCAGGAAAATTCGGCAAAAGAACTGGAAGAAGAATATTCCAAACTCAGTAATATTTCCAATGAAGCTAAAGAAAGATTAAAAGGTTCAATGAACGATTTAGCCAATGATATTGTTGAAAAGGTAATAGGCTATCGTTCTGAGATTCAAGGTTTTGATGACAATAAGATAAACGAAATTCTGTACCGGTAGAAAGGCAAGCGTAGTGTTAGATTATATATTAAGGACAAATTTATTCAATTTTATAATATTTGCGGGAATTATTGCCTTCCTGTATATAAAGCTTGATGTTACCGGAAAGTTAGACGGTGCAAAAAATTCCGTTAAAGAAAATATCGAAAAATCAGAAGAAACCAAGAAAATTTCCGCAGAAAATCTTTCTAAAGTCGAAGAACAAGTTGCACATCTTTCTGAAGAAATTGAAGAAATTATTTCTAAATCAACAGAAAATGCTAAGCTTGTCGGTACGCAAATTCTGGCTGATGCTGATAAAGCGGTTGAAAATATTAAGGAGAATTCGCTTAAACTTGTTGAAAACAAAACTGCATTGCTGAGAAATGATTTGTTAAAGCGTGCTTCATTGGCATCTGTTGAAGTGGCAAAAAATCATATTATCAGTGAACTTAATAACAATAGTGAATTACACACAAAATTAATTGATGAAAGTGTTGAAGCAATTAATGAATTGAAAGAAGAGGAAGTGAATGGCTAATTCAAAGACCTCAGAACTTGCAGCAAAAAGATGGGCAAAAGCGTTGATGGAATTGGCGCTTGAAGACGAAGGCATCTCAAAAGAAGATATTCTGGATGATTTGAGAGAAGTTTCGTCTTGCATAAGAGAATCTGAAGAATTAAGTAATGTTATAAGCAACCCGTCTGTTTCAACAGAAGAAAAGCAAATTGTTATTTGCAAGCTTTTTGAAAATGAGGTTATGCCTATTGTTTATAATTTCCTTTTTGTACTTAATTTAAGAAAACGGTTCGGAATAATTGATGAAATTGCAGATGCTTTTGAAAAAGAATTGGAAGATTATAATAATATATTAAAAGTCGAAATAACTTCCGCAATAGAAATAGATGAAAATAAAAAGAATGATATAAAGCAAAAAATATCGGAAAAACTTCACAAAGATGTAAGAGTAGATTGGGAAGTTGATTCTGATATAATTGCAGGTCTGGTATTTAATATTAACGATACTGTTATTGATAACAGTGTCAAGCATAAATTAGAAGAATTAAGTAAAAAGATAATAAGGTAGGGGTGAGAAATGGCAGTAATTAATCCTGAAGAAATCAGCTCAATACTTAAAGAGAACATAAGAAACTATGAAGCAAAAGCGGAAGTTTCCAATGTAGGCAGTGTTCTTGAAGTAGGTGACGGTATTGCACGTATTTACGGGTTGAGAAACGTTATGTCAAATGAGTTGGTTGAATTTGAAGACGGTAAAGGAACTCTGGGTATAACATTAAACTTGGAAGAAGACAACGTAGGTGTTGTAATTTTGGGTGAATATACTCATATCAAAGAGGGTATGACGGTAAAAACAACCGGCAGAATTGCATCTGTTCCGGTAGGAGATGCTTTAATCGGAAGAATCGTAAACCCGACAGGTCAGCCGATTGACGGCAAGGGTGAAATTATAACCGATAAAACAAGACCGATTGAAAGAGTTGCTCCGGGTATTGTTACACGTAAATCAGTTCACCAGCCTCTTCAAACAGGATTAACAGCGATTGATGCACTGACACCAATCGGAAGAGGTCAGAGAGAATTAATCATCGGTGACAGACAAACAGGTAAAACTGCTATCGCTATTGATACTATAATTAACCAAAAGGGCGGTGATGTAATTTGTATTTATGTTGCTGTCGGTCAAAAGGCATCAACAGTTGCGCAATTGGCTAAGACCTTGGAAAAACATGGTGCAATGGATTATTCAATCATTGTTTCGGCTACAGCTAATGAGCCGGCACCTTTGCAGTATATTGCACCGTTTGCGGGTGTTGCTATGGCAGAAGAGTTTATGGAACAAGGTAAGCACGTTTTAATAGTATATGATGACTTGACAAAGCACGCTCAGGCATACCGTGCAATGAGTTTGCTTCTTAAAAGACCACCGGGACGTGAAGCATACCCTGGTGACGTATTCTACTTACACTCACGACTTTTGGAAAGAGCAGTTAAGCTGAATGATGAACTGGGCGGCGGAAGTATTACAGCTCTGCCGATTATTGAAACACAGGCAGGTGACGTTTCTGCGTATATTCCGACTAACGTAATTTCAATTACAGACGGTCAGATTTTCTTGGAAACATCTTTGTTTAACTCAGGTGTTCGTCCTGCGATTAATGCCGGTATTTCAGTATCACGTGTAGGCGGTGCCGCTCAAACTAAAGGTATTAAACAAGTTGCAGGTAAACTCAGACTAGATTTAGCGCAGTTTAGAGAGTTGGAAGCTTTTGCTCAATTCGCTTCCGATTTGGATGCTGCAACCAAGAAACAGCTTTTGAGAGGTCAAAAACTTACAGAAGTTCTTAAACAGCCTCAGTATAGACCTTTGACAGTAGCGCAGCAGGTTACCATCTTGTTTGCAGCTAATGAAGGATTCTTGGATGAAGTTGATAACAAAAATATTACTGCATACAAACAGGGTTGGTTTGAGTACTTTGAAGCTAATATGGCTGAACTTAATAAACGATTAAACGAAGGCGATAAACTTTCTGACGAAGATAAAGAAGCTTTGAAAGCTAATTTGGAAGCGTACGGAAAGACTTTAGGGTGAATAGTAAGTAGTAGGTTGGGGTTTCTGCCCCAGCAATCTTGAAAATTAAATAACAAAGTTAATAAGCCGGATTGCTTTGGGCTAATCGCCCTCGCAAAGACACTACAACAAAAGAAAGGAATGGTGAAAAGTGATATAAATGAAAAGTAAGTAAGTGAAAATTATATATCTAAAATTCACTTAATTACTCAATCACTTAATCACTAAAATAAGGGTGTTGGTTGACACCTCACCCCTACCCTCTCCTCAAGGAGAGGGGGAAGGATATAAAATGCCAAACTTAAAAGACATAAAAAACAGAATAAATTCTGTACAAAATACCAAGAAGATAACTAAAGCAATGAAGATGGTTGCAGCAGCTAAAGTTAAAAAAGCTGAATATACCGTTAAAGCTTCAAGACCGTTTTCGGATGAATTGCTGCACTTGTTCAGAAAACTTCTTGCAACCGTTGGTGAATATTCCACCCAGGGCTTGAAGGTGGAAAAAGGTTTGGATAATTATCCTTCATTAATTACGCCAAGAGAAGTTAAAGCGGAAGGTCTTCTTGTAATGACATCCAATAAAGGTCTTGCCGGTGCTTACAATGCAAACGTTATCAAGGCTGCTCTAAAAAGGGTAAAAGAAAATACCGCAAACGGTATTAAAACAGTAATTTATCCTGTCGGTCAAAAGGCAGTATCTGCTTTTAAAAATAAAAAAGGAGATTATGTATTAAAAAAAGGATATTTGGCAATAGCAAATGACCCGACTGCAACAGGGGCAAATATTATTGCAACTGATATTGCAGAAGATTTCGTATCAGGTGAAATAGACAGTATTGATATATTTACTACGCATTTTAATAATATGATGTCTTATAATGTTGTTGCGTGGGAAGTTTTGCCTGTAAAGGTTGAAAAAGCGGCAGAAAATGAGATTGACCCTTTGATGATGTTTGAGCCTTCTGCACATTCTGTTTTGCAGGAACTTGTTCCTATGTATATTACAAATTCAATTTATCAAGCACTTTTGGAGGCAAATGCAAGTGAGTTGGCATCAAGAATGACAGCGATGTCTGCAGCTTCAAATAACGCAGAAGAGATGATTTCAACTCTGACAGTTGATTATAACAAGGCTCGTCAATGGGCAATTACGCAAGAACTTGTCGAAATCGTATCCGGTGCTAATAGTGTAAGCAATTAATTTACATTTTGGCAAATTCGCATCCGCAGTAATTTTGACGATAAATACCAAGTTCTTTTGAAAGCTTATTTGTTTTTAAAAAACCATCTTTTTTCTTAAAATCGATGGCAACATATTCAATATCTTCAGATAAAGATTTTCCTATTGATGTAATTTTTTCAAAATTTTTATGAGGGCTTATAACAAGTGATGTTGTAAATTTTGTTATACCAAGTTCTTGCGCTTTATTTACAGCTCTTCTCAGACGCATTTCTATACATTTGTCACAGCGTTTTCCTCTTTCGGGCTCATTTTCTAATCCTTTAACCGTTTCGAGAAATTCATTATGGTTGTATTCATCAACTATTAAATCTACCCAATGATACATGCTGACAATTTTTTGAGCCTTCAATCTGCGTTCAAATTCTTCTAGTGTGTCCAAATTAGAATTTGAAAAAAATACAACAGGCTCGTACCCCATTTCTTTTAGTAATGAAATCGGATATCCCGAGCAGATGCCGCAACATGCGTGTATAAGTATTTTATTTTCGTTTTGCGCCATTTTCAATAAGTATTTCTTTTAGTTCATAATATGGTCTTACACCTATGAGTTCTTTTCCGTTTATATACATTGTAGGTGTACTGTCAATTTTAAGTTTTTCAGCTTCGTTAATTTGTTTATCAAGTTCATTAACAATTTCTTGCGACTCAAAATCTGCTTTAAATTTATCTTCATCAAAATTAAGCTGCTTTGCAAGTTTCATAACTTCATCTTCTTTTGTTGGCTGTTTTTCATAAAGAAGAGATGCCATTTCCCAGTAATTTCCCTGTTTTTCGGCTGCAAGTGCGGCACGTGCCATAAAACAAGCATTTGGGTGCATATTTACGTTTATGTATTTGTTGCATTCTTTATCAAACGGATAATTGTGATGAATAATTTTGATATTACCGAATTCTTTTGCAGCCTGATGGAGCATTATGTTGTTGATATAACATAGCGGACAAACATAATCCGAATATAATTCTATAGTTACATCAGCTTTTTCAACACCAAGCAGATTTCCTTTTACCCTGTACGGATTTTTCTTAATTTTTCTGTATTTTAAAATAGCCATTTGCTTTTTTATATGCGGAACAAAGCAATACGTTGTACCCGAATAAACAAGAAACGATGTTGATAAAATTAAAAGAATTATAAAAGTTTTTGTATATTTTTTAGCTCCGTCAATAAAATCAAGAACGGTTGTTTTAAAATCCGATACAATGTTTTTGAACATTCCGTCTGAGGCAACAAGTGCTATTGCAAAATCTATGATATATGTTATAAAACAAAGAATACACAGTTTATTTATTCTATAGATACTTATTCCTGCAAGTATCATTGAAATTACAAATGCAATAGTTCCCAGAGCGGTAATATAGCTCATTGGATTTTTGAAAACTTCCATAAATTTAAAAAATTTTATTCCCTTAAATTTATTAACAACGGTGAGGAACAAAACAGTTACATAAAATAGCATACCCCAATAAGCAAGAGGAATTCCCCAAAATTGTGCGGTAGTTGTTTTAGCTGCTCCGTCACAATCAATAAAATCATTTATTGAACAAAAACTTGCCAGCGCATATTTTTCATAATTTGCGACATAATATATCATTGCAAGTTTTATTGTGAGTGCAAAACCTGCAACGGAAAGAATTTGTATATAAAGTTTCTTTTTATCAATAGTCATACTACTCCCTGCCTTTATACTAATTTTAGTATATCATAACTTTTTTTCAATAATATAAACGGCAAGAAAGAACTGCCGGAAATATTTAATCCGAAAATATTACTATGTAACGAATTGTAACATTTAGGCAAATTTAAATTAAAAAAAAACTTTATATATATATATATAGGGAGCTGAGATTTGAAAAATGGGGATTAAAATTCAAACAACTCAAAATAAAATAGATTATTTACGGCGAAATAATGCAGAGCGTAAGCCTGATAATATTTTTGCATCGCAGGCAAGAAGTCTTGGTATGGATGCTTTTGCCGATTTTTTGCGTGATGATTGGGTTTCCGAAACGGCAAGGAATGCAGGCTTTGAAAAATTTGCAGACTGGCTGGATGAAGGTGATTCAAATATATTAAAAGAAGCTGTAAAACATCCGATTATAACAATTGCGGCATTAACAGCTGCTGTTTTTGGGGGAACTCAATTATATAATGTAATAAAATCGAAAAAAGTTAATGTTTTAAAAGAGAATTCTTCAACATTGAAAGCTGCAGTAAAACAAGAATCGGTGAAAACGGCGGCAGAGCAATTAGCGGAATTTAATAAAACAATAGAAGAAGGTATAAAATATGAAAGCGAACTTGGATTTAAAAATATAGATATTTTGAAGAATGCAACAGAAGTTCGGCGAAATAAAATATTTGCGTATTTGAAAATGACGAATAAAGAAAAAGACTTTTTAATGTTTGCAAGCGGAAATAAGCCGGCACTAATTGAAAATATGGGCGGGTATACTTCTGATATGTTTGATTGTTTGCGAAGTCCAAGCGTTAATGTTGCAGAGTTTATATTAAGCGGTGAAGGGAATTTAGTACTTAATAAAAATGCAGCTATGCAGGTTATAAAAGAGAACAGACAACTTTTTGCGAAAAGGATGGGACTTCCTGTTACAGCCGGAATAGACGAAATTTATAAAATTATAAGTCGTTCTTATAATAATCCGTTAGCGACTCCTCATAAGTATGCTGATATTCGTGCATTGCTGCAGGGCGCAACAAAAGAAAATGCATATTTTGCTCAAATATTGCAGGATATTAAAAATGCAGAAAAGAATCTCAGAATTCATCACGGTAAACAAAGCTTTGTACAAAAATCAGCCGGAGGTATTGAATCTTTCAAGCAGGCATTAATTGAAGCATTAGAAAAATCACCATCTTACTCAGGTTATGATAAATCTTTTATTGAAAAACTTAAAAATTTAATAAATTCTATAACAAATGAGCATTATGAAAGAAGATTTGATAACCCGTTAGACTTTTTCCGAGGTGCAGAATACAAAGATAAAGAGTTGCAAGCAGCAAGGAATTTGGCCCAAAAACTTGAACATGCAATGAAAAACGGAACCAATATTTATTTAAATTAGTTTTTTGTTCTTAATACAGATGTTAAAAGCCCTAACGCCATTAGCAAAGGATAAAGCATTCCTTTTAGTATTGTAAAAGAACTTACTCCTATTGAAGATGCAAGACTTGTTGCAATAAGAATTTGTGCTCCGTAAGGAATCATCCCCTGTACTACACAGGATGTTGTATCCAGTAAGCTTGCCGTTCTTACCGGATTTACTTTGTGTTTTTCCGAAAGTTCTTTTGCGATAGAACCTGATGTTATGATTGCAACAGTGTTATTTGCGGTAAAGAGATTGATTATTCCAACAAGAAAACAAATTCCGATTTCGCAGGTTCTTTTATTCTTAATCCATCGTCCTGTTTCTTTAATTATGTAAGTTATACCTCCATTGTATCTTACAAGCAAAAGAAGTCCTCCTGCAAGCATTGCTACAATAAGAGTTGTAGCCATACTTATGGTTCCGTCACCTATATAAGTAAAAGCGTCAAATATATTAAACATACCGTATGACAATCCTATGATTGTATTCAGTATAGTGCCGAAAAGCAGAAGAAACATAACGTTTACCCCTGAAATTCCGAGAATAAGGAGCAATATATATGGAGAAACTTTAATATAGCTGTCTAAATTTAAAACAGTTGTTTCCGCATTTGTGTTTACGCTCGCAAATATCGGTAAAGCATATAAAATTATACATAATATTGCAGGAATAGTTATTATTTTGAGGTTATAAAACATTTCATCCCGAATTTCAACGCTTTGCGTACGGCTTGCGGCAATTTTTGTGTCGGAAATCAGTGACATATTGTCTCCGAACATTGCTCCTCCGACAGTTGCGCCGAGAACAAAAGAAGGATTTATACCAAAAGAAGTTGATATTGAAACAGCAATGGGAACTATAGCTGCAATTGTTCCGCAGGATGTACCTATTGAAAGCGAAATTAAGGCAGAAATAACAAATAACCCGAGCACCATAAATTGTGAAGGAATAAAATGCTGTGCAATTTCGACAGCAGCTTCAACGCCGCCTACAGCTTTGGCACTTGCCGTAAAGGCACCTGCAAGAATGAAAATCAGGCACATTATCATAATATCTTTATTGCCCATACCGTGTGCAAAAAGCTCAATCTTTTTTGACAGTTTTTCTTTATGGTTCAATATTAGTGCTGTTGCAGATGAAATAATAAATGCAACCGTCATAGGTACTCTGGAAAAATCTTTTGTCCAGAGTGAAAAACCGAAATAAAATAAAACAAATACTATAAAAGGTATTATTGCCTTAAAACTTGATTCTCTCCATTGCAAATTATGTTGTTCCACTAAAATTCCTTTCTTATAAATTCGGCGAGTTTTTCACCAATTATTTTGTGTGTTTCTTTATTATAATGCAAACCATCCTCTTCTGAAGGTTTTGCAAAATCGTTTATATCAAAAAGTTTGCATCTATATACATTAGCTAGTTTTCTGTATTCGCGCCCAACTTTTTTGGATTTTGAAATACTTGTTTCATCAAACTGTATAGCAAAATATCCATTCAAAAGGCATTCTTTGATTACAGGCGGCGGAATAAGTATTATATCTTTTATATAATTTTTTGCTGTTTGTATCAAATTTTCCAAACCGTTTTCTACTGCTTTAAAACTAATATCATAGCAGAATTGTAAATCGTTTGTTCCGATTGCCAAAATTAAAATATCTGTATCTTTGTTTTTAGCGATTGTTTTGGGGAAATGTCTTTGTGCCGTGAATTCAAAACCATCAGGATTATTTACAAATCCGGTTCTGTTATTCATTCCTTCCTCTTGTATTATAAAATCGTTTTTTAATTTTTCTGCAAGAACTTTTGTCCATCTTTCTTCGAGCCTTGAACCGTCAATAGGGTTAAAACCATACGTATTTGAATCACCGTAGCATAATATTTTTTTCATAAAAATCTCCTTATAATACAAAAACTGCCTGAACATCGGGCAGTCTTTTATAAGCAAATTACCACAATATAAATCTCTGCCCGTTTAAATCAGGCAGCACATTGAATATAAAGTATTGTATTTAAAATTAATTTTCATACTAGGTTAAGTATATATATTTACCGAATTGTTGTCAATAATATTTTTAATTTTAATTTTGTATAATTTGATAAAATAGTTTATTTTTAACTTTTTTTGGGATAAACTTTTTGTATGACTATCTTATATTTATATATAACGTTATTCACAATATATTTCATTTTATTAGCCGTTGTAAGTATAAAACCTCAAAAAAGATTTAGAGATAAATATACATCAAAGGATTCAAATTTTTGTGTGGTTGTTTATGCTACAGGTGAAGTTCCGATGCTGGAAAATCTTATTAAACAATTGAAAAATCAGGATTATGCACATGACAGATACTCAATTCATATTGTACTTGATAAGGTGGAAAATCCTCCGGAAATACTTTTTCAGGCAGAATTGGGCATAAATGTTATTAATGTAAATAATCTTGAACCGATTGGTAAAAGTCAGGCTTATTCAATACTTGCCGAAAAACTTTCAGAAGTTCCGAATTTGGATGCTTTTGTATTTCTTGATTCAAAAAATTATATAGATTCAGACTTTTTAACGTCAGTGAATTTTTACCTTACTAAGTATGATGTGTTTATACCTATGATAAACTATATCGGTGAATATGGTGAATTAAAATTTTGGGAATGTGTAAAAGCTACTTATGTAAGATATGTTTCTAAATTCATTTATAATACCAGAACCCGTTTGGGCTTTACCAATTTAATTAATACGGATGCTTTTGTGATTCGAAATCATATACTCAATGAAATAGGTTCTTTTGATTTTCGTGACAAAAATGCTGAATTAGATTACACTATGAAACTGGCTCAGGAAGGATATAGTGTTGCATTTACGGATGATTTGAAAGTTTATAAGGATATGAATCAGTGTGATTTAAGGCTTCCTTCGATAACAAAGAGGATAAATTCGTTTTGGAATAATATAACGCATGCAAAAACTGCTAAAAGTTTTGAATATGCTCTATCTATGATAGCACCGAATTGGCTGTGCTTCTTATTGTTATATTTATTACTTTTAAATCATTCATATATTTTACCCTTTATAGTAAATTATACAATTATTTTGATTACGGCAATTGTTTTATTGTTAGCGTTTTGCTTAAGTTTGTTTAATACCGGAATATATGCAAAAGAATACATATATTTATTTGCGTATCCTCTGTATTCAATCGGACATATAATAAAAAATTTTCCGCCGATACGTTTTGTGAGAAATTTTATCAAAAACAAAAACCGCAAACATAATATTGAAAAAATGATTACCGATGTTATTGTGTCAGACGGTAAAAAAGATTTCTCGTGCAAAATTGAACTTATTTCGGATGATGGTTTAGCAAGAGTCCGTTTTATAAATAACGGTAAAACTTATACTACAAAAAATAATCATTTAAGAATGGTTGATGCACTAAAAGAACTTTCTCAAAAACTTAGTGACTACGGATTATTTTTAAAAGTTTGTCAAAATTGTAAATATTTTCAACCGACTATTGACGGTACTACGAATATGGTAAAGGGAGTATGCAACTGTCAGTTTGAGGGTAGAGTTGCAGGAGATATAATTCCTACTCTTATTTGGAACACGTGTCCTAATTTTGAAAAACAAAATGTTGTTAATTTATTTTAATAGCAAATTTTATTTTTATGGTTTTTATATTTGATAAGGAGTAAATATGAAAATCAATAGAAAAGAACCCGTTTACAATAATCCGTTGGTTTTTAAAGCAAAATTTATTCACACTGAAGACTTAAAACAAGTTGCTCAGTGGGCGGTTGATAACAATAAATTTGACAGGCTTAATGATGCAAGAAAGAATATTGACAGATATTTTTTACAGCGCAGGATTAAACTTGAGCTTACTCAAACAGAAGACGGCAGACCTTCTGTTGTTTTTACAAGGTTTACACCGAAGAAAAATTCACCTGTTATTAAATCCGCAGAAGATTATATTCAGTCAGCACCAATGATATATGAATGTTCAAAAAAAATGAACCCTTTCAAATATGCTTATTTGAAAATTCTAAAGCTGGCAAATGGTGCGCCTGATAACAGAATGTTTAATAAAATCGTTAAAGGTATTATGAATTAAATTTATACCCTGCCGTAACAATCCTCGTATCTTATAATATCGTCTTCCGAGATGTAATCACCTTTTTGAACTTCAATTATTTTTAATTCTTCTTCGTAGGGATTTTGCAGTGAATGCTTTGCTCCCAAAGGAATGTCAATACTGTCTCCTGCGTATACGTTATATTCTTTTCCGTCTAAAAGAACCAGTGCTGTACCTTCTAACACTACCCAGTGTTCAGAACGGTGATTGTGTGATTGAACGGAGAGTTTGTGATTTGGAAGAACGCAAATAGTCTTTGTTAAGTACCCGTCTCCGCTGTTCATACAAGTGTAATATCCCCAAGGACGGAACACTGTTTTATGAAGTTTGGTAGTGTCACTTTCCTGTTCTTTTAATTTTTGGTATAAAGTTTTTACATTTTGCGAATCTTCTTTTTTGCAAGCCATTATTGCATCTTCGGTTTCAACAATGATAACATCTTCCAAACCGGATACGGCAACAATTTCTTTTTGAGAATATATAAGAGAATTTTTAACGTTATCAACAACAACTTTGCCTGTTATAACGTTACCGTTTTCATCTTTATCTTTTACGTTGTACAAAGATTGCCATGAACCTAAATCATTCCAGTCCGATAAAAGCTTTACAAGTGCAATTTTGTCGGATTTTTCCATTATTGCATAGTCTACGGAAATTGAAGGCATTTTTTCATAAACAGAATAATCTATTTTGTTTCCTTTAGAAAAATCAAGCTCTGCTAATTTTGAATAAATTTCAGGAGCGTGAATTTTGAATTCATTCATAAATGTTGAAATTTTACCCATAAAGATTCCGCTATTCCAATAGTATTCTCCGCTTGCGAGATATTTTTCTGCAGTTTCCAAATTCGGTTTTTCTACGAATCTTTCAACTTTGTATCCTGCCCCAAGTGGTTTTTCTGTTTTGATATATCCGTATCCTGTTTCAGGATAATCCGGCTTGATACCAAAAGTTACAATATATCCCATTTGCGAAAGTTTTTCACCGGCTTCAACTGTTTTATGAAATGCATCAATGTCTTTTATTAAATGATCTGAAGGAAGTATGATAACTGTATCGTCGTCACTTCCTGTTTGTATAAAGTACTCTATTGCAGATGCAATTGCAGGTGCTGTATTTTTGCCTAAAGGTTCTCCAAGGACTATATTGGATTTGTCTATATTATTCAGTTGTAATTTTATATTTGTAGAATGTTTTACGTTAGTAACAGTCACAATATCTGACGGCTTCGAAAATGCTAGAAGACGTATAAATGTTTTTTGAAGTAAGCTTTCATTTTCATCAAAAGATAATAATTGTTTCGGGTACTCATCTCTTGATAACGGCCATAACCTGCTTCCGCTTCCGCCTGCTAAAATTATACATTTCATAAATACATTCTCCTTATTTGTTATAATTAATTAATAGCATAGTTGTTTTATCATTTCCACATTGTAATTTCTTTTATATTCATTCGGAATGGATGATAAAATTTTATTCATACGCTCAAAATTTATGTCGCCGTAATCGCTAATATATTTTGCATAATTTGGGTGGCAATGATTTAATGCTGCGATATAATATGGTGCAGATGCCCCCCACGGAGTTTTTTTGAAAATAGGAGTAATACACTCGTCTGAAAGTTTGAGAACCTGCATTACATCGTATTTTGAACCGTTGTTTTCATTCAAATATTTGGCAAGTTCTTCCGTGCAAATATTTCCGGCACCTCTTCCCATGCCAAACACTGTTGAATCAATTATCAGAGTTCTGTTTAACGTATTATTTTCCGTAAGAGTTCTTGCGTTTGTGAATGAAATTCCAAGATTATTGTGTGAATGAAAGCCTATTGCAATATCTTTTGATAATAATTCATCTAATATTTTATATATGTTAAGTACATTCTCTTCTGTCATACCTCCGGTTGTATCTACTATCGTGAGAGCATTCGGATGAATTTTGTTTACATCTGTGCATAATATTTTTAGTTCATTTTCTGAATAAGAATCTGTATGCATAGGATTCATAAAAATTCTGTATCCTTTTTCTTTCAGGATGCTGCATGTTTCCAATGCTTCTTTGTACTGCCATTTTTTAAAAGCTATTCTTAAAGTAAGATTTTTTGATTGTGCTGATGGTAATTTTTTGCAGTCAAATTCACCTATATTTATCATTAAAGTTATATTTGACATTTCTTCAAAAGTTATAATTTGCGAAAGGTCAGAAAATAATGTAACGTTTTCATTATATAAAGAATCTTTAAAAAAACCGCACTCAATATAATCTATTCCGGCATTACAAAGTCCGGATACTATTTTTGAAATATTATCTTTTCCAAAATTCCAAGAATTTACATATCCGCCATCTCTGAGTGTGCAATCCAGTATTTTAATTCTTTTCATATATGAAAAAGTGTATCACATCAACCCTGCTAAGCAATAACTCAAAAGTCTATATAAGAATTACTTATTCGATTCTTTAAACATAATTATTGATGTTATGCAAAGGACAGCCGCGCCTATAAAAACCTGAAACGGGAATAATAAAAGCAAATTTTTGTCCAGAATCATAGGAATTAATAAAATTGCTCCTGCGGGCGGAAAGAATAACTTAAGTCTGTTTATTGCGATAAATAAAACAATACACGCTGCTGCAGTACAAATAAATAAAGGTATGCCTAAATAAATATTCAAAAACAATTTGATTACACATCCCGTGAGAGCCGCAAAGCTCATAAGGCCTACAATATAATGAGGTCTCTTTCTAGCAGGGCTTTTGGGATTTGATAATTCTGTGTACATAACAATCAATGGCGGCGCCAAAAAGTATATATGGTCAGTTTTAAATGGTATTAATGCAATTATTCCGAAAACAGCAAGCAGTTTTGTCCATTTTATAATTTGTATTTTTATATCAAATTCACACGGAGAAAAACTGTTCATCGGTCGAAAATGATATTTCTCCATTAACCATTGTACAAATATTATAATGCCCGCCATAATTGATACTGATATCGGATAAATCCAACTCTCTGTTCTTAAATATACCGGCAAAATGCACGCTGAAATAATAGGAACAAAATTTGTTTTTGAAATCGTAAGAATAAAACCGGTAAAGCCAAAACAAGCACAAACCTGAAATATCATAGGAATCGGTAAATATCTTACTACTAAAACCCCAAAAACTGCAGCTGCAGTCATTAACAAAAAAATTCGTCTTTTGTTTGTCATCCATGGCTGCTGTTCACTTATCCATGCCCCTATTGTTAAAGCACAAATTTCAGGAAATATTATTTCATTTTCTCCGCTGATTTCTGCTACTAAAACCATCAAAAATGCCAAAATAATTCCAAATAAATTTCGTTCTATTCTTATTCTGTGTAATATTTCGGTCTTCATAAATGTTTAAAAAATAAAATTCGGCAATAAAAAACTCCCGGAGATGGATTGTCTTGCATTGCCTCGCGTTGAACGGCAATTCCGCATTGCCTCGCGTTGAACGGCAATTCCGTGTTTTGCCTATGTGCTGTTCGCACTTTCGGCAAAAGCACTCCAGCCTCCGCTCGGCAAGCGCTCGAACCAGAAGGACTTCCGTCCTTGGTGGTTCTCATCCATCTCGAACTCAGCTGATTTTGCGCAATAAAAACTCCCGGAGATGGATTCGAACCACCGTTGGAAGAGCCAGAATCTTCAGTCCTGCCACTAGACGATCCGGGATTACAAGTATATAATATCGCAAATAAAAAAGAGGCGCAAGATAAATTTTATCTTGCGCCTCTTTTTTAATTATACTATTTAGATTTTTTCTTTTTCCACCAATGTGTTTTTTTAGTTGTTTCTTCTTTTATTACATTAACTTCGTTGTCTGTGTCATAAATATTTGTTGCACCAAATTCGCTTGCTCTGGAAGCATCTGCAGCACCCTTTTTATAAGTCATGGAACCTTTCATTGATTTTACTTCCTGAGAAGCTTCATTTGTACCATTTACATCGTTTGCAAATTTATTTTTCCATAAGGTTTGTGTATCCATTCTGCCAAATCCGAATGTGTTGTCGTAGTCTTTGAACTTGTAATCGACATTATTAACTTCTCCTGTTGAATTTTCATACAACTTTCTTGTTAAATCTTGTTGTTCTGGATTTGCATAATTTTGTCTTGCTGTGTTAGAAGCCGGATCTTTGCCTAAAAAGTGCATTCTGCCGATACCGTCAGTATAGATTGTTGTTTCAGCCAATGAAATAGCTGTAGATGCTATAAATGCTGTCATCAAGCTTAGTGTAATAATTGTTTTTTTATTCATGATTTGTGTCTCCTTGATTACATTATACTTGAATTATAGCATAAAGCAACATAAATTATTATCTCAATTTAAAAAAACTTAAAATTTAATTCGATATGCCGGTTAATCGTTTGTGTTATAATTAAACTCAGGAAGAGGATTAATATGTTTTTTCAAAAGAAAAAGCCTGAAAAAATTAAAAAGACTAAATTACAAATAGCAAGAGAATATACTATAAGGGCTATGTTTATTGTGTTAGGAGCTTTTATTACGGCTGCTGCATTAGAAACTTTTTTACTCCCAAACAACATTATTGACGGTGGTGTTATCGGTATTTCCATGATGGTACATTATGTAACGGAATGGAATTTGGGTCTTTTAATCTTTTGTATAAATATTCCTTTTATTCTTATTGCTTGGCGAAAACTCGGACGAAAATTTGTTATCCAAACTTTTTTTGCAACAGGCATGCTTGCAATTGCGACAAATGTTTTTCATGGTTTTAAAGTTACGGAAGATTTGCTTTTATCGACAGTTTTTGGCGGTATTATTTTAGGTTTTGGTGTGGGATTAATTCTAAGAAACAATGCATCCTTGGACGGCACCGAGATGCTTTCAATTACTATTTCTAAGAAAATAAAAGTATTATCGGTCGGTGAACTTTTAATGTTTATAAATCTATTTATTTATACCGCTGCCGGTTTTCTGTTCGGTTGGGAAAGAGCTTTATATTCAATCCTTACATATTATATAGCTTCAAAGGTTATAGATACGGTTATTGAAGGTTTGGATAAATCAAAATCTGTCCGGATTGTTTCTGAATTTTATAAGGAAATCGGTAATGAAATTATGAAAGAACTGGATACAAGTGTAACATATATGAAGACAGTGGGCGGGTATTCAAGACAGGAAAAAATTCTTACATATTGTGTCGTTAATAAATTTGAAATAGCAAAACTTAAAGATGTTGTGCACTCCATTGACCCCAGAGCATTTATCGTAACAGAAGATGTGCATGAAGTTGAAGGTGTCAGAGTCAAAAAGCATAAATAGACTTTTTGTCAGTATTATGCAATATAGCTGGTTAATGTATTAGATAAATCTGTTTTTGTAATTTTACCATCTTTGTTTTTATCAAGTATTTTATTTTGATCATATTCTTTTGAACCTGCTGAACATAATACTTCTTGTTTAGATTTTGCCGGTAAGAATGTAAGTGCATATAAAGTACCGCGGCTAATACTTTCATTTTGGTTATATCCTGCTTGAGTTTTCCAATATTTTAAGTATTTTGCTACATAATCTAATTGTTTTTCCGCAGTCATAGTTTTTAAAGCATCAACACTTGTTCCGAATTGTTTGGCTGTTTCAGGCATAAATTGAATTAATCCGGTTGCATTGCTTCTTTTATTTCTTGCTGCAGGGCTTAAGCCACTTTCTGAATACATTAATGCCATTAAATCATTTGGATTACATTTTATTTCTTTAGCTATATTTACTACTTTATTATAAAAAGTATTACTAAGTCCGGATTTTTTCTTTGACCATTTTGCTTTTAATTCTTCTGCATCATAACTGATATTTTCATCAGGTTTGTCTTGTTCTTGCCGTGCGGTAACATTCCAATTATTATTATTATTATTCAAGAAATTGTTGTTCCAAGATAGATTGTTGTTCCAGACATTAGAGAACCCTACATTAGAATTTGAATTAAAAGTATCCCATCCTTGTGTAAATGCAGGTATTCCTGTATAGTTAGATGCATTAAAAATGCTTGACAAATTCGGTAAAGATGGCAATATCGGCATAAATGAGTCCATACCGCCTGATTGCATAGGATAAGATACATTATTAAAAGACGGAAAAATGCTAAAAGATGGGAAGAATGGTGTAAAACCGGCAAAAGGATTTCTAAAAGAATTAAAACAGCCGAACATCGGGATGTTTGATAACATTCCGAATAAAAATCCGTTATTAAATCCTCTAGAAAAGCTGCTCATTATTTGTATTTATCCTTTGTTATGTGTTAGTAAAACATTTTTTGTATTCTTTGAAATAGCTCATGACTTTTGCCACATATCCGTCTTTATCTGTTTTCCCTTGCTTAAGGAGGGTTCTTGCTCCGCCGGCTCCTTGATAGTACGCAAGAATTGCCTTTTCAGTATCTCCGTTAAATGTGTCGAGCAAATCTTTTATCAAATGTATGTCGCTTGTTAATAGTGGTGTCGTCCACTGCGGATTACCGGTGTTAAACCAATTGATGTATCCGGCTGCGGTATTAATAATTTCTGTAATTGCTAATAAATGTGTTGGCATACTCGTTCCTTATATATCTTATATATATAAAGTATGTTTTTGGCTAAAAATTGCCTGTTTGTAACAAAATATTAAGCTGATGGTGTTATTAACTAATTTGCCTAATTTCTGTTATAATTAAATTTATAACAGAGGGAGAAATATGAATAAAAATCAATCAATCGGAATGTACGTTATATTAGGCATTATGGTTTTGGCATTTGTATCAATGTTATTTACCGGTCCTACTTCCAGCACGGAAGAATTGTCTTATACAAATTTTATACAAAAGGTTGAAAATAAAGAAATTAAAAGTGTTGATATAGGAAAAGATGCTTTGATTGCTCTTCCGGTAAAACAACCTGAGAGTAAACCTGCATCAAATCCTATTATGGGAGAAGTTAAAGCTCCTACTATTCAGTATAAAGTAATTTTGCCGGAAAACTCTGATGTGTTAACAAAATTACAAGAAAATAATGTAGAAATCAGCGCAAAAAAAGCAGGAGAATCAGGTTCAATGTTTGGTTCTTCGATTATTACAATTTTGCTTGTATTTGGTTTTATTTTGCTGATTATAAAATCTATTCAAGCAGGTGGTGCTCAGGCAATGTCTTTCGGTAAAAGCAGAGCAAAAATGCTTATGGACAGTAAAGTTAAGACAACATTTAATGATGTAGCCGGTATTGATGAAGAAAGAAAAGAACTTGAAGAAATTGTAGATTTCTTAAAGCATTCGGATAAATACGTAAAACTTGGGGCAAAGATTCCTAAAGGTGTACTTTTAGTAGGTGCTCCAGGTACCGGTAAAACATTGATGGCAAAAGCTGTTGCAGGAGAAGCCGGAGTACCGTTTTTCTCAATAAGCGGTTCTGACTTTGTTGAAATGTTTGTAGGTGTAGGTGCTTCACGTGTTAGGGATTTATTTGAACAGGCAAAAAAACATCAACCCTGCATAGTATTCATTGATGAAATAGATGCTGTAGGTCGTCAAAGAGGAGCAGGCTTAGGCGGCGGACACGACGAAAGAGAGCAAACACTCAATCAATTGCTTGTTGAAATGGACGGATTTGATGAAAATACAAATATAATAATTCTTGCTGCAACAAACAGACCCGATATATTGGATAACGCTCTTTTGCGTCCGGGAAGGTTCGATAGACAAATTGTTATAAATAAACCTGATGTACTCGGAAGAGAACAGATTTTGAACGTGCATGCCAAGAATAAACCGTTATCAAAAGAAGTTGATTTAAAGACACTGGCAAAACGTACTCCTGGGTTCACAGGAGCAGACTTATCAAATCTTCTGAATGAAGCAGCACTTTTGGCGGCGCGTCATAACAAATCTGAAATTGAAATGCCGGATTTAGAAGAGGCTATTGATAAAGTTATGGCAGGACCGGAAAAGAAAAGCAGAATTATTTCTGATGAAGAAAAGGAAAATACTGCTTATCACGAAGTCGGGCATGCTTTGCTTGCAAAGCTTCTTAAAAACAGTGACCCTTTGCACAAGGTTTCAATTATTCCGCGAGGTATGGCACTGGGTATAACTTTAACTTTACCGGAAAAAGATCATTTAACGATGAGAAAAAATCAATTATTGGACAGAATAAAAATGATTCTTGGCGGAAGAATAGCTGAAGAAATTATTTATGGAAAAGATAATATAACAACCGGTGCGTCTAACGATTTGGAAAAAGTTTCGGCTCTTGCAAGAAGTATGGTTCAAACATACGGTATGTCTGAAAAAATGGGTAATCTTGCTTACGGAAAAGATCAAGAACATGTGTTTATGGGAAGAAATTTCGGCAATACAAGAGATTTTTCGGAAGAAATTGCTGCCGAAATTGATAAAGAAGTTAAGAAAATTGTAGATGAACAATATGAACAGGCAAAAAATCTATTGACAGAAAATAAAGATATGCTTGAATATATTGCACATGTACTTCTTGAAAAAGAAACTCTTGATGAAAAAGAATTTGAAAAATTGATGAACGATATAAGAGCAAGAAGAGAACAGGGAGAATACAATGGATAGAGATGAATTGATTTTTAGTGAATACAAAATGTATTCTGAACAAAAAGAAAATTTTGTAGACAGAAATTTCAGAACTAACAGATTTTATATGATAGGTGTTATTGCGCTGATTTTTGCAATGATTTACACAGGGAATATTATTTTTCTGAGTAAAATTTCGGCAACACTTGTTTTTGCAATCTTTGGTGTGGCAGCTTCTGCTATGTGGTGGATGAATGTTGATTCTTACAACACATTAATCAAGATAAAATACGCGGATGTAATAGAAAAAATAGAGGAAAAGCTTCCTGTAAAACCGTTTACGGATGAATATAAAAAGATTGATGAATATAAGCAAAAGAAAATATTTTTATTTTCTGATATTCAGAAGTTAATTGCGGCAGTAGCAGCTTTATTCTTTTTCGCAGTCATGGTCAGCGAATTAACCCCGATTGCTGTAAAAGTTTTTGATGCCGTAGTTAAAATAAAAGGCGGAATTTAGTCATTTAAAGGAATTAAGAATGAAGAATAAAGGATACGGAATAGCAATTAATTGTTATTATATTGTTTTGTCTTTGTTTGTTGTTTTTGCTCTGGCAATGGTTGTTTTGTATCTCCCGAATTGGCGAAGTGTTGATTTTAACATTCTGCACTCAATTCAGGATTATTTGTTCTTACTTCCATATTCTTATGCCAAGTTTATTTCGTACTTTGGCTGCGGTGATTATTGGTTGTGGCCGAGAATTACAGCCGCTGCAGTTATGGTTTCTCACAAATATTATTTAAAAGCGTTTTTGTTTTTAATTTTTACAAGAGTTGTCTTTTTCGTAAATGACGACTTTATTAAACACCTTGTGTGCAGAGAGCGTCCTTGCGGACATGCATATGGCGGGTATAGTTTTCCGTCAGGTCATGCTGCGTTTACTATGTGTATGTATGGAATACTGATATATTTGGTGCACAGGCATGTTCAGACAGAATGGTGGAGAATTCTGTTGATTACCCTTTTGACTATATGGATAATTCTTGTATGCCTTTCAAGAATGTGGTTGAATGTTCATTTTCCGTCTGATATTCTTGCCGGATTGCTGGTAGGTTTTGCGATGGTTAATTTGTACATTATTCTAGATAAATTTTTCTCAAAATAAAACAAGGGCGCAGTTCGTAATACGACTGCGCCAAAATTTCGAAATACCTGTATTTATTTATCTCAGGATTTGTGCCTGATATACATAATACGGTACTTGTTCGGGCTTTTCCTGTTGATTTGCAGAACCGAATACTCTTTGAGCTTCGCTTCTTACGCCCGCAAAATATGCCATAGCTTGCCCATCCATTGCGCTCTGGCTTAATAGTTGGATGGCGTTGTTGAATGCGGCATAATCTTTTTCATAATCGCCCGTAGCACGTACGCCAATCTGGGCGCACAAGCTTGCCCATGGAATAACCTTTTCGTTATTTTGATTCTCTATCTGTTTTTGAACCTGATTAGAGTAATCTTCATACATTGCATTTTTAAGCCGTCTTAAATCTTCATTCGAACCGGTCGGCCTAATACCAAACTCATCAAAAGCATTTTTAAGTGAAGTGTCGCTAGATGGCACTCGCCCAAGGTATGAGTAAATGTTCGAACTGGTGTATGTGTATACTCCGTTTACTGTAAAATTTGACATAGACACACCTCTTATATGATATATAATATATATCGGCACAATTTCTAAAAACTTTAGGGTTTTTGAGAAAATATTTACAAATCTTTACAATTATTCCGAAAAGGCTTGATTCTATTGGGTTTTAAAATGTATATTTTTTATATCAGTTTCGATATTATTAATGTGTTTATCGGTATATACAATAAAATAAATTATTTACATTTCCCTCTGTTTGATGTATTTTTACCATGTGGGGGTAAATCCCTAATGTACAAAGAAGGAGACAAACATGAGTGAAAGAAAATTAGTAGGAACAGGCGAAATGTTCCGTAAAGCACTCGCAGGCGGTTATGCTATTGGTGCTTACAATGTTAACAACATGGAAATTTTACAAGGTATTGCAGAAGCTGCAGAAGAAACAAGATCACCAATCATTCTTCAAGTTTCAGCAGGTGCAAGAAAATATGCTAATCAAACATATCTTATTAAATTAGTTGAAGCAGCTCTTGCTACAACAACTGTACCGATTGCATTACACTTAGACCACGGTGCAGATTTTGAAATTTGTAAGGCTTGTATCGACGGCGGTTTCTCATCTGTTATGATTGACGGTTCAAGATTCCCGTTTGAAGAAAACGTAGCTGTTACAAAGAAAGTTGTTGAATACGCTCACGAAAGAGGAGTTTCAGTAGAAGCTGAATTAGGTAAACTCGCAGGTGTTGAAGATGATGTTAAAGTATCTGATAAAGATGCTAAATATACAAACGTTAAAGAAGCAGTTGAATTTGTTAAACAAACAGGCTGCGATTCTCTTGCAATCGCTATTGGTACTTCTCACGGTGCTTATAAATTCAAAGGCGAAGCAAAATTAGACTTTGAAAGACTTAAAGAAATCAAAGATGCTCTTAAAGAAGCAGGATTCGGTGATTATCCGATTGTTCTTCACGGTTCATCTTCAGTTCCGAAAGAATTTGTTGCAAAATGTAATAAATACGGCGGAAATCTTCCTGATGCACAAGGTGTTCCGGAAGACATGCTTAACTATGCTTCTAAACACGGTGTTGCAAAGATTAACATTGATACAGACTTACGTCTTGCAATGACTTCTACAATCAGAGAATTCTTTATTGAACATCCTGAAAAATTCGACCCGCGTGAATACATGGGACCGGGAAGAACTGCCGTAAAAGAAATGGTTATGCACAAAATGCGTGACGTTTTAGGCACAGCAGGTCACGCTGACGACTAATAATTGAATATAAAAATGCGAGATTAATGAAGCCGGATTTTGAACTTTCTTCAGAGTTCGGCTTTTATATTTGAAAAGTTTTTTATGTATAATAATTTTATGACACGCGAATTCGATTTTTATATAGTACCGACACCGATTGGAAATATTCAGGATATTACATTTCGAGCAATTGAAATTCTTAAAAGTATTGATTTTATTGCATGTGAAGATACAAGAATAACTCAAAAGCTTCTTAATCATTATGATATAAAAACAAAATGTGTTTCGTATCACAAGTATAATGAGAGAGAAAGGGTAGAATTTTTTCTTAACGAATTAAAATCCGGCAAAAAGATTGCTCTTGTTTCGGATGCAGGTACACCCTTGATTTGCGACCCAGGAGCTGTTATTATTCCTGAACTTATAAAAAACGGATTCACTGTAACGTCACTTCCGGGAGCTTGCGCTATAACAACTTTTCTTTCTCAAGTCCCGCGCAACGGTGAAGACTTTACGTTCATAGGGTTTATCCACAGAACAGAGGGGCAAATTCAGGAAACTGTACAAAAACATGCCGGAGAAAACATTGTTTTTTATGACTCTCCGGAGAGAATTTTAAAAACTTTAGAAATTATTAAGTCGGTGCGTGGCTCTGAGACTAAAGCTGCGCTCGGAAGAGAACTTTCGAAACTGTTTGAAGAAGTTATTATTGATAATATTGATAATTTATTAGAACATTTTAAAGATGGAATAAAAGGTGAAATTGTCTGTATGATTTATAAGGACAATAATTCAGCGGATAAAGACATAGAATATAAGATTAAAACATTAAAAGACAAGGGTTTTAAGGATAAAGAGATTTCAATAATACTCTCTTCTCTTTATAATGTTAATAAAAATCAAATATACAAAATGGCGTTAAATTTATAATTTTACCTGCGGACAAAATTCTTCAACTGCAGCAATAAAACCATCATTATATACAGTGTCTGTAATATAATCCGCACATTCTTTAAGTTCTTCCGTTGCGTTACCCATAGCGATTTTTATACCACCGGCTTTCAACAATGAAATATCGTTATTCTGGTCTCCGATTGTTAAAATTTCATCATCCTTAAGCCCCCAGTATTTTTGCAGGAATTTTACCGCGCAATATTTTGATGCTTCAGGATTTGAAAATTCCAAAAAATACGGCGTTGATTTGACTATATACAATTCCGGGAACAGGTTAGGAAGTTCCTTTTCGTATTTATTTATTCTATCAGGATTGTCATAATCTATTGCCAAAAGTTTATTTATTTTATCTTTTTTTATTTCGTCAAATGGTTTTACTACATACCGGGTATGCAAATTTCTTGAATATCTTTGAACCTCGTAGCAATCATTTTCAGAATATAGAATATCATCATTGTATAAATTCAGATGAATATTTTCACTTTTACCCCACTCAATAATTTTTTCTGCTTGTTCTTCTGTCAAATAGCGTTCATAAAGGTATTTGCCTCTGTCATTTACAAGCCCCCCCTGATATGAAATCACAGGTGTTGTTAAGCCTAAATCCTCCGCTATCAAACAAGCTGCTGCATTCATTCTTCCTGTTACAAGTACGACTTTTATGCCGCATTCGGAAACCTTTTTTATGCAGTCTTTTACACTCTCGCTAAAATCACCCTCCGGAATCAATATTGTTCCGTCGATATCGGTTGCAATCAGTTTTATCATAAAAATATTTTAACATAAAAGAAAAACGCCCGAAGGCGTTGGTTAATTAATAAGGTATTTTAATAAGGTTATTAAGAAGTTTTTATTTTGTTTTTTTAAACCAGTTTACGGGGTTTAATTTAGACCAAAAGCTTGTGTCGGTCTTTTTGCTCCCAAATTTGAACATACCCATTGTTGTAAGAAGTATAAGCCCTGCTGCAATCATTCCTTTAACAAGATTCGGGGTAGATGAATAAACAGCGGATGCTTTATTGAATCCTTGAGTCACATTATTTTTTACATTTGAAAATCCGCCATGTATAGTTTCTTGATTTATATTTGACTGATTTCCGATACCTTTTTCGCCGAACATTGATGAAACACCAACTGTTGATTGATTTCCCGTTCCGTCAAAACCAAATGTTGTCCCTATATTATTATTTGATTGAGAACCTATCCCGTTATATCCTGCGTTGTTAGCCATTTGTGCAGAAGAAGTAAAGCTGTCTCCGTTTTGACCGTAGTTTTGGTATAAACCACCTTGCTCAGCGGCATTTAGATATGGATTTTGCATGGACATATTTCCCATAGGCATCGGCATCATTAATTCTGTCGGGATATAGTCTAACAGACCTTGTTCATACAATTTATTCATTGTATACGGATTTACTGCCATATTACTAAAACACCTTTATTTACTACACATATATATAAAGTTTTTTTGTTAATAAAAATTGCTCAATTTGCTTTCTATGTAAAGTTTTGTTAAGATAGACTTATGAAAGAAGGGATTTTAAAAAGAAATTGGCAGGTTGTTTTATTTAATATAATAATTATAGCTTGCTTTATTTTTGGTTACGGAAGATTCGGAGATGTTTTTGTAGATTCTTTTCGTGAATTTTATATCCCTGAGCAAATGTTAAATGGGCAGAGTTTGTATAAGGATATTTTTGTTATTTACCCTCCTTTTGCTTATTTATTGAACGCATTTTTATTTTTTATTTTCGGAACAAAGTTAAAAGTCTTTTATATTACAGGACTTGCTGCTGTTTTGGGAATATTAAATTTAGTTTATAAATTATCATCAAAATTTATTGATAAAAATTCTTCATTGGGAATTGTTTTGTTTATAATTTCGGCAGGATGTCTTTCGCCTAACGTATTTAACTTATTTGTGCCGTATTCTTTCGGCATTTTGTACGGAATTTTATTTGTGCTGGGCTCATTATATTTTATATTGGAAGAAAAATATCCAATTGCATATTTTTTGTATTCTCTTGCAATATGTTCAAAGTATGAATTTATTTTGTTGTTTCCGCTTTTATTCTGGATGAGCGGAAAAAGGGATTTGATTAAAAATGTAATTGCATTTTTAATTCCGATAGTCTTTACTGTAACAGTACTTTTTATTCAGGGTGTAAGAGTTAATGATATTATACTTGCGGTTCATTTTGTTGTAGGTATGTCTTCTGCAAAAACGCTTTACTGGTTTTATTCGGTGAGCGGTCTTATTTTTCGTCCGGAAATTTTGCCGGTATATGCTGTAAATATTATAAAATATGCTATTCCGTTTGTTATATTGTATTTTTTCAGAAACTTTTTTACTTGTGTTATAACACTTGTATACTTGTATTTTGTAATTAATCCGGAAATTTTTATTTATCTGTTTCCGTTGATTGCTGTATTTTTTGTAATAAATTTTCGAAAATCGGATAAAAACAAAAGATTTTTTGTTGCGGCATCGATTCTTGTTTCTTTAAAAATCTTTTTTGCTTTAACTCTTCAGTCTTATGGTGTTTATTTTTTACCGTTCGGTCTCATTGCCTTATTTATCACAATCCCGGATAAACTTAAAAAGCCTTTAGGTACGCTCATTATTTGTGCTGCAGTTATTCTCGGGATAAAAAATGTTCAAGCATTATCTTTAAAGAAGGAAAAAATACAGACTCGAAATGGCGTTGTATATATATTCCAACACAATTCCGCTATAAAAAAAGCTGTAGAATTTATTGAAAACAAAACTGATAAAGATGATACAATTATAGTCTTGCCGGAGGGTCTTTCAGTAAATGTTTTGACAGGAAGAAAATCTGATAACAAATTTTATTCTCTGATTCCATTATACGTAGAAACTTTTGGTGAGGATTTGATAATAGAGAGATTAGAAAAAACATTGCCTGAATATATCTTGATAACAAATTACGATACTTCCAACTACTATTATTCATCTTTTGGAAATGATTATGCAAAAGAAATATATCGGTTTATTTCAGACAATTATGCAAATATAGAATCAATAGATGACAGAATCAGCGTAAAAATTTTTAAACTAAAAAAAATATAATTTCTTTTTCTGTTTTTGGTATAATTAAGTTACGGGGTATTTTTCCCTTTGATTAAGGAGATATTATGCTAGAATTATTGAAGAAGAGTGCTGTAGAACAGCATAAAGCTATTAAGAATAAAGAAATAACAGCAGTTGAGCTTACAAAAGCATCACTGGAAAGAATAAACTCAATCGATGAAAAGCTCGGTGCATTCAATTCTTTGACAGAAGAAATTGCACTTAATACGGCAAAACAAGTTGATGAAAAAGTTGCAAGAGGTGAAGAACTTCCGCTTTTGGCGGGTGTTCCGCTTGCTCTGAAGGACAATATGAATCTAATTGGTTCAAAAACAACCGCATCAAGCAAGATTCTGGAAAACTTTGTTTCACCTTATAATGCAACAGCTACGCAAAAACTTTTGGATAATCTTATTCCGATTGTAGGAAAAGCTAATTTGGACGAATTTGCAATGGGTTCTTCTAATGAAAACTCCGCGTTCAAAAAGGTTCATAACCCATGGAATCTTAACAAAGTTCCGGGAGGTTCGTCAGGCGGCTCGGCAGCTTCTGTAGCATCTTGTGAGGCAGCACTTGCGTTGGGTTCAGATACAGGCGGAAGTATTCGTCTTCCTGCAAGTTTTTGCGGTATCGTAGGAATGAAGCCGACTTACGGTAAAGTTTCAAGATACGGTTTGATTGCGTTTGCATCATCACTTGACCAAATCGGACCTTTCGCAAGAACAGTAGAAGATGCTGCGGCACTTTTAGAGGTTATTTCAGGATATGATAAACACGATTCGACATCGCTGAAATTGCCTGTTGAAAACTATACAGCGTCTTTAAACAATGATATCAAAGGTAAAAAAATAGGTGTAGTTAAAGAGCTTATGGTGGAAGGACTAGCTCCTGATGTACAAAAGGCAATACAGTCTGCTATTGATACATATAAATCACTGGGCGCAGAAGTTATAGAAATTTCACTTCCGAATATTAAACATTCAATCGGAATTTATTATATCTTAGCTACAGCAGAATGCAGTTCAAACCTGGCACGTTTTGACGGCGTAAGATACGGCCACAGAACTGCTAATGCTTCTAACCTTATGGAATTATACTGTAAATCCCGCGCGGAAGGTTTCGGTCCTGAAGTTAAAAGACGTATAATGCTAGGTACTTATGCATTGAGTTCAGGATATTATGATGCTTATTACAAAAAAGCTCAGCAAATGAGAAGAGTTGTAACAGAAGACTTTTTGAAAGCATTCACACAAGTTGATGCTCTTATTGCACCGACTTGCCCGAACACAGCTTTTGATTTGGGTTCAAAAACAGAAGATCCGCTTGCAATGTATTTGACAGATATTGCAACAATTGGTGCAAATCTTGCAGGTATCCCTGCTATCTCAATTCCGGCAGGATTTGATTCTGACGGAATGCCAATCGGTTTACAAATCATGTCTCCGCAACTCACCGAAGCTAAATTGTTCAATTTTGCATACAAATTTGAACAGGAACATGATTATTATAAACAATTGGCTAATATATAATTATTAAAAAAAGAGGGCGAAGCAAAGGCTTCGCCCTTTAGTTTTACACAATAAGGGAAATATAAAATGCAAGTACATAAAATTCAAAATAATACCCCCGCTTTTGGTGTCAAATTGGTTGTTGGACACGGAATGTTTCCGTGTGGAAATGTGTTTGACGGTAGTGATAAAGAACTTTTAAAAAAATTAATTTCGACTGTAGAAACCAAAACTAAAAACAAAAAAGGAATCGTATATATTTCAGATGCTTGTTCTGATTCATATAATTCAAATAATACATATATTTCTTTTAAAAATGGGAAATATACTGATAGTGTAATTTTATATGATAAAAAAGAACAAAATTTGCGTGAAAATATAGATAAATATATTGATACATTAGTAAGATTAACTGACGTTTTTAAAATGCGTGAAGATGCAATAAAAACAGCACAAAAAGCTCAGAAACAAATTCAAATACTAGAGCATAAAATTTATAAAGAAATGAATGAACTTTGCAAAAATATCAAAAAAACACTGCCGGAAAGAAAAGCTTTCCCTGGAAGTTTGTTTGAAGAAAAGAAAATAAATACAGTCAATAACGTTTTTAAAGAATCTTATAAAAGAGATAAAATTTTACAAGAAAAAATTTTAGCATAGCCTATTTGTTACAATTTCTTAATATTTTTACAAAAAAAGGCAATTTTTAATATTGAGCTTACTTTATACAGACAAATCGTAATAAGTTTGAAGGTAAAACTGTGTATATAAAAGTTATTAATACAAACTCATATCAACCCAATTTCTTAAACAAGCAAAAAAATATTGTCTTTGAGAGTACTCCATTACAGAAAAATGCCATAAAAATCGGAACCCAAATTGGTTCCGGTATGCTAGCGGCATCAGCTTTTGGGATTTTGGCTTCGCAAGAAAAAACAACAAAAAAAGTTGAAAAAATAAAAGAAAACAGCACCGATGAAAACATTTCTTTTGATTACGATTATGACGAAGAAGCAGAACTGTTAAAAGAAAAACAAATCAATGAACAATACTATAAAACGTTGAATTCTATTGATAACAAAGATGTACAAGAGGCAGCGCAAATCCAAGTACAAAAATTTATCGATTTGAGAGCTCCATCTTGTGTAATTACGAACGAAAAATCTCTTATAACAGACAATCTTAATAAATATAAAGTTCTGATGGAAAAAATTAATAAAATAAAAAATACAAATATAAAAAATTCTCTTTTAGAATCTGCAAATGAAATTTTCAAACGAGAAGATGATACAAGATTTACTGCTAAAATAACAATATTACTGGATCTATTTGAACGTAAAACTATGAGTGCTCAAGAAAGATTTTTAAAATTTTTAAAATTAGAACGTCCCGAAATTTATCAAGAATTACTCAAAAAACCGGAACAAATAAAAAGCAAAAGGATTCTTGAAATTAAACAAGAATTGCCAAAACTTAATAAAGTAAACCATACAATTGAACAATGTCAAGCTGCCCCATGTTCACTTCATTCACAATTACTGTATCAAATTTATTTGGAAGATGCAGTTACGTCTGATAATCCCAAAATATCAGATAAAATTAAGGAACTCTGCTATAATATATATGAAGATTTTGGAGTAAAAGTATATTTACCTGCTAATTTAAAAGAAGCCGGAGTTGCACTAAAGCTTGTTTACCAAGAACTTACAAACTATAAAATGATGGCTGAACTAGAAGGTGAAAAACTAAATTTACCACTGGTATTGAATTTTTCAAGGTTGCAAGAGACTTATTTTGAGGAAAACAGTGCCGGTTTTTACGAAGGAGAAACCAACGAAATTGGAATTGACGGGTTAACTGTCAAAAGAGTATTGTGGGCACTACGTCATGAACTCTTGCACGCAAATACAAGAAATGTGAGCAGGTATTTCCCTGAAGATTTTAAACCTTGGCACTATACAAATGAATTCTTAGCTGCAGGCGTAAAGCCAAACCATGTTTCCTACGCATTTAAAGACAGATGGGAATTTCTTGCTGTAGCGGCAGAGGGTGATATGAAATTATATAGCAGTGATTTTAAAAAGCTACTCGTAAAACTTGGAATGCCAAAATTTGTATTGAAAATGCAGAATCTTGGAGCACATAAAAATATAATTAAAGATCCTTATGCCGCATTGAAAAAAGAAATGGATATTGTCTTGAAATATAAAAAAGAAAATTGTATTCAAGATGATGACGACGAGGAAGAGCTTGACCAGATAACTAACGATGATGCTTTTTTAGAATGGCTATTTAAAGAAATAATATAACCACAAAAAGACACTTAAAATGTTAAAACAAAAAAGACCACTTAATGTAGTCTTTTTTATTTTTTTTATTCAATTATCTTTATGCAATTTCCTTATCTTTTGATTTTGGAAGCCTTATAAGTTCAGCCTGATTTTCTTTTTCTTCTTCTTTTTCAACCATTTCTTTTGTTATAGTGAATTTCTTAATATCATGTTTCGATGGAATATCATACATAATATCAAGCATAATTCCTTCAACAATTGAACGCAAAGCTCTTGCTCCGGTTTTACGTTTGATAGCTTTTTTTGCAATCAAATCAACAGCTTCCGGTTCAAAGTCAAGCTCTACACCGTCCATTTCAAGAAGACATTTATATTGTTTCAAAACAGCATTTTTAGGTTCTGTTAAAATCATTTTTAACGTATCTTCGTCTAATGCATCAAGAACTGCATAAACAGGAATTCTGCCGATAAATTCAGGGATTAAACCGAATTTAAGCAAATCTTCCGGTTGAAGTTTCTTCAACAGTTTAGAAGCTTGTTGTTCTTTTTCAGCCTGAGTAGGAGCAACATTTCCAAAGCCTACTGAAGTACCGTCTTTTACGCGGTGTTCAATAATTTTATCCAAATCTACAAAAGCACCGCCAACAATAAACAGGATGTTCTTTGTATCAATCTGAATCATATCAGCTTGAGGGTGCTTTCTTCCACCTTGCGGAGGAACATTTGATATAGTACCTTCAATTAATTTCAATAATGCCTGTTGAACGCCTTCCCCTGATACATCACGAGTGATAGATGTGTTTTCAGATTTTCTTGCAATTTTATCAATTTCATCTATGTAGATAATTCCGCGTTCAGCTTTTTTTGCATCATAATCAGCATTTTGATATAAACGCAATAGAATGTTTTCAACGTCATCACCGACATAACCTGCTTCGGTGAGGGTTGTAGCGTCTGCTACTGCAAACGGAACGTCAAGCATTTTAGCAAGTGTTTGTGCAAGTAATGTTTTACCGCTACCTGTCGGACCGACAAGCAATATATTTGATTTTTGGATTTCTACATCATCTTTGCTTCCGGATTGATTATGTTTAAGACGTTTATAGTGATTATATACAGCAACCGACAAAACTTTTTTAGCATCGTCCTGACCTACAATATGTTGGTCAAGGTATGCTTTTATTTCATGAGGCTTTGGAATCGGTTTTTCTTCCGTATCTTCTTTTTTATCTTCTTTTTCGTCATTTTTTTGA
The DNA here is from genome assembly GCA_902788575.1 of uncultured bacterium. Taxonomy (GTDB): domain Bacteria; phylum Cyanobacteriota; class Vampirovibrionia; order Gastranaerophilales; family Gastranaerophilaceae; genus CAG-196. Next base: position 83,415 of record CADAKY010000005.1, on the reverse strand, counting down.
GTATCTTTTTTCTCAAAGAACTCTTCATCCAAAATTTCGTTACATAATTCTACACACTCGTCACAGATAAACACATCAGGTCCTGCAATAAGTTTTTTTACCTGATCCTGTGTTTTCCCGCAGAATGAGCATTTTAGTCTGTCATTTGTTGTTGCCATAATATCTCCGTTGCGGAGAAGTGATAATGTGACTATGCGATTAAGTAATTAGGTGAAATATATTATTCACTTGTACACTTGCGCATTTGTCAGCTTATTCACTAATCCTTTGTAATAACTTTATCAATCATGCCATATTCAAGAGCTTCTTGTGGAGTCATGATGTAGTCACGGTCAGTATCCTTTTCAATTTTTTTGATAGATTGACCTGTATTTGATGCCATGATTTCATTCAATGTCTTTTTAATTCTAAGAATTTCCTGTGCTTGGATTTCGATATCTGTAGCCTGACCTTGCGCACCGCCTAAAGGCTGGTGAATAAGCACTCTTGAGTGAGGGAGAGCCATTCTCTTGCCTTTTGTACCGGAACAAAGCAGAAATGCACCCATTGAAGCAGCTTGACCTAAGCATATAGTCTGAACATCAGCTCTGATGTGCTGCATTGTATCATAAATAGCCAAACCTGCAGTTACGCTTCCTCCCGGAGAATTGATATAAAGCATAATATCTTTTTCCGGATTTTCGCTATCCAGCAGCAGCATTTGTGCAACAATAAGGTTTGCAACCATATCGTCAATAGCTGTTCCTAAAAATATAATTCTTTCTCTTAACAATCTTGAAAAAATATCAAAAGCTCTTTCGCCTCTGGAAGATTGTTCGATTACTGTAGGTACGTAACTTGCAAAGCTCATCTTTAATCCTTTCCTATATGACATAATACAATTATTATTATACTCTATTTAAATTATTTAACCAATAATCAATTTGTATGAAATTTGAATATAAATCGGCTTTCATATTATAGCATAAATATTTGTTATGTAGAAGTGTGATTTTTCTATTTTTTTAAATTAACATTTAACATATTTTGCGTAATATAACTTAACGTATAATTAACAATTTTATGTATTTGAAGTATTATTATCATATAAAATAAGGAGTTAGAGATGAAAAAATTAGTTACATGTTTAGCGTTATCAACAATATTGTTTACAGGATGTACTTTTTTAGGTAATTCTGAAGGAATTGTAAAAGTTAATGATACGGTGATTTCTCAGGCAGATTTTGATTCTGAATTTAATAAAACTGTTGATTCTTCTATGTTTAAAGCTTTTGGTGGTTCAAAAAACTTTGTTAAATCAGAAGAAAATCCAATGTACAATATTTTTAAAGAAAAAATTGTAAATGAACTTATTATTAAAGCTTTGATAGAACAAGAAATTGCAAAGCGCGGTATTGTTGCAACTGATGAGGATGTTCAAAATGAATTAAAATCAGTTATTGATAAAGTAGGCTCAAAAGAAGAATTGAACAGTATTCTTAAACAAAGAGGAGTTTCAAATTCTGAATTTATGAATGATTTAAAAACACAGGTCAAAATAAAAAAACTTGTTGATTCAATGGAAAAAATTAATGTAACAGACAGTGATGCTAAGAAATTTTATGACAATAACAAGAGCCAGTTTGTACACAAAGAACAAGTCAGAGCGTCACATATTCTGATTTCTGCAAATACTATAGAATTGATTCAGAAGATTAAGAGTAAAAATAAAGACATTAATCCTACTGATTTAAATGCGGAAGTCGAAAAGCAGGTTGCTGCACAAAAAGCAAAAGCAGAAAGTATTTTAGCTGAAGTAAAGAAAAATCCTGACAACTTTGCAAAAATTGCCAGAGCAAAATCAGATGATAAAACAAGCGGAGAAAGAGGCGGTGAATTAGGTTTCTTCCCGAAAGAAGCTATGGTTCCTGAGTTTGCCAATGCAGCTTTTGCGATGAAACCTGACACAATTTCCGAAAATCTTGTAAAGTCACCTTACGGATTCCATATAATTAAGGTTACAGATAGAATGGAGGCAGGAACAACTCCTTATGAAAAAGTAAAAGAAGAAATTAAAGCATATTTAGAAACTCAAAAACAAATTGAAGTTCTTAAAAACTTTACGGCAGGTGCTATGAAAACAGCAAAAATTGAGTATCTGAATGATAGCTTCAATCCTGCAAAAGGTATAAAAATAAAAGAAGAAGTTAAAAATGTTGATAAGAAATAAAAAAAAGACCGGATAAACCGGTCCTTTTTTTTTATAATTTTGCTCCGCCGTCTTGAAGTTTATTTAGTGCATTTTTGGCGCCGTCATAATTTTTACATAAATTTATAACAAATTCAATTGAAGCTTTATCCTGCCTGATGGCATCTTTAAGCTTATATATATCTGCAAGTTGTAGTTCATTTGTGTTATCCGGTGCAAACAAGTATTTTTTCAAAAGTTCTTGTGACTCGGAATCCATACCGTCTATACCTTTTTTGAAGGCATACCAGTTGTAAAATTGATAAATAAAATAGTATTTATTTATTTCACCTTTTGACAGAACAAACATTTCGTCTGTTTTGATTTTAGGTTTCTTAAAAATTGCAAGTGAAAGATAAAGTGCCTTTGTACCTTTTGCCGGATAAATAAATCCTTCATTTTCACCGATTGGATTTAGTATTTTCTTTGCATCTTTTGAATAAATAACGGTTGTTCCTTGTTTTTTTATATATTCTAGAACTCTATCGGGATTATATTCATTAGACTTTAAAATATTGGTTATCTCGCTTTCCAGTTTTTCTTTTTCAATATCAGCAAGACTGTTTAAGTCAATAATACATCCGTCACTATAGTGGCGTCTTCTTTTGGATTTATTTTTGACCCCAACAGTTTTTGATAATCTGTATTTCAGAAATTTTTCCTGTATGGAAAGAATTCCGTATATAAAATTTTTAAGCAGCTGCATATCTTTCATTTTCTTTCTTGAACATATTTTTTTGAATAGAAGTGGCTTTCTGTTCTAATTTGGCATATAATTTTTCTTTGTCATCAACTTTGTTATGGGTTCTTATTAGTTCAATTGCTTTAATACTGTTTGCCATTTCTACCAAATCTTCAACTTTATTTTGTTGTGTAATAAATTTAACAGCTTCTTTTTCGTATTTTGTAAGCAAGCTGTTATTTGCAAACAGAATTCTGTAGACTTTCTTGTTGTCTTTTACTTGTTTTACTGCTTCTGTTATAGTTATTTCTCCGCTAGACAGAGCCATTTGTATAGCGGCATCTGATGAACCTTGAGTTACGATACTTGTATTTTTTTGTAATGGTTTCTGTGAGGATGTAAATGTATTGCTTACAAAATTAGTCGTATTTCGGTTTTGTTGCATCGATTTAGCACATGTTTCGAATGTTGCATTGGCGATAAATTCTCCGTCAGGCTTTTGGGGTTTATTTTGTACAGAATTATTATTTTTTACACCTTGGTTAGCTTTTTTTATTGTATTTGATTTTGCAAGAGCAATCATCAAATGTTTTTCTGTATGTTTTTGAATTTCAGTAACTTCTTTTCTCAATCCGTCAGCTCTTTGCGAATTTTCAGAAATGTAGCTTTCTATTGCGGAATTTGATTTTTCAACAACAGCATCTAAGTCGCCGAATTGTACTTCTGAACGATAGAAATCTTTTACAAATTGTGTTCTCTCTTCGACTGACATATTTTGGTTTAATTGAGAACCTGCTAAATTACCTGCTGCCATTTCGGTAAATATTCCGTCTTGCTCCATTTGGAAATATTTTCCGCTTTGTCTTGCGCTTAGGTACCCTTCTTGATATGCAAGAACAGCTTCATAACTTTTGTTTGCCATCAAATCTGTGTTGATTTCTCTGACAGCAAGACCATCTGGCTTTTCACCTCTGTTGTAATAATCACAATACAAATTCAAGACATTATCAGATGTTGCAATTTCGTTATAGAAGCGTTGTGCTTCAACTTTATTTTTTCTTGTTCTTCCGATAAATTTGCTGGCGTTAGCCATATTATTGGGTCCTACAATTCTGATTGCATTGAACGCGGTCTCTGTATCTTCAGTAGCTGCAACGCTTGAAAATGCGGTCATTTCGGCTTTGTTAAAGAGTTCCTCCAACTCTTTCAGCTTTTGAGCTCTCATTGATTCGGGAACAGAAGCCAGCCTATCTTTTATGTATTCTTGTTTATGCTGTTTCCATTCTTTGTAAATATTATTAAAATATTGACATTGTTCTTCTTTAGGCAGATTTTTATATTTATTGCTATTTAAAAGATTATTAACAATATCTGCTTGCGCAATGATTGTTTTTACGTCTGTAATATTTCCGCTTTTTACATCTTTTTCTATATTTTTAACTGTTTCTATAATTATGTCTTCTAAAGAAGCATTTTCTGATAAATTTTTGCTTTTTGTTTGTTGTATAGCAGAATCAACCAACATTTCAATTCCGGTCCACAATTCACGTTTTTCTGCTTCGGAAAGGGCTTCATAATCTCCGTCTTTCATGCCGGAATGTTTTTTTAATTCTCTTAGGAGTTTATTGCCGTCAATCCCGTATTTTACACATTTATTTTGAATTGATTGCTGTATGGCAGTTCTGGTACGAACATTTACCGGTCCTTGCTTTTGATTTTCTCTGGTTTTGGGATTTATTTTTATTGTATCATTATTTTCCGGAACGTTGTTTTGTTGTATAACAGGTTCTGATGTTTGAGGCTTTTTGGCTTTGGCACCGGATTTAGAAGGACCGCTTGTTTCTTTTGCCCCCTCTGACTTTTTGCTTGCATCAGTACCGGACCCGATACCTAATGCATCGAGCGCTCTATCTGTATAATAGCTTATAGTACTAAAAATGCCCATATTTTGTCCTCGTTACTTATATAAAGTGTTTTTTTGAAAAATAATTGCTTTATTTTTGCTTTTTATTAAGTTTTGTAACGATTAAAATATGCAGCAATGTAAAAATTTTTAAAATGTTAAAATTTAGTTGATATTTTTGTTGTTTTTGGATGACTATTGTTTAAAAATTAAACCTGAATTCAAATGTTGAATTTGTCGTTTCATAGATTCAGCTTTTGTTACCAAATCTTCTTTTTCGTATATTTCAAGTGCTTTTTGGTAATTTTCTTTTGCCAGTTTTTGATAATGAGTATTATCATAGCCTGACATAATCTGAAGAGTTTCTCCCAAAAGTACGTATGCTTCAGGTTTATTAGGATTAATTTCTATAGCTTTTTCAAAACATTCTTTTGAATCAGTTATGCGGCTTTCAATGTTAGCTTTATATCCTTCCAAAATCATCATTGGATATTCAAACAAATTACGTTTGTCAAATACTTTTAATTCAAGCAAAAAACAAATTTCCAGTAAATCTTTTTCTTCGTAGATGTCACTAAATTTAAAATGTGAAATGAAATATTTCGGGAAGACTGAATCAATTTTTTGCAGTATTTCATTTTGTTTTGCTTCATTACCGACAAGTCCGTATATATTTGCTTCATTTAAAAGCTTCATAGGATTATCCTTGTCAATCAAATCCAGAACCTGTAGTATTTTTAAGGCATTTGCAAATTCATCTTTTGTTACGGCAACAGATGCTTCATTCAGAAGAAATTGTACACTTTTAAACTTGTTATTATAAAGCAGGTATAAGTAATCTTTACTTTCATCTGTTTTGTCAGTATACAGAAGTGCCAAAAATTTTATCCTGTATGCATCAAACATATCCGGCTTTATATTTAAAATATACTCAGAATCAGAAATTGCTTCTTGGAAGTTTAAGATTTCAAAATTAAGGTACATTCTCTCAACGTATGCTCTAAAATTATCATTTGAATGTGATATTACATAAGTAAAGTCTGAATAAGCATCTTCATTCATAAGTAATTTATGGCACAAAAGTCCGCGCTTAAAATATGCATCATTAAGATAGAGACCGTTTTGAATTAAAAAATTCAGTTTCTCCAGAGCCAAATCATAATTTTTATCACTTATTAGTTTATCAATTGATTTTAGAGTTATAAACTGTTTTACTAGTTTTAGCATATTAAATTTTTATCACAAAATCCGGGAAAAAACGAGTGTACACTACGGCTAAATTACTTTTAGAGCCTGTTTAATTTCTCTGATTGCATTTGAATAATCAGAATTTGTGTTTATATCTTTTTTTATTTTTTCATGCGCATACATTATAGTTGTATATTTTTTATTAAAAAATTCCGCAATGTTATTAAAACTGCTTCCCATCAATTCTCTGCATAAGAATGCCGCAATTTGTCTAGCTTCTGAAATTTTTTGACTTCTGGAAGAACTTTTTAAATCCTTTGCATCAACACCGAAATAACTTGCTGTAACATCAGCAATAGCAGTATATCCGATTGTATTTTCCTGCTCCTGGCATTTCAAGACTTCTTTTGTGAGTTCCAAAGTTAATTTCTGCCCGCTTAATTCTGCATACGCACAGACTTTTGTAAAAGCACCTTCTAATTCTCTTACATTATCTGAAAAATGTTTTGCTATGTAGCTTAAAGCTTCATCTTCATATTCCGTAGAATTTGCAATTGCAAGATTTTTCAATATGCCGATTCTGGTTTCCGCTTCAGGAGGTGTAAGCTCGACCATTAAGCCCATTTCAAATCTGGAACAGAGAGCTTTTGTGAGATTTGGTATTTCTTTTGGCAATCTGTCTGAGGTTATTACAATTTGTTTCCCTTTATTGTAAAGTGTATCAAATGTATGTTGTAAACGTTCCATAGACTTAATTTTTGATTCAATAAACTGTATGTCATCAAGCAAAATTACATCAATATTATTGTATTTTTTGTAAAATTTTGACATATTTTCTATAGTATTGTTTGTTTTTCGGCTAAATGATATATAGTCATTAATATAATCGTCTGTTTTTGTATATTTAACTTTAAGTTTTGAATTATTAAATAATATATAATGTCCGATGGCCTGCATCAAATGAGTTTTTCCTAGTCCGGAGGTTCCGTATATAAATAATGGATTGTATTTCTCCGCCGGATTTTTTGCAACTGCAAGAGCAGCATCATGCGCAAACTTGTTGCATTTTCCCACCACGAAATTCTCAAATTTGTATTTTAAATTCAGATTTGAAGCTGATTGCATACAGCTTAAATTTTCCAAAGCTTGTTCTTTTTGAAACATTTCAGCTTCTTTTTTGTGAATTTTTTCAACTTCTTTTTTTAACTTGAATGCATAATGCTCATCAAGAATAATATTTAATCTTGCACCTTGTTCGCCGGTTACAGTTTCTAATATTTTGTTAATTTGTGCAGCATGATTTTTGCTAAGCCAAGTTTTCGCAATGGCCTGACCCGTTACAACAGTCAAAACACCTTTATCGTATCCGGAAACCTCGAGTGAGTATATCCAAGGATGAACACTCTCCGGCAAACCGCCTATCAATTCTTCTTTTACTTTCTCCCAGAAACGCTTTAATTCTATATTTTCCATATTCCGATTTGTGATTTAGTTCTATAAAAAAGGGGCTGTCCCGCCCAAAGTTTGACTATTTATATTAATAAAAGGCGACACCCAGATTCGAACTGGGGGTAAAAGCTTTGCAGGCTTCTGCCTTACCACTTGGCCATGTCGCCATAGGAGTATAATAAAATAAAAAAATATAAAATGCAATATAAACTGTTGTACAAAAATATGATTTCAATTTAAAAAAGTAATGAAATACAGATTGTTCCCTATTGCATAAAAAAGATAATTATGTCATAATAATTCCAAGGTTGGGAGTTAAAAAGAGTTGTTGCTCTTTTCTGACTTATTTATGTACCTTTAACAGCGGGATTGCTGTTTTTATGTTTACCAAGAGCATGAGTACAAATTATTAATGGCTGAATTTAAGTTTAATTATGATTTTTTAAAGAATAACGCGACACCGGGAAGTTGGAGACGCGGTTACGAATATTATTCCAAGGATATGATTCTGGAGGCTGAGCCTGAGAAAAACTTTTTTAAGGGTAAAGTCAAGGGGAATTATCAGGATTTTTATATAACTGACCTTATATTCAAGAAAAATAAGGTTGAAGCAAGATGCAATTGCCCTTTGAAAGAAGAGTGGTGTAAGCATTCTGTTGCGGTGGCTTTAAAAGCTATAGAAGAAGGTGCTTACGACAACTGGATGTACGATAAATATCAGGTAGAGCCTGACGTTTCTGACATTGATACTGCATTAAAAGAACCTGCCAGAGGAAGTTATATTTTTCATTTTAATCCAAAACGCAGACAAAACTTTTTTTCTATTCTTGTCAGAGATAGGGCAACAAACAAGATTGTGCGCTCTTTGGAGGGTATATTAAGAGCTTTAATAGAGATACAAAAAGTTACTCCGGATTTTCAGCTGAACGATGCTCAAAAAGTGGAAATACAGCTGTTTCAGATGATGCTTAAAATCGCAAAACAGGATAAGAAAGCAGGATGGTATGATATTCCTATTACCAAGTTCGCACCGGTATTTCCTGTTATGGCACAGCTGGAAGAAGTTTTGGATGAAAAGACAAAAGAGAGAATTCAGTTTACGGAAAATATGTGGACTCTTAATCTTGATGTTTCCACTACAAACGTAAACGGCGGAACAAATATCGTGCTGGAGCTTTTCTGGACAAGACCTGATAAGGATGAAACTTATCCGTTTGAGGAAATTAAATATTTTTCACGCCAAATTAAGTGGGGAAGATATAAAAATATAATATTCCCGATAAATATTGCGATGAATGAACTTCCGCAAAGTATTATCAAATCAACTTTTACAGACTTAAAGGATGCTGATGGCGGTAAATTTGTTTACGAAGATTTGCCTCACCTGCAAGAGATTATGCCGGTGAAAATTGCGGATAATATAAGCGGACTTTTGATGGACCACAAGCCTCCTTTAAATGTAGTTACGCTTGGTATTGATTATGATCAGTCCTTGAAAGCATCATTGGAGTTTGATTATTCGGGAGTAAGAGTTCCGTATTCCAAGAGTAAAGATAAATCTCCGTATATCTCTGTAAAGAGTAACGAGCAGGACTTGGTATACTGGATTAAGCGTGATTATGAGCATGAGCAAATGGCTTATAATATGCTTTTGGCATGCAAGTTTGTTCCGATGCAGACTAATAACCTTGCTTTAGAAAAAGAAAACGCTATTGATTTTTATAACTATTATATTCAGCAGGCAGGCGAAGGGTGGAAGTTTGAAGAGCATGATGATATGAATTTCTTCAAACTTATGCAGGAGCCTTTTAAAATGTGTGCTAAGGTTGATTTTTCGGAAGAATCAATCGATAGTATGGAAATTCAATTGTACGGTCAGGTTGGTGAAGAAGTTATAGATTTTGATGAAATATACGAAACGATTCAGAGTGGTGAAAAATACGCCCGCGTAAGAAGTTTGGGATTTGTTGAATATCCTGCACAAAACATTTATGCAATAATGCGTTCATTCAACTCGTTTGACGCTTACAGAAACAATGAAAATAAATTTTTAGTTAAAACATACCGTGTAGGTTTGATTACAGAACTTCAAAACCAAGGTTTTGAACTTGTAATGAGTGAAAAATTCAAGAAATTCTGGGAGCAGATTTCGACATTCTCTACAACTACTGACAGTGCTGATATTCCAAAAGAGGTTAATGCAGAGTTCCGTGAATATCAGGTTAAGGGTTTTAATTGGTTGTGGTTTCTGTATCAATACGGTTTAAACGGAATTCTTGCTGATGATATGGGTTTAGGTAAAACACTTCAGGCATTGACGCTTTTACAGAAAGCAAAAGATGTTGACGGTCCTATGCCGACACTCGTAATTGCACCGACAACTGTTGTATTTAACTGGGAAAACGAAATTCAGAAATTTACACCGAATCTTACATGTTTAAAAATTCAGGGTGCGGACAGAAAAGGATTGTTTAAAGAAATCCCGAATTACGATATCATTATTACAAGCTATGCACTCGTAAGACGTGATATTGCAAAACTTAAGAAATATAAATTCAGATATGTTATTCTGGATGAATCTCAAAATATTAAGAATGCAATTTCTCAAACAGCACAATCGGTAAAAGAGCTTCAGTCTGATCACAAACTTGCACTTTCGGGTACACCGATTGAAAACAAGCTTGAAGAATTGTGGTCTGTATTTGATTTTCTTATGCCGGGGTTCTTGTTCAATGTTGCAGAATTTAATTACAGATACGTTAATCCGATTATGGAAAGACAGGATAAAACGGTTGAAAAACGTTTGAAGCTTCAAATATTCCCGTTCATATTGAGACGTATGAAGCGAGATGTAGCGAAAGACTTGCCGGATAAAGTTGAAAACATGGCATATTGTGAACTTACTGACGAACAGAGAGACTTCTATCTTGAAGTTTTGGATTCTACTAAAGAAGAATTATTCAAGAGTATCGAACTTAACGGACTTGAAAAGAGCAGAATGTCAATTTTCTCGGCACTTCTCAGAATGCGTCAGATTTGCTGTCACCCTCGTTTGTATGACAAAGACCATGTTAAGGGTGATATGAAGTCAGGTAAGTTTGAATATTTGAAGGATATGATTAAGCAAATTATTGACGAAAAACACAGAATCCTTCTGTTCAGTCAATTTGTAGATATGCTTGATATTATTAAAGGGTGGCTGCAAAGAGAAGGTATTCCGTTTGAATATTTGACAGGTAAGACAAAAGATCGTCAGGCTGCTGTTGAAAACTTTAATAACAATGATAACATACCGATTTTCTTAATCAGCTTGAAAGCCGGCGGTACAGGTTTGAACTTGACGGGTGCGGATTATGTAATCCATTATGACCCGTGGTGGAACCCAGCTGTTGAAGATCAGGCAACAGACAGAGCTTATCGTATCGGACAAACCAAAAAGGTATTTGTATATAGACTTATTACCAAAAATACAGTTGAAGAAAAGATTCAAAAGATTAAAGGACGCAAGCGCGACCTTGTTGATAGCGTAGTTTCAATTGACAGAAATATTACAAAATCACTTACAATGGAAGATATTAAGGATATCTTTTCTGTAGATTAATTATTTTTGAATGATGTTTTGTTTTCATGGGAAAAGTCTACTTTCACAGAAGAAAATTTTTATGATAAAATGAATTTATTGGAGTAGGAAATTATGATAACAATAAAAGATGTTGAACATGTTGCAAAGCTTGCACGATTGGAATTAACGGAAGAAGAAAAAGAGAAATTTACGCGTCAATTAGGTGATGTCCTTAAACACGTTGATGCTATGAATGAGGTTGATACTTCTAACGTTGAACCGATGGCACATGCAATTGATTTTGTTAATGTTATGAGAGAAGACGAAGTTTATTACGAACAATCCAAAGAAGAACTCATGAAGAATGCGCCGAGTGAAGAAAACGGTTTCTTCAGAGTACCTAAAATTAATTAACTTATTTCATTTAATTAAAGGAACGACTATCATGACTAAATATATTTTTATAACAGGCGGAGTTGTAAGTTCGCTTGGCAAAGGGATTATTGGAGCTTCTCTTGGAAAACTTTTGAGAGCCAGAGGGTTTTCTGTTGCGATACAAAAATTTGACCCTTATATAAATGTAGATCCCGGAACAATGAGCCCGTTTCAACATGGTGAGGTTTTTGTAACTGATGACGGGGCTGAAACCGATTTGGATTTGGGGCACTATGAAAGATTCATTGATACAAACTTTTCTCAATTGAGTAATGTAACTTCCGGAAGCGTTTATCAAACCGTTATCCAAAAAGAACGCAGAGGGGATTATCTGGGTGCAACTGTTCAGGTTATTCCTCATATTACAAATGAAATTAAATCACGCTTAGTTAAAGCGCAAAAACATTTTAAACCTGATTTTCAGATTATTGAAATCGGAGGAACCATAGGTGACATTGAAGGTCTTCCGTTTATTGAGTCAATAAGACAATTTAAAACAGAGGCAGGAATCGGAAACGCAATAAATATTCACTGTACATTGCTTCCTTATCTTCCGACTTCCGGAGAATTGAAGACAAAACCTTCACAACACAGTGTTAATGTTTTGAGAAGCTATGGTCTTCAGCCGGAAATTTTAGTTTGCAGAACATCAAAGGCTATTCCGAAGACTGAAAAGGATAAGTTGGCTTTATTTTGTTCGGTTTCGAAAGAGGCGGTTATTGAATGCAGAGATATGAAGAGTATCTATGAAGTTCCGCTCGCATTAGAAGAACAAAATTTTGCGCAAGTTGTGCTTAAACTTCTTCAGGTTCCTGATAAGAAAGCTGATTTGACCGCTTGGAGAAATTTGGTAGATAAAATTAATCATCCTGCGGGTATGATAAAAATTGCGATTGCAGGTAAGTATACAAAACTTTCGGATGCGTATATTTCGGTTGTGGAATCCATTAAACATGCCGGTTATGCAAATGATGTAAAAACAGAAATCAAGTGGATAAATTCAGAAGAGTGTGTTGATTGGGCAAATTGTAAAGAGCTTATGAAGGATGTTGATGGTGTTATCGTCCCCGGAGGATTCGGAATCAGAGGAATTGAGGGCAAACTCAATGTAATTAAGTACGCAAGAGAAAATAATGTTCCGTTCTTGGGAATTTGCCTTGGTATGCAGTGTGCGGTTATTGAATATGCAAGAAATGTTGCAGGTATTAAGGGTGCTAATTCAACAGAGTTTGACGAGAATGCTGCAGCTCCTGTAATTGATTTGATGCTTGAACAAAAGAATGTTAAGGGTTACGGTGCAACAATGAGACTGGGTGCGTATGATTGTAAAGTTAAATCAGGCACACGCGCGCATGAAGTTTATGGCTCCAATAAAATTTCGGAACGTCACAGACACAGATACGAAGTTAATACAGAATTTATTGAGCCGCTCAAAAAAGCAGGACTTGTATTCTCAGGAATGTCACCTGACGGAATGCTTTCAGAAATCATTGAACTTCCTGAACTGGATTGGTTTGTTGCATGCCAGTTCCATCCGGAATTCAAATCGCGTCCTGAACGCCCGCATCCGCTCTTTAAAGGGTTAATCGATGCAGTTGTTAAGCAAAAGAAATAAAAACAGTATGTCAAAATGGGCGGACTTTTAAGTCCGCCCATTTTGTCTTTTATTTATGTAATTAACTATGAAGACTTGCCGAATATACTTTCTGCAATCCTGACCAGTTCGTTCCAAGTATTGTATTTTTCAATGTTATGAATCAATGGTTCACCATTTTCCCATCCTAATAGAACATCAATACCATAATTTTTTTTATAAGTAACTTCATCATCATGGAAGGTATCTGCATTTGTATCATTCTTTGTATCAAAAGAAATTCCAATTTCTTCAATTTCACCTTTATTGTCATATTCTACTCTTATTTTTCTACCGTCTTGCAGAATTGCGACATGTGTTGTAGTATGTTCTGTACTATGCACTCTTTTTCTTGCTTTTGAGGGATTGTTAGCAATATCTACAAGCAATTCATTTGCTTTATCAAGATGAGATTGTATTTTGGAAACATCCTTATTGAATGAAATTTTTTCTGCATCATTATTTGTTACAATGTTGCGCTCTCCATTTCTTACAATCGCAACAAGTCCATGCAATATCGTATTAAGTTCTTTATAATCAAACTTGCCTTGTTTTGTACATCTGCTTACTATTTTTTCCCAAGTGTAGCCTGGATCCTTAATTTTTAATATAGCTTGATTATATTTTTCAGAAACATCAAATAAAACATTTTCTATCCTTGCTTTAAGCAATTCAAATACAATTTTTGCCTGTTTTAAAGAATTCGCTCCAAAATTTATACTATTATCCATAGCCATAGAAATGTTGTATTTATTAAGTCCTTGCGTTTTACCTTGTCTTAAACTTTCTCTAAGTTTTACTCCTTCCTTTTGACCTGCAATAATCTTTTTTGATTCTGCAGACATATATTTTGGTTTAACATTTACCTTAATACTTTCTGTTGAATATTTTCCGCTGCCTGTAGTTTTCTGCCCCGTACTTTTTTCGGAACCGCCGGTTTGTTTGGTTTCTCCGGAAGACGAAGTTCCTTGAGCGGATGTACTGCCGGAGCTTTGTGAAGCTCCTGAGGTTTCTTCTCCGTATTTAAGATACTCGTGTCCTTCTATATCATTAAACCATTTTTGACCAAGTGCATTTACATTTTCTCCTGTTTTTCTGGCTGCATTGGCAATACGTGTCATAATCAATTGAATGGCTGTTTCCACACTAACACCATCATCACCGACATTTTCATTTCTGCCTTTGTAAGCATCACCGCCATGAGAACTCCAAAAACGCTCCCATATATTTTTTGTAATTTTACCGTCAGAACCGGCTTCATCCTGCTTATCCAAATTTAAGGCAATTTGCCCTGCGGCTGTACCATTCAACATTTGTCTTATGTCCATCTTATTACTCCTTTCTTTAATTCCTGAATGCCAAAACGTTCAATTTATATATCGGCATGATTTTTTAAAACTTTAGGAGTAAATGTGATTTTCGCGCAATTTACTACTACTACTACTACTACTACTACTACTACTACGTTTGCGCCAATTGTAACAATTTTTGAAAATGCTTAACAATATTACAAAATGTTAAGAAAATCTGGTATAATATATAAAAAAGGAGAATATATGATGAGAATACTTACAGCTTTATTATTAATCAGTTTTACGGCTGGAATGGCTCAGGCTGACAATTTGTTTCCGAATAACAATCCGTTTGGAATGCAAACAGGCAGTCCAAGCTTAAATAATATTTATGAAACAACCCCTCAGGCAATTGAACAGGAAAAGAAAACTGAACAAAAAGTCAAAAAAAGTAAATGGTGGAGAGTTAAAGAAGACATACAAAAAGAAGGCGAACTCCCGACACACCAGAGAGCAGAAGATTCAGGTTTTATAATATTTAAATAATTCTTAAAAAAGAATAGTTGCGTGAATTTCCCGAGAAAAACGGAGGATTTATGAGCGGGTTTGTCGATAAAAAAGAAAGTATTCGACCTTGGGGGAGTTATACTGTATTGGAGATTGGAGAAGGGTATTTGGTAAAAACGATTGAAGTAAATCCTGCTCAAAGGCTTTCTGTACAGTCACATAACCACAGAAGTGAACATTGGGTTGTATTAAGCGGTATTGCCAATGTTCTCCTCGGGGGAAAAGAGTTTGTTCTTAAAGAGGGAGAACATGTTGATATAAAGGTAAAAGAAATTCATTCTCTGCAAAATGCAACAAACTTGCCTTTAAAAATTTTGGAAATACAAAACGGCGATTTGTTATCCGAAGATGATATTATACGCTATTCTGATATTTACGGAAGAGTTTAATGGCTGTTTTTTTTATATAAAGTTTCACCGATTATTATATTTACCTTTTACCTATGCAATAGTATTCAAAACCTTTTTCTGTCATTCTGTTTGAATCATATTGATTTCTTCCGTCAAAAATAACAGGTGTTTTCATTAATGATTTCATTCTTTCAAAATCAGGACGTCTAAATTCGTTCCATTCTGTTAATAAAAGCATTGCATCAACATCTTCTAAAGTATCATAAGATTTTTCATAATATTCGATTTTGTTACCAAATATAAATTTAGCGGATTCTACAGCCTTTGGATCGCAAGCTTTGATTTTTGCCCCCATTTCTAAAAGGGCATTAATAATCGTAATTGCAGGTGCTTCTCTCATATCATTGGTTTTCGGCTTAAATGCCAAACCCCAAACTGCAAAAGTTTTACCGCTTAAATTGTTGCCGAATTTTTCAGTAATTTTTTCTATAAATAGTTTTCTTTGTTTTTTATTAGCATCGTCTGCGCATTTAATAATACTCATATTTATTCCGTATTCGTTTCCGGTTTTAATAAGAGCTTTTACGTCTTTTGGAAAACAGCTTCCGCCATATCCAAGACCGGGGAATAAGAATTTGTTACCGATTCTTGAATCAGTAGACATTCCAACACGAACCATTTCAGCATTTGCACCGACTTTTTCACAGAGATTTGCGATTTCATTCATAAATGAAATTTTTGTTGCTAAAAATGAATTTGCCGCATATTTTGTCATTTCAGCAGATTTAACATCCATTACAACAATTCTGTTTCCTGTTCTGAAGAATGGGGAATAAAGCTCTTGCATAATCTGTGTTGCTCTTTCTGAATTTGAACCGATTACAACTCTATCCGGATATAAAAAGTCATCTACTGCGTTACCTTGTTTTAAGAATTCCGGATTTGAAACCACATCAAAGTCATAATTTGTATTTTTCTTTATTATTTCTGTAACTTTTTCTGCTGTACCTACAGGCACTGTTGATTTATCAACGATAACTTTGTATTCATTCATAGATTTTGCAATAGATTCCGCTACCGCCATAACATATTGTAAATCAGCTGAGCCGTCTTCACCTTGCGGAGTACCGACAGCGATAAAACACACTTGTGAATTTTTGACAGCAAAATCAATGTCTGTCGAAAATTTTAAACGGTTATCTAATACATTTGATTTTACAAGTTCATCCAACCCGGGTTCATAAATCGGAATAATACCGTTTTCCAATTGTTTGATTTTTTCTTTGTTATTATCTATGCAGATAACGTCGTTTCCCATATCTGCAAAACATGCACCTGCAACAAGTCCTACATAACCTGTTCCTATAACAGTAACTTTCATTTATGCTCTCCTATTGTTAATTTATCTAAATCTATCATATCACCAAATTGATGTTTTAATTTATATCTTGTGGAGTTGTTAAAAAACCTTGTTTGAAAGGTACTTCTTTATTAGTAAAACCGGTTCTTACAATATTTCTGCCGAATTTCGCCTCCAGTTTGTCGAGTGCTTTCCCTAAATTTTCTCTTTGATGTTTTTCTGGCTCTTCTCCAAAAAGGCTTAATTGTGTTTCCTGTATAGGGTTAAAATCCTCCAAAACAATACCGATACTGCGATAAAGGATTTGAGGAGAATAAATTTTTTCAAGAATTTTAAATGCAGTTTTTGAAATTTCAAATTCAAAATTTTCGCCGGATTCTAAATTTACTTTTTCAAAAAAAGTTCTGAAATCTTTTGTTTTTAAGATGACACCTACTGAATTACATTTGCAGTCAATTTTTCTCAGGCGTTTGCAGCACGAATGAATATGAATTTGCAATTCGTTTTTCAGAAAATCCAAATCGGATGAAAATTCAAGAAAAGATTTAGTGTCACTTATAGACTTTGGAAGTTCAATTTTATTTGAAATAGGTGAAGTCATTGTTCCGAGAAGTTCCGTTTTTGTTGCCAGTCCGTTTTTGCCAAAATGACTTTTTACCCAATTGTCATCTTTTTGTGTAAAATCAAATGCTGTTTTTATTCCGTATCCTCTAAGTTTTAACCCAAGTCGTCTTCCTATTCCCCAAACATCTTGAATCTCAGAGTTTTTTATCAGTTTTAACCTTGTTTTATTTCCTGCAAGTAATATTCTGTCGTTTGAATTTTTTGCCATATCAGAAGCAAGCTTTGCAAGAGTTTTTGATGTGCTTACTCCTATTGTCACAGGAATATCAACTTCATCAGAAATTTTTTGCTGAATTTCTTTTGCCAGTTCATAATAATTTTTTTTATATAATTTTGTAAGTCCGGTAAAATCAACAAAAGCTTCATCAATGGAATATACCTGTACGTTTGGACTATATGATTTTAGAATCGACATTACCTGTTTTGATATTTTTGTATAAGCGTAGTGATTTGCAGGGATATAAAAACATTCAGGAAATTTCTCAACAGCCTGAAACAGAGGGATTCCCATAGGAATGCCTAATGCTTTTGCCTCTTTAGAGCGAGCAATTACACAACCCCTTTCGCCGGATACAACACTTATGGCAAGACCCTTAAACTCGGGATTAAGTTTTCGTTCGCAGGATACAAAAAAGCTATCGCAATCTATTAATGCTATGTATTTTTGATTATTCAAAATTGTACCCCACTTTTTTATTTTTCGGGTCATAAATTTTTTTCTTTGGAATAATTTCCATGTATAATCCGCGTCTGTACCGTTTTACATACCAACGCTGAAATTTAAGCGCATGGTTTATATCAGTGGTATGAAATTTTTCTATCCGTTTCCCGCCGGAAATCTCTACCATGCGATAAAGTGCTTCTGTTTGTTCTCCTGTATCTATATCAAGCATAATAAAATTTTAACATAATTTTTGATTAATAAAAAACCGCACTGAATAATCTATATCAGTACGGTTTATGTTTTAAAAATAATATTTTATTGTTCAAGAATATAATTTAACAGGGTTCTGACACCTGCTCCGGTTGCGCCGGAGATAAATTCTTTTTGCGGTTTTTCCAAAAATGCAACACCTGCAATATCAATGTGCGCCCATTTTACATCCTTTACAAATTTTTCGAGGAATTTGCCTGCGGCAGAAGCACCGCCCCAGCGGGAGCCGGTATTTTTCATGTCTGCAATTTCGGATTTTAAGCTGTCGAAATATTCATCCCACATTGGCAATTGCCACATTTTCTCGCCATTGCGTTTACCTGTTTCAATAAGATTGTGAACAAGTTCTTCATTATTTCCCATAATGCCTGCTGCATTTGACCCGAGTGCAACCATACAAGCGCCGGTAAGTGTTGCAATGTCAATAACTTCATCAACACCTAATTCGCAGGCGTAACATAGTGCGTCCGCAAGTGTTAATCTTCCTTCTGCATCTGTATTATCGACTTCGATTGTTTTACCGTTTTTAGCTGTTAAAATATCTCCCGGTTTATATGCGTCACATCCCGGCATATTTTCACAAGCGGCAATGATACCGTGGACTTCAACTTGCGGTGAAAATTCTTTTATAATACTCATAACACCCAAAACTGCCGCAGCACCTGACATGTCATCGCGCATTGTAAGCATAGAAGATGCCGGTTTTAAATCAAGTCCGCCTGAATCAAAACAAAGACCTTTTCCGATAATTGCAATTCTTTTTTTAGGATTATCACAAGTGTATTTCATGTGGATAAATTTCGGCGGTTTAGCACTTCCGCGTGCAACTGCAACAAAAGCACCCATGCCCATTTTTTCACATTCTTCTGCATCGTAAATTTTTGTTTCTAAATTAAAATCTGTTGCAATGTTTGCAAGTTCCGTCGGTGTTGCAAATTGAGCAGGCTCGTTTGCGAGGTTTCTTGCAAATGTCATAGCTGCAGCGATTTTTTCACCTTTTTTTACTCCATCTTCGGAAGCTTGTATATAAATTTTTGTGATTTTGTTATCTTTCTTTTCGGATTTGTACTTATCAAATCTGTAATCGGCAATAAATGCGCCGATTGTAAATTGTTCTGCATAATCAAATTCTATGCCTTCAAAAGCGAATGAAACTGTTTTTGCTTCCATTTGCATACATTTTTTTACAGCTTTTACAACTGCTTCTCTGAATTTGTTCGGACAAAGTTCTTCCTTTTTTCCCAAGCCTAAAACAAGAATTTTTTTATACGGTTCTTTGCCGTATGTTTGCAAAAGGTATGTTTCAGAGAATTTACCTTTAAAATTATCTTGACCTATAGCGTATTCATTTACTAAATCACTTGATGTTTGTTCTCCTTCAAACATACTGATAACAAGAATGTCAGTGTTCAAAGATTTAACATTTTCTGCAACCTTAATTTCCATTATAAAACTCCTTTCTTATTATAATAAATTTTATACAAAGTAAGAATAAAAATAAATACGCTAGTTATATTATAATAATAGATTTTAATAAAATGTTTGACAACAGAATTTGTTTAATATATGATAAGTCTTGCCGAGAGCATAAGGGCGTTTAGCTCAGTTGGTAGAGCGTCTCCCTTACAAGGAGAGGGTCAGAAGTTCGAGTCTTCTAACGCCCACCATATTAAAAGACAATAATAGCAAGGGTTTTACACCTTGCTTTTTTGTTGCAAATTTTATTAAAATTTATCCTTTGTGTAATTCTTGTGTAATAAGTCGGTATGAGTTTGCAGAGTGTGTTTACACGCAACAAATATTTCTCAATTAAAAACGGAGAGGGAGGGATTTGAACCCTCGGTAGAGTTTCCCCTACAGCGGTTTTCGAGGCCGCCACCTTAAACCACTCGGACACCTCTCCATAAGTTAATTCTATCACAAAATTATCAGAGTATTTTTTTTATTTTTTCCATTACATTACTGGCTTTTAGGCTGTTCATGCAAGGTGTTTCGCCTTCTTGAACGTATTTACATTTCTTTTTCCAGCAGTATTTACACTCAAAATCTGAACTTATCCAATGTCCGTTTTCTCCATAGGGACGAATCTTTTCGGGTGAGGTTGAACCCAAAAGTGCAAGAGTTTTAACATTGTGTGCAGCTGCTATGTGCAGCGGACCGGTATCACCGGAAATCATTAAATCAGCCATTGATAGTAATGCACTGCTTTCAGCCAAATCGTATTTGCCGGATAATACGACAATACCATTACCTTCCAGAGCAGAATGCAATTCTTTTTCGCTGTCGCTTCCGCATACAATAACAGTTCCTCCATATTCTTTTATTATCATCTGTGATAATTCTTTCCAGGAATTAATATTCCAGCTTCTGCCGGCCCGGTTTTTACTTGTATCTCCTCCGGGGGCTATCATTATATATGGTCTCGGAAAGTTGCAGATGTCTTCTTTTATTTTGTTTGCAGCTTCAGGTTTAACCGAAAGAAATAGTCTGTTCGGTTTTTCCAGTTTTGGGAAAACTTTTTTCGCCGCAAAAAAAGCATCATCAACCCAATGTCCTCCGGTAGATTGTTTTGATATGATTTTTTTAGGCATAGCAAAAGCAGAAAGCAGGAAGCATCTGAGGGTATTGTTTAAGTTAAAAATAGCATCATATTTCTCTCTTCTCAGTTGTCTTGCGACAGAAATAAGGTATTTTAGAGATTTTCTTTTACTTCTTTCCCAAGTGAAAACTTTATCAATGCTAGGGTTGCTTTCTAACAATTTATGAATACCGTTAGGTACTAAGTAATGTATTTCGCAATCCGGATACATAAGCTTTACTGCATAAGGAATAATTGTTGTAAAAACAACATCTCCTATTGCCCCAAGTCTTATAACAAGCATTTTTTTCATAAAACTCCTAGTTTATGAAGCCATTCGTCTACTTTTTTTTCGGATTCGATTTTATCGTTCTGAGCTGTGTGCCCATAGATTGCAAAATCTTCTTTATGGACTCCGCCGCTGCCTTCGTGTGTACAGAAAGTGTAAACTTTCTTGTTGCTAAAGTCATAGCTTTCTTTAAAAGTATAAACCGGCATAGGCATATCTCCCCACCAGTTTGGATATCCTATAAAAACAGTATCGTATTCGTCAAAATTTTGAACGGTTCCGACAATCTCCGGTCGTGCATTCGCTTGTTTTTCTTGTTTTGCAAACTGGATTAACGGTGTATATCTGTTAGGATAATTGTCGTTCAAAACTTTTATTTCAAAAATATCAGCACTTGTCTTTGATGCAATAATATCTGCAATAATTGAGGTGTTGCCTTTTGTGATATCGCCTACTCCGTATTGTTCTCCGCATCTTGAAAAATATGCAACCAAAGTCTTTGCCATTAATTTTTATCCTTTCTTTACTAAACTACGCTAGTCCATTCACAGCAGAGGAGACATAGATCCTCCCCTGTTTCTTTGTTTTTAAGTGAGTGTACAGTTTTGTTCTCTTCTAAAATTTGAACATTTGAAATTAAGTGTTCACCATATTTTATTTCTTTTTTGTAAACCATGTCAATATTTTTAAGTGAGTGAGTTTTTCTAAAGCTTATATCTATCGGTTCAAGCGCCCATACGATGTAATTTCCGTTGTTTGCGTGCCTGTTTACGTCTATATCATTGTATCTGACTTCAAATTCTTTAGAGTACATAATGTCAGTGAGTGGAGGAATTTTGTTATACTTTAAATCATTTTCACCCTGTTCGAATTTATTCATATACGGATTGTCGGCAATTATATTTTCGGCATTAACAATAGACATTGTATTAAAATTAACCAGTGACCACATACTTGAAGCTTTTGCAAGAATTTTGTCTCCTGAAAGCAATTCAAAATTACGGTATGCAAAAAGTTTATGGCAACCTCTGGGTTGCGTTCTTAAGATTAAGTCCTGAATGTCAGACGGATATTCATTGAATTCTATTCTGTATTTTAAAAGTACCCACATTAAGTTTTTGGGATAAATAAAGGAGTATCCGAAACCAAGTCTTTCTGCGTTGTCACTTGCAATATCCTGAAAAAAATTCAGCAGTGAAAACGGTTTTAAGCTTTTATCAAAATCCAAATCAGAGTATCGTATATTAATTGTTTCTTCAGATATAATATTTTGCATAGTAGATAACATAAAAAGCTCCAATATTTAGTTCTATAAATTTATTTTAACATGAATTTTTATAAACCGTATTTATTGGAAATTAAATAAGATTATGATATACTTTTGTTTAAAAGAAAGAGGGTATAGTGCATGAAGATAGACTGGAGTTCAAAAAAGACCAAAATAACAGCAATTGCGTTAGCTGTTGTAATAGTACCGATTGTTTTTAATCAGACAAAAACACTTGTAACAGGGCTTGCTACAGCCTATATGATGAGTCAGCCTAAAAATGTTGAGGTCGCGAAGCCTATTCAAAAGGACATTAATCCTGAATATACAACAACGGGAAGGATTGAAGCAAAGTTGTCTGTTGACGTAATTGCGCGTGTAAACGGGTGGCTGCAGGAAAGATATTTTCAGGAAGGTGACAGAGTAAAAAAAGGACAAAGGTTGTTCAAAATTGAACCTGATGAGTATGCATTGGCAGCAAAAAACGCCAGAGCAACCGTTAATGAAAACTCTGCGGTATATAAAAATTCAGAAATTGATTTAAGACGTGCCGAACAACTTTTGAAAGAGGATTTGGTAAGCAGAGAATACTATGATAACGCTCTTACTCAAAGAAACAAGAATAGAGCTGCTCTGGATGGTGCAGTGGCTCAGCTTTCAAAAGCAAATTTGGATTTGAGTTATACAGATATCGTATCTCCAATGGATGGCAGAATCGGTAAGGCAAATATTTCTGTCGGAAATTATGTAACACCATCAACCGGTGTTATTGCACAAATTTATACCACGAATCCAATGAGGGTAATTTTTCCCATGAAGAGTGCTGATTTTATTGAAATGAAAAGATATTTTAAAGATAATAAACAAACAGATGAAGGAATCGTATCGGTTCTTTTAAAGCTTGCAGATGGTTCAAAGTATGAAGCAGAAGGTAAAATAGATTTCTTCGATAATAAAATTGATGAAAATACAGGCACGGTAACTTTGCGTGCAGTTTTTGAAAACCCTGATGAATTACTTGTTCCGGGGGATTATGTAAATGTAATCGTAAGGGTAAATCAGCCTCAGAAAGTTATGCTGATACCGCAATCAGCTACAAAAACTGATGTCGGAACGGGATATTATGTATGGACGGTAAAAGACGGAAAAGCTGTAAAAAAAGATATTGTTGTACATGAGAATTATGAAAATAATTGGATTGTAGAATCGGGTTTGGATTGGGATGATGTTGTTGTTATGAAAGGTATTCAGGATATTTATAAGTCCGGTCAGCCTTTGAAAACATCACCATATAAAGAGGATGTGAAAACGGAAAAAAAATAGCAACCCTTTTTTGATAACAGATAAGGACACGAAAAAAGGAAAATAGAATGGCAATAAATAAAGAAGATTTATATTTTTTCATAAAAAAACCAAGATTTGCGGTTGTAATATCAGTTTTGATTGTAATACTCGGACTGCTTTCTTTGTTTGGTTTACAGCAGGAAAAATATCCAAATATTACGCCGCCTCAGGTTACAATTTCAGCAAGTTACCCCGGAGCGAGTGCTGCTGTTATTGAATCTTCTATAGCTTCATTATTGGAGTCACAGTTAAACGGTGTACAGGATATGATTTACATGTCCTCAACAAGTTATGATAATGCTTATAATTTAACAATTTTTTTCAAAACCGGTACGGATAATGATATAAACTTGATGAATGTTCAAAATAAACTTCAACAAGTTCAGGCACTTTTACCGCAAGAAGTTGTGCAGCAAGGGTTAACAGCAGAAAATAAAGTAGGCGGTGCAGGTGCGATTATTTTAAATCTTGCATCAGAGGACGGTTCTTGGAATCAATTGGATTTGACAAATTATGCGAATATATACGTCAAGGATGCAATAAAGAGAATTAACGGTGTAGGCTCTGTAAATGTTTTTGGTGCTGACGATTACAGTATGCGTATATGGCTTGATCCTACAAAATTGGCAAGTTATAAAGTTACAATAGCTGAAATTCAAAATGCAATAAGAACTCAGAATATTCAGCTTTCAGCAGGGGCATTGGGTGATAAGCCGACAAATGCAAATCCGAGTTTAAAGCTTTCATTACTTACGAAAGGCAGACTTCAAACTCCTGAAGAATTTGGGAATATTATTGTTCGTTCGAATGCTGATGGTTCAAAAATAAGACTAAAAGATTTATCAAGAGTTGAACTAGGTGCAAAATCTTATTCAATGTTTGGTATAGTAGATGGACAACCGGCTGCATTAATACAGGTTATGCCGCTGCCCGGAGCTAATACTGTTGAAATTTGTAACAATATTTATAAAACTATAGATGAACTTTCGGCAACATTTCCTGATTCATTAAAGCTTGATATAATGATGGATAGTTCAACATTTATCAACGAATCAATGAATGAGGTTGAGTTTACTATTCTTTTAACTTCTTTAATCGTTATTTTAATTATATTTGTATTCTTAGGTGATTTTAAAGCAACATTAATTCCTTGTGTAACAATTCCTGTATCTTTGGTTGGTACCTTTATTGCATTAAAAGCATTAGGAATGTCATTGAACTTACTGACGCTTTTTGCTCTTGTGCTTGCGGTTGCAGTTGTTGTTGATGATGCTATTGTTGTAATCGAAAATGTTAAAAGGCATATAGAAGAGGGTAAGTCTGCAATAGAGGCAACGCAAATTACAATGGGCGAAGTTGGCGGTTCCCTTGTTGCAATGGCAGCTGTTCTAATGGCTGTATTTGTTCCTATGTGTTTTATGAGCGGTTTATCAGGTACAATGTATAAACAATTTGCAGTTTGTATAGCTGTATCAATTGCCTTTTCAGCAGTTTGTGCGTTGTCACTTTCACCTGCAATGTGTTCTATTTTATTAAAGCCTGCTAAAAAGAACGAAAACGAAAAACCTTCGTGGATAAAAATTGCGGAAGAGTACATAAACAAAGGATTGGCTATTTTTAATGAAAATTTTGATAAACTAACTAACTATTATACAGAACTTGTTAAAAAATTTGTATATGATAAAAAACTAACAATAATTACATATATTGCAATAGTATTGTTAATGCTCGGTTTATTCAAAGTGATTCCTACCGGATTCATTCCTGATGAAGATCAGGGTATGCTTATTTCTGTTGTAACTCTTCCGGACGGAGCTTCATTAAACAGAACCGAAGCTGTGTGCAACAAATTTATCAAAGCAATAGACGGAATAGAGGGTATTGATAAAGAAAGGGTTATTGCATTTGGTGGTTTCGGACCTTCAAATCAGGCAACAATTGTTATTCAGTTAAAAGAATGGGGAGAGAGAAAAGTAAATCCTATTAGTTGGGTAATTCGTGCAATTCAAGGTCGTCAAACAGACCTTTCTCACAATGGAATTTTATCTGAGATTTATAAACGAACGGCTGATATTAATGAAGCATCAATATTTACTCTGTCACCTCCGGCAATTGATGGGTTAGGTATGGCAGGCGGTTTTGAGTATCAACTTATGTCCACGGGTAATGCCAGCGTACAAGATCTTGCTGCTTTTACAAGTGAATTTATCGCAAAAGCTAATGAAGATCCTGCTTTAAACTATGTTTATACGCAGTTCCAAGCTAACGTTCCTCAGTATCAGCTTGATATAGATTATGATAAAGCGCTAGCACAAGGTGTTGATTTGAACGAACTCCATAACACTCTTGCATCAACTCTATCATATTCTTATATTAACGACTTTAATAAACTTGGCAGGGTATTTAAAGTATTTATGCAGGCAGAAGGCGACTACAGAAACAAAATTGAAGATTTGCAAAAAATATTTGTTATAAACAAAAACGGACAGCCTGTTCCTATAATGACGATGATCACACCTAAGCAGACTGTCGGTGCGGTATCTATTACAAGATTTAACCAATTCCGTTCTGCTCAAATACAAGGTTCCCCTGCCAGCGGAAAGTCATCAGGAGATGCAATGAAAGCAATGGCAAATTTGTCGAAGAAATATTTGCCGCATGATTATACGTATGCATGGTCAGGAACTTCTTTGCAGGAACAGGAATCATCCGGACAAACAGGACTTGTTGTAGGATTCGCATTATTATTTGTATATTTGTTCCTTGTAGCTTTGTATGAGAGCTGGATGATTCCGGTTGCGGTCTTGTTGATTTCACCTGTTGCATTAATTGGTGCGCTTATTTTCCAGTTAATGATGGGTCAAGCTCTTGATTTATATTCGCAGGTCGGATTGATAACGCTTATCGGTTTGGCTGCAAAACAATCTATTTTGATTGTAGAATTTGCAAAAGAAGAACATGAATCACACGGATTGAGTATATATGATGCTGCAATAAAAGCTGCAATTTTAAGATTCAGGGCAATTATGATGACGGAAGCTGCATTTATTCTTGGTATTTTGCCTTTATTGTTTGCATCAGGTGCAGGTGCAAACAGCAGAATTTCTGTCGGTTCAACAGTTATTGGAGGTATGATTGTTGCTGCAACATTGGGAACTGTTTTAACTCCTGCATTTTATGTTATAGTACAAGATATGGTAGATAAGAAATTTAATAATAAAAGAGAGCTGGTATGACAAATAAAAAAATATTAATAGCAATTATGACACTTTTATTGTTTACAGTTTCTGTAGACACAACGTATGCATTCGGGAAAAAGAAAAATCAGAAGCCTGCTGTTCAGGCAGTAACAGTAAGTGAAGATTATACAAATGATGTTCATTCTGTTTTTTCATTAAATGACTGCATTGATATAGCAATCAAACATAATCCGGCAATTCGAGCTTCTTTCTATAACGAAGATGTTTATAAATCAAAAATCGGACAGGCATGGGCAAATTTCTTTCCTGCAATAAGCGCAAGTGTTGATGTTTCAAGAAGTGGAAACCGTTATAACAAAGAAATCCCGCCGACATACAGAAGAAGTCAATATTCAACAATGGGTTATGTTCCTAATGTTTCTGCAGAAATGATGCTTTTTGATTTTGGAAAAACAAAAGCTACTGCTGATATGGCAAAAAGAATGTACGAAGGTCAAAAAGAAAATACAAAAGAAAATATTAATACAATAATTTATGATATAAAATCTACTTATTATAATATTCTTTTTGCGCAAGCGCAGGTACAAGTATATGAAGATACTGTAAAAGATTATGAATTACAGTTAAATCAGGCATGGGGTTTTTATAAGTACGGAACAAAACCAAAATTGGATGTTGTTACAGCAGAATATAACCTTGGAAAAGCAAAATTAAACCTTGTTAAAGCAAGAAATATTTTAGAAGTAGCGCAGGTACAGCTTTCTAAAATTATGGGCATTCCGGAGTATACAAATTACGAACTTTCTGACCAAATGACTTTGAAAAAGTACGGTGTGACAGTGGAAGAAGCAATTGAAAAAGCAATGGAAGTTCGTCCTGAATTGTTAGCAGCAAAGAAGAATGTTGATGCCGCAAAAATGAATCTTCGTGCAACAAGAAGAGAATTTACTCCGGATATAGGTATTTTCGGAAGCTTTGGAAACGGAATTGGAAATGATTATAACGTACGGTCTTCTCAGTTCGGAGTAGGATTAAATTATTCTGGTTTGAATATTTTAAGACTAAAAAAACAGGTTGATGAGGCAAAGGCTTCTTACAACATGAGTAAAGCTCAGTATGAAGACGTTAAAGACAATGTATATTTTAATGTCAAGAAGAATTATATGGACCTTGAAACAGCAAGAGAAGCTATTGTAATTGCAAAACTTGCTCTTGATGAAGCAAAAGAACAGTACAGACAAGTAACAGGAAGATATAAAGCCGGTGTAGGTGATGCTATTGAACTTAAAGATGGTGAAAATACATATTTGAATGCTCGTTTGGATTTTTATAATTCAATGTTGAATTATAATGTTATAGCTGCAAATCTGGAACGAGAAATCGGCTTACCGCTTGTATTTTCGGACGAACTCATTCTTAAAATTACAAAAGAAGACCTCTAATTTGTTTTTATGTTAGTATAGGTTCAAGGGTAAAGACAATGAATCAGACTAAAACAATAGGAATACCAAGAGCACTTTCATATTACGGAAACTATCCGTTTTATTACGGGTTCTTTTCCGGATTAGGTATTGAGATTATTTTATCTGATAAAACGACTACGGCTATTATAAATAAAGGTGTAGAAAGGGTAGTATCTGATACATGTCTTCCGATAAAAGTTTTTGTGGGACATGTTTTGAATCTTCTTGAAAAAGGATGTGAAACAATTTTTGTTCCGTCACTTCAGTCTTCTTCTTATAAAATTAACAATTGCAGTAAGATTAGAGGACTGCCGGAGATAATCAGGAATGTTATAGATAAACCTTTTAGAATGATAGAACCTACGATAGATAAAACAGAAGGTATTTCATTTAAAGATTTTTGTAACGATATTGCTCATAATTTTGATATTTATGATGAGAATACAATTTCTTCCGCAATTAAAGCAGGATGGGATGTTTATAATAATTTTCACAAGATGACCGCTTTGGGTGTAAGTTACGAAACAGCTTTAAAAAATGCAATTGAAAGAAAACTTGTATTTGAACCGGTTACTGATGTTAAGCCAATTTCTGTTGTTATTATGGCTCATGGGTATAATCTTTTTGACGAAAGAATTTCTATGAGACTCATAAAAAAACTTGAAAAAATGGGTGTAAAATCATATACATCTTTAAACGTAACAAAAGAAGATGCACTTAATTCAATAAGAGAATTAGGCGAAATTCAGTATTGGGCAAATGAATTGGATTTAACAGGTACTGCTGCTTATTATATGCTTAATAATAAAGTTGATGGAATTATTGCACTTTCTGCTTTCGGATGCGGACCGGACTCTTTAATGGTGGATGAGATTCAGTATCATGCTAAGGAAAGAAAAATGCCAATGATTCATCTTACAATAGATGAACATACCGGAGAAGCCGGTTTTGTCACAAGACTGGAAGCTTTTGTTGATATGCTCATTCGTAAAAAAAGAAAGTTATTGGAAGAACGGAAAATTATTGCAATTCCGCAAAATCGGCAAAATGAAAAAGAAAACACAAAAGTGCTGACCTTTGGATATTAAATCTTTAAAAAGTTGTGCCAGAGGCATTATTCAGCATTATGTTTTATTCTCTATTAAATTTTTTGTAAAAAATATTCAATAGTTTTATCTAAACCTTCAGAAAGCGTTATTTTAGGTTCCCAATTCAATTCTTTTTTAGCAAGTGTTATATCCGGACGTCTCTGTGTCGGGTCATCAGAAGGCAGCGGTTTGTATATAATTTTTAAATTAGGATTTATTTTTTCTTTTACAAATTCTGCAAGTTCTGAAATAGTAAATTCCTCAGGGTTCCCTATATTAACAGGTCCGGAAAAATCATTTTTTGATTCCATCATTTTTATAATTACATCAATTAAATCATCTATATAACAGAATGAACGGGTTTGACTGCCATCTCCGTAGATAGTTATATCTTTGCCTTTTAAAGCCTGACATATAAAGTTTGAGATTACTCTTCCGTCGTTCGGGTTCATATTTGGACCGTATGTATTAAAGATACGTACAACTTTTATTTTTATATTATAAATTCTCTTGTAGTCAAAAAACAAACTTTCTGCACAACGTTTACCTTCATCATAACAAGCTCTGACCCCGTTTGGATTAACATTTCCTCTATATGTTTCAACTTGAGGATGAACGAGTGGTTCTCCATATATTTCTGATGTAGAGGACTGAAGAATTTTTGCACCTTTCTCTCGTGCCAGTTCAAGCATATTAATTGCACCATATACACATGTTTTTGTTGTAAATATAGCCTTATCTCCCTGATAAGCGGGTGGAGAAGCCGGGCAAGCTAAATTATAAATTTCATCGATATCTTCATTTATTGTTAGTGGGTTTATTATGTCATGCTCAATAAATGTAAATCTTTCGTTTTGTAATAATTTTTTTATATTTTCTAAGGAACCGGTGTAGTTATTATCTACGCATATAATTCTGTTATTTTTGTCTTTAATAAGCCTATTACACAAATTTGAACCGATAAAACCTGTTCCTCCTGTTATTAAAATTGTTTTTGACATAATAACCCCCTCTTATATTATAATAGCAGGAAAATACAATAAAATCTAATACAAATAATAATACATAAAGCCCAAAAATCCGAGGATTTTTGGGCCTTTTTTTAAAAAACAAAAAATGCTTAGTATTCTGAAGCGAATCCCTTAACCAACATTGTTAAGACTTTTTCTAAAAATTCAACTTTCTCTTTGCATTCTTTGTAGTCTTTTTCAATTCCTGCATCCAGTTTTAAAGTTTTTTCCTGTTCCATAATTACCTCACGACAGTTTGCCTTACAAGATTAATATCGGCATTTTTTGAAAAAACTTTAGAGTTTTTCTTAAAATTGTTACATATTTTTACAATTTGAGTTTGCGGAAAAACTCACGTTTTTCTCGCAAACTCAGAGGAACGGTTTCGAGTCAATCCCTATGCGGGATAGCATAGGGATTGACTCTCACACACCAAAGTCGGACGCGGGAAAATCTCAAAATTCTGTCAAATTTTGGATTTTTCCGCGTCCTCATTTAATATAAAAAGACAGATGCCTTTTTTGTTTATTATTTTTTCACTTCTTTTTTTAGAAGTATTAAACAAATTCCAAGAGAAATCAGTGCTGATAATAACCAGAAATTAATTGCGCTGTTCCATGAAAATTTATCTATTATATACCCTGTTCCGACTCCTGAAAGTATAGAACCGATGTAGCCAAACATTCCGCAGAATCCTGTAACAGCAGATGCTACTTTTTTAGAACTTGATTCAACAGCAGAAAGTCCTCCGATTAAGACCTGAGGTCCGCAAGTAAAGATCCCTATTGCTGATACATAAACATAGTCCAGAAACGGTATTTGATTGTACTTAAATAAATATATGCTGACGGCTAAAAGTGTTAAACATAAAATATTGACGGGAGCTCTTTTCCCTCCGAATAATTTATCTGAAACAAAGCCGGCTCCGATTGTTCCTAATACACCGACTAAAGGAAGGAAACTTATTATTTTTGCCGCTTCTGCAATAGTGTAATGTTTCATGTCTACTTGATACATGACAAGCCAGTCAATAGTTCCGTATCTTACAACGTAAACGAAAATGTATGCGATTGCCAAAAGCCATACTGTAGGATTTTTTATAATATATTTTTTGAAAATATCTGAATATGTGTAATTGTCTTCTTCTTTGGATTCTTTTACCGGTTCAACATAATCGGGATCTTTATATTTTTCAATATCTGGCAAACCTATGCTGACAGGTTTGTCTTGAAGATTTTTATAGAAGAAATAACAGAAAATCATTGCAAAAATTGCGGGAACGTAGAATACAGATTCCCAGCCGTAGTGTGTAATCAGATATCCGGAAAGAATCATGCTTAGATAAGTACCGATTTCGTGTGAAGATGACCAGAGTGACCATTTAACCCCTCTTTCTTTATTTGAGAACCAGTAAGAAAGGTTTTTTGCAATCGGCGGAAATCCCATTGACTGGAACCAGCCGTTTACACCCCAAAAGAAAGCTAAAAGCCACAAAAGAATAGATATTGGCGGCAAACCAAAAAATGAAATTTCTTTTGGTACAAAATATGCGCATATAACAAATAAAATATTAACTAATGCTGAAATAAATAACGCTGTAGGCAAGATTCTTTTGGCATTTGTATTATCTGAAATAATACCGTTAATAAACTTTCCGGCAGCATAAGAGAAGTAAAGAGAACTGCCTAATAATCCCAGTTCAAGTTTGCTGTAGCCTAATGCTTCCTGAATGGCAGGTAATGCTACAGAAATGTTTTTGCGGCAAGTATAAAAAATTATGTATCCGAAAAACATTGAGAAAAATATTCTCATTCTCCACATTGCGTATGTTTTATCAATTACAGCCTGATCCGTTATAGGTTCGGCTGGTGTTGGCTCTTTATAAAAACTCTTAATTTTTTCAAAAATACTCATACTTCTTAACATCTCCTCATCACTGATATAGGAATATTATCTCACAAAAATGTTCAATTCAAAATAAGGGTGACTAAGCCCTTCTAATCATTTTTGACTGAGCTTCTTGCCCAAACTGTTTCATTTGTTCATTAGCTATTTGGATTTGTTCATTTGCGGTATCTGCTATAATATCAAGCTGATTTTTCTTGTCGTAGGTTTCGCCTTCGTACAATTTCGGCTTAATAAGTCCCCATTCCTGGAATTTTTCACTTGCAGGCATTGAGATGTAAGGTGCTACAAAACGTTTTATAAAGTATTGACAAATAATTACTGATAATAGAGCAACAGAACCTTTTACAAGACCTTCTTTTTTCTTTAACAGAGTCATAACTGCTTTATTATCAGAACTGCCGAGCCTTTGGTCAAGGTTATTGAAAAAGTATTGCATTAGCTTAGAATCAGAAATCCTTGTCATAATGCTTTCAATAGGTTTGATAGCCAAAAGCTGGAGAGCTATATTGATAACACCGTTTGCTAAATCGTAGTTTGCAACGTCAGCTCTTTTTTCAGGTGTATATTTTTTATTACTTCTTGCTGTGCCTGTGTACATAACACAACCGATAACGTCTTTTGCAATAAGAGATGTTGCAATTTTTGCAGTCGGTGACATTTCAACCATTTTTTTCCAAGTTGAGTCTAAAACTTTCATGCTCATGCTCTCACCTCAACTTTCTTTGCTTTATTCTGTTCATTATCGGGATTTTTACCTCTTAATTTATCAACGAATGCCGCAAATTTCGGGTGGAATGCATTAAGCGCAACACAGCTAATTCCGACCATTATCAGGTTTGTTAATAATGATATAAAGAATACTTTATTATTAAATAATTTTTGTGCTTTTACGTCTCTTGTTTTTACAAAGTTTTTTATTTTTGCAAGAGTGTCTGTGGCGCCTTCTCCGAATACATTTGGCATTTCTTCCTTCAGAATCTGGAGCCCTTTTTCTTTAGAAAGTTCTTTTTCTGCTTCTTCCAGTCTTTTAAGTTTTCCGTTGCTAAAGCCTAAGTATTCAATTGTTTTATCAAACCAATTGAGATTTGCATTTTCTCTTAGCTGCTTAAAATCTTCTTTGAATTTGTTTTTAGCTAATTTTTGATACTCTTCTGTTACGAAATCAATGTCTTTTAAACCTTCAAGTTTTTCCGGCTTGCCGGCAATTTCAGCGACTTTTTCGTTTATTAAAACTTCTCTTCTTGCTTCTGCCATTTTTTCAGCAAGAAATTTATTTTTTCTTCTGGGTTTTTCAGCCATTTTTTCAAGTTCTTCATCAGAAATATCAATTCCGACATCCTTACGTTCTTGGCGAAGTTCTTCAATTAACTCAGGCTTATATTGGTCAAAATTGTTTGCCATATCAGTAATATTGCCCCATTTTGATCTAAGTTCTTCGCTGGCGGAACCTTTAATGATTTTTTCTGCTTGTTTTTTTAAGTATTTTTTATCAGGAATTAATTTATCAAGTTTTTCATCGTAGAAAAATTTTGTATCTTTTTCGTATGCCAGATGGTTGAACAATGCAGCTATACCAAGCGTTGTCGGGACTTGGAATCCAAATGCCAAAGCTGCGGAAACAGGTTGTCTTAAAGCCTGAAACATTTTCTTTTCTCTGTCTTTTTGCGGGTCAATATTTTCATCTTTTTTCTTAGGACTGCACATTATTGCAAACGGAGCAATACCGCCGGTTCCTATAAAAGCAACCTCCGCGCTAATCATTTCACTCGGTTCTTTCATGTAGTTTGAAAGCTGCCTGAATAAAAGTCTTAATCTATTACTTGCACCTTTAAAAGCAACAGACGAAATTGTAACGGTATCGTTTTTTTGTACCGGCAAAGTGTGTGCTGCAATCTGATTGTTTTTATTAGATTGCATAGACGCTTCAGCCTTCTTATAAACGCTATTTCGTACCTTTTCGACTTCCATAAATAAATCTTCTTCTATTGGCTAATACACACTGTGGGACACCTGTCTATATATATAAAAACACAAACCGAGTCAAAATTGCGTTTTTATTTTACAATTGTTAAGGATTGTTAAGAAGTTCCTGATTAATTATATGCCTATGCCTTTATAATATCTGTAATCTGACATAATGCGGGATACAAAATTCTGTGTGTATCTGGGAATAGTGTTATTATTGCGTTTTATAATTTCCGGCCCTACATTATAAGCAGCGACGGCAAGCTCTACAGAGCCGAATTTGTCATACATATTTTTATAATAACTTATACCGCCTTTTATATTTTCATCCAAATTATATGGATTTATCCCCATTCTTTTTGCAGTGGCATGCGATAATTGAAATACACCAATATGCCCGCCTGCACTCTTTGCGTTTTGATTAAACCCTGATTCAAGTTTTGCTATACTTAATACGATTGCAGGTTCTACACCCATGACTTTAGCTTGTTTTATAATATTTTGCTTAACATCTTCCGCTGTGGATGCAAAAACATTACATGTCATAAAAATGCATGCAAATATTGTAAATAAGCCTCTTTTAATACTCTTCATATAACCCCATTTATCTTTTGATTTTTCTATAATACCATATTTAATTCAAATTTCAAAATTTTGTATTGTACACAAGGATAATATAAGAGCATAAGTTGATAAGTTGTTTTAATTTTAAAAATGCAGAATTTCTAATCTTAGTCTGTCATTCAGAGCGCTGCAACAAAAACGGGCGTAAAAAATCTCTTGATTTGGAAATTTTATGCAATGAATAAGTATGGGTTGAGTGAAAATTGTTCAACCCGTCCTACGACAAAACTTTCAACTTTTCACTTAACAACCCCTCCCCGAAATCGGAGATTTCGACCCTCCCTCAAGTGGAGGGTGAGGGTGCATTTATTTGCACCAAAACTTGCCCAGCCCCCATCCGAATTCGTAATTCGCTTATGCTCAAACGGGCTTCCCCCTCGGAACAGGGAAGTTGTCTCCACTGCGGGGCTTGCGGGGTTATATATTAAATTTTGCCTTCTTATTTTTGCATAGTTCCTTAAACCGTTCCTTGGTCATTTATTATGCATGTTCCACCTTTTAAAGATTTAGTAACGGCAAAAATAAATATTGTTACAAAAATTTACAAACGATACCTAAATGTTTGTATTACATATATAAGCATGATATTATTTTTATACAAATCCACACATATCACCAAATTATTTTATATAAGGAGAATCCAATGTTAGAGTTTTTATTTAAGAAAGATACTGCGTGTGATAATATGAATTCTTTTTACGGAAAATTGAAGGAATTATACTCTTTCGATTCAATTTCCGAAGAAAGAAAAAG
This sequence comes from uncultured bacterium, assembly GCA_902788575.1. Classification (GTDB taxonomy): domain Bacteria; phylum Cyanobacteriota; class Vampirovibrionia; order Gastranaerophilales; family Gastranaerophilaceae; genus CAG-196. Next base: position 47,720 of record CADAKY010000005.1, on the reverse strand, counting down.
TTATTTAAAATCACAAATGGAGCAATACGGGTATCTTCCTTATCCTCAGATAAAAGCATTGGAAGAACTTACAGATGCGGAGGTTTTGTTTGCTCTTGAATCAAAATGGGAAGCAAACGGAGTTTTTAAAGATGGCAGATTCGATTATACAAAGTCAAGCGTCTTAGCCAGAAATAACGTAAAAGATTCATCATGGCTTCAAAAAGAAGGACATGACATAAAGCTTATAAATCTAGCAGGACTCGGAGACGGAAATAAATCCGACGAATGCGGAAAATTTATGGATTGGATGAGAGAATTGTTGATTTTGCCGACAGGAAATCTTGATAATAATATTTTTTCAACAACAATGTATCTTATTCCGTTTCATCCCAGAGAATTCGGATGTGCGTATCTGCCTACGGCAAGCAATGTAAGTCCGAATTTAGAAGATAAAACTATATTAGAAAAAACAGGGATGAATGCTGATGAACAGGTTAAAATGTTTATACAGCTTACACAGCTTGCAGGTCACCCTGTTATTTATGACATACTTCCGCAAACAGGACGTTTTTCAAAAGTTGTACTTACAAATCCGGAATGCGCCAGATGGTTTGATATTAATGCTTTAATCGCTGAACTTGCCAAGAATGTAGACAAAGCGGTTTCCGATTTTTCCGGAAAATATTCAAAAGATGAATTGGATATAGTTTCAGGCATATATAAAAAATCTCTTAAGGGCGAAGGATACGGAGATTTAACAGAACATTATCAAAATATTTTTGATGAAATAGATTCAGTAATGAAAGAAACAAAAATCTTTCTTTCAAATTCAATGCTGGAAAGAAGTATTCAGGATAAATTGCATAAAAAAGTTCATACAATAATAAACAGAATTACCGGAAATTCAAGAGGTAAAAAACTTTCAGAATCAGAAATAACAAATCAGGGTGAAATTATTCAGACACTTATTGCAGAAGGAATGTGGCCGGCTCCCGGCGGAGCTTGGTGTTCCGCAGGCGTTCCTGTTTTTGACAAAATGAGTGACGGTGCGTCTTATCCGATGTTTAAACATTATAAATTTAATGGAGAAGATGTTACGGAACTTGCAAATCTTGATTGCCAAACTCCTTATTATTTTGTAAATCTGGAAAATGGCAAACTCAACAGTGATGTAATTAAATTTTTTATAGATTATATGAAATCATTGCAGGAGGAATTTAATTTTGACGGCTTTAGAGTTGATCACATTGACCATGTTGTTGATGAAGTTTCTGAAGCAGATGGTGTTCCTATTAGCTACAGAGCGCCAAGAGTTGTTCTCGGGATGCTGAATTCAGCAATGAAAGCAAAAATTCCATATTTTGCAGTACTAGCCGAATACATGCTTTGGGATAATTACTATAAGGAATACCATGAAGATATGAATTTTGACCTCCTTTGGGGAAATGATATTGTGTCTCAGAGTTATAAAAATCCGGAAGCAATTGCTGATGATAATTTGAGACTTGCAAATTATAATACGGATTCAAAAAAGTCAACTCCGCTTTCAATCTTGAAAATGTACAACAATCAGGATGGTGAATTTGAAGCAATTGATCGTTATCCGGGGCAATTGGGTCAAGACGGAGCTTTGTTTAAATGGTTCAAGTATAAATTTATTCCGGGCGGAAAATTTGCGCAAAGACCTGTTATGTATATAGATGGTGATGAATCATTTACCAAAACGGGAATTGAGTACGTAATCGGTAATGAAGTTTCAATGAAGAGAGATAAAGATTACACATTCTTCTCTAAATTTGATGCGCTGGATCGTTTTGTTAAAAATTCTCCGGTTATAACGGATGGTGAAGCTCACATAATAAGGCAAGACGATGATGGTTTTGTAGTTTGGCAAATTCAGAAGGAAGGTCTCAAAAATTCAATATTGGTTGTTGCAAACTATAATGCACCGACGGAAAAAATGATAAAAGAAGAAAACGGAAATTCGTGGACTGAAATTGTTGAAGGTACAGAGGTTTTCGATAAGACAATAGAACTTTCATGTGATTATTCGATTGTTTCAGAATACAGATTTGACGGAAAGGATTATTTAGAAGAAAAATTTGTTCAAGCAACAAATTCACTTACTTTTGGTAAATTAATGCCGTCAGAATTCAAATTTTTCACAGTTATAAAATAAAAGTTAGGAGTATATTTACGATTAAGTAAACTACGATTCAAAAATAAGGGATACGCCGGACAAAAGTCCGGCTTTTCTTTTGAAAATTATCTGTCAGTCGGCCATCTATTGCAAAAATTTAAAACATGTATTATAATGATTCTAGTGAGTTGTTTTAGACTCACAATTTTGATTTAATCTCATATATTATTTTAGAATTGGTAGGATATTTTATTTAGAATGTTTTTAATGATTAAGAGGCTTTTATTATGTATGTAAACAAGTGCATTAAGTGTGGTGCTGAATTTGAAACAAAAAACCCCAAGAGAGTTATTTGTCCTAATTGTCTGTATGCAGATAAGGGTAATGAATCTCCTGAAGAGAAACCTATGCAGAGTTACAGTTCTTATTCTGCAGAACCTCGTCAGCAAAGAAGTTATTCACAAGACGGTTATCAAAGACAAGACGGATACAGAAACCGTGATAATGGATACCAGAGAGATAACGGGTACCAACGCAGAGAAGGCGGATATAATCGTGATAACAGACCTCAACAAGGCGGATATCAGCGCAGAGAAGGCGGATACAATCGCGATAACAACCGCGGAGGTTTTCAACAAAGACGCGGATTTAGAAATAATTATGCAAGCGGAGGAGGAAGACCGCAACAAAGAAGGCCTCAGCCAAAAAGACAACATAAAGCACAGAGACCTTTGTTGGTAAGTAAGGAGCAATTGGAACAAATTGAACTTTTGTATAAAGCCATGCTTCCGCTTCCGAATCCGGATGCACATGAAGTAATCGGTACAAAAATAGGTCTGGAACCGCAAAAAGTATTTTTCGGAATAAATTTGGTAAGACAAAAAATGATGCTGCCAAAACTTCCGTTCCCGAAACGTAAGTTAGCAATTTCTCCGGATCAGATGATGGCAATTAAAGCATTGTATGAACCGTTATTACCGCTTCCGCCTATAGGATGTCATAAGATTATTGCAGCTCAGTTAAAGATGGATGAGTGGCGTGTTCACGTAGGTATTAAATTAATAAGAGCTCAAATGGGCTTAGACAGATGGAATGAAGAACGTGCAGATAAACCTGCGGATTATATGGTGGCTAAACATCCTAAAAAAGATGCTGAACAGAAAGAAGAACCAATTCCGGTAGTTTCAGAGTCTGTAGAAACTGCTGAAAAGCCCGAAGAAAAGCCAAAACGCGGAAGAAAACCTAAGAAGAAGGATGATGAAGAATAACTTTATTTCTGTAGGTAAAATTCTAAATTTTCATGGTGTGCAGGGTGAAGCAAAACTCGGTTATTCAAAAAATCGGGAAGATTTTTTGTCTGAACTTAAGGAAGTATATGTCCAAAACGGAAATGAATACAATCTTTTGGAGATTGTACGTATAAGATTTACTCCAAAATGTGCAATAATTAAATTCAAAGGCATTGATTCTTTGAATGATATATTGGAATATAAAAATAAAATTATTTTTGTGAAAGAAGAAACTGCAAGAGAGCATCTTGATGAAGATGAATTTTTAATTGATGAACTTGTTGGATTGGATGTTTATGACGGAGACAAGATAGTCGGAGCAGTAGTGGGAGTTTCAAACAATGGTGCCAGTGATTTGCTATCAGTAAAAACTTTGAGCAAAAATATTTGTCTTGTTCCTTTTGTAAAGGCACTTGTTTTGTCTGTTGATATTAAAGCAAGAAGAATACAAATTAATAATATTGAAGGATTGCTCTCATGAGATTTGATGTCCTTACTTTATTTCCGGAATTAATTAAGTCTCATATGGATTTTAGCATTATGAAACGGGCTTCTGATGAAGGTATTATAGAAGTTGTTACCCATAATCCAAGAGATTACACTCTTGATAAACACAAAAAAGTCGATGATACACCATACGGAGGCGGTGCCGGTATGGTTTTGATGCCTCAGCCTTATGTTGATTGTTATGAGAATGTCAATAAAATGAATAATTCTGTTACTATTATGATGACACCGCAGGGTGAACCTTTTACAGATAAGGTTTCAAATGAACTTGCAGAATTTAATCAAATTATAATTCTTTGCGGACATTATGAAGGTTTTGATGAAAGAATTCGAGAAATTATCAAACCAAGAGAAGTTTCTATTGGCGATTTTGTATTAACCGGAGGAGAACTGCCCGCTTTATGTTTGATAGACAGCGTTTCAAGAAAAATTGAAGGAACTTTGGGCAAAATAGAATCCGCACATGATGATAGCTTCTTTGACGGATTATTGGAATATCCTCAATATACAAAACCAAGAAATTATAGAGGTTTGGAGGTTCCGGAAGTTTTATTGAACGGAAATCATAAACTCATTGAAGAATTTCGTTTTGAACAAAAGATTATAAGGACACAAGCTAAGCGTCCTGATTTGTATAATCTTTGGAAGCAAAATCAACCTGAAAAATAATATAAATTTATTTAATATCAGACAAAACAGTGTCGCAAATATTGGTTTGAGGAACATAATCGTATTCTCTCATTTCAATATTATCAAGAATTTTTGAACGTTTTTTGCGGAACAGCATATCAATAAATGCTTCCAATCTTGTTATAAATCCTGCTTCACCGGTTTGTTCATCAATTGTAAGAACAAGAATCGGTTTGTTGAATTCTTTAGCTTTTCTTGTAATTCTATCAACCATTAAAGAATCAGGTCCGCAGCCGAAAGCATTTATTGTAATAATTCCGTCAATTTTATTATCTTTCAGGTAGTGTCCGGCTGTTCCTGTCATTTCATTTTCATTTGCCCAATAACGTTTTTGACCGAGGGTTGCAATGCCTTCGGACATTTGTTCATCGGTCAATTGAAGAGACGTAAACACTTTAACATCCATTTTTTCAAGTTTATCGAAAATCTTCATAGTCGCACGTTCGTCATACATATTGTATCCGTGTGAAATCAAAGCCACATTAATAGGCGCCTCTTTCTTTTTAGACGCTTCTTCAATAAAAACTTTACCCTGAAGAGCGTAATGCATAGCCTTTTTGTAATCCATGCCGGAGCGTGCCATAACAAGAAAATTGTTATAAACCTTCCATCCTTGCTTAGAGGCTTCTTTAATCTTTGACATACTTTCAATTCCGAAAGGTTTTACCGCTTCTGCTAAGAATTCGTATAAACCCTGATGCTTTGCAGATTTATCCAAAGTCGGTTCAATTATATTTACATCAGCTTTTATTACATTTCTGACCAAATCTGGCAAACCTCTGATTTTTGAACAATTGTAAATCTTTGGTGCAATTGATTGCAAAGAGGGAACAAAAATATTTTTGACTCCTTTGGCAATAAGATTAAGTATGTGTCCCAAATATATTTTAATAGGCAGACAGGTTTCTGTTACAACTAAAGATGCCCCTTCTGACATAGTTTGTTTTGTAGTCGGGTCGGAAAGAACAATTTTTATTCCCAAAGCATTAAAGAAACCATACCAGAACGGATAGTTGTTATAAAATGACATTCCCCTTGGTATGCCTATTATTTTTTCATTTTCCATAAAAAACTTTTCCCTTTTAGATTTATACTCCTATTATCGTATATCAAAACAAAATTTTTGTCACTTTAATTTGCCTAAATATTAAGTTATTGTTATAATTTATCTATGAAAATTTTGGGAATTGACCCCGGAATGGCAATTGTGGGGTACGGATTAATAGAATTTAACGGAGAGAAGCCTGAATTATTAACATCCGGTTCTATTCAGACTGATAAAAAATCTACAGATTCGGAAAGGCTTTTGGAAATATTTAATGACCTTTCTACAGTGGTTGAAAAATATAAACCTGATTGCGCTTCTGTAGAAAATTTGTTCTTCTTTAAAAACCAGAAAACCGTAATTCCTGTAGCGGAAGCCCGCGGGGTAATATTAACAGTTCTCGAAAAATACGGAATTCCGACATTCAGCTATACCCCTATGGAGGTTAAACAAGTTCTCACCGGGTATGGAAGAGCTGAAAAAAAAGAAGTTGAACAGATGGTAAAGATTTCTCTTGAGACAGAAAGCCTGCCAAAGCTTGATGATACAGTTGATGCAATAGCAATTGCAATTTGTCATTCAAGAAATATAAAATAATATTTATTAGTTTTTATATACAAAAGGCGCGTTTGTAAACGCGCCCTTTGTATATGTTTAATTATATTCTGTTTTCCCAGACTCCGCCGTGTCTGTCTACGACGGCATCATAGCAAGACCAAATTCGGAAAATGCCTGTCAAACCAAGGATTGCATGAGTTATATTTTTATCATAAGGTTCTTCATTTACAACCTGACCAATTCCGGGCCATACAAGGAGGGACAATGCACCGGCACAAATTGAACGTCCGCTGACTTTTCCATTAACACCGTGTGTTCCTGCAAAAACAGGTGCTGATAAAATGCATAAAGCAAATAAAATTGACAAAATCTTTTTCATACTCTACTCCTTTACTTTAAAAATGCATCCGCAATTGATTTATTATAATCGGGACGCAAAATTCCTTTTTCTGTTATTATACCGGCAATCAATTCATGCGGTGTTACATCAAAACCCGGATTAATAATATTAATTCCTTCCGCGCAAATTCTTTTGCCGTTTATATGTGTAACTTCTTCGTGTGAGCGTTCTTCTATCGGAATTTCTTTCCCTGTCGCAATAGACGTATCAATAGTTGATAAAGGTGCTGCGATATAAAAAGGAATATTGTGATATTTTGCGGCGATTGCGACTGTATAAGTGCCGATTTTGTTTGCAGTATCACCATTAGCAGCTATTCTGTCTGCTCCTACTACAACCATATCTATCATACCTTTATTCATAAAATAAGAACACATACCATCTGTTATCAATGTAACCGGTATTCCGTCCATAGCAAGCTCAAATGTTGTTATTCTCGCGCCTTGCTGTCTTGGACGGGTTTCATCGGCAAATACTTTTATTGTAGAATCTTTTGCATAAGCCGAACGAACCACCCCGAGAGCGGTTCCGTATCCAACAGTTGCCAGAGCTCCGGCATTACAATGTGTGAGAATTGTTGCTCCTTTCGGAACAATTTCTGCACCATAATCACCTATCTTTTTATTAATTTCAATATCTTCATTTTCGAGTTTTATACCGTTTTGTTTAAGCTCTTCTATAATTCCTCTGATGTCTGATTTTGAATTCTTTATTATATCTATTTGTTTTTCACATGCCCACATAAGATTTACCGCTGTAGGACGTGAAGTTTTCATATATTGAGCTTTTTCAATTAATTTGGTTATAAATTCTTCTCTTGAGGTTATCTTTTCGGCAAGCTCTTGTGCATATAAAACAACTCCATGCGCACCTGCAATACCTATTGCCGGAGCTCCTCTTACTATCATATTTCTGATTGCATTAAACATATCGTCACCGGTAGTTATATTTACAAACTTGTATTCATAAGGAATAACAGTCTGATCAACCATTTTAGAATAGTTATCAATCCATTCAATGGTTTTAATTTTTGATTTAAATTCCATATATACCCCCTCTGTTAAAAGATTATCATAAAACAAAGTTTGGGTAAATATCCTTATTTCTCAATAACGCTTTCTCCTGCAATTTTTTCACCCTTAATAAGGTATCTTGCAGTTTCAGTTTTCATTAGATGATTATCAACAAGAGAAAATGATTCTAAAGTCAGAGTATTAATTCCGGAAAATTTATTATCATCAAGCCTTATAGAAACAGTATCTGTTAGAATTTTGTTATCATAGTTTCCTTTTTTTGAGAAAACTATTAAATTACCTTCGACTGCTCTTAATGAAATATCTGCTCTTGCGCCGGTAAAAGGATTTGCAAGCGTGATTGTATCTCCGGTTCTTGATAAATTCCAAATGTCTACACTTTGAGGTTTAAATGTTTTGTAACTGTTTGTATCATCAAGTTTAGCTGTTATTCTCCAGGAACCAAAAAATGCTTTTGGAACTTCATTAACCGAAACTCCGGCAGAAAGGGTAAAATCTTCTGAACGGCAATTTAGACATAAAGAAAAAAATATTATTAATAGTGTAAATAATTTCTTCATAATTTTATTATAACTATATTTTTATTAATGTCATTATGCTTGTATTTATTTGCAAAAAAATTAATTAATAATTGTAAAGTTTTGTAAAGATAATTTGTAAAAAAGAGCAATTTTGCAAAACAAAAATACTTTATAAATATGTAAGGTAAAAAAAGGTTAGTTAAACTTTTGTAGGAGGTCGTTATGACAAATCCATACAGCATATCGCCAATAGGAATGAATCCGCTCGGAACAATGGGATTAGATTACAGCGGAGCATACTCTTCCACTTATATGGATCCGACAATGTCCGGAATGATGTACGGAATGCCGGGGATGACCGGTATGGGCACAATGGGTAACATGGGCATGATGGGGATGATGGGTATGTACAACCCTGCATTTATGCAACAGTATATGAGTGCTCAACAACAGATAGAAAAACAACAGGTGCAGCACGCAGCAGACATGCATAAGGTTTTGTCAGAAACAAATGTAGCAAATTTAACAACTCATGATAAAGAAATAATTGAACAAATTTCTATAAACGGTGATATTCAGCGTGGTGTAGAAATTTTGGCAAGAGCGGTAAGAAAAGGTGACTCAGATTCTATTATAAGTGAATATGACAAATTAAAAGCAAATATTTTGTTAAAATATCCGAATCAGGTAAAAAGTGTAGAAAATAGTAATACAAATTTAACAGCAGACAGGATTATACAAGTTTTGTATGCTCAGACAATTCAGCAGCAATCCGGTGAGGTTACAAGCTTGCGTGATGATATTACAAAATATGGAGAAAATGCTTTTACAAACGGATTTAACAGAACATTCTTAGGAAATGACGGTCATAACAAAAAATATTCAGAAGAGGTTCTGTCATATATAGACGGAAATACAAGAATAAATGATAAAGGTAGTAAAGACAGAGCTCAAAAATGGGGCGAAGGAACAGCACATGTTGCCGAAGGTGCAGGAGCAGCTGTTTCCGGAGCAGCAGTAGGAGTTGGGCTGCTAGCAATAGGAAAAGCAATTCCGAAATTAGGCAGTAAGTTCTCATTCTTTAAAAATATGAAAGCAGCAGGATGGATTGGGGCAGGTGCTTTGCTTCTGGGTGACATCTTATGGCAAATGTCAAGAAGTGACAGTACAACATAATTCAATTTAAGCAGAAAACAGAAAAGCCGGTATTATTGACCGGCTTTTGTTATTACAAAGAGTAGTTTGTTTAAAATCTTGACAAATAATCTTGATATCATATTATTAAGTATGTCGGTGGGACGTCGCCAAGTGGTAAGGCAGCTGGTTTTGGTCCAGCCATCTCGGAGGTTCGAATCCTTCCGTCCCAGATTTTAAAAAGACCCGCAGGGTCTTTTTTTTTATGAATTTATGCGCAAAATATTAAACTAATGAATAAAATAGAGGGAGTGATCTTTTGTCTGGAGGAAAACTTGCTGCAAAAAAAAGAACCAATAAAGGTTCTTTTTTTTAAATGGCGCGCGTGGCAAGATTCGAACTCGCGACCTTTTGGTTCGTAGCCAAACGCTCTATCCAACTGGGCTACACGCGCATTTACAACTAACATATCCAATATACCAACAACATGTTTTTTTTTCAACTTATATTTATTATAAAAAAGTCTTGCCGCTTTTTATACAGCAAGACTTCTTTCATTTCATCAATTTATTCTACAACGTAAAATCTTCTTCTGCCGGAAGGATTGCGGGGATTCCCTTAATCCAGTTTTTAGCATCTTCACTTGCCTGAGTCCAGTCAACAGATAGAAGTCCTCTTTGAACCCATATAAGTTCTTTGAAAAATTCATATTGAGAATTCATCGCATCAACTTTTGCTTTCAAATAAAGTTGCTGAGCGTCTACAATTTGGTTAATTGGTGCCTCACCTCTCAGGTAACGTATTTTAACCATTTCATAGTTTTCGGATTCTGCAAACATTGCTTTATAGGATTTTTCAATCATAAAGTATTTAGATATTGCACGGTTTACAACAGAGCGAACCTGCATTTCTATTTCGGTATTAACTTCTTCTAAGTATGCGTTCAATTCGTTTAATTCAGATTTGCAGCGAGCAATTTCTGCAATTTTGTGTCCGCCTTCAATCGGTTTCCATTGTGCGCCAATGAAGAATCTGAAGGAGTGTTTATCTAAACCTAAGTATGGAGATTGGTCCCAAGCCCCGCGAGCGACTGCAGAAGCAGCAGCCGGCGGATAATTCGGATTCATGCCGGCAGCGGTAGCTGAATAACCATAGGCAGTTCCTACGTATTTCATCTGGTTATGTCCTTCATCTTCATACGGAAGGCTTCTTCCAAATTGTGTTGTGTATTCAAGTGACATTTTTGCGTTCGGCATGAAGAATTTCTGACCGTAATTGGACATTTCGGCCTTTTTCATAGCAATTGCAGCTTTAAGCTTTGTTGTTTCCGGAGAAAGATATTGAACTTCTTTTACGAGCATATCCGTAAATTGTTCTAATTTTTTAGGGTTACGAACGTGATCAATAATATGTAAGTCACTTGTGAAGAAAGCCGGATCATTTGCTGTTAGCGGTTTAAATGCTAAATCTTCTTTTTGGTCTTTATTCATAAGTTTATTAATTTGTACCAACAGGTTTTTGTAGTCAGCCTGCATAGAGAGGAATTTTTTCTCTGCTTCACTAACTTCACCTGCCCAGCGGAATACTTCTTCGTAACCGCATTTGCCTGTTTTTTCGCGAACACGGGCAATTGCAAGATTTTCTCTTGTTTCCTGAACGTATTCTTCCTGAATTTTTATCATATTTGCAAGCATTAAGGTATCAATGTATAAATTTGCTACTTGATACTCTGTATTTGCTTTTGTTAAAGCATTTTCAGCTTTGTCAAATTTTAATTTTTTATGTTTAACAATGATATTTGTTACCAAATCCGGTGAATACAGGACTTGATCCATTCCGATTGTAAATGCACCTGCTCTTGTCGGAACATCTGCATAAGATTTTGCATAAGAGCTGTTATAAGTTTGATATCCCAAATCCAGTCTCAATGTCGGCAGGTATCTTAAATATGCACTGGCAACAGAACGTCTTGCGGCATCAACAAGGAATTTTTTCCTTACCATATCAAGGTTACTTTCATCCAGTGTTTTGATTAAGGTATTCAAATCGAAAGTTGTTTTTGGTTTATTTGAAATAACTGTCGAGTTATTTAATAAACGCAATGGTGGTGTATATCCAAGAGCTTCCCCTGTGTCGGCATTATAGAAAATTACTTTATCATCGTAGAAAGGAATTTTTTCATTTTTGACAGCTTTTCCGTGAAGAACGCCGTGAATATTAAATGATGTTGCTTCAGCCAATTTTTTATCTACATCAAAAGTTGATGTACCAAGCATTGCGCCGAGTTCAACATCTTCTTTACCAATTGAAGAGAATGTCGGAAGTTTCCTTGCGTTTAATTGAGCGTACAGTTCTTTTCTTTGTGCAGATGTAAGGTTGTATAACGGTGTTACAAATGCTGAATCAACATCACTCGGGATTTTAGAAAGAGAACCGCTTATGTTTGAATTGACAGGAACGACTGCAAATGCTAAATTACATTTTTTTTCCTGCAATTTTTTTGCAATAAAAGTATTCCAGTCACTTCTTGTTTTATAATAAGTTTCATTCATTAAAATAGCTGTCTTTTTGATATCCGGATTCAAAACTTTAAACGTTGTAAAATCGCTTGTCATTTGTTGTATCGGGTTAAAGAAATGGTCTCCGAAATCTCTCAATCCATACTGGTCAATCGTTACAACATATTTATTTTTGTTCTTTTTTTCTGCGTAATAGTTACTTGATAAATATCCTAAAGAAATAACCATTCTTGCACGTGAGGCTAATGCTTTATCTGATGCGGATATTGCACCTTTTTCCGTCCAGTCTCCGGTAAAAATTAAATCTTTTGGAAAATTAGCTATATAATCCGGCAATAATTGGCGTTTTATTGTTTGCTGGAATTTTGCCAAAACCTGCTGATTTTTATCCGAAGGTCCGTCAAAAACGAATGCCAAATCTATAGATTTTGCATTAGGTGCAGGCTTAATTTGTGATTTTGCGGCTGCTGCCATTGCCTGCATTTGTTGCGCTTGCTTTGCTGCAGCAGCTTTTTGTGCCGCAGCTTTTTGAGCTGCTGCACTTTCTGAATCTGTTTTTTCAAGTGTAACAGCTTGAACAGTATTTTTTGCGACTATTTTTTTGCTTGTATTTTTGGGTAAAGCATAAGCTGTACCGGAATACATGACAAATATCATCAGCGACAATACTGCACTCAAAATCTTTTTCATAATTTATACTCCCACAATTAAACACTCTCAAAAATACTTGGTTGTATTTTACAACCATAATACCAAAAACAAAAAATAATTATACTTTTTTACAATATTCTTAAAATTTCTTTACAAAAAAATTGTTTTTTAATACTATTTTTATAATTAATCACAAAAAAAACAAGGCTAAAAACCTTGTTTTCTGTCTATTTATATTTCGAGTTATAAATCTGTTTTAGCCAAGACCTTGCAGCCATTTCTTAGAGTCGAATTTCGCACCGTCGATACCGCCTAACTGTGAATTATATACTCCGTCATAAGCTAAACCGCTTGCATAAGTCGGAGATTTATGATTAACACTTGCGGATTCAGTTACTCCACCTATGGGTTGTTCTATACCATAATAAGTCTGTTTAGGAGCTTCTGTTTTTTCAACAGGGTATGCTTGATTAAATTTACCCTTTAAGGTGAACCATTGATTTAATCTTGGATCTTGTCCTATTGAATTTACTGCCGGTGTGCCCATATAAATATACCTATTTTTTCTGCGTACATATATATAAAGTATTCTGAAAAATAAAAATTGCATAATTTACAAAAAAATTTACAAAAGTTAATAATTCTTTTATAATGTTTTTATGAATATAGAAAAAGGTGACACAATCGGAATAATTGCTTTATCAGGAGACTGTGAAAGAGAAAAAGTAGAGAAGGCTGTCTCAAATATAGAAAAATTGGGATACAAGGTTAAGCTTTCCGGAAATGTTTTTGATAAAAACCGCTACCTTGCAGGCTCGGATGAAGATAAGATTAAAGAGCTTGAGAAATTTTTTCTTGATAAAGATATCAAGCTTATACTCACCGCTCGCGGCGGATACGGTGCAATAAGACTTATTAATAAAATTGATTATGAAATAATAAAGAATAATCCAAAGCCGTTTTGCGGTTTTTCGGATGTAACAGCCCTGCTTTTGATGATATACAAAAGGACGGGCATTATCACATACCATTCACCCATGGCATTAAGTGACTTTGGATGTTATGAAATATCCGATTTTACTATCAAAAATTTTATCAGCACTTTGACTAATTCACAACAAATTTTTGAAGGTAATAAGATTTATCAAAAAGGGTCAGCTGAGGGCATTCTGTGGGGTGGTAATCTTTCTACGTTGGTGTCGCTGTGCGGTCAGGATTTTATACCGCAAAAAGATTTTATATTCTTCACTGAAGATTTGAACGAGCCTGTTTATAAGATAGACAAAATGTTTCAGCAGTTATTGAATATAGAAACCTTCTCAAAAAACTGCAAAGGAATTGTACTCGGTGATTTTTTGGATGTTGATAATGAAAAATGGCTTGAAGAATACTTTTATGAACTTGCAACAAGAATGAATATTCCTGTTGCCGGCGGTTTCAAAATTACACATTCAAAAGACAAAATCACGCTTCCAATAGGAATAAAAGCTTCACTAAACGGGTTAAAGCTAAACTTAAACTAATTCCAGTTTTTCGCGTAAAACTTCTACTGAACCGTCAAATCCCGCACGTCCCATTAGTGCGTAAATATAGTTTTTAGACTGTTCTACAGCCGGTTGGTCAAATGAATTTATGTTATACAATTCTCCGATTATAGCAGTTTGAACTTCAAACATATAAAGCAATTGAGCGATATTATATTCGTCAATTTTGTCTATAGTAATTGTCAAACTCGGACGTTTGTAGTCAATAAGCGATACTATAGTAGAATCAGCTTCTGCGTTCATTAAGTCATTAACGGTTTTTCCGCCTAAATATCCGATTCCGGTGTATTCAAATATTTTCGGAATTTCTAAAGTAGTATCAAAATTCTTTATGCGTATAAATGTTATAAGCTTGTTATTAGGACCTTCGTTAAACAATTGAAGAAGTGAATGCTGGTCAGTTGCACCAACTGCATTTAAAGGAGTAAGCCCCAAGTTTCCTTTTCCAAGTGATTCTGCCCATAACTGTGAAAACCAGCTCGGAATATATTTGAGCCGGCTAGAATAGGGCATCAGTACAGAAATGTTTTTGCCTTTATTTCTGTCCATTAAAAAGTTAATCAAAGCTCCCTGAGCAGCGATATTTTGATGTATGTCGGTATTTTTCAGTTCCAAATCCATGTCCTTAATACCGTTCATAATCTGGTCAATATCAAGCCCTACTAATGCAAACGGAACAAGCCCTACTGAAGAAAATACAGAAAATCTTCCACCCACATCATCCGGTACATAAAAGATTTTGTACCCTTCCTGATCTGCAAGCTGGCGAAGAATTCCCATTTTTTTATCTGTTGTTGCAACAATATTTTTTCTGTAATCATCACCCAGCTCTTTTTGTAGCAGGTCTCTGATTATCATAAACTGTGACATTGTTTCTGCTGTATCGCCGGACTTTGTGATTACGTTTACCAAAGTCTTTTTTAAATCCAAAGCTTCTAAAATTCCGTTAATGGAATCAGGGTCAATGTTATCGAGGAAAAATATTTTCGGAAGTCCTTTTCTTTGTTCTTTTGTTAATAAGTTCCAATACGGCTTTAAAAGCGCTTCTGTGACCGCTAAACCGCCCAATGCGGAACCTCCGATTCCCAAAACAAGAATATTATCAAATCTTCCATCAACAAGAGAGGCAAATTCTTTTACATACCAGACAGTTTCTTCATTATATCCGAGATTCATCCACTGGAGCCACTCTCCGGGTTTATCTTTTCGTTGGTTAAGACTTTTTATAATATCGGCAACCTGCGAAGAATAATTGTTAAATTCATTTTCAATATTTAACCCGTTTTCTTCACCTATAACTGAAATATCGCTGTTTTTGAAATTTAATTTAAGCATATACCCCGCTTGTTTTTATATTAATTGTACAGAATCAAGCAAATATTTCAAGATTAAATATAATATTTGCTGTTTTCTTTTATATCCTTCATTTTTGTTGCCAGCTTTATATCCTCAGGAGTTCTTTTTCTGAAAATTTCTCCGATAAAAACTTTGAACATATTCCATCCGATTTTGGAAAACAAAGGCACTGAAATGCTGTTTGTCGGAGGAAGTGTCAATCCGTCCTTCGGGTGCGAGACGTATTCATTCATAAAAGCTCTTTGTGCCTTAACATAACTATTATGATCTCCTGTTATATTGCTTAATTTCATTTCTTCGCGGAGATTCCATAGTCTTCTTTGAACAGCTGTTAATTTTTTATCTGCACCGCTTACTTTCACATTTATTCCTTACACTCGAGTTTTATTTTTATTCATCTTTGCGCGTTTTTTTCTTCTCATTAAATCGACAAACGCTTCAAGCCTTGTTATATAACCGGCTCTTCCGGTCTGTTCGTCCATAATCAGAGGGAGTATAGGTATCTCATGGTCTCCTCGCATTGTCGGGAAAATGTTTTGAGACATAATTTCCGGCATGCAGGTGAATGGTGAAATATGAATAATTCCGTCTTTTCCTTTTTTGTCCGCAAATACAACGTCAGAAACACATTCTAACGCGTCACCTCCAATATCTCGCATTAAATAAGGTTTTGCCATTCTCTCTGCTCGTTGAAGGTGAGTTTCTTTGTTTTGGAAAGCTTTTGGTATGATTGCATCTTTCAAAAAGCTTCCCACTGTCAGACTTCTTCTTGTTTCAACGCCCATTCTTCCAAGTTCCCGTTCAATGTTTTGATTAGAGAATTCATCATTAACAACAAAAATTTCTCCGGTCAAATCAACATGCAGAACATCTTTATTTTCGTCGATTTCGGTTTTTTCAATCTCTTTAAGTGCCTGATGATAAGCCTTGCCTAAATCGTGTGTAGAATCTGCTTTATCTATCATACGCAGGGCTTTTTTGTAGTTTTTTTCGGCATCGCCTGTGTGAATTTCTCTTGCTCTATAATATGCGAGCGCTCTATCCAAATCATCTATTGCAAAAATTTTTCTTATTGTTATGTTAATTGCTCTTAAAATCAGTACAGGGTCATTTTTCCCTGAAATTTCTTTGAGGAATTTATATAAACCCTTGATTCCGTCGTACAAGGAAAGCTCTATATAGTTTGCTTTGTATCCTAAATCTTTAAGCGTTGTATAAATGTTATTTCCGTATTCACCCAGTCTGCAAATTCCGGGGGATGTAATCATAGCTACATAATCTGCCCCGCCTTCAATTGCTTCAATAAAGTTTCCCAATATTAACTTATACGGAAGGCATATAGCTTCCGGAGAATTTTTTGTTCCGTAGGATAAAGTTTTTTTGCTTGTATAAGGCGGAACATAAGGTTCTACACCCATTTTCCTAAGACCGGCTGCCCAAGCTATTGAAATTGTCCCCATGTGCGGAAATGCAACTTTTATTTTTTTATTTTTATTTCTTTTAAGTGCCATTTATATTATCCCTCTGGTTAGATTATATCTTAAACAAAATTTTTTATCTTATTTTATAAAGAAAAATTCCGGCTGATATACTCAAATTCAAAGATTCAACATTGTCTGCCATTTCTATTGTTACATTTTTGTTAGCAAAAGATTTTAATTCTTCACTCAAACCTGTTGATTCAGCCCCAAACATAATCAAAACCTTAGTTTTAGGCTTGTATTCACTTAACCATACTGAATCACTTGATTTTGGCAAAGTTGCAACCTTCTCAAAATTGCAGAATTTTAAATTTAGTTCATCTTTGTTCATTGTAAATACGGGAACTTTCCATAAATTTCCGACAGAAGAACGAACGCATTTCGGGTTATACAAATCAACTGTATCGCCGTATAAAATTACTGCATCAACTCCAAAAGCTGCAGATGTTCTTAAAATTGTTCCCAAATTTCCGGCATCTTTAATGTTTTCTAAAAGAACGACTTTTTTAAAATTATTATTCCAGTTATTTATTACTTGTTTCCCGACTGCAATTGCTTTCGGAGGAGTTACTGTTGATGAAATTTTTGATAAAACGGCTTCTGTCGTTTCAATATTTTCTGCATTTTTGTATAAATCGTGTCCTTCCTCAACAAAAATACGTTCTATTTCGATGCCGGAAGAAATGGCTTCTTCTATACACTTTTCGCCTTCAAGCAAAAACAAGCCGCTTTCATCTCTGTATTTTTTTTGCAAAAGCTTTGCCGTATTTTTTACTAATTCATTATTGACGCTTGTTATTTTAATCATTTTTTTGCCAATTCTTCAAAACGTTTTTTTATTTCTTCAAAATTATCCCCGCCAAGCTTTTCTAATAGTGCATCTGCAAGAATTATTGCAATTCGGGCTTCAGCAACAACAGCGCATGCAGGAACGGCACAAGTGTCTGAACGCTCAAAGTGAGCGCTTGCAGGTGTCATGTTGTTTATATCAATAGTTGCAAGAGCTTTTCTCATCGTGGGAATTGCTTTCATTGTTCCTTTTACGATAACAGCTTCTCCGTTTGTCATTCCGCCTTCAAGTCCGCCAGCATTGTTCGTATTTCTATAGACAGTTTTTTTAGATATAAATACTTCATCGTGCATTTGTGACCCTTTTAAATAAGCTGCGTCTGTACCGGCACCGATTTCAACAGCCTTTACGGCAGGAATGCTCATAACTGCTTGCGCTAATCTTCCATCCAGTGCTCTGTCCCAGTGGACGTATGAACCTAATCCAATAGGAAGATTTCCAAAAATTACTTCAAACTTTCCGCCCAAAGTATCTCCTGCGGCAGCCGCTTCATCTATTGCATTACGCATTCTGTCGGAAGTTAATTCATCTGCGCATCTAACGTCTGATTGTTCCGCTTTTTCTTTTATTAATGTATAAGTTTTAGGGTAAAAATCAAGCTTAACATTTCCTATTTGAATAACATGCGAAAAACCGCTTATGCCAAACTCTTTAAGAATCTGTTTTGCAACAGAACCTATAGCAACTTCTATTGCGGTCTTTCTTGCGCTTGAACGCTCTAATACATTTCTTAAATCGTTAAAATTATATTTTATTGAGCCTGCGTAATCGGCATGCCCCGGACGTACTGTTGTAAAAGATTTTTCTTCAATTCGTCTTAAAGTCTCTTCAGTAGGATAGTCTTGTTTTTCAACATTCATAACTTCCTGCCAGTTTTCATAATCTTTATTTTTAATTTCTAAACAAATCGGAGCACCTGTTGTTTTGCCAAATCTTACTCCTGATTTGATTTCGACGGTATCTTTTTCAATTTTCATTCTTCCGCCACGTCCGTAACCAATCTGACGTCTTGCAAGATCTTCATTTATAACAGAACTCTTTATTCTGAATCCTGCCGGAACTCCTTCTATTATTGCAGTTAGACACTTACCGTGACTTTCCCCTGATGTTAAAAATCTAAACTTGTTCATAAAAGTTATTATATAACAAAAATGCACCTTTGTTCAGGTGCATTTTTGTTTTTATAAATCTCTCCAGCTCGAGGACTGATGAATATCGTGGTGAATTCTCTCCTCTGTATCATAGGATGGAACCAGATACCCGTAAAAGTTTTTACAGAAGTTAACGAACTTATTTCTTTTTTTGTCGTATAACGGTTCATTTGGTTTTCCGTTAGCACGTTGTTTCGCAATATTAACTTCTTCAGCGAATGCTTCAGAGTACCCGCTGTTAATAATAAACTCCGGATCCGTGGTTTGTTCTACCGTAACAGATGCGTTTGCCTGTGTACAAACTGCCGTAAATAATGCTAAAATTAATAAATTTCTCTTCATAACACCCATTCTTATTTAACTGAACTATACGATTCCATTATAATATTTTCTAATGAATTAATCAAGTCCGATTCAGGAACTCTTGCGATAATTTCTCCTTTTTTGAAAATGTATCCTTCATTTATTGCTCCTGCAATGCCAAAATCTGCGTGTCTGGCTTCTCCCGGACCATTAACGGGGCATCCCATTACTGCTATTGTTATTGGTAAATCTAAATTCTTGAATTTTTCTTCAACTTGTTTAGCTAAACCTATTAAATCAATTTGTGTTCTGCCGCAAGTCGGGCATGATACAAAATTCACCCCTTTTTGTCTTAAGTTTAATGCTTTCAAAATTCCAAAACCGGCATGGACTTCTTCCACCGGATTCTCAGTCAAAGATACTCTTATAGTATCGCCAATTCCTTGTGAAAGAAGTGTTCCTAATCCAACAGATGATTTTATAAGTCCGTTTTTTAATGTTCCCGCTTCAGTAACACCAAGGTGCAGAGGATAATCAACCTTATCTGCAATGAGCTTATAAGCTTCTATTGTTGTTAGTACATCAGATGATTTTAGTGAAATTTTTGTGTCATAAAAATTCAAATCTTCAAGAATTTCAACATGTCTAAGCGCGCTAAGAACCATTTTTTCATATAAAGGTATGTCTTTTTCCTGAAATTCTTTTTCTAAAGAACCGGCATTAATTCCGATTCTTATTGGAATATTATGAGCCTTTGCCGCTTCTACAACTTTTTTTGTGTGTTCCGCTTTTCCTATATTTCCGGGGTTTATTCTTAGTGCATGAATTCCGTTTTCTATGCAAGCAAGCGCCAGACGATAATCAAAATGAATGTCGGCGACAAGAGGTATTTGAGATTTTTGTACAATTTCTTTTATTGCAGAGGCTGCATCTTTATTCAAAACTGCCAGTCTTGCAATTTCACATCCTGCGGAAGCAAGTTCGTTAATTTGATCAAGAGTTTTATTTACATCTCTTGTATCTGTATTACACATTGATTGAACGCTTATAGGCGCATCTCCGCCTATTTTTACATTTCCTATAGAAATTTGTCTGGATAATCTTCTTTTAATCATGATAATATAATTATATAACAAAAGGAGTTAATAATGAAAATTGCTGTAATCTCAGACATACACGGAAACATGGAAGCTTTGAATGCTGTAATGAAAGATATTGAAGATAAAAAATGTGAAAAAGTTTTTGTGCTTGGAGATTATGCAATGGCAGGCCCCGAACCATCTTCTGTTGTAGGTTTTTTCTGGACGAAAAAATTTGACTCAAATTTCTCTATGATACAGGGAAATACTGATTTAATGATAGCTTCTTATGATGAAGATTTATATAAAACGCTAAAAGAAAAAGCTCCGGTCATGGCTGAAGCTTTAAAGAATGATGCAGAAATCTTAACTCCTGATGAAAAAAGTTTTTTAAAAGAACTTCCTGCTCAGTTGGAAGTTGAAGCAGGCGGTGTGAAATTTTTGCTCGTGCATGGTTCTCCGAGAAAAAATAATGAGGATATCCTTCCGGACACTCCTTTGGAAAAAGTTGAGAAAATGTTGGAATATGTATTGGCAGATGTGGTTCTTTGCGGGCATACGCATATTCCATGCGGTTTTCAGACTTCTTTAAAAAAGACTGTTGTAAATGCAGGAAGCGTAGGACGTCCTTTCACACCTAAACCGCAGGCATGCTATCTTATTATTGACGTTGTTGAAGGAAAGTGTATTTTTGAACATCAGTTTGTAGATTATGATAAAGAAAAAGCTGCAAAAAAACTTATGAGACGACCTTTTTGGGGTGCTGATAAACTTGCAAAAACATTGTTAGACCCAAAAGAAAGACATTTTTAATCTGAGTTTATTGTGTCTTGTGAAATATAAAGAGCTTCAAATTTATAAGCCTCGAGACTTTTTGAAAAATATCTCGGAGGTAATCCTGCTTTTTCCTTGAGAGAATTTAAAAAGATTTCTCTGTCAGGAAGCTGTTCCCAAACAATTGGAAGATATACAGCTCTTCTTGTCTTTTCTACTAATATTATTCCATACGGGTAAATTTTTGATAAAAGGTCTCTTTCGTCTTTGTAGTTTATTCTTTCCGGAGTGGAGAGAACTGATACTGAGACATCAATATTTTCTATTTCGTCCATTGTAAGCGGTTCAAACCTGGGGTCTTGAAAAGCTGAATTTTTTGCATTATCAATAACATCTAATATTAATGGTTTTATTGGATAGATTGAACCTATGCATCCTCTTAATTCACCATTTATTTTTAGTGTTACAAAAGACGCGCCAATTTCTAAAAGTGCCGGAGGAATATGATAGGGTATAAATTCCTCTTCGTTTATTGCAAATAAAATACTTTGTCTTGCTGTTTCAAGAAGATATTTTGCGTAATATTTTTCTATGAAATTATTTTTTTGTCCTTCATATAAATACCATGATCCGTACCCTACAACTCTTTCTTTGTCGGATGAAATGTCTCCGGAATTGTACATTTCAGCGCGAACCATAGAAAAGTTTTGTTTATTTGCAAAATCTACCAGTCCCATAATACCGCATAATCCGCATGCTTGTGCTTGTTCAAATGACTGAATTTTTCCTTTTTCAATAATAGATGCTGTATAAGTATCTATTTGCCGGCATTGTTCAAATGTGTAATAGTGGCTTAAGTCAGATGAAATTACAAAGGATGAATTTTCCCAGTATTCTGCTATAATATCCGAGATTAATCTGTAGTCACATTTCCCGACCAGTATCGGAACGATTCTGAGTTTTTTGCCAAGTTTTTTTAAATTTTTCATAAACTCGACGGCGCTTTGTTTTTGCGGGAAAAATATATTCTGTAAAAACGGAAGTTGAACTTCAATGGAGTGTTCACCCTCAAAAAAATCATTTGTTATGATACTCGGGTATTTTTCTGCAATTTCTTTAATAATTCGGTTATTAACCTCTATGCTACCCAGCGGAGTGTCAAAAAAAGTATACTCAGGCATTGCAATGTCACTAAATACATAATGGTGAGATGGTGCTATTATAAATATATTTTCACTTGCATCAAGATGCTCAAAAGCTGTCATTGCGGCGTGTCCGGAATAAACATATCCGGCATGCGGTACAATAACGGCTTTTGATTTATAGTCGTTTCCGCAATCTGTATTTTTAAACGAGTTTAATAATTCTGTTAAATTTTCCGATTCTGCTGGATAAAAAGTTCCTGCAAATTCTGCCGTTTTATTCATAGTATAATTATAGAATAATATATATTTATTAGCAAAAATTGTTAAATTTTTTTAAAGTGTAGCAGCTATTTGTTTTATATAATTTCTGATAGATGGAACAATTAACAATTCCGGATTTGATTGGCAGATTTCATCAAGGATAATGACTCCTTGTCTTTGTTTCCCGCTTTTTATATACAATAGTCCAAGCATTATTTTATCATATATATTATTAGATGCTTTGTATTCTTCAGTTTTAGATTGAACTATTCCTAAATGTTCATAGCAGTCTGCAAGATTTATGTAATATTTAAAATTTAAACCGTACAATTTTATTGCATCTTCAAAACAAACTCTTGCCATGTCCGGATATCCGATGTAATTATATGTTTCGCCCAAATTGTTCTTAAAAACAGCTGTAGCTTGTGTGTTAGGGCTTAGTTGAATTGCAATTTTGAATTCCTGAATTGCCGCATAATAAATTCTGTCCTGCAAATAATTCAGTCCGACATTGTTATGATAGAAAGCGTCTTTCCCAGCATCAATTGTGTACCTGTAAGGCTTTCTGTATCCGCAGGTAAGTATAAGTATTAATGATAAGAAAACTAATAAAAACTTTCTCATACACTGTATTATATAATAATTTTCTTCTTTTTGTCTAAATTTCCACCCAAAGTTGTAGAAATTTCTAACTTATTTAGAATTAAAAAAACGTATAAATTCGTATAGTATGATAGTGTGAAGAAGTAATATACCCCAAAACAACCGGAACACAACGGCTTACGTTCTGTTGCATTCGGGTATATTAAAGTGCCGCAAAGGAAGCGGCATAGTGGAACAAAAATAAAGAAAGGAAATCGAAAATGGCTTCAATCACAATCAACACAAACCTTGCGTCTTTGACAGCGCAGCAAAATTTGTCAAAAGCAACAACCGGTATGAATACTGCAATGGAAAGATTAACAACCGGTTACAGAATTAACTCAGGTAAAGATGATGCTGCAGGTTCATCAGTTTCAACATTGATGGAAGCACAAATCTCAGGTTATGATGTTGCAGAATCAAATGCTACAATGGGTTTATCACTTCTGGATACTGCTGAAGGTGTTTTGGATATCGTAAACAGCTACCTTCAACGTGTTAGAGACTTGACGGAACAAGCAGCTAACGGAACTTATGGTACCGCTTCAATGAAAGCAATCAGAACTGAAGTTCAACAAAGAATGGAAGAAATTAACCGTCTTTGTAAAGTTATCGACTTTAACGGAATCAAATTATTAGACGGTACAAGCCCTGCTGCTAAATCCGGTACAGGTGTAAATCTTCAGGTAAGTAACAATGCTGGAAGACCAAACATTATTAATTTGGATTCATCAATCTTCAAATCAACAATGTGTACAGCTTTATTTGTACCGCCACAAGATGGTAAAGATCCAGGTACACCAAATGATAACTGGGTTATAAGACCGGGACAAAAAGAACCTGATGATACGACTAAAGTAAGTATGGATTTCTTAACTCCTGCATTGTATGCAAGAATTAAGAACACAAGCGTAACTTTGACTAACGGTGTTAAATATGATTATACGAATACATATCCGAAGATTGAAAATCAGTATGACCCTGATGGAGACGGAAGTACAGCAGATTCTGTAAAATCTTGTATTACAGCACTTTGTGATGCTGTTTACACAGATGATGAAACAGCTCGTGAATTCTTGTACTTTATTGATGACGCTATCGAAAACGTTTCAAGCAGAACTGCTCTAATCGGTGCATATATGAACAGAGTTGAATCAGCTGTTGATGCAATCGCCGTACAAAAGGAAAACATCGTATCAGCAAATTCTTCAATCAAGGATGCTGATGTAGCAACTGAATCTTCTAACTATATTAAATACCAAATCTTACAGCAGTCATCTGCAACACTTCTTGCAACTGCAAACCAAACACCAAGTATCGCATTGAACTTGATATAAATATAGAAATAAGATTTCGATTGAAGCCGCCCCGAGTATTCGGGGCGGCTTCTTTTTGTTACACATTGACTTTAAAATGCAAAATAGATTATTATTAGAGTTATATGAGAAGAGAAAAAAAGAAAAAAGAATCATTTTTCACAAGGTTTGTTAATTTTGTATTAACAATTGTTTTGGCATTTTTAATCGGTTCACAGGTTTGTACGGCTGCTAATAATAATTTGCGGCTGGCACAAGTGAGTGATGCGCATTTTTCTTCGTTTGAAGAAAATACTTCTTACAAAATGTTAAAAAATTCAGGAGAATTGTTAGATGATGTAATTTTTCAGATTAATACATCGGGACCGTATGATTTTGTGATGTTTACAGGAGATTTGATTAACAAGCCGAAAGAATCCGAATTAGAAAAATTCACAGAGTATACAAAAAAACTGACATACCCTTGGTACGCAATAGACGGAAATCACGATATCTGCATTGATGGCGGGCTTACAAAGAGTCGATTTGTTGAAATTCTCGGCAAACATACAAATAAAATGAAGAATAAAAATATTTATTATGCTTTCACTCCAAAACGCGGGTACAGAGTAATTTGCCTTGATTCTATTATTGATTATAAAATTACGACAAACGGTGAAATATCAGCAGAGCAAATGCAATGGTTAAAAGAAGAGCTTGACAGTCATCAAAAAGACACTGTGATTATTTGTTCTCATGTCCCTGTTGTAGAACCCTATTCAAGCTCTAGTCACAAATTTGTTAACGAATATGATATAAGAAGACTTATAAAAACTCATACAAATCCTGTTATCATATTGCAGGGACATTACCATGCCGCAAGATTAAGACAATTTGATAATATACTTGTAATATCTTGTCCCTCACTTGTTACATATCCGAATGCTTTTAGAGTTATTAATATAAATACAACAAAAAATAAGGTTAAAGTAGACGTATTTTTAAAAGAAACAAATTTAAAAGAAGTACAAAATCATTCAAAAATAAGAGTTATGGGTACTCAATTGCTTGCCGGTGAAGAAAATGATCGAAACGGGAGTTTTGAATTAAGAAGGGAAGAATAATGGCAGATGAATTTAAGATAAAGTTCAGAGGGGTGAGAGGAAGTTATCCTGTTGCAGACAAAGAATATTTAAAATACGGCGGAAATACTGCTTGTATAGAAGTTCATGCCGGCGGGCATTTAATAATACTTGATGCGGGTACAGGACTTATAAGTTTGGGTAATGAGCTTATGCAAAAGTATATTGAATCAGGTACTACTATTACTGACAGAACTCCTGTTAGATGCACGATTCTCTTGAGCCATATTCATCTTGATCATATACAGGGGTTCCCGTTTTTCAGACCATCTCACCTTGCTTCTACAAGAATGAGTTTATTAGGCGGTGTAAATTATAATGAAACTTTGGAAGAAGAACTTTCTAAACTTCTTTTTACTAAATCTTTTCCGCTTGATTTGGGTGATATAGCATCTGATTTGCAGATTGTAGATTTGAATGAGACAAATTATATTATATTTAAACCTAATGAAGAAAGACCGCGTGTTATAAGAGTTAATGACTTAAAAGACGGCGATTACGATGACAACGATGTTGTAATAACATGTTACAAGTCTTATGCACACCCTCAAAATGGTGTTTTTATATACAGAATTGCTCATAAAGGTAAAGTGTTTGTGTATGCTACTGATAAAGAAAGTTATCCCGGAGGGGATAAAAAGCTTATCAAGTTTGCAAAAGGGTGTGATTTAATAGTGCATGATGCTCAGTATTCAACAGAGGATTATTTGAGTATTTACGTCCCTAAGCAAGGCTTCGGACACTCAACTTTTGAAATGGCATTAGATTGTAAACAACAGGTGGGAGCTAAGAAAATTGTATTCTTCCATTATGATCCGGGGTATAATGACGATAAACTGGATTCTTTAGCAGAAGAATATGCCTCAAAAGATGCAATCATGGCTTATGAGGGTTTGGAAATAGATTTGTTTAAAGAATAAAATTGTCAAATTTTTAAGACAATGATATTATAGAGTATATTGGGAGATTGGGATGTTTGATATTATACAATTTTTGAAAAGTGCTGTTGCAACAGGTGCTTCGGATGAACACTTGATGGTCGGGCACTCTCCGTATATAAGAAAAAACGGTTTTATTAAAAAAATTAATATGGAATCTTTGACAAGAGATGATTTGGACAGAGCTATTGTTGAAATTGCGCCGTCTTCAGTCAAGGATAAAATTCTTTCCATGTGCGATTTGGATTTTATGTATGAAATACAGGGATGCTCAAGATTCAGAGTTAATTATAACCGTCAAATAGGCATGCCGGCTTTGGTTATAAGAAATATTTCATATAATATTCCAAAGCTAAATGAACTATCATTGCCGGATATTTTGTCATCGATTATTGAATATCAAAATGGCATAGTGCTTGTAACCGGTCCGACAGGTAGCGGTAAGTCTACAACTATTGCATCTTTGATTAATGAAATTAATACGAACACATCAAAACATATCGTAACGATTGAAGACCCGATTGAATATGTGTTCGGATGTAAAAAGAGTATAATTTCTCAACGTCAGGTTGGTGTTGATACCGGCAGTTTTTCAGATGGTATTAAATATGCACTGCGACAAGATCCGGATGTAATCTTTATCGGAGAAATCAGAGATAAAGAAACTATGGAAGCAGCATTAAAAGCATCAGAGACTGGTCACCTTGTATTATCAACTCTGCACACAAATGATGCTGTTCAGACGATTAACAGAATCGTTAATATGTTTGAAGAATCAAACAGGTATCTTATCAGAAAACAGCTTTCCGAAACTTTGCGTTCAACTATAGCTCAAAAACTTGTATATTCCGAAAAGGACAATAAGAGATATCCTGCTTGTGAAATTATGGTTGTAACTTCAACAATCAGGGACTATATTAACAAAGACAATACTGATGAAATCTATGAATTGCTGCGGGATAACACTATTGATAACATGATTTCTCTAAATACGTCTCTTGCCATGCTTGTTGATAAAGATTGTATTTCACAGGAGGAAGCTCTTCAAAACTCTAATGATGAATCGGAACTTGAAAAAGTATTCAGAGGAGTTTATCAGGGGACAAAGGCTTATTATGAATAATTACGTAACAGAGGCTATAAATTTAAAGTCATATAATCTTAACGATGCAGATAAAATTATTGTAATGTATTCAAAAGACAATGGACTTATAAAAGGAGTCGCAAAAGGGATTAAAAAACCAAAAAGTAAATTAGGCGCAAGAATGGATTTGCTTGTGGCAAATACTCTTCAACTTTTTAAAGGGCGTTCTATGGATACAATAGTGCAAGCACAGACGGTTAATCATTTTAGAAAAACAAGAGAGGATATTGATAAACTAACGCTTTCAACCTATGTTTCAGAAGTGGTTATGAATTTTGGTGAAGGTTCCGAATCTGCGTCTGCTGAGATTTATGAACTTTTATATAAGGCTTTGAACAGAATTTCGGATTCTAATGAAAAAAAAGATATGCTGATTTCAGTTATTAAATTTCAACTTAAGATGCTTCTTATAATGGGTTTTTGTGTAGAGCTGGATACCTGCCTTTGTTGCGGTGAAAGAATTTTGGATGAAGATATGTATTTTTCTACTCAAATGGGCGGAACAATTTGTAAAGAATGCAACGAAACATTGGGCGTGAAACTAAAAATGCACCACAAAATCAGGGATTTTTTACAGGCAATGCTCCAGTTTGATTTTGATTTTGAAAGCGATTATGACAAAAAAGCAACAGAAAAAGTCTGTCAAGTTTGTTTCGACTTATTGGATGAGTATATTAAAACTCATACAAATAAACGACAAAAATCAGTCAAACTTGTTAAGGAACTTGCTGTATGAAGAAGTTAAAAATTGGACATCTTTATCCGAAACTGTTGAATATTTATGGTGACGGCGGGAATATACTGACTCTTCAAAGAAGATGTGAGTGGCGCGGAATAGATGTTTCTGTTGATGAAATTGATGTAGGTGATGATATTAGCGAGCACGACATATATTTTATCGGTGGCGGTCAGGATTTGCAGCAGATAGAAGTTTCAAAAGAACTTCAAAGACATAAAGACTTTTTAACCGGTGAACGTGACAGAGGATGTGTTTTTCTGGGTATTTGCGGAGGATACCAGCTTATGGGTCATTATTATCAACCGCATGAGGGTGACAGATTAGAGGGCATAAGCCTTTTGGATGCATATACTGTCGCAGGGAACAAAAGATTTATAGGAAATGTTACTGCCAAAACTGAATTTGTTGAACCAAAAACTCTTGTCGGATTTGAAAATCATAGCGGATTAACTTATTTGCAAGGTGAAACGAAACCTTTAGGAACTGTATCCGTCGGAAACGGTAATAACGGCATGGACAAAAGCGAAGGAGCAAGATTTAAAAATGTTTTCGGTACATATCTGCACGGTTCTTTTTTACCTAAGAATCCGCATTTTGCCGATTATATGCTTGAACTTGCACTTGGAGAAAAACTTACTCCGCTTGACGACACCATAGAAAACTGCGCGCACAAGGCTCTTATAAATAAACCATATTAAACAGAGAAAATTTTTAGCTTAGCGGGAACTAATTTTGTATCAACGGTGAATTAATGTAATTTGATATATTAACAAGAGCTTTTTCCAAATTCTCCGCGCAAAATCCTATTCTTACATACCCTTCCATTTCCATCGTTTCTCCGGGGAGAAGTGCAACTCCTGTTGCATTTTGAAGACCGGCGCATAATTCTGCAGACGGAATGTTATCTTTGTATTTAACAAGTGCTGTAGTTCCTCCGGAAGGTAAAATACAATTCATTTTTGGTTCGCATTTTAACCATTTTTTTAAAATTTCAATTCCTGAATGTTGAATAATACGATTTCTGGTTTCAATCCGGCTTCTTTGTTCAAGCGCAACAGATGCAAAATAATCATCCAGATAACTTACTGATATAGTATTGTATTGTCTTTGCTTATTTATTGCTTCTATTAAATCCGCTCTTGAGGCAACCCATCCGACTCTGAGTCCGGGGAGAGAATATGTTTTAGACATACTTCCGACAGAAATTCCTTTTTCATACATATCGACAATAGATTTTGAATACGGTTTCCCGTTGAGGTTTAGCCCTCTGTATACTTCATCACAAAGAATCCATACATTATATTTTCTTGCAAGCTTTATAATTTCTTCCAGCATTTCTTCCGGAATAACTGAGCCGGTCGGATTGTTTGGATTATTAAGTGTTATCAAAGTCGTATTTGTACTTATTACTGATTCAATTTCTGATAAATCAGGAAGCCAGTTATTCTCTTCTTTTAAGAAAATCTTGTAAACCTTAGAACCTATTGATTCAGGAATTGAATAGTGCTGCTGGTATGTTGGTATTATCGAAATAACTTCATCTCTTTTTTCGAGCATTGATAAAAATACAAGCTGATTTGCGCCAATTGCACCATGGGTAACCGTAATATTGTCAATTTTAATATTTTCATAAAGAGATTGGATAGCTTTTTTTAGTCTGAGTGAACCCGTTATGTCACCGTAACCCAGCGGTTTATTAAGAACTTCATTAGGAATTGAATCACATAATTCATTTATTGAAAGCGGTTTTATACAAGTTGTTGTCAAATCGTATAAAGCAGAACTTTCATACTTGTTCATCCATTCTTCAATTTTGAATTTAGCTATTTTCATAAACTAATATTAACACAAGCGATTTTGATATTCTTAATAAAAAATTAATTATTTGTTGTTGTATTAAACTTGATTTACCTAAATGTTTGAATTACGATTGATAGCGTAAACGTATTACATAAAATAAGAAGGAGTTAAACTTATGGTAAACGTAGCAATTAACGGATTCGGAAGAATCGGTAGAAACACATTAAGAGCAGCTATCAGAGAAGGTATCTTTGATAAAATTAACTATGTTGCAATCAATGACCCTGGTTTGAAACCGGAAGATGCAGCAAGAATTTTTAAATATGACTCTGTAATGGGCAAATTTGACGGCGAAGTTGAAGCTTACGAAGAAGGCATCATTGTAAACGGTAAGAAGATTAAATTCTTCGCAGAAAAAGATCCTGCAAATCTTCCTTGGAAAGATTTGGGCGTAGAAGTTGTTGTTGAATCAACAGGTTTCTTCACAGATGCTGAAAAAGCTAAAGCTCACATCACAGCAGGTGCTAAGAAAGTTATTATTTCAGCTCCGGCTACAAATGAAGATAAAACAATTGTTTTAGGCGTAAATGACAAAGAATACGATCCTGCAAAACACAACGTAATTTCTATGGCATCTTGTACAACAAATTGCTTAGCTCCTGTAGCTAAGGTTATCGATGAAAAATTCGGTATTGTTAAAGGTTTGATGACAACTGTTCACTCTTACACTGGTGACCAAAGAATCTTAGATGCAGGTCACAAAGATCCTCGTCGTGCCAGAGCAGGCGCTTTGAATATCGTTCCTACAAAAACAGGTGCAGCTAAAGCTGTTGCATTAGTATTACCGCAATTAAAAGGTAAATTGGACGGTTTCGCTATGAGAGTTCCTACTCCGGACGTATCTTTAGTAGACGTTGTATTTGAACTTTCTAAAAACGTTACAGTAGAAGAAGTTAATGCAGCATTAAAAGAAGGCGCTGACGGACATGTTCTTTGCTATACTGAAGAACCGTTAGTATCTTCTGACTATGTTGGAACTTCACAATCTTCAACTGTTGATGCTTTATTAACTCGTGTAATGGGCGGAAACCAAGTTAAGATTATTTCTTGGTACGATAACGAAATGGGTTATTCTACAAGATTAGCAGAAACTACTTTGATGGTTGCTTCTAAACTATAGTTGAAGACACTAGGGCATTAGGTTACTAAGGCACTAGGAAGAATATAATTTGAAAAAGCGCTCAATTTTTAATTCAAGATTGGGCGCTTTTTAAATTATAAACACATTTAATAAATAAAACGCGTTCAATCGAATTTTTCGATTGAACGCGTTTTTTGTTAAGATTTTGTACATATACTAACTCTTTGGTATAATATAAACAAATGTGTTGTAAATTACACATAAGGTAAAAAATGAGAGTATACTATAAAGCTACATATACATATAAAATATACCGTTCTCTGGAAAGTGAGTTTCGTAATTTTGTTTCAACTTTAGGAGAGATTGTTGCCTATGGAATAGAATTTTTGCGCGGTTTGCGTGATTTTCCTACAACTTTTACCGAAATTATGAATCAATCTTCCAGATTTGCAATTTCTTCACTTCCGATTACGCTTTCAATTGTCGGAATGACATCAATAATTGTAGCAATGCAGGTTGCAGGAGAGATGGTTAAACAAGGCGGTGGCAATTATGTAGGAATGCTTATTTCTATTCTTATGGTTAGAGAAGAAGCTGTTATAATGTCAGGATTCGCAATTATTTCTATGATTGGTTCTTCTCTGGCGTCCGAAATTGCAACAATGAAAGTAACAGAACAAATTGATGCAATAAGTGTTTTACATGTCAATCCTGTGCATTATCTTTTTACACCGAGAGTTGTAGCTGGTACCATTATGATGCCGATAGTTGTTGTTATTGCATCCGCTGTCGGAATATTAGGCGGTGCAATTGCTTCAAATATTGTGTCCGGATTAAGCTACAAAGCGTTTTTCGATTCTGTATGGTTCGGACTTAATATGCATGATTTGAATGTATGTATAATGAAATCTGTTGCATTCGGGTTTGTAATTACTCTAATTAGTTGCTCTTGCGGAATGGCTGCCCGTGACGGAGCAAAAGGGGTCGGAATAGCAACGACAAAGGCTGTTGTTTGGTCTTTTGTTGCAATTGTAATTCTTGATTTAATTTTTGCAGCGGCATTTTTCTATTAAAAGAAAGGAGATATAAGTGAGATAAGTTAAAATAATTTAATCACTAAATCACTTATTTAAAATAAAAATGGGAATTGAAGTAAAAAATCTTGTAAAATCATTTGATAAAAAAATTATATTAGACGATATTTCCTTCAAAGTTGATGACGGAAAAATTCTTTCTATTGTAGGATTCAGCGGTTCAGGTAAAAGTACAGTTTTAAAACTCATAAGCGGACTTCTTGAAAAAGATTCCGGTGATATCATTACAACAGGCGGAGATATTGCGATGGTATTTCAGTATTCTGCTCTATTTGATTCTTTAAATGTTTTTGACAACATATCTTTTGCACTTCAGGAGAGAAAAGATTTGAGAGGGAAATATACACGTAAAGAATTAGAAAAAATTGTTGCTGAAAAGTTGGAACTGGTTGGTTTATCCGGAATAGAAGAAAAATTTCCGTCTGAACTATCAGGAGGTATGCAAAAACGTGTAAGTTTTGCACGTGCGATTGTAACAGAACCGAAAATTATTTTGTATGATGAACCTACAGCGGGCTTAGATCCTATATCTTCAACGTTGATTGAAGATTATATTGTAAGGCTTAAAAACGAAACGCATGCCGCGTCGATAGTTGTAACACACCAAATGTCCACCATTCGAAGGACAGCAGATTCAGTTTTGATGTTGTATAATGGACATGCAGTTTTTCAAGGTACACCTGAAGAGTTGTGCAGAGAAGAAACTCCTTATACAAGGCAGTTTGTGGAAGCAGCAATAGACGGACCTATGAAAATGAATTAACAAAGGATTTGATATATGAAAATTTCATCAGCATTTAAAGTTGGAATATTAACAATAATTTCTTTAACCATTCTTTTATTCACAATTTTGTGGATAAAAGGTCGTTCTTTTTCATCTGCAGAACGTATAGAGGTTCAATTTAAGGATGTAAACGGAATGAGACCAGGTTCCGGAGTTCAGATGATGGGTCTAAGAGTCGGTCAAGTAGAAGAAATTACACCTGTTGTAGATGGTGAGTCTAGCTATGTAAAGATGAAATTTGTTATAACAGAACCAAATATTACAATTCCGAAGGCTTCTACATTATCAATTCAACAGTCAGGGCTTATTGGTGAGCAGTTTCTTGAAATTACACCACCAAAATTGCGTTCTGTCTATATTCCGGTTTATGATAAAGACTTAATCCAGCAGGGTGCAAAGGTTGAAATTAAACTAGATGACAAATTTTATGATGTAGGTTTTGTAAAAAAATCACAAATTATGACATCAAAGCTTGTTCCTTTGGAACTTTCTGAATTTGTAAAAACGCAATATGCAAACAGAATTGATTATGTTATAAATCTTCCGGGGCTGCGTCTTCCGCGGTTTATGCTGGGTAATATTGTAACGGGTGATGACGGAGAAAAGAAACTAAGAGTTGCACCAATGGACAATTCTCCATTACCTTATCCGAATCAAACTTCCCCGTATACGATTATTGAACCTATGAGAATAGCAACATTTATGGATTTGCAATATCAGGCAGCCGAGTCTTTGACAGAAATGAGCAGAATGGTTAATGACCTGATGAATGATAAAATGATAGCTGAAATCAGAGATTCTGTTTCTAACTTTAAACAGCTTACAGCACAGGCTACAACAACTTTAGCAAAAACAGAGAAACTTATTGATACTTCAAGAAATGATATAGATGCTATTTTGTGGATGATGTCAGATGTATCAAACAACTTTAACAGACTTGCTACAAATATTAACGGTATAATTGGAGATGAAAAGTTCAAGCCGGCATTGTATAATACAGCAGAGGCGATTTCAAAATTGTCTGATGAACTTGCACCGATAGTGGGTTCTGTTGATGCTAAAGCGTTTGGAGAAGATTTGAATGCTGTAATGAAAAACCTTAATGAAATTTCAACTTCAGTAAATCGCATGACAAAAGATGAAAAACTTAAGGCTAAATTAACAGCTTCAATTGACAACTTGAATACAACAATGTGTGAAGTTACAACGGCATTAGAAACAATAAACGGTAATGGTGACAAAGAAAATCTTAAACAGATTATGTCAGATACATCTGCGACTGTTTCTAATTTGAAGAAGTTCTCAGAAAAACTTAACAAGAGATTCCTTCTGTTTAGATTATTGTTTTAATTAATAATAATTATATAGTTTAAAAACCTAAGTTATATTTCATAACTTGGGTTTTTATTTAAAAACACTAACTTTATATTTATAATTGTTTATAGTATAATTCCGGTAAGATGGTTAGGAGGGAGTATGTTAAATCAGGCTGTAGAATTTATAAAATCAAAAATCGGTGATTTTGTTCCTCAAATAGGCATTATTTTAGGCTCCGGTCTGGGGGAATTAGCTGATGAATATTGTGATATTGCAATTCCTTATTCAGATATTCCCGGTTTTCAGGTATCAACGGTAAAAGGGCATAAGGGCAGATTGGTATTTGCCAAAATCAGCGGTAAAAATGTTGTAATGATGCAAGGCAGATTTCATTTTTATGAAGGGCACCCTATTCGTCAAGTTGCATTTCCTGTAAAAGTAATGAAAAAACTTGGAGTAGAAAGCTTGATTATTACAAATGCGGCTGGTGGAGTCAATCCTAATTTTCATCCTTCTGACTTAATGATAATAACTGACCACATAAACGCAATGGGGGTAAATCCTCTTGTTGGAGCCAATGATGATTCTATGGGTGAAAGATTTCCGGATATGAGTGAAGTTTATAATAATGAATATATAGAACTCGTGCATAAAATAGGTGACAGACTCGGAATAGATTTGCAGGAAGGTGTATATATGGCACTCCCGGGAGCTTCTTATGAAACACCGGCGGAGGTTAGAATGGCAAGAATTATGGGCGCTGATGCAATCGGAATGTCTACTGTTCCTGAGGCTATCGTTGCTAATTGGGCGGGTATGAAAATTATCGGTTTGAGCTGTATATGTAATTCTGCAGCCGGTGTAAACAGTGTTGTTGTGACTCATCAGGACGTAATAAGAGCTGCTAATACTGCAAAAGATAAGTTTAAAGCTTTGGTAAAAGAGGTTATCAAAAAAATATAATGAGACTGGATAAGTTTTTAAAAGTTTCACGATTGATAAAAAGAAGAACAGTAGCGGCATCTGTTGCCGAAACAGGTAGAATTCTTGTGAACGGGAATTCGGCAAAGCCTGCAAAACAATTAAAAATAGGTGATATTATAGAAATTGAATTTGCAAATAAAACAGAAAAGTATGAAGTTTTGATTGTACCGGAGGGAAATGTCAGCGTGCAGGAAGCCGGTAATTTGTATAAAATAATAGAACAGTAAGGGATAAAAATGCATCAAATAATATTAAGTATAAGTAATTTTTTTCAGTCACTCGGTATGCCGGGGCTTGTGATAAATGCTGCGATTGAGAGCTGTCTTCCGGGGTTTCCGATACCTCCGGATATTATGCTTATTGCGATGTCTCTGACAATTCCACAGAAGGCCTTATTCTTTGCATTGATTTGTACGTGCGGTTCAGTTACAGGTGGTGTATTCGGATATTTATTCGGAAAATACGGCGGACGTCCTTTGTTCAACCATTTTTTCGGTAAAAATATTGACAAACTTGATGCTGTTGAAAAGTTGTATGATAAATACGGTTCTTTTGCCGTATTTTTCTCAGCATTTTCACCGATTCCGTATAATATTTTTACAATTGCAAGCGGCATTTTAAATATGAATATATTAAAATTTATTGCAGTAAGCTTTTGCGGACGCGGCGGAAGATTCTTTCTGGAAAGTATTGTTTTAATGCTGTTCGGAGAAACAATAAAACAATATATGAATTACGTAATAATTTTAGTCACCGTTTTAATGGCAGCATTTTTCTTTATAATTTATAAAAAAAGACATTCAATTATACAAAAAGATAATAATGATATCCCAATGATGGGAGATGGTCAAAAAATGGAACTCAACGAAAAAACGGAGCAGGAAATATGCCGATAATTAATGAAAATTTTGTTATTCAAACTCTTGGAAATACTGATGTAATAAATATTACAAAGCATGTTCAAAATTGTGTGTATAAACATGAACTTAAGGATGCACTTGTATGTGTATCTATTCAAGGCAGTACTTCAGCAGTAACAACGATTGAGTTTGAAGAAGGGCTTGTGAAAGACTTAAGAGAAGCGCTTGACAGGATTGCACCATCCGGTGCCGAATATCATCACGACGAAATTTGGCATGACGGTAACGGGTATGCTCATGTTCGTTCTGCATTAGTGGGAAGCTCAGTTAATATAGCGTTAAAAGACGGTCTTCTAAATTTGGGAACATGGCAGCAGGTGGTTCTTCTTGATTTTGATAATAAAGAGCGTTCAAGAAATATTACTGTACAGATTATTTACTAGATTTAGCAGTTCTTTTTACAAAATCTTCAGCCCAATTTATAAGATCCGGATATAGTTTAAAATGGTGTCCAAAGCTCATCCATTCGGCTTTGTTTTCTTCCAATGTTCCTATACCTTTTAGCATCTTATAAATAAATGCGTACATGCCTGTTCTGTCTGCACCTGCTTTGCAGTGAATATGGGCTTTCCCGCCTTTTTTAATAACATTTTCCACTCCTTCAAGAAAAGCGTAAACGTTTGTTTCATAGGGGTGTCGTGTATAGCTTGGAATATTGTGATATTTCATTCCAAGTTCTTCCACTACTTTTTGCTCGTTTTCTCCTGCCTTCGGAATTATCATTGTTCTAAAATTAAAAACATCAGTAACACCCTGCTCTTTTAGCCATTTAAAATCTTCTTTCTCCGGCTGAGCAGAGCGGGAAATATATTTATCTACAGTTCCGTAGTTTTTTGGTTTACCCAAAAAACTAACAGCAGAAATATTCATATAAATACACATTCCTTCCTTGATTGGGTAAAAAAATTCTATCACAGAGAATAATTTTTTACAAATTTTTCTGCGTCTTCTTTTG
Source organism: uncultured bacterium (assembly GCA_902788575.1). Taxonomy (GTDB): domain Bacteria; phylum Cyanobacteriota; class Vampirovibrionia; order Gastranaerophilales; family Gastranaerophilaceae; genus CAG-196. The sequence goes on along the minus strand of CADAKY010000005.1, from coordinate 10,411 downwards.
TTAAAATTTCACCGCTTATTTGGGCTTCTTTTAAGTCATTTATAATTTTGCCTAAAATTGGCGATTGTTTTATACATTTGATTGCCATTATTTCTTTTCCGTCAATGAGTTTTGGAAGAGGTTTTAGCGAGTCTTTAATTTCAAGATAGAATTTTAACAGATGATTTAGTCCGTTAATATTTGCGTCTATCATTGCTTTTGTAATATCTTCACCACGGGCGGAAAGCCTGTCTGCTTTTGCCAAAACAATATTATCAATAACATTATTTTCCATTTTTCGGATGTATCTCATCATAATTTTGTCATCAACATCAGGTGCTGATATTACGTTTGAAGGATAAATATGTTTTTTAACCATTTCAGTTATATAATCAATTTGCTTGTTTGAAAATTTCAGTTTTCTTAAAAGCGGAACAGCAAGCTCTGAACCGATAATATCATGTTTTATAAACCGGTGTCTTTTTCCGTTTTCTTCTATAGTCCAGGTTGAAGGCTTGCCTATATCGTGCAAGAAACCTGCTATTTTTAAATGATTTATCCGTGGATATCCGCCAAAATCAATACTGTTTAAATGCTCTTTAATTTTTTCTTCCGCTTCTTCGTACTGAATTTCAATTTGTCTTACCGTTTCAATCACGTGATGAATTAAATCTAAATGATGATGTGAGTTTGGAGGAATTTTTTCTATATCTTTTACACATGGAAAAATTATTTCCAAAATTTTATCTTCGTACATTTTAAGAAGAGTTTTAGCGGTTTGTTTTCCGCCAAACAGCTTCATTATTTCATCATGGATTCTTTCTTTGGCGGGATTGTTTAAAAGCTGCGAGTATTTTTTTAATACAGAAGCCAAACTTTTTTCAAATTCAAACCCCGTAGTTGCCATAAATCTGTATGCACGCAGGATTCTAAGCGGGTCTTCCACAAAATTTTCTTCCTCAATAGCTTTTATGATTTCGCTTTTAATATCTTCCATTCCGCCTAACGGGTCAATGAATTTGTTTTCATTTAGGTCATAAGCGATTGCATTTATAGTAAAATCTCTTTTCTTAAGGTCTTCTTCAATATTTGCACCCCTGAGTTCGGATATGTCAAGGTAATTAAGCTTGTCTGGGAGAACGATTCTGTAAATTTTATTTTTATCATCCAGTACTATAAATACACCTTTAAGTTTTTGCGCAAGTTGTTTTGCAAACTCTTCTGCTCCTTTGATTGCGATATCTCTGTCATAGAAGATTTTTCCGGTCAAGAAGTCACGAACAGAGCCTCCTACAAGGTATCCTTCATTTATATTTTTGAGTATAAAATCATCCTTGATATTCATAAATAATATCTCCGATTCCTACTGTAACTGCTGTGTCTGCTTTTAATATCAAATTTCCGAGCGATATAATCGGGAATTTTTTCTCTCTGAATAAATCAAATTCTTTTTGTGAAAACCCGCCCTCCGGACCTATAACGACGAGTAATTTTTCATTCTTTAAAACAGGATTTTTAGTAAGATATTGTTTTAAAGAAATTTCTGTTGAACGTTCACCAAAAACAATGATTCTGTCAAACTTTTCTTTTTCAAAAACTTCTTCCAAGCTTGAAGGCTCATAACAAGTCGGAATCTTTGCTCGTTCGCATTGTTTTGAAGCTTCGTACATTACCCGCTGCCATTTTTCGTGTTTCTTTACGGCATTCTCTATTGAAACAGCGCAATTATCCGTAATCACAGGGAATACACCTCTTATCCCAAGCTCTGTAGATTTTTCCATTATCGTAAGTTGTGAATCACTCCTCAGCGGAGACTGAGCCAGATACAAATCAAATTCCAAATCTCTTTTTGATAAATAAGACTTTTCAATTTTGCATTCAATCTCGGAGGAATTGATATTTACAATTGTTGTTTCATATTGAATCTGATTATTATCTATCAATAAAAGTTTTTCGCCTGCTCTTGCTCTGAGTGCGCGAGCGATGTGGCGATAATTTTCTTCGCTTGATATAACTATTTTATTTTTGCAGACTTTTTCATCTTCACTTATAAAAAAATGCGGCATTATTCCTCCGGATTTTTGAACCTTTTTAACATAGATATTAGCATAATAGAACACAAAACTACAGAAGAAAATCCTAATGCGCACCAGAATCCGAGAAGGTTAAGTTTAAATTTAAATGCTAATAAACATCCGAGAGGGAAAGCTATAAACCAATATCCGATAATATTAGATATTAGTACTACTCCTGTTTTCTTCAATCCTCTAAAGATACCGGAAAGTGAAACCTGTAAGCCGTCAAAGACTTGGAAAAAGCATAAAACATAGACTATCGGCACGCATACTTTGATAAGAGCAGTATCCGAAGTGAATAATTTTATAAGAAATTCCGGAATCAAACCGATTACTACTGCCGAACACGCCATGAATAAAACTGAAATTTTGATGCCGGTAAATGCGTATTTTTTCATTGATATATAATTTTTTGCACCGTTTGAATATCCTACTTTTACAGCTGTAGCTGCTGAGATTGCAAGCGGAACCATAAAAGAAACGCTTGTTAATGTGCACATTATGTTGTGAGCCGCGGCATAAATTCCTGAGACTCTGCCCATTACAATTGATATAATATTAAATCCGGTGAATTCTACCATTATTGCTAAAGATGCCGGCAACCCTACTTTTATGAGGTCTTTAAAGAATTTAAAGTCTTTGTTGTTTCCGGTTTTGATTTTTATTACACAATAAACAAGTAATACTGCCGCCATAAAATATCTGACAATCAAACTTGATATTGCAAGCCCTATTGCACCCATTTCCGGAATTCCGAAATATCCGAATACAAAGATTATATTTAAAAACAAGTTTAAAAATATACAAAAAATAGTGACAAGATTTGGGAATAAAACAATTTCAAAGGATTGGAGAAATTCTTTTGCGGCACAATGCAAATATCCCCCAAAACTTGCAAATGCGGTTATGAAGAAATAGTCTTTTATTATAGGAACCAGCCTTGCTTCAAATCCTATTTTATCAATAAGCGGAATACAAGCAAATATCAAACTTGCAGTTATTGTTGCAAGAATGAGTGCAAATTTTATTGATGGTACAAAATACGATTCTACGCTTTTACCTTCGCCTCTGTAGTTAGATAAAATTGCGGAAATGCTTCCGAGGATTCCGATTCCGAGCATCATAATGCAGTTTGTTATTGCTGTTGCAAGGCTGATTGCCGCAAGCGTATCTGTTGAATGTCTCCCCGCTACAATAACATCCCCGACACCTATCATAATAAACCCTATATTACCGAGCATTATAGGGAATGCAATATTTAAAATATCTTTAAAATAAAAATTTCGACCTTGCATAGGTTAATTATATTATAAACAAGGGTTTACTTTTATCCCCGATTAACTTATCATAAAAGAAATTGAATATGTGGAAACCAGGGGTGGAAGTCCCCGACTGTGCCGCAGCCGTAAAAGCCGGAAGGGGTGATGTATATTAGTTTATTAATTTATGTTGCCCTCCCAAGACAAATCAATACTTCGTGACCAGAGTATTGATTATATGTTTCTTCCGCTGCGGCAAAATCGCAAAGGAAGATTTTTTATTGTCTAATTCGATACAAAATGTTAATAAGGTTAATGCAGGGACTTGTCCGCACGGATGTGCACCTTCTGCTTGTCCGATTTGTTCCGGTATGGGCGGCGGAGGCGGACTCAGAGCGGGCGAACGGATTAAAAAACCCGGGGAACTTTCTTATCATGAGTGTGCAATGATTGGTGCTATGATGAAGGCAAGAGCAGAAGCTGATAAACAGCACGAAAACAATATCGCAAAACACGCTCTAAACGTTAAAGAGTTTGAAGTTCAGCTTCAAAACATGTCGGCAAGACTTGCAGAAATTGTTTCTCAAATGTCATCCAATCCGATTTTAAAACCTGTTACAGCTTTTATTCAGGGAATTATCATTCCTGCCTTAAATATTGTTAAAACGGTTACACAATCTATTCAAAATATTTCAAATAAGATTTCCCAATTGAAAATTGATATTCAAGACAAATTGAACGCAATTTTTGGGGAATTAAAAGCTTTTATAAATAAAAAAGTTTCAGAATTTGTTTCTGTAATTAAAAATAAGTTAATCTTTAAAATATTTAAAAGAAATAATACCAAAGACGATGAAACAAAAATTGATGAAGATAAAAAATTATTCAGATTAAAAACATTTATAAGTAAGTTATTAAAGAGAAAAGATGATACAGAAGATAAATCAAGACCTTGAAAGTACAAGGCATCAAAAAAATATGACAAAGACTCAAAAGCGTAATGATACAAATATAAAAGAAGGTATCATTGTAAATTCATACGTAAAAGATCCGCTGCTGAGTCTTGATGAAACGTATGATTCACTTGTTATTTCAAAACATCAGGTGGATTTACCCGAAAAACTCGAAGATAAAGAAAATAAAACAAGAAATCCGTTGTATCCGATATGTGCTGCCACTGTTGGAGTAATGGGAATTTTAGGCGGATTTACCGCAATGATGAAAAAGTTTTCAAAAGGAAAAATGGAATCCACCAAAGAATATTTACTTCCGGGGATTACAAGAAATCACTGCATAAATAACGAAATACATCAGAGTATTTTTTCTATGATACAATCTCCTAACAGAAAAACCATCCTTGCCTCTCTTGGAGTAATTACGCTCGGTTCTATGGCGTTTATGGGTAAAATATTTATTGACGGATTTAAAGACGTTTGGGTAAAAAAACAGGAAGCTGATATACAAAAGAATTTACAGGAAAATTTGATAGCTGTGGAAACTCAATCTTTTTCGGGAAAATTACAGATAATCAGAAGCTTGCTTGCATCAAAAGCCAAAATATTTACAGACGAGCTTTCTTTTAAGGGCAATAAAGAGAAAGAAAAAAGTAACACAGGAATGCTTATCATAGGCGGACTTACACTTGGTGCGCTTGTTGGACTTGGATATTATACTTCACATAACATAAGAAAGAGCGATGAATATATTAAAAAAGGTATAAAAAATACTCAAAAAGGAATTGATATTATTGTAAAAGAATTTAACGAAGGGAAACCGTTAAATAACATAGAAGGACATAACGGCGAAAAAGTTTCAGGAAAAGCTGCCTACAAGCTTTTAATAGAAAACATGCTTGAATCAATATACGCACAGCCTGATGAAATTGAAGCTGCCATAAGAAAAATGAATCTTCCTGAAAATGAAAAAGAAGAATTTATCACACATTTAAAAGAGAGCATGAATCAAGCAACAGAAAAGGTAAACCCAATGATGGGCGGTTCGGGCAGAAATAAAATTACCTATTTTTCTCACGTTAATGACTACCTTTCGTTTTTCTATGACTGGCTAATGAATCCGAATAACCCGCAGTTTAAAAATTTATTTTTCGGAATTGCAGGAATCTCGGCGCTCGGATACGGCGGAAAAGCTGCAGCAGAAGCAGTTAAAGAAGTTGAAGTAAAAAAATATAACGCTCAAATTGAACTTGATTTGCAAAAACGTCTTGTTGCAACCGAACTCAGAAATTTTAAAGCTAAAAAAGATTCTGCAATAGAACCTCTTTGTGATGAATTCTTCAGGCAAAAACAAGAAGGCAAATCTCCTCAAGAGTTGAAAGTTGTTGCAGATAATATACTTTTTGAAATCAAAAACGGACCTCCGTTTGTTTATTCATAAAAATCATTTATGATATAATTTTTTTATGAATAAGAAAATTTTAATTGTTGGAAATGACGCAAATGCTTATGCTTTAGCAAAAAAAATGTCAGAAAATTGTGAAGTATTTATTACTCCGTCCTCTGACGCGTTAAAAGAATTTACAACGTATGTTGATATCAGAGAGAATAAGCCGGAAGAGCTTATTGATTTTGTTTTGGAAAATGGTATTGATTTGACGATTGTAATATCAGAAACGGCAATAAAATCCGATATCGCGTCAATTTTTGCAAAAAATAATCAGCAAATTTTTGCACCGACAGCCAAAGCGGCAGATATTATTTTTAATAAACCGCAGGCAAAAAAGGTTTTTTACAAACTAAAAATTCCGACTCCAAAGTTTGGTATATTCGAAAAAGAGAGTATGGCTCTTGATTATATTAAAAATAAAAGTTTTCCGTATGTAATAAAAACATGTGATAAAAACAGTGCAACTGTTATTACATCCGATAAAACAGCAAAAATAATAACTAATTCAATATTTATAGAAAAAAATAATAAAATTTTAATCGAAGATTTTGTGTATGGTACACCATTTTCATATTATGCAATAACGGATGGATATAAGGCTTTACCGGTAGGCAGCTCTATTAATTTTCGCTATTCTCTAGATGGTGACGGCGGACAGCTTACTGACGGTATGGCATCTTGTGTTCCGAATTATAAATTATCCGTTGATGATGAGTACTTTCTTATGGACAACATAGTTTATCCTTTACTTGACTACATGCATAACGGCGGTTCTCCGTATACAGGGATTCTTGGTTTAGATGGTATCAAAACGGATGATGACAGGTTGTTTATACTGGGATGCACAAATTTCTTTCAAAATGCAGATTCTGCCGGAATTATTGAAAATATTAATGAAAATCTTTATGCATTGTTTGAATCTTGTGCTATCGGAAGTTTTAGTGATGAATTTGATTCTGTTTTTATAAACAATAAGTATGCTGTTTCACTTGTTTTAAAATCGACATTAAAAACAAATGATAAAAATTCTATCCGCGGACTGGATAATTTGGATGAAAATACTGTTGTTACAATGTTTCCAAATTTGATTAAAAATAAATATCTTGAGTATGAAATTAATAATAATTCAGCAATTGTGCTGACATCTTTTGCCCCGACACCTGCAACAGCATCCGAGAGAGTTTATTCTGAGGCTGAAAGTATCAATTTTGCAGGTAAATTCTATAGAAATGATATATGTAAAATATAATTTGTCTTAACAAAACTTAACAAAATGTAAAAAATATGGCAATTTTATATTCAAAAAATACTTTATATATATACGAGGAAAAACATAGTATTAATATAAAAGGAGAAGAACATGGCAAGAGTATTAATTTCAATGCCCGAAGGCTTTTTGGACAAAATTGATGAAGTAGCTGAAAATGAAAGTCGTTCACGTTCAGAACTTATTCGTGAAGCTTTAAGAAGCTATATTACAAGATCACAAGTCAGACAGAATACTTTGGCTGACAAAAACGCAAGAATTTTAGAGGCGCTGCTGGATTAGTAAAGCCGCTAATGTATTAAAGAGAAGCGGAAAAAGGGGAGAATTTGGGATTTAATTAAAGGCACGAGAAAAGAAAAGAGGAAAATACAAGGATAAAAGAAAGAAGAAATCACGAGGAAAAACGAGAGAAAATCCTTTATAGGAAACAACCATAGGAATTCTGCAATGAATTCCTTTTTTTTTGATTAAATTTTTGTGTGTAATATAAGTCATAATATGGTATAATAGCTCTATGACAATTTTTGACGAAAATTTAATTTTAGAAACCATAAATATGATTAAGCTTCACAATTTTGATATCAGAACTGTGACGCTTGCAGTGAGTTTGCGAGATTGTATGTCTGAAAATATTAATCAGGTTTGTGATAACATTAAATACAAACTTAATAAATTCGCATCAAATCTTGTAAGATATGCTGATGAAATAGAAAATGATTATTCAATTCCAATCGTAAATAAAAGAATTGCGGTGACTCCGATATCTTTGATAGGAGAAGCGTGCAGAGAAAAAGATTATATTAAAATCGCTCATACATTGGATAGTATGGCATTAGAACTCGGAATAGATTTTATAGGCGGGTATTCTGCACTTGTAGAAAAAGGGTGTACGTTAGGAGATATAGGTTTAATAAATTCAATTCCGGAAGCTCTGGCTTCAACGCAGAGACTTTGTTCTTCCGTTAATGTCGGAACCTCAAAAGCGGGAATTAATATGGATGCTGTTTTAAAAATGGCTGAGATTATTAAAAAATCTGCAGAACTTACTTCCGATAAGGACGGGATTGGTGCTGCCAAGCTTGTTGTTTTTTGCAATTCAGTACCGGATAATCCGTTTATGGCAGGTGCGTACTGCGGTGTAGGTGAACCGGAATGTGCTTTAAACATAGGAGTATCAGGCCCTGGGGTGGTAAGAGCCGCCATACTTGATTTGGATAAGAAAGCTGATTTGGGTGTTCTTTCAAATAAGATAAAGCAAACCGCTTATAAAATTACAAGTACCGGAGAACTTATAGGACGGAAGCTGGCTGATAAGCTGGGTATTCCATTCGGTGTTGTAGATTTATCGCTTGCCCCTACTCCTGCAGTAGGTGATAGCGTTGCTCAAATTTTTCAGGCAATGGGGCTTGAGCAGGCAGGGACACATGGGACAACGGCAGCACTTGCAATGTTAAATGATGCTGTTAAAAAGGGCGGAATTATGGCAAGTTCGTATGTTGGAGGATTATCCGGTGCATTTATTCCCGTATCTGAGGATGCCGGTATGATAGAAGCAGCAACAAAAGGTGTTTTGACATTTGATAAACTTGAAGCGATGACTTGTGTATGTTCAGTAGGACTTGATATGATAGCAATCCCAGGTAATACACCTGTGACAACAATTGCCGGCATGATTGCTGATGAAATGGCAATTGGTATGATAAATAAAAAAACAACTGCTGTCAGAATTATACCTGCACCTGATAAAAAAGCAGGAGATAAGGTTGTATTCGGAGGTTTGCTAGGTGAAGCTCCGGTGATGGATATTCATAATTTCTCTTCTGAGAATTTTATTTTAAGAGGCGGCAGAATTCCTGCTCCTATACACAGTTTGAATAATTAGAGGAAGTATTGTATGGCAACATTTAAGGATTTAGAGGATCATTTAAAGAGTTTTATTATTCAGGAGCAGTCTGATGCTCATAATGTGCGAAATATTAATACCGCAAAATATAATAATATAAAGATCTGGATGGATCTTACAAAATATACACAGCCGCATTTTTATGTGAGAGTGTCCATTTCTGAGGCTGTTTTTTCGATTAATGATTGTACAAAAATTAATGGCGGTCTTGGATATGAAGAACGTTTTGTAATAAAATGGTTTGGCAGAATGGGAATAAAAGAAAAGCTGATTGACTTGTGGAATTCAGCTGAAAAAACTCGTAATATAGATGATAAAAAGGACAATAATAATTAATGGACTATAAAGAATTATCATCAAATCCTGTACAGGTTTTGTTACAGCTTGTAGGTGCAAAGTGGAAACTTCTTATTATACAGGAACTTTTGAAATCGGAAATGCGTTTTTCTCAATTAAAGAAAAAATTGGGATGTACCGCAAAGACACTTGTATCTTGTTTAAAAGAACTTGAGGAAGACGGTCTTATAGTAAGAGAAGAAGTTGAAGAAAACAGAGTTGAATATTATTTAGCAGATGTAGGGTACACTCTTCGTCCCGTAATAGAAGCAATGCAAAAATGGGGTAAGGAGTATAAAAAATTAAGAAAATTGATGAATAATTTAAATAATAAGTGAGGTGAAAATGAATATTAATTATCTTGGGCATAGCGCATTTGATATTGAGACAAAAGGTAAACACATATTAATTGACCCTTTTTTAGTAAGTGTTCCGAATTATAGACCTGAAAATGTATATAATATTTTTGTAACACATGGTCACAGTGACCATTTGGGGAGTGCTATAGAAATATCTAAATCAACCGGTGCTCCTATAACTGCTGTATTTGAACTTGCAAATTATTGCGCGGAAAAAGGCGCAAAAAGTATTGGACTCGGGCTTGGCAGCTGGAAAGAATACAGTTGGGGAAAAGTAATTCTTGTTCCGGCTTTTCATTCAAGTTCTACTTCTGATGGTAAGTATGCGGGATGTCCTTGCGGATTTGTTTTTGATATAGAAGGACAGGTGATTTATCATGCCGGAGATACTTGCTTAAATTCAGAAATGAAGGTCATTGGAGAATTATATCGTCCTGATATTGCAATGCTTCCTGTAGGCGGAACTTATACAATGGATATAGAGCACGCGGTAACAGCTTCTGAGTGGCTTGGTGCGAGTGAAATTATTCCAATGCATTATAATACATTTGATGCAATTAAAGTTGATATATCTGAATTTGAACGTCAGATAAGAGAAATTGGAAAGATTCCGGTCGTTAAGAGTATAGATTAAGAAAAATTAAAATAAAAAAAAAGACTTGGTGTGTTCTGATAAGCCAAGTCTTTTTTTACTCGTAATTTTGAAGTAACAGGTCAGCAAAATACATCAAAATACATCAAAATATCTCTTTTGTTGTATTGATTCTTTTTGCTTTTTTGTAGCCCTGATTTTATTATATTTTTTTTGTTACTTTGTAGCCTTCATTTCT